>NZ_CAXAUC010000002.1:0-587560 GCF_963972205.1 uncultured Gilvimarinus sp. | reverse complement strand
CTCTTGCCGATCACTTCGTCTTTCAGTAGCTCAAAGCTGCCCGACTCCTCCAAAGCCTCCTCTGGCGCCTCCACCTTACGGGGTTTACCAGATAAGGCGGCACGCATCTCAGCAACGACATCATCGCTGACCGAGAATAATGTGAGTGTGGAGCCCAAAGAGTTTTTGGCCGACTGGCTAAGGGCGTCACGGTTGACCCGACCTCTCCAGTTCACTACACGCAACTGAGGATAGTCGCCCACTTCATCTGGCTTATAGATGTACTGACCTTGATCTACGCCAATCAGGTACTGCCGGGTTTCCGTGTCATAGCTGACAATGGTGTCGCCTTTTTTGATATGGTCGCGAAACTTGAGGATCATTGCCACTGCGTTGGCCATAGCCTGTGGTTTCGACTGGGTAAATTCTCGAAGATACGCTTCTTTCAAGGCATCGGTAGTTTTATATTGGGTTAGCTCACCAAGGCGCGACCATCCAATGGCCGCGTAGCCTTTAGACTCAAAGTCTTCGATATAGGTACCACCACGCCCAGCGCGGATCATCCAGCTATTAGACATTTTCAGTTCCTTCAGAAATCGATTTGCCCGCCAGCAACTCGAATATCACTTGAGCAAATTATTTAGTTTTATCCAGACTAGCTCGTAGCCACATTACTGGATCTTGGTGCGCCTCGCTGCTGCCTAGGATAACGTCGTATATGGTTTTGGGAAAGTCGCCTAGCATAGCCTGACCGCGGGTGTTGTTGGGGATTTGATGCATGACCGCCTGACTCTCAGGTAATAAATAGGATCAGATAAAAGGTATGCCGTTCCGAGCCTACGCCACAGAGATCGCCTTTTATCTCACTGGATCAGTTTTACCCGCTCCCTTGGACTATGCCGCGCACGAACACGCTCTGTAATACCCAAAAATACGTTGGATAGAGGGAGACTTTGGACTCTTTAAGAGGGAGCAGAAACGAAAAGTCCGTATTACGGCGGGCTTGCGGCCGGTATCGGACTAACCAGAACTTTGATACGGCGCATTCAGGGCTCGCTCTGCTCGATTCTAAACGCCCCAGAACTTGGTGATCCAGCGCCACCATTTATGGCGCGTGGGACTACGCCCAGCGGCTCAGGCGCGCCAATGTACCCCAAGCTGCCCGAAACTGCCGGGATCAATGCCGCGACTGCCAGCAAACAAAAGAGCGGCCTCATCCGTTCGGACACCCATAAAAAAAGCCCACCTCTTTCGAGGTAGGCTTTTACTTATATGGCGCCTCGGGATGATGCGAATAGGCGCCACATCTATTTGATATATATAAATATATCCCTGTTCGATAAATATAAGTACCCCCAAATATACCCCCATACGTGAAATCTATTCACTAATAAAATTGCCCGGGCGCCTTAAGAACACGATCTTTCATGCCCGATCTCGCAGTGGCGCAGGTTGTCACATCGGGTATGATAAGCGAGTATGACGACATTCTGGAAATCATAAATAGATCGAGGGGACAATATAAAGAATGGACGTATTCCAGTACAGAGACTCGGTCATCTCCGATTACAAAGCTTTCACCACGAGCTTCACCAAGATCAAGTCACAGGATATTAAAGCTTTCGTCCAAGCCAGGTATGACGATGGCCACTATTGGCCTGCACCTCTTATTCAGCTCAACCCCTCCTTTGTACCTGGTGGCACCGTAGAACAATTGTGCAACGAGGGGACACTTCACCCCCACTGCGCGGACATTTTCCGTTTTGGGCGGGATGATACTGGAGGCGTCGGCATTTCCGCTCGTTTGCATAAACACCAACAGGACGCCATTTATGTAGCTCAACGAGAAGAAAGCTACGTACTCACCACTGGTACAGGCTCCGGTAAGTCACTTTCTTATATTTTGCCAATTGTGGATGCCGTACTCAAAGATCGGACCAAAAACCCCAAACCAGGCATCAAAGCGATCATTATTTATCCAATGAATGCATTGGTGAACTCGCAACTGGAAGAGTTGGACAAATTTTTTAAACACTCGGGCATGAATGCACCTGTTACCTATGGGCGCTACACTGGGCAAGAGTCGGATGATGAACGTCAAGCAATGGCCGCAGCACCACCCGATATTATCCTGACAAACTTTATGATGCTCGAACTGCTCATGACTCGTCAGGGTGATCTTGATCGCACAATCATGCAGGCAGCAAAGGGCTTAAAATTTCTGGTGCTCGATGAATTGCACACCTATCGGGGCCGACAAGGTGCCGATGTCGCCATGCTCGTGCGTCGTGTCCGCGAATCCCTGAATGATAATGTCTTGTGTATCGGTACATCTGCCACCATGGCAAGCGAAGGCACTCTGGCCGCACGTAAGGCAACCGTTGCCAAAGTCGCCACCAAGCTTTTTGGGGATGAGGTCAAGCCGGATAATATTATTACCGAAACGCTTCAGCACCTGACACCTTATGAAACCCAACCTGGCAAGAAGCAGCTGGCCGAAGCCCTTAATAAACCGGTACCAACGGATGCTGATTTCAAAGCTCTGCGCGAACACCCCATATCGGGTTGGATTGAGCTCACCCTAGGTCTCAGACGCGAAGAGGGAAAGTGGGTTAGGGCCCAACCGCAAAATCTTGATTGGGCTTCAGAGCAGCTAGCCCAAGACTCAAGCTGCTCTGTAGAACAATGTAAAGCCTACCTACGAGAATTCCTGTTACTCGCCTATCGCGTTGTTGACGAACAAGGCAAACCCCTTTTTGCCTTTCGTCTACATCAATTTTTATCAGGCGCTAGTAATGTATTCTCGACACTTGCCCCAGAAGGCAAGCGGACGATTGACCTCAGTGGCCAACAATTCTTGCCCGGCGACCGCCACCAAAAATTTTACAGCCTGCATTTCTGTCGCCAGTGTGGGCAGGAGTATCTGCCCGTATGGCACGATCAGGAGTATGACGACTTCTTTCTTGCACCGCGCGATATTAACGAAAAAGACACCGACAGCGATGAGCAGCGCTGGGGCTTCTTTATGTTCGATTCCGCACGCTCATGGGACGACGAAGACCCCGATAGATTCCCCGAAAATTGGTTTGAAGAAAAAAATGGTGACTTGCGTCTGAAGAGCAACTACAAAAAGTTCAAACCCCGGCAATACTATGTTGAAACCAGCGGTCGTGTAAGTCATGAAGGCGAACCCGGCTGGTACATTCCCGGCAGCTTCCGCTTTTGCTTAAGCTGTGGTGTTGTCCACCAAGCCCAAGGGAAAGACTCCAACCGCCTCACCTCGCTCAGTGGCGAGGGACGATCATCCGCCACCACCGTACTGGCCATTTCCGCTTTACGCTATATGCTGGAGCGCGACACCCAATTGGCAGATGACGCCAAAAAACTGCTCGGCTTTACCGATAACCGACAAGATGCCTCTCTGCAAGCCGGGCATTACAACGATTTTGTACAGATACTGTTACTGCGCGCGAGTCTTTTGGCGGCCACTCAACAAGCCCCAGACGGCTATTTAACCGACAGCAATTTACCGCAAGCGGTCTTTGAAGCACTGGGGTTTAACAAAGACGGATCGGATTATCTTGAAAACGCGTTTGCCAAGGGTCCCGGTAGGCGCAGAGCAGAAGAAACCGCTCGCAACGTGCTAGCCTACCGGTTGTATTTCGATCTACGCCGGGGCTGGCGCTACAATAATCCCAACTTGGAACAGCTTGGGCTGTTGAGTATCAACTACGAAGGCCTGGATGAACTCTGTCAAGATGAAAGTATCTGGCAAGACCTACCTTGTCGTGAGCTGGGATCTGTTAAACCAGAAAATAGGAAAAAAGCACTCAAAGCCATACTCGATACCATGCGTCGAGGCCTGTGCATTAAAAGTCGGTTTCTTGATTCGATACAGCAAGAGCAAATGCGCTCGCAAAGCTTCCAGTACCTTAAGGAGCCGTGGGGATTCAGCGAAGAAGAGCAACTTCAAGCAAGCTGTTATTTACTGCTGACGGGAAAACCCAAGCAGCACAAAAACAACCCCAACTTCGTCAGTGGCTCCAGTCGCTCAGCTTTGGCACAACAGCTAAAAAGTAGTAGCGTTTGGGGCAATGACTTGGCAACACTACCCAGAATTAATGACAAGACCTACCCTGATCTGATTCAAAGCCTGATCGAAGCGCTATACGCCTATAACATGGTAGAAGCTGAGGAATACGAAAAAGACCAAAGTGGTTACCAGCTTTTAGGTGAGTTCTTACAATGGCAACCGACCACCAAGGAAGACCAACTTGAAACAGCCGATCCCTATCGCTCAGATAACGAATACTTCCGCAATTTGTACACAACCATTGCAGAATTGTTACGTGGCGGCAATCGCACACTATTTGATTTAGAAGCGCGTGAGCACACAGCACAAGTGGACGCCAGCCAGCGAGAGGAGCGTGAAAAACTGTTCCGCAAGGCAGAGTTAAAAACCTTGTTTTGTTCTCCAACCATGGAACTGGGTGTCGATATTGCTTCACTCAATAGCGTGTACATGCGAAATGTGCCACCGACTCCTGCAAACTATGCCCAGCGTTCCGGTCGAGCCGGCCGTTCCGGTCAACCAGCTCTGGTACTCACCTATTGTGCAGCGCTTAGCCCACATGATCAGTATTTTTTCACCGACCCAGTACGCATGGTGCACGGTCATGTAAGCCCACCAACACTTGATCTTGCCAATGAAGAATTAGTGACCAGTCACCTGAACGCAGTATGGCTGAACGAAACCCAAAAAGCGCTACCCAAAACCGTCAATGACATGCTCGATATGTCCAACCCGGATACAATGTCATTACTGGATGAATTCGCCATACAAATGGACAATGACAAAGTGCGCCAGCAAGCGGCGCAACGGGGCCTTAATTTACTGCGCATGCTAAAAACAGAGCTGGTGGACGCCCAGGGCGTTTGGTTAAACTCCGAAGTCAGTATCGATGAAGCATGCTCAACCTGGTTGGAGAGCCGAATCAAAGGGGCCTTCCGCCAGTTCAATGACGCACTGGAACGTTGGCGAGAACTCTACGCCTCGACTCAGGAGCAACTGCAAAAAGCACACGCGATTATCTCTAACCCCGCGTTCGCGGAGCGAGATAAAAAAGCCGCGGACCGACGCTACAACGAAGCACGCACTCAAATTGGCTTACTCCTCAATACCGGCGCCGGACAAAACTCGGATTTCTCAACCTATCGTTACTTGGCCAGTCAAGGCTTCTTACCAGGTTACAATTTTCCGCGTCTGCCACTACTGGCCTATATACAGGGGAGACGGGGCAGTATCGGTCGCGATAGTTTCTTAGCACGCCCGCGTTTTCTGGCAATTTCCGAATTTGGTCCACTCAGCTTGATTTATCATGAAGGCTCCCAGTATCGCGTCAAACAGGTCATGCTGGGCATTCGCCAAGAGCAAGATATGGAGCAACCCGGGCTCGCCAAAGAAGAGGCGCGACTCTGCCCAGAGTGCGGCTATGGCCACTTCAAGCAGCAGTTGGAAAATGAACTCTGTATAGCCTGCGGAACCCCCATAGACGGTGGCAAACGCATCAGTAATCTCTATCGTATCGAAAATGTGAGCACCCAGCGTGTCTTGCGTATCACATGTGACGAAGAGGAGCGCCAGCGCCAGGGCTACGACATGCAAACCACCTTGCAGTTTGCATCCTGTGAGGGCCGACTTCGCGTCATCAGTGGCGATGTTAACGATAAGGACGAAAATATCCTGTTACACATCCAATACGCACCTGCCGCAACGGTGTGGCGCATCAACTTGGGCTGGCGTCGCCGTAAGGAAGAATCCATATACGGATTCAATATCGATACCACCTCAGGCATGTGGAGCAAAGACGAACAGGCCTCGCAGGACCAAAACGATGAAGCCTCCAAAAGTGACCGCTATGTGGAGCGCATTACTCCTTATGTTGAAGATCGCCGCAATGTCTTGATTATTCGGCCCAGCGGTTACATGGATGACTCCTTGATAACCAGCTTGCAATACGCACTCAAACGTGGCATCGAAGAAGAATTTCAAATTGAAGAATCCGAACTAATGGCAGAACCGCTGCCCAACCGTAACGAGCGCAAAGCCATCCTCTTTTATGAATCCGCCGAAGGCGGCGCGGGGGTACTTACCCGCCTGTTAAGTGACAGCAAAGCTCTGGCGCGCGTAGCAGAGCGGGCCCTGGCCATTTGTCATTACCAGCTGGAAAAGCAAGGCAACTATCAGAATGCCAACCAAGACTGCGAAGCAGGCTGCTACCGGTGCCTGCTCAGCTACTACAACCAAATGGATCATACGCTCATTGATCGCGGTTCCCCGGAGTTGCTCGAACTTCTTCAAGCACTCACCGGGGCACATAAAGTGCCCTCAACCGAGAGTCGCAACCACGGCGAACATTACGAGCACCTGCATACGCTCAGTGGTTCAAGCCTAGAACAAGCCTTTCTGCAACACTTGAAACAATACGGCCACCACCTGCCCGATGACGCACAGATAACCATCGAAAAATTCCAGACACGGCCGGATTTTATCTACCGTAATCACAATGCTGTGATTTACATCGACGGCCCGCATCACGAGTTCCCTCAGCGGCAAAAAGTAGATGCTGCGCTCAGCGCCCAACTGGAAGACAGCGGCTTAACCGTTATCCGCTTCAGCAAAGAACAAAGCAGTTGGCCCGCGCGCATAGCGCAATATCCCGATATTTTTGGAGCATCACAATTATGAACGCTGTTACCTTTAGCCCTGGCTCCATCGTGCGTGCTCGCGGCCGTGAATGGGTGGTTTTACCCCAAAGCAAAACCGAAATCTTACACCTACGGCCCCTCGGCGGGGGCGAGGAACAGCCTACCGTTATTTTACCTGTGTTGGAGCAGCTTCCCGTTGAGCCAGCCACCTTCCCCTACCCCAACCCGGAGCATTCGGGTCTACAATCAGCAGGCTTGCTACTACGCGATGCCCTAATGCTCAAACTCCGTGCTGGCGCCGGGCCATTTCGCAGCTTTGGCAATATCGCCATTGAACCGCGCGCATATCAACTCGTACCATTAATGATGGCTCTAAAGCAGCCAACCTTGCGCCTGCTCATTGCCGATGACGTCGGCATTGGTAAAACGATTGAAGCCGGACTCATTGCGCGCGAACTGCTGGACCGGGGCGAAATCAGTCGACTAACAGTGCTCTGCCCCCCGCATTTGTGCGAGCAATGGCAACAGGAACTTAATAACCGTTTCCATATTCAATCTGTCGTTGTTCGCTCAAGTACAGCTTCTCGGCTAGAGCGAGGTTTACCCGCTGGCACTTCAATTTTTACCGAATACCCCTTTACCGTAGTTTCGCTGGATTACATTAAAAGCAAAAACCGACGCGACGCCTTTGCCGAGCAATGCCCGGAGTTCGTCATTGTCGACGAAGCGCATACCTGCTCACGCACTGGGCAGGGCCGTCAACAGCGTTACGAGCTATTGCGCGACTTAGCCGACAACGAACAACGTCACCTGTTATTACTCACAGCCACTCCGCACAGCGGTGACGAAGAAGCTTTTTACAACCTTTTGGGGCTACTGCACCGCGACTTTTTACAACTTAAAGGCAACGAGGAGGCAGACCATCCCTTGCGCCGAAAGTTAGCCACGCATTTCATTCAGCGCCGGCGCGAGGACATCAAAGAGTGGCAGGAAGGAAAACTCTTCCCAGAACGCTATACCGCGGAAGCCACCTACAAACTCACAGGCGAATGGAACCAGATTTTTCAGGAGGTCGTCGCTTACGCTAGAGAACTCGTGGAACGAGAAGAACAAGGTACCTTCAAGGCACGTATGAACTGGTGGGCAGCACTTGCGCTGTTGCGCTGCATCTCTTCCTCACCGCAAGCCGCCATTAGAGCCCTTAACACACGAATCGATTCCGCCTTTGGCGATCAGGAAGATGCCGAGTCGGCCGAAGCACTGGAAGCCCAAGGCATTAGTACAGTACTCGATGGTGGCGAAGAGCTCAGTAATTCCGATGACATAGAACCCGGCGGCGCCCAAATAGAAGATCTGGAACGCTTACAAAAACTGATAGTTCGCGCTCGCAATCTCAAGTCAAGTAACGACCCCAAACTACAAGCATTAAAAAAACACCTAACCCCCATGCTAAAAGAAGGGCACAACCCGGTGATTTTTTGCCGCTACATCGCTACCGCCGAATACCTGGCTGATGAGCTGAAAAAAACCTATAAAGAGCGTGAAGTCATATATGTTACCGGTGACTTCAACTCTAGCGAACGTCAGAAGCGTATCGATGATTTAAAAGAGTCTGATAAGCCGCCGTTATTGGTGGCCACTGATTGCTTATCAGAGGGCATTAACCTGCAAGATCAATTTACCGCCGTCGTACATTACGACCTCACTTGGAATCCCACCCGCCACGAACAGCGGGAAGGGCGGGTAGACCGCTTTGGTCAACAGGCCACCGAAGTCAAAACTTTGATGCTCTACGGGGAGGATAACCCTATAGATGGTGCAGTATTGCAAGTGATTATCCGTAAAGCAGACAACATTAAAAAAGCCCTGGGAGTATCGGTACCCGCGCCGGAGAACGAAGGCCGCTATATGCAGGCCATTATGAACACTGTACTCCTACGCAGCGACCAACTGCAGCAGAGTATGGACTTATTTGCCGACGATCCCATGCTGCAGAAATTCAACACAGACTGGGAATCTGCACGCGACAGAACTCGAAAAAACCGTACTATCTTTGCCCAAAATCGCCTCAAACCCGAAGCGGTCATGCCCGAATGGGAAAAGGCCTTTGCGGTACTCGGTACGCGTGATGATGTGCAACGCTTTGTCACCCAGGCATTGGATCGACTGGACGCCACACTACATAAACAGCCCAATGGCACCTGGAGGGCACCATTACAACATCTACCCCTTACGCTGAAAGAAAGGCTGGATGTAGCAGGTCTTATGCATATAAAAACCCTGGATTTTAACTACCCCACTAAAGACCGGGCCGAATTTATCCACCGTACTCATCCACTTGTCAGCCACTTGGCAGACTACCTCACTGAGATGGCTATGAGTGGCGATGACCCAAAGTTAGTGGCGCGCGCTGGAGCAATATATTCACGAGGCATAGACACCCACACCACCATTTACCTGTTACGCCTGCGCAGCCGGCTGAGCATCAAGCGCACCCAGCACGATCAACAGCAAACCCAAGAACTGCTGGCCGAAGAAGCCCTGGCATTGGCCGTCAACCGTCGAGGTGAGCCCCAACTACTCGACAAAGCAGAAATACTACGCCTGATGCAACTACCGGTGAGCAAAAACATGGCGCCAGAGGCGCGCACGCGCGCGCTGAACCGTGCTATAGAGGCTCTGCCGCAACTTACTCCCACTTTTGAGTCTTACGCCCAAGAGCGCGCCGATGCAGTGCTGACCGACCACCGCCGCACCCGCGAAGCCGCCGAAGCGCGCGGCAGCTACAGTGTTCAGCCGCAACTGCCTGTGGATGTAATGGGCGTTTACGTCCTTATACCCGACGCCGGCTTGCTGTAATCCAAGGCAGCGCAAAGAACCCCCAGGAAAGACACTATGGCAAACACCACCCAGCAGAATTTCGATGCCATCCGCGTAGTAGGCGGATTACTGGGCAGCAAAATTCTGCAAGATACCCGTCTCTTCAGCTTGCCCGGCCAAAGCCAGCAGGACTACAGCATTGAGCGCGGCCTTACGTTTAACGACGAAATTGGTCGCTACTGGCGCATTGCCCAGGGCCGCTGGCGGGAATTCCAGCAACAACGCCAACGGGAAGACGTCAATCTGCACGCGATTACCGTCAACGACTGGCTACTGCCCCTGCTCGAGCGGGTACTGGGCTATTCCGTCACACCCTGCCAACACAAACAAACTCTGGGCGAGCGGGAGTTCCCCATCACCCACCAAGTCTGGGGGCAAAGCTTACCTTTGGTATTGTGCGATGCCGATCAGGATCTGGATAAAAGCGACGCACACTACGGGCAAGAGGGCCGCAAGCGTTCCCCCATGGGCCTGGCCCAGGAATACCTGAACGCCGAGTCCCAGTGCCTATGGTCGATGGTCAGCAACGGCCTGGTATTGCGCCTGCTGCGCGATAATCCGGCCATGACCCGCCCAGCCTATGTGGAGGTGGACTTCACTCGCCTGTTCGAGGAAGACAACTACGCCGACTTTGCCGCCCTGTGGCTGCTGCTACACGCCAGCCGGGTAGAACCCCAACAGGGGCAACCGGAACACTGCTGGCTGGAGCAATGGCGCGAACGCGGCCACGACGAAGGCGAGCGCGTATTGGACAAGCTGCGCTATGGCGTGGCTGACGCTCTGCGCCAGTTGGGAACCGGCTTTTTGGCCCACCCGGCCAATAGTGCCTTGCGCCAAAAGCTAACAGACGATGAGCTAAGTACCGACGCCTACTTTCAGCAGGTGTTGCGGCTGGTGTACCGCTTTTTGTTTATGCTCACTGCCGAAGACCGGGACGTATTGCTATTGACCAGAGACTACGATGGCGAGGATTTTCAAGGCGCCCGCGACCTTTATCGAGCAGGCTACTCCATCACCCTCCTGCGGGAACGCGCTCGTCAACGCCGCCATTACGATCACTACGGCGACGCCTGGCAGCAACTATGCGTTACCTTCACCGGCTTTGCCAGTGGCCAACCTCTGCTGGGCCAGCCCGCCCTGGGTGGCCTGTTTTCCCACGACCAATGCCCAGATCTGGCTAGCAGTCAGTTGGCAAACCGTTACCTGTACAGTGCCCTGTTTAATCTTTGCTACTTTGAACATCAGGGTATTCAAGCCCGCATTAACTACCGAGATATGGACACCGAAGAGTTCGGTTCGGTCTATGAATCTCTACTAGAACTGATGCCACAAATCCACCCAGACGGACAATGGCGCTTCAGCTTTATTGGCGATGCCGATGACGAAACCGCCGCCTCCAGACACAGCCGCAAACTCACCAGCTCCTACTACACGCCAGACCCTCTGGTACAAGAGCTGATTAAATCCGCCCTGGAGCCAGTGATCGCCGAGCGCTTGAAGGCCAGCCCTCAACAGCCCCGACAAGCGCTGCTCGGCATTAGCGTGTGCGACCCGGCCTGTGGCAGCGGCCATTTTTTACTGGCCGCTGCGCGCCGCTTGGCTACCGAGCTGGCGCAAATTGACGCCGGTAGCGACCAGGCCACCGAAAACCACTACCGGCATGCCCTGCGTGATGTGGTGCGCCACTGCATTTACGGGGTGGACCTCAACCCCATGGCCGTAGAGCTGTGTAAAACCGGCCTCTGGCTGGAATCCATCGAGCCCGGCAAACCCCTGAGCTTTTTGGATGCCCATGTACAGTGTGGTAACGCATTGGTGGGTATACTCGACCCCGAACAACTGGAAAAGGGCATTCCTGCCGATGCCTATAAACCCCTGTCAGGTGATGATAAAAACATCTGCAGTGAGCTGAAAAAACAAAACGCCCAGGCCATCAAAAAGGATAAATACGGTGAAAAACTCGCCGTCAGCTTGCGCGTCATTCCGCAGGCTTTTAAGGAGCTGGAGGCCATGCAGGAAGACACCGTAGCGCAGGTTGAAGCCAAGCGCCGCGCCTTTGCCGAGGCACGAGCCAAGCAGGACTATCAAAATGACCGTCTGAAAGAAGACTTGTTTACCGCCGCATTTTTTGCTCCAAAAACCGCTAAAACGGCGCAGCAGGTACCCACCAACAACCACCTGAAATTGGCCGCCGAAGGCCACTCGTTGCCGGACGATGTGCGCAACTTTACGCGTGAACTGGCCAACACCCACCGCTTTTTTCATTGGTCCCTGGCCTTCCCTCAGGTATTTGGCGAGGGTGCGTCGGGTGGTTTTGATGTGATGCTGGGTAACCCGCCGTGGGATCAACTGCAATATGACCCTCAAGAGTTTTTTTCATCTCGGGCACCAGAAATCGCCGATGCACGTCATATGAGTGCACGAGAAAAATTGATTAAACAGCTAGAAACTTCTGCCCCCAGTTTGTACAAGGAGCACTTAAAAGCTCAGGAAGCAATTTTGAGAACACAAGCTTTTGTTCATGGAGGCGGTCGATTCCCGCTTACCAGCTTTGGGAGAATAAATCTTGCACCTCTTTTCGCCGAACATTTTAGTAATGCTAAGGCTACTCGCGGTCGGTCTGGATTTATTGTACCTTCGGGAATTGCTACCGATTCTTTTACCCAACAATTCTTTCGTAACTTGGTCGAAACCAATAAAATTGTTAGCCTTTTCGACTTCGAAAATCGGGAAGCAATATTTCCAGATGTCCATAGAAGTTATAAGTTCAGTCTAGTGACACTTGGCTCTAAAATAGTACATTCAATGTTCGGATTTTTCCTTTCAAAGGCTAATGAAATCTATGACAACCGGAGAGCCTTCACCCTTTCTCAAAAAGATTTTGCATTGATAAATCCGAACACGGGGACTTGCCCCGTCTTTCGCACCCAAAAAGATGCAGAGATCACAAAGAAAATTTATGCATCTGGACAAGTGCTAATCCGAGAGCCTGACGGAAAAAGACCAGAAATCAACTCATGGGGTATAAATTTTCAGCTGATGTTTATGATGAACACGGCAAGCCATTTGTTTAAAACGTATAAAGAGATTCAGGAAATAGGCGGCTCTCTAACAGACCAAAGAGCGAAGGTAGCTGGCATTAACTACCTGCCCCTATACGAAGCCAAAATGGTACACCACTATGACCATCGCTGGGCCACCTACGAACTTGATGGCGAAACCAGCCGCGATTGCACCCTGGCCGAAAAGCAGAACCACCACCAAAACCGCCCCCGCTACTGGGTGCCGGAAAACGAAGTTACCCTGCGCACCGCCCAAGCGCCCAAAGCGGTGCTGGAAGCCTGCAAAAAAGCGGACAACGAACTGTTGACCACCGCACTAACCTACTGGTGCGCCGGTGCCTTCCTGCAACAAAACCAGACAGCCTCCGCCCAAGCCCTGCTCGGCGAACCCCTGCGCAGCGAGGGCAAAGACCTTTTCGATAGCGGCCTAACTGCCACCGCCCAAGCTGCCGCAGCGATGCAGGAAGACTTTCCACTCACTACCGAGGAACAAGCCCACCTCAAAGCGGCACTGGAGCAGCAACAAAATCTGTGGCAACAGATATGGCCACTGCTGGAAGCAAGGCGACCTAAGTATTTGCTGGGATGGCGGGATATTTGCCGATCAACGGATGAGCGGACGGTAATTGCTGGGGTGATTCCGTTTAGTGGTGTGGGAAACAATATGCCGCTTATACTCTTCAATAAGTTTAATGCTATCAATGCTGCTTTACTTCAAGCAAACTTAACGAGCTTGCCTTTTGACTTTATTGCTCGACACAAGGTAGGCGGCACGCATCTTAACTTCTTCATCATCAAACAACTGCCAGTGCTCCCACCCTCCGCATTCGACGAGAATGACGAAGCCTTTATCATTCCTCGTGTGCTGGAACTCACGTATACCGAAGAGCGCCTCAAATCCTTCGCCGAAGACCTAGGCTATCACGGCGAGCCGTTCGCATTTGACCCCGATCGCCGTCACCAACTCAAATGCGAGCTGGATGCCTACTACGCCAAACTCTACGGCCTGAACGAAGAGGAGCTGCGCTACATCCTCGATCCCACCGAGGTTATGGGCGACGACTACCCATCCGAAACCTTTCGCGGGTTAAAAAACAAAGATATAAAAGCCTACGGAAAATATCTAACTCAAGAGCGGGTTCTGGCCGCGTGGGAAGAACTGCACAAGGAAGACGCCAATCAACAATACGCCCCTTACCGAGGTGCTGCCTACTCGCCACAAGGAGTTATCCGCAATGAACAGGAGGCCCAAGTCGCTGGTCTGCTGTTATTGGTTATTCGCCAGTATCAATTTATACCCCGCACGAAACTCAATGACTTTTTCACTCTTATCGGCACCGATATTTCCGATGACAGCGAGAGTTTAAAGACTGCCGCGCCCGAATTGATTCAGGCCGCCCACCTTATGGAGTCTGAACATCGCTGGAGCCTGGTACTGGATTATCTCCAGCGCCACTCTTTGATACGCGCCGAAGCAGAGGGCTATCGATCCCTGGCCGGTAACGAACTGCCCCAAGATGTTGTGGTTATCGACGAGCTCCAGGATTTGGCTATGCGCCTACAAAGGATAGTGACTTCATGGTCCGAGCAGAGCAGCGAAGAGAGAACCGGCTCCCTTAATGAACGGGGCGAAAACAAGCAGGCATAAAGGCCAAGGATGCACCAATGGATGACAATTTCGCGTGGCTGGAACAGCCGACTCATGAGCCAGCGCTCTACCTCAAGCGGCTGGCGATATACGACGACCCGAAAAAGGTACCCTTCAGAGAGGTACCCTTTCGGCGCGGGTTAAATATCGTCTGGGCGATAGAGCCCACCCACGCACAGGCACAGGGCTGGCGTGCGGCGGGCCACGGTGTAGGAAAAACCTCGCTCTGCCTGTTATTGCGATATTGCCTGGGGGACGAATCTCCCAATACCACGAAGCTGCGCAAGGAGCTGGCGAGTAACTTCCCCAAGGGCGGCGTGGCGCTGATCGTTGATATACAAGGCCAAAGTCACATCGTTTATCGGAGCTTTAAATACCGCAACAGCGACAGGGTGGTTCACGGTGAAACGCTCACCGAACTTTGGAGTCATGAACCCGCCATTGACGCTACGGACTTCTTCGACTCCTTAACCCCCACCCTTCTGCACAACGCTAGCTGCGCGAGGGTTCCAGAGACCGATCAACCGCTGGAGTGGCGTCATTTGCTGGCCTGGCTGGCACGAGATCAAGAGGCGCGTTTCAAGTCCTTCTACGCCTGGCGAGAAGGAGAAGGCATAGGACTGTCCCGAAGCCGCCAGGACCCACCCATCCTCTTGCGCTCCGTGTTGGGGCTAATGAGCTCTGAAGAAGGCAAATTACTCAGGCAATTAGCCTCTGCAAAGCAGGCGCTTGAAGCAACTACCCAAGACACACAAACCTTGCTGCGAGAATCCGATCTCATCAAAGCCAGAATCGAAGCAGAGCTGCGCGACCTTGATCCGCAGCTGGTAGACCTGCCTTTGCACGCGCCAGATCTTTTTTCGCCATCTCTGATGGCTGCGCTTGGCGAGAAAGACGCAGAGCTCAATGCCAGCCTTGAAGAATGGCAAAACCGTTACCGCACTCAGGAGGAAGAGCGGCAGGAAATTTTTAGAAGCCTGCACCCATTGGAAGAGGAATATCACCGTATTGATCAGCGGCTGAAGCGCGCTGAGGCAGCGCGAGCCAGAAACGAAAAGGAATTTTCTCGGTTAACCAGTGAACTTGATCGTTTGAAGGCGCTGGGCGGTGACTGCCAGGAGGCCTGTATTCCCTTTAAGGAGTGCACTCATGTTCAGGATCGCATTCAGAAACTGGAATTGCCAAACATTCAGGACTCCCTGAACAAACGTGCACTACAAGCCCAGATGGAGGAAGTAGGGCAATACGTAGACCGCTATCAGCGAGCACTAGCCAGCAAGCACGATGACATCAACCTTTATAAGCAAAAAAACAAAGCGTTGGATAGTAAACAGAACCAGCAACTGCGCATTCGAGACACTATTATTGAACGCGCTGCTCGGTTTATGAATTTACGGGCCGAACTGGAACGCTGGGAATCTACCCAAGGTTCGGAGTATCGTCGACAGTTAGTCCAAACTGCTGCTCAACATGAACAACAGCATAGAAACGACATAGCCCGTCTCGAACTCCCACTCCAGAAAATAAGGCAATCGCTTAACAGTCATGAAAAAAAACTGGAAAGCATCATGCAATGCTTAACCGAGTGTCTGCTTGGCGATGATTTTTTTGGGAGTCTGGAGCCTCAGTCAGATGAGCGCCCCTTCGGTATATCTGCACACGGGGGTGAAGCCTACCGTGTGTTGGAAATACTTCTGGGGGATTTATCCTGTCTATTCTATTCAGTGGGTAATACATCGGCATTCCCCGGCATCCTGATTCATGACTGCCCAAGGGAGGCCGATATGGGACCGAAGCTTTACGAGGAATATGTAACCCTTGTCGCCGCCGCTGAACGCCACTGCGAAAAATTGGGGAACGAGGTGCCGTTTCAGTACATTATCACTACAACAACACCTCCACCAGAAGCCTTATCCGACAGCGAAAAGGTTGTACTAAAACTCCACCCAGAAGTGGATAAAGAGCTCCTTTTCCGTCAAAAGCTAGTGGTAGAAGAGCAGAGAACTACAACGGGTTGAAGCCATCCATTGGGCTATCTATCTCAAAATAATCAAACGTAGAAGTACTGGAACTTAATATGACCGATCTGAACAAGCACATTATTGATCTGGCCGAAGATACGCTATCCACTTTTTCTGCTATCGCATCGACCGCACAGGAAACGCTGGCATCCGTGCACGGTGTAAGCGCCCAAGGCTTTGCACAAGGCAATACCTTCACTGGGGTTGAAGCAGAAAGAAACCTTCATCGAATCAATCGAGAAACACAGGAAGGTTATTCCCAACTTGCTCGAGAACCCGCTATCGCACGTCTTGTCATTGAAGACCCAGAAGGAAACCAAAAAGTCCTGTATGTAGCCAGGAAGTATCAAGTAGCCGTTGATGAGGTCACATTAGCAAGTTACCAGTCCTCTATGGGGCGTTTAGCATCACTGCCAACCGGCGATGCTGACACGATTAACAATACAGAATTTACTGTTATTGAAAAATGTTTACTCAAGCCGACACAATCCTCAGACAAGCTTTGGGATTCTAAAGACAATCGATTCGATAACGAAGAATTGGGTAGCCAGAGCATCAGCTCGCTCCGCCAGCTTCTAAGCCTAGTCGATGTCGACGCGGCTTCTAGCTTTGACGCTATGCTAACTGGGGCTGAGCCAGACGATGTCATCCGCCAAGGCTTGATACACGAAATCCGGCGCACCATGAGCTTGCGCGATCAGCCCATACTGGACAAATTCCAGGATGAGATATTCCGGCTCCCTATCAACAGCAAGCTGATAATGATGGGGCCTCCGGGCACCGGTAAAACGACGACCTTGATCAAACGTCTAAGCCAGAAGATTGACACACAAAATCTGGCAGCTGAAGAAAAACGTTACGCCACTTCAGACACGGCTGGGCGCGAGCATGCCAGAAGCTGGAAGATGTTCACACCCACCGAGTTGCTAAAACACTATCTAAGCGAAGCCTTTGCCCGAGAAGATGTGCCCGCTCGGAACGAAGACATATCCACCTGGAATTCAGAGCAGCTCCGTTTAGCGCGCAATGTTTTCGGCTACCTACAGGGGGCCAACAACAAAGGTAAATTTATACTCAAACAGAAAGCGGATTTCATCAGTCAATCGGCTATTATTGACCCAATATCCTGGTATGAGGCCATCAAACATCATCACCAAGAGCGATTTTTCAATCAGTTGATGCAGGGAAAGGACGTAATTTCCCGGCTGGATTCCCAGATCGAGAAAAGTTTAGCTGAACACCTGTCCGAAATTCTGACGAACACTAAACCCGCGAACATAATTGATGTTGTCGGGCGCATCACATTGATAGAGAACGATATTAAGAAATCCCTTGAACAGCTAAACAGAGACATCGAAGAACTGTTAAAAACCTTTGCTAACCGAGAATTCAAGAACAATCGTACACTTTTCCCCGATTTGGCAGCGCACATTGATCTACTGGAACTAGAAGACGATGACGATGACGAGTCGACGTTCGACGGTGATGATGAAGCCGAGGATCAGGTAACAGCGACCTCTCGAAAAACGACTAACAATGAAGCGTTTATCCAGTACAAAAAGGCCATACGATCACTCGCACGATACCGCTACAATAAGCGATCTCTGCCTAAAAAGGGCGTGAGCTATGCCGTTATACAGTGGCTTGGAGAAAACCGGGTCCCCGACAAAGATGAATTGCTAACCCTCGGAAAATTGGCGTCCGTAAGGAATGCCCTTAATCGCTTTAGGAACACATACCGACGCTACGTTTCTGACATTCCAGCAAGCTACAAAGCGTTCCGAACGAAGGCTTTCGGCGAGCGCCTTTATTATGAGAAGCTCCCCGAAAAAACGATTCACGTCTCTTCTTACGAGCTGGATACCATCTTGCTAATGGGACTTGAGGCCGCTCGGGCCATGATGTCCAACCGAGCTATTAGCCGGGCTAACAACGGCGGCCTGCCATCACTACTGAAAACTGTATCCAGTCATTTTTATAATCAAGTACTGGTCGATGAAGCGACTGATTTTTCCGTAATACAGCTTGCGGCCATGAAGAACCTTTCGACACTATCAAGCGAGTCTTTTTTTGCGTGCGGTGACTTTAACCAGAGAATTACGGGCGTTGGCATACGTGACCCAAAGCAACTTGCCTGGATAGCAAACGACCTGCGTACGCAGCACATTACCGCTGTTTATCGACAAAGCCGGATTTTAAATGAACTAGCCGTGAAGCTGCTGCAAGCCAGCAATGGCGACCTAAGCGCTAAAGGCGAATTGCCCGACAGCAGCGCTCATGAAGGCCTCAAACCGGTTTTCATCGAGGAATGCCAGGATACTCGCGCAATCAGCCAATGGCTCGCGACTCGCATCGTAGAAATTGAAAGCATGACTTCACCTCTGCCCACCACCGCCGTGCTCGTGCAGGATGACAGTCAGATCAAACCCCTTGCGGACGCACTCAATGAAGAACTGGAACCCTATAACCTGCGCGCCGATCCCTGCGAAGGCGGCCGCACTCTAGGTGAAGGTAATAACGTGAGAATATTTTCGGTTGAGCATATTAAAGGGCTAGAGTTTGAGGCCGTGTTCTTTGTGGGAGTGGATAAGTTAGCCGAAACCATGCCCGAGCTATTTCACAAATTCTTGTATGTGGGCTTTACTCGAGCTGCGACTTACCTAGGCTTAACCAGTGATGGGAAGTTGCCCTCACCGCTCAGCCAGATGCGGGAAGAGTTTGTGGATGATTGGTGCTAAATAATATAAAGGAATCTCTGATGTCTCGTTTTTGCAACGAACGTAATTCTAAGCCACTTATTGATACCGGCGCTATTTGGCTGGATAAAGCACTCTATCACCAAAATTCGGTTTTTTCAGATAAGACTCTGTGGACGCTGGAACATGTTACAGACTTGGAAACTTACTTCTCCAACAACCCGGATACTGGCACCGGCGATTTTTTTGACAAGCTGGAAACCCAGCTGGAGCCCTGCGGCCCGGCCGTCAAGCAACTGGCGGCAGAAATGCTATGGTTAATGCTCTTGTGCGTCAGCAATATAGGGGCTGCCAAAAAACGCGAATCGGTGCTGCGGGTATGGGCTTGGTCAGGCGAAGTACTGCCCGAGGACCACCCTCTGCTGTCCGATGACACCCTGGCCGGGGTCGGCAGTGGTGGTACCAGTTTTAATACCAACCGCTGGCGCGAGCTGGCTTATTGCGTAGAGGCAGCCAAACAGGCACTGGCAATGCCGCTGGCAGAACGCAAGGCCATTTTTTCTGATTTTACGGCTCTGGGCGAGTACCTCACCAAAGTGCCTGACAATGAGCGGCGACAATTTCGGCACATGCTGCTTTACATGCTCCACCCTGATTCTGCCGAGCGGATTTTCAGCAACGGAGACCGTATGAAAATCGCGCTAAAATTTACTGGCAAGCCCCAAAAAGCCTTGAAAAAACTGACCTCGGCAGAGATGGATCAACTGCTGCTCAGTATCCGCAAGGCACAGGAAGAGGTGTTCGGCACTAAAGACTTGTGCTTTTACGTGACACCACTGCGGGAGCTGTGGAAGGCGCAATCTTCCTTCAGTTGGCTGTTTTCCTGGAACCCCGCCAATTGGGCGTGGAAGGACTTGCCCGCGCATATTGCGCAAACCAAGGCTGGCAAACCCGTTATTCTCAGTTGGCGCTGTGCCAATCAGGACGCATCCCCTGGTGACCGGGCCTGGTTGATTCGCCTGGGGCAGGAACCCAAAGGCATTATGGCCAGTGGCAACGTCGTATCCGAGCCCTACGAAGCCGAGCATTACGACACGGAAGCTGCCGCGGAGGGGAAAACCATGATGAAGGTGGACATTGAATTCACCGAAATTCGGGATGTGTTCAAAGATTCGCTAATCAGCATGACGGACTTGGGGCGGATTACCATCGACAACCAAAACTGGTCGCCCCAGAGTTCCGGCATTGAAATCAAACCCCGCAGCGCCGCGCTACTCGACAAACTCTGGGCCAAGTTAGCTGCGCCCTCCGATACGCCCAAACCCAAGGAGAAGACACTACTGATTGCCGAACCCATCAACAAAATTTTGTATGGGCCGCCCGGCACCGGTAAAACCTATAAACTCAATAAGCTTAAACAGCACTATGTGGTGAAACAGGCGTCGATCTCTTACGAACAGTGGCTTTCCGAGCATTTGAAGGGCATCAACTGGTTCGACGTGGTATTTATGTGCCTGTATGACTTGGGCGGCACTGCCAAAGTCAAAGAGATTGAATCCCATGCGTTTTTCATCCAAAAAGCCAAATCGGTCGGTCGCCGCCAACACCTTAAGGCGCAGATATGGGCCACCTTGCAAACCCATACGGTAGAATCGTCAACCACTGTGAAGTACAAAAACCGGGTGGCACCCCTGGTCTTTGACAAGGACGCTGATAGTCGCTGGCAGCTGGTGGGCAACTGGCAGGAGGATGGCGAAGACCTGATTGCCCAAACCAAAACCCTAAAAGCTGGGGCGCCTTCTCAAGCCGACCAGCTCCACTATGCCTTTGTCACCTTTCACCAGGCCTACAGCTATGAGGATTTTGTGGAGGGCATACGTCCGGTGCAAGACACGGAAACCGATCAATTGGTGTACCGGGTAGAGCCGGGAGTGTTTCGACAGATTTGCCAAGATGCCCAGATTGCGCCTGACACCCGTTTTGCGCTGTTTATCGACGAAATCAACCGAGGCAATATTGCCAAAATTTTTGGTGAGCTGATAACCCTGATCGAAACCGATAAACGTGCCGTCTATGACCCAGACGGCCGATTGACCGCCGGTATGGAGCTGACCCTGCCCTACTCCCGCGAGCGTTTTGGTGTGCCTAAAAACCTGGACATCTATGGCACCATGAATACCGCTGACCGCTCGATTGCCCTGCTGGACACCGCTTTACGTCGGCGCTTTCTGTTTGAAGAGCTGATGCCCAACGCCAAAGTAATCACTGGCTCTCGCGGGGATGGCTACATCGAAGACGGTGAAGGTGGGTTAATTGATCTTCGCGCCCTGCTAGTTGCCATGAACCAACGTATTCGCTTTTTGCTGAATCGGGATCTTATGCTGGGCCATGCCTACCTGAGCAAAGTCAATGACTTCCGCAGCCTGCGTGATGTCATGCTGAATCAGTTTATCCCCCTGTTACAGGAGTACTTTTACAACGACTGGCACCGGATTCAGTTGGTATTACGCGATGTGGATCAGGGCAACGAGCCGGTGGAACCCCAAATTATTGAGCACACCATCATCAGCGGGGCTGAGGTGCTGGGCTTTGAGCATGACGATTTTGAGGATTTGATTGATTATCGCGTAGCGGAACCTGCGAGCATTACTCCTGAAGCGATCCGAAAAATTTACGAAAGTCTGGATTAAGTCAACTCATGGAAGTGCTCACTTGTATTGAACATCAACGTATTCCCGTTCGTGCTACACGCGCGCCGGGTGAATTTGCGCTAACACATGCTCAAGCTAAATTGCTCGATGCAGCCGATGGAGTTCCCGCTGATGCTTTTCGCTGGGGGCATCAATGTGTCAGGTGGCGACAGTTCTGTGGCGTCGTTCAGCTTGGCGGCTTGACCTTGGAGATTCTACCCAAAATTCATGGCAAAGAGTCTGATCCCGGGGCCTGTCGAGAAGTGCTGGTAAAAATGCTGCGCAAAGCCGGCCTGATGAAAGTTCACCGAGGCGCCGGTGCCGGAATCCAGACCCAGAAGCACACCTTATTGGATATTTTTATTCAGGAATTCTGCCTACTAGTGCGCGAGCAAGTACTGATGGGCAAACCTAGAGACTACCAACAGCGGGAAGAGAACCTGGGTGTGATCAAGGGCAAGCTGCTAATTAACCAGCAATTGCGCCAAAACCTCAATCACCAAGAGCGACTTTATTGCCAGTTTAATGAACTAACCGACGATATTTTACTTAATCAAGCGGTCAAGTTCACGCTGCGCCTTTTGCTCCCCAAATGCCGTTCGGATCGCAGTAAAAAGGCCGTGACTGAGTTGCTAATGCAGCATAATGACATAAGTGACCAGCGCATCGACCGCCAGTCATTGGATCGCCTAACACTCGATCGAACCAACCAACGCTATGCCGATATTCTGGCTTGGTGCAGATTGTTTATTGATGCCGAAAACCCGGATGTAACGGCGGGGGAGCATAGCCTGCTATCTATACTATTTGACATGAACCTGTTATTTGAGCGCTGGCTGGCGGCCAGCTTGCGCCCATTGGCTCGAAAAGCGGGACTGTCCTTGAGGGAGCAAGCCCCCAGGCGCTATCTGGCATATCGGGAAGACGTAGACCGCAAGGTATTCCAGACAAGGCCAGACATCAGCCTCATCGACCGTAATGGCAAGGTCCACCTGATTATTGATGCCAAATGGAAATTACTGAATGGCCCAGATGCCAAACTGGGTGTCAGCCAGGCAGACTTGTATCAGCTTTCCTCCTACGCGAATCGCTACCATATCCATCAGGTAGCACTCGCCTATCCCAGTCAAGCAGGTCTCAGTGAAATTTATGCGTTACAGCTATTGGGTAGTCATAGCGCAAAATTGGATATTCATTGTATTGATTTGCTAAAACCTACTGCCCACTTGCAATTGTCGTTTAAGTTTTAGCCAAATCCTGATATGGCCTTGGTGGATTTCCGAAGCTGATGTAGGATAAAACGCCAACCAGTAGAGGCATCCGACCATGTCTGATCGGCTAATCACCCTAGCGGCCCAGCGCATCGTAGATGCAGACAGCCTGGTGATCTGTGCTGGTGCAGGGATGGGTGTTGACTCAGGCCTGCCGGATTTCCGTGGTGCTGCCGGCTTTTGGAAGGCTTACCCTGCCTTACGATCCGAGGGCATCCGGTTTGAGGATATTGCCAATCCATCTGCTTTTATGGAGAGCCCGGCCTTGGCATGGCAGTTTTACAGCCATCGCATCAGTCTCTACCGTCAAACCAAACCCCATGCTGGCTTTAACATCCTTAAGCGATGGTGCGAAAGCAAAGCGCATGGGTGCTTTGTGTACACCAGCAATGTCGATAGTCACTTCCAGCGCGCTGGCTTCGCCGAGGAGCGCATTAACGAGTGCCATGGCTCGCTCTCCTACTTGCAGTGCGTTGTGCCCTGCCAGCAGGCTGTATGGCCGCTGGAAGGCGCACTTGATCAATTCGCCACACCGCTATGCCCGCATTGTGGCGAATTGGCTCGGCCCAATGTGTTGATGTTTAACGACTGGGGTTGTATTAACGATCGGACCGAGAAGAAGTACGAAGCGTTTGAAAGCTGGTTGACTGGTGTAAGCAATCCGGTAGTGATTGAGCTAGGGGCAGGTATTACCATCCCCAGTGTGCGCCGCTATGCCGCAAGCCTGGAGCTTCCGATTGTGCGTATTAACCCGCAGGATCACGCTATAACGCCGCCTCATATCGGTTTGCCTATGACTGCCCTGAGAGGGCTACTTGCGCTTGAAAAGGCAATTGATCTATTGGAGATGGGTGACGCAACTTCGAGCCCTGAAATTAATACAGACCAACTGCAGGGCCAAGCATGAACGAGAACAAGCTGTTAGAAAGAGAGGACTATGAGGTATTTGCCCGGCGGCATTGGGTATCTACTTTCAGCCATACCTCGGGCAGTGCGCTAATGCCTTGGAAAATTGAAGTTCAGGCTGATGCGCTTGCGCGACTAGTAAACGATGTGTCCTTGGGAATGCGTGTGTATGAGTTGTTGTCCATTACCCGGCCCGGCGAGCTGTTGGCGTATGTCTACCTTGAATTTGACCCTGCAGATACTGCGCTTCAGCAAGAGCTGCAGAGTAGATTGGATCGTTTCGGGAGTCGTCGCTGGGAATTAGGGATAGCCGATAAAAAGCCAATAAAAAGAATCGTTTTTTCAAGTTTCGAGCGAATGTATCCACTGGAGCCCAGCCCTGATACCAACCTGCACGGGTCGTGGCAGCTTTCTCGCGATTATTCTTCTTTTTGGATGGAATACCTGAATGGCTTATTTACTCGGTTGAAATCCGTACAAAACCGAACACTACAAAACCCCGACCCTTTGATTCAGGCTGCTATCAGGTTGATGAATGAAAACCGGCACCCCCAACAACTTGAACGGCATATTGAACGCAGGGTCTACTTACATGCGCCAAAACCCTATATAAAAATGCCACCTGTGCTTGTCGAGAGATTGGTTGCCCTTGTTGATACTTACCAGGTTAGATCAGTCTGCGCTGAAGAGGGCGGTTATGTATTTTGGTATGAAATGCTCAAGCGCCAGCTTGCGGTAGGCGCTCCCAATATGGAGTTGCGCTGCGGGTGTGATTCACCAAAGCCGCCTTACAATGCCAGTCATGTGGGCGGGGAAATCAATAACGGCGTGCAAACTGAGCTGATGGTAATCCCAGCATGGAAAACCCTTTGCGCCGACGCTTGCGAAAAAGAGCAGCGCCTACCATATCTAGCCAAGATATTGGTCAGCGAAAGAGATTGGTCAGGCATGACGTTTGTAGACCATGAGCATATTGAGGGCTGGAATATTTATATTGACCGAGCCTGGCGGCAGAGCAAGGAGAGCGCTCGGAGGCCGGCACATAGAGCGAACCCGGATCGCCTTAGAGAGTAGTCGCGTACAGGAAAGAACCCCCGCCTACCAACGCCAGAAGTAGTTCCTGAGGGAAGCGTCATAAAGTATTATCATGGCCCCCTTTGATACATTATCGGTATTGAAAATCAACAACTCATACGGACTCAATAATACTGCTCCCGAAATCTCAACCATCATTACTGATTCTATTGCTCCAAAATGTCCTGATTTGTCCGGTTTAGATAAACGTTTAATCAAGCCACTTATGCTTTTGTAGAAAGTCATCTAAGCTCTGCAGCCAACACTGTTCCAAATTCTGATATTGTCGATGTAGGCGCTCAAAAGTTTTCCAGTGCATGCCTTTGGTTTTAATAGAGCCACTTCCTCGATGATAATCGGCGAATATCCGTTGCCCTAATTTGTGCTTTTTTCGTATTAGCCGATATGCCTGATTTTCGTTTTGTGTGACATAAGGAAGTCGACAACAATGCCTACATATAAACAGGGAGCCGTAATCAAACAGAATACCCACTCGACGGTTACAGCTTGGGCAGCTAAACCACAGCCTTTCGCCTCCATAGTGACAGGAAGTGGCCTCAAACATAATAGGAAGGATTCTAGCCACCCAACCTTTATCAGGATGGTTATACCGATAAGATACCAATATCTGTTTGTCATCTATTTTGTAGCTAACTGAGCCACACTCTCGACCACCAATACTCCAGCGTAGTGTGCCAACAGCCCCCGGTCGCAATAAGCCTTCACGTCTCAGATAGCGAATATCAATACTGTTGCGTCCATTCAAAGTATGTCCTCTGCTCATAGCATCCTCCGCACTATCGAAATCATTAGGGAAAAATGTTTTTTTGCGATTACATCTCTGAATGCCAACAGACATGTCGTCAACACTAACCTTCATAATTTTCTAGCCATTCCTCCACCTGTTGATTCTGAGGGCAATGGGTAGCAATAGGGGATGTATTCATTCCCCTTGTACCCGCGCTTCCTTGATTACTTGTTTCGTAGTTATATTTACACGTAGTTGATTGTGGCTCTGCGCCTTGTGACACCTGGGCTTGCGGGAAACTCTTGTCCGGATTGCTTATCTGGGACTTATCCGGGTGTAATTCGGGTAATGTCCGTATGTTATCTGGGTAAAACGCTCGCAGAATCGTATTAAATGAAGCATTGAGCGGGCGCAGAGTACCAGCCTCGAGTCGGCCATCACTACGATTTTCGGCAACAAAATACAGCTTTTTCAGATTCCCCATATAATCGTGGTAAACAGTTACGCTTTGGGGATGTTTCAGTTTGGTATGACTCCAGAACCGATAAAACAGGCTTCTTCTTCCAACCGCAAATTGCTTGCCCGGATACCTCTCTCCCCCTGTTCCATTTGGTCCCTTCCGCTGGCGATTTAGCTCGACGTTAAAAATAACATAGCGTTGTTCAATGCCCTCCAGCAACTCGAACTGCAACGTCAACCCCGAGAATCGTTTGCCATAAATGCCAGTGGAGTAATCCACATACTTCATTGGCTCCAAGTTGAGCCTATTGGCTATTTGCAGCACAAGGCTATCAACATGTTTTTTGAACCAATCCGGCGGCACTATGGCCCCATTTCGTGGTGTGATAGATAACTTTCCATCCCTAATCTCTACATGGTCTGCTCGCTGCAGAACGGACTGAAAGGCTACCATTGTGGAAAAGCCGTTCAGTTTTCGTTGTGATATGAAAAGCTCTGGGCTAGAGCAGCAATATCCGTTGCTTTCCATGCCGTTGTACGCGGACCAAGTTTAACTGGCTTTGGAAACCTGCCGGATTTGACTCCAGCCCACCACGTGGACTTGCCTACAGGGATAATTTCGAGCACTTGGGGAAGGCGATAAAAGCTGATCGATGGAAATGCGTTTGTTGCATTAGACATTTTGGTATCTCCTCACACTTGATAAGAGATACCCATTATCAACAAAAACAGGAGGAGCGGAATTCCTCTTGCTAGCGTAGTGTACAGTCTACGCGCAGACTGTACGTTTCTATTCCTGTGTTCGAGATTTTTCGTATTTGCTGATCCAATCAGCAAGCGTCCTCTGGGTCATGTTGACTATTTTTGTTCCAGCCTTGGCGGCACTTTGATAGCTTGAAAAGGTTGTGTGATTCGCCTCATACCAAGCCAGAAAGTCTGCTTTTATAGCAGCATTCTCTTTATGTCTGGCTTTTGCAGCATTTTTTGCAGATTTTTTTGCATGCTTTTCAAAAGCAGCCAACCTGTTAATAGACATCCGTAAAAAATCAGCGTTTTCTAAATGATTCCTTGCCAATATTTCATCTGTCATTCGCATTTCAATATATGAGTTGATTGACCAAAAAAGGCTGTATGTCCGGATAAACTTTGGAAGATAGGCTTCATCGAGCATTCCTCGTCGAATAATTAGCGACTCAGCAAAAAGCACCTTTTCCACCCCCACTAAGTCCCTTACTTGGTCATAATCAAGAATGTTACCTCTAATATCCTCAATACCTTCAGTTGACGATTTCTTTTGAAGCAGCTCTGCAATTATACCTGTGATAGTAATCAGCTCCTCGATATAACCCAAAGCAACAGAAAGAGTCACGTCGTGAACAGCCGAAGAATTCAAACCTGAATCGCATGTCTCCTTTATTTCTGAGGGAATTTCGTTGGCCGAGTAGGCGGTCATACCAATAAGCCAAGCGTTTTCACTATTGGCAAGAAAAATTCCATCCCGATTCACCAACTTTCTGGATCGAAAACCGATACCGTCTGATGAGAAGGATTGTTCGATGTCAAAGTTCGTGAAACTAGCATAGATGGGATTTTTCATGAGCACTCCCTCAATTCATCCAGATAGCCAGCCCACTTTTGCATCATCTCCTTTCTCTGCGGCAAATGTTTGGTTCGGTTGTATGCACGGCCCAAAGGATCCTTTACCGCATGGGCTAGCTGGTGCTCTATCCACTCCGGCGGAAACCCCAGCGCCTCATCCAGCAAAGTCCTGGCCATAGCCCGGAATCCATGGGCAGTCATTTGGTCATTGGTGTACCCCATGCTTCTGAGAGCCACCCGCACAGCATTCTCAGACATTGGCCTGGCTGCGGTTCTGGCTGACGGGAAAACATAAGGGCTGCGCTGGGTATAGGGCTCCAGCGACCGGAGGATGTCGACTGCCTGGGCAGGGAGTGGAACAATATGCTCCACATTGGTTTTGGTGACTGTATAGCGCCACTCACTGGCTTCCCAGTCGACCTGTTCCCATTTCATTTGCCGCATCTCGCCTGGACGCTGAAATAGCAAAGCCGAGAGCTGCAAAGCGGCCTTAACCGCCGGAGTGCCTTGATAGACATCAATAGCCTGTAACAGCTGACGGACACCTTTCGGGTCTGTAATCGAGGCAAAGTGCTTGGCTTTAGGTGCCCTAAGCGCACCGGCGAGGTCCCGGCTTGGATCGCTGAGCAATTTGCCGTGGCGAATCGCGTAACGGAATACTTGGCTGGCGGTTTGTTTGGCGCGCTTGGCAGTTTCTAGCAACCCCCGATCCTGGGCGCGGTAGAGTACCTGCAATAACTCCGGCGGAGTTATATCGCCAACCGGGCGCTGCGCCAGCCACGGGAAGAGGTGATTCTTCAACAGGTTTTGTGTGCGCTCTGTGTGAGATTCAGACCAATCGAGCCGAGCCACCTCAAACCACGCCCAAGCCAGCGATTCGAAGGTGGCATCCAGATTGGCTCTCTGGTGCGTTTTGGCGGCCTTTCTCTGCTCGATGGGGTCGCTTCCCGCAGCAAGGATCGACTTGGCGTCCTGGGCTTTCTCACGGGCGTCCTTGAGTGTGACTTTCGGGTACACGCCCAATGCCAAGAGCTTCTCCTTTCCCGAAAAGCGGTATTTGAGTCGCCAGTACTTTGAACCGTTCGGGCGAATATCCAGATATAAACCGCCCGCATCTGAGAGCTTGTAGGCTTTGGATTGTGGCGCCGCCGCTTTGATCTTTTTGTCCGTCAGTGCCATACAGTATCGCCTCCACCCCGTTTGGGGGTACAAGAATCCGGAGGTGATATGACATACCCCCAGAAATACCCCCAGGACACTCTGGATAAGGGGGTACTTGGTTGGACTTTAAGGGATATAGTATAAACGAAAAAGCCCGCATTGCTGCGGGCTTTTGGACGATTCAGGACTGAATCAGACTTCAATATGGCGCACTCGGGAGGATTCGAACCTCCGACCGCTCGGTTCGTAGCCGAGTACTCTATCCAGCTGAGCTACGAGTGCGTTGTTAAGAGGCGCGTATAGTAGTGATTCAGTATCGAGTCGTCAAGCTATATGCGCTGTATTTTTTGTGTTTTTTACGATTTAATCTTTTGTTGATTATTGCTCGGTCAACCTGATTAATTTCTCAACAGTTCCGGCAACAAAACCAACTATTGCTCGTTAACAGGTCAGCCTTACGGCTGAGCCTTTTGTATGGCAGTGAGGGAGGGATTAACCAAAACACCTCCTGTGTTTTGCCCTACGGGCTCCCTTCGGTCGGTTCAAAACGCTCCTGGCGTTTTGTCGAACCCGGCGAGGGCTCTCACCCTCCCGCACCGCATAAAAAGCCTAGCCTTACGGCTGAGCCTTTTGTATGGCGGTGAGGGAGGGATTCGAACCCTCGAACGGTTGCCCGTTACACGCTTTCCAGGCGTGCGCCTTCAGCCACTCGGCCACCTCACCATATAAACTGGTCGCTCTGCACACGCTTTGTATGCGCTTTTGCGAGGCGCGAATCCTACACAACTAGCGCGATAAACGCAACGGTAAGCTGCCCTAAAGGAAGCGCGACAAAGCGTTATGGCCAGCTCTGGCAGCGATCGGATAAATCTATTTCTTTTGCCCCCGGCAGTTTTTTTGCCGGCGTGCCTAGGTATAAATAGCCCACTAAGCGTTCGTTTTCCGCGACGTTAAGCCCCTCCAACACATGCCGGTTATAGGCCATATCACCAGTGCGCCAAATAACACCCAGCCCTTGCGCGTAAGCGGCGTTGACGATGTTTTGTGCAGCGGCGCCGGCGCAGAGCAACTGCTCTAGCTCTGGCACCTTGGGGTGCTCCTGCAGGCGCGCGATAACCAGCAACAACATGGGTGCGCGCAGGGGCATGTTGCGCAGCTTGTCTTGCAGTGTTTCGCTTAACTCCGGGTCATCACGCAGCGCTGAGCGACAAAATAGCTCACCCAAGGCCTCGCGCCCGGTGCCCGCTATCGTCAAAAAACGCCACGGTCGCAATAAACCATGATCGGCAGCTCGCGAAGCGCATTTAAACAAAGTATCGAGCTGCTCTTTAGAGGGCGCCGGCTCGCCCAGCTTGGCAACCGAGACGCGCTGTGTCAGGGCCGTAATAGCATCCATAACCATCCCACCGTGTACTGAATATGGCGGCATTGTACCACGGCCTTGCGCACCAATAGATTTTTGTCCCGTCGCACAAATCAACACAGTTTTCCTACAGGCCAATATTCTGCGCACCTTCACGCCATAGTCTACAATTATAAAAATGCGCCAACCGGTTGGGGCCATAGACGCAGCTAAGCTATCGCGTATAAGATGTTGGCCGTCGCTCCTATAAGCATGTTAGCTAGGCACTAATCACAATGACAAAAGCTGCACTACCCGACGCTGAACACTCAGAATCGATACTGCAACAGTATTACTTCCGTACTCTCATCTGTTTTGCTGCCGGCGGTACGCTGGCCGCGATGATGGACTGGAATAATGTTAATTGGGTATATGTCGGCGCTATTATCTATATGCTGATTTACGCCTACGCCAGTTTTACCTATACCAAGCAGCTGCCCGCTGAGGCCCTACCCAAGGCCAGCCGTATTTTGTCGTACGCCGATGCCGCCCTGATTGGCGTCGTACTAAATTTAATTAACTTTTCGCTACTGCCCTGTATTTTATTCTTGGCAATGATTCAGTTTAACGCGTTGCTTACCGGCGGCTTACGCCGCTGGTTAGAAGACAATGCGGCGCTGGCCACAGGCATTGTGGCCAGCATGCTTATCCACCGGCCACAATGGATCTTTCACAGCAATATTGAGATCAGCGCCGTTAGCCTTATCGGTATTATTACCTATTTTTTGGCCTATGCGCTCTACATGCATCAGCGTTTCCATAAATTAAAACTCAGCAATGCAAAACTGCTTAACGAGCAAAAGTGGCACAAAATTCGAGCCTACAAATTGTCGCGCTATTTGGCACCTGCCGTATGGCAAGCCGTTAACCAAGGCCGTGACGAAACGCTGCAAGCCGAGCGCAAAAAAATAACAATATTCTTTTCTGACATCAAAAACTTCAGTCAGTTATCAGAGGAGATGGAAGCCGAGGCGCTGACCGAGTTGCTCAACCAATACCTCACCGAAATGACCAAAATCGTGACCCACTTTGGCGGCACCATCGATAAATTTATGGGTGATGCGGTAATGGTGCTGTACGGTGACAGTGGCAGCAAAGGCGTAAAAGACGATTGCCTGCGCTGCGTAAGCATGGCCATTGCCATGAAAAAACGCATGAAATCCTTACAGCAAGAGTGGCACAACCAGGGCATTAAAAAACCGCTGCAAATCCGCATGGGCATTAATACCGGCTATTGCACGGTAGGTACCTTTGGTACCTCAAGCCATCTCGATTACACCGTACTCGGCACTCACGTTAACCTCGCCAGCCGTCTAGAATCGGCGGCCGAGCCCGATGAGGTTTTGATCTCTCATGAGACTTGGTCTCTGGTAAAAGACTCCGTATTGTGCCGGGACAAAGGCGAGATTACGGTAAAAGGCTTTAGCGCACCGGTTAAAGTGTACCAAGTGGCAGGGCTGCGCAAAGATCTCGGCCGCAATCAAACCTACTTTGAGGATCGGGCCGAGGGCTTCTCGATGTACCTCGACCTAGATAAAGTGCGCAATTACGACAAAGAGCAAGTATTAACGGCCCTCAAAAAAGCCGCCGAAAAACTCAAAGATAAAGTTATTGTGTAAACCCTAAGCTTACTATTTACTGGCGCACAAGCCGCACCGGGTTAGGTACACGGCCCGACACACTGGCGCGATACGGGTTAATATCCAAACCGCCACGACGGGTGTAGCGTGCGTAGACCTCCAGTTTTTGCGGCGCGCAACGCTCTGTCAGATCACAAAACATGCGCTCTACACAGTGCTCGTGAAAATCCTGATGCTCGCGAAACGACACGATATAGCGCAACAACCCGGCAGGGTCTATCTCGGCACCCTCATAAGCAATAAACACGCTCGCCCAATCTGGCTGACCGGTAACCGGGCAGTTGGTTTTCAGCAAATCACTGTGCCACGCACGCGCAACCACACGCTCGTCTTTTACCGTTAAGTACTCAGGCTTAGGATGATAACAATCGACCTCGATATCTTGTCCGTCGAGGCTTTCAGCGGCAAAAGGCGCCGCCGAGAAGCTCGCCTGCAAAGCGACCTCAACACCAGAGAGTGGCGCAACCGCGACATCAACTGCAGCCCCAGCTGCCGCGCTTAAATCGTTGGTAAGTAATGCCTGAATCGCGGCGACTGAAGTCACACGGGTTTGATTGAACGAGTTTAGATACAACTTAATAGATTTAGACTCAACGATATTAGGGCTATCACACGGCAAGGTAAACTCAATCAACGCCACTTGCGGCAGGCCTTTATCATTAAGCCAGGACAGCTCATAGCCCGTCCACACATCTACACCATAAAACGGCAGGGCGCCAGCGCTAATGCCCAGGGCCCGACGGGACTCTGCCCGGGCGATGGGGTACAGCAAGCCGGCGTCATACTCGCTAATATAAGCCGATGTTTTTCCTAGCGGGCTCTCATCCACTGTACGATTCATGGTCAGCTCCTCCGGGTTAGGCGCGCAGGCGCGAGCCGTTTTTCAATAAATACAAACTCACCGCAAATAACACCGCGGTAAACAGCAACAAGCCGGCAAATGCATAGCCGATATGCTCACCGCCGGTGCCCAACAACCCGTAGCGAAACGCACCGACCATGTGCAAAATCGGGTTTAACTGCGACACCCATTGCCAAAACTCGGATAAGACACTGACCGAGTAAAATACGCCGCCCAAATAAGTTAGCGGCGTTAAAACAAAGGTGGGCACAATGGATATATCATCAAAGGTGTTGGCGTACACCGCGTTAATAAAGCCCGCGAGCGAGAAAAACAGCGAGGTTAAGATCACGATAGTAATCGTGAGTGGCCAACTGTGTACGTGAATATCGGTAAACAATAGCGACACAACCGTCACCAGTAACCCGACACTTAACCCGCGCGCCATACCACCGAGACAATACCCCAGCAAAATAATAACGTTAGGCGTCGGGCTCACCAAAATTTCTTCAATCGAGCGCTGAAATTTTGCACTAAAAAATGATGATGTGACATTCGAATACGAGTTAGTCAGCACCGCCATCATTATCAACCCCGGCACCACAAACTGCATATAGGGGATACCATCCATGGTGCCCACGCGGCTGCCAATCAACTTACCAAAAATCACAAAATACAATGACATGGTAATAACCGGTGGCAACAACGTTTGCACCCAAATACGTGAGAAACGCTTTACCTCTTTACGGACGATGGTGGACAGCGCCACCCACTGTTGTGCCAACTGCATTACTCTGCCCCTTTCTCGTCCAGCTGCCCATTAATCAAGGACACAAACAACTCTTCCAGTCGATTCGCTTTATTGCGCATGCTAACCACCTGCACACTTTGTGCACTAAGCTGTTCAAACAGCTGATTAAGCGATTGCCCTTTCTCGACCTCCACCTCAAAACTGTGCTCGTCCACAAGCTCGACCGCATGCCCCTCAATAACGGGCGCGGCTGTTAGCGAGTTCGAACAATCAAACACAAACACCTCTTTATTCAAGCGCTGCAGCAGCGCTCGCATGCTAGTGTTTTGCACAATAACGCCACGATCAATAATCGCCACATTGCGGCACAAGCTCTCGGCCTCCTCCAAATAGTGAGTAGTCAAAATAATGGTAGTGCCCTGGGCGTTTATCTCGCGCAAAAATTCCCACATAGAGCGGCGCAGCTCGATATCCACCCCGGCGGTCGGCTCGTCCAAAATCAGCACGCGGGGCTCATGCACCAGTGCACGCGCGATCATCAAGCGGCGTTTCATACCACCGGAGAGTGTTCGCGCCGGCGTGTTGCGCTTGTCCCACAAGCCTAATTTTTTAAGGTATTTATCGGCCTGCACCTCCGCCTTGGCGCGGGGCAGCCCGTAATAACCAGCCTGCTGTAAAACGATATCACGCACTTTTTCAAACTGGCTAAAGTTAAACTCTTGCGGCACGATGCCCAGCTCTTGCTTGGCCTCGGAAAAATGCGTGTCGATATTGTGACCAAATACCCTCACCTCGCCGTCACTTTTGCGCACCAGCGAGCTAATAATACCGATCGTAGTCGACTTACCGGCGCCATTGGGGCCAAGTACCGCAAAGAAATCGCCGGCCTGGACCTCAAGTGAGATGCCTTTAAGCGCCTCAAATTGATTGCCGTATACTTTGCGTAGATTTTTAATTGAAAGAGCAGCTGTCATAATTGCCTACTTTTATCGTCCGAGGCCGCTTAGAGCCATCGGATCAATGTATTGAGGAGTTCACCATGAGCCAAGCGAGCGCCGAAGCGCAGTACCTAGCTTTTATCCGCAAGTTGGTTACCCAGTTCACCCTAACGGTGCAGCAGCAACCACCGTTTATTAACGACGATTGCGACGAGCAGCACCTAGCGTTTTTGCACCGCCTAGAGGCTTTACCGCAAACCCAAGGTGTTGATTACGCCGAAGAGGGCCAAGCGCTGATGTGCCAAAGCATCGCCACCTACCCGCACCTAACCCCGCTGCTGCCCCGAGACTTACTCTGGCATTTTGGCGGCGATTGCCTGCATTTTATGCCAGATGAAGAAATCGAACGCTTCCAGCGGCTCGATGAGCAGCGCCACGAGGCAGAACAGGCGGGACAAGACTTCGACTACGAGCGCGAACGAGCAAGACTGCTCGGGCTCCACTAAAGGGCTACATTGTAACAGAGCAAACCGCCGCGCGGGTAATCCAGCCCCCAGCGCATTAGCGCCACCCGTGCCCTGGCGGGCCGTGTCACACGGACGTGACTGATACAGCGAGGCGCAGCCTCGGTTATCACCGGCCCAACGGCGTCATGCTGCCAGAGACAAAAAAGCCCAACCAACGCTCAGCGAGCAAGACTGCCCACTTCACACGGCCCCAAATAGACCATAAACCCAGATCTGACTGGATTGTCAGTAGCGACACGGTTATCCCAGCCGCGCTAAACCAAAGCCTTTCAAAATTTGCGGATTATTGCGTAAAATGCCCACCAATAGCCGCTTGCGCCTCCCTAAAAGCGCCCGTACATTAGCGACCAAGCAACCAGTCATAGCACGAGATCACGGATCGATGAGCAACCCATACCAATACCAAACACGACACGTCACCAGAGATGCCGAGCGCGAGCTGCGTTTAGGCGAAGGAAGAATAAGTGGGTTGTGCTCCGTCGCCCTGGGCCTTTTGAGCCTGCTGGCCGTGCTGGCCTACCTGTACCCGGCCTACCTAACAACACTCGAGTTGCGGCAACTTTACGACGCCAAGCAATTGCAGCACGTACTTAAATACGGCATGTACTTTTCACTGGGGTTTGGTGTTTTAACCTTCGTGTTAAACCGTGGGGCTTATCGACATTTGGGAAGCGGTGGCATTGCCTTAACAGCGATTGCCTTTGTGCTCGGTGGCCATCAAATACCCGTTGGCGCGGTAGAGCCGGTTCCGCTATCACTGGGGGTAGACTGGCTGATTTTGGCGTTTCTTGGCTCGGTGGCCATTTTTGTTTCGCTAGAAAAATTACTGCCGAAATACCAAAATCAGCCTCTGCTTCGCCCCGAGTGGAGCGTCGATTTATTTTACTTTTGCTTTAACCACCTAGCGATCTCGGCGATTTTAATTTTTGCCAACTATCACGCCAGCCACTTCCACTGGGCTATTAGCGCAGACTTTCAAGCCACCGTGCAATCCATTCCCATCCTGGTGCAAGTGATTATTATCATTTTAAGTGCAGATTTTGTGCTTTACTGGGAGCACCGCGCCTATCACGAGATAAAAGCCCTTTGGCCGGTGCATGCCGTACACCACTCGGTGGAGCATATGGACTGGCTGGCGGGGTCTCGCGGACATTTTATTCAAGTTTTTTCCGAGCGGGCCATGGTGATGATTCCCCTGTATTTGCTTGGCGCCAGCGAGCAGGCACTGAATATTTACGTCGCGTTTGCCGCGTTGCAAGCGGTATTGATTCACAGCAATACACGTTTGCCGTTTGGGCCACTAAAATATGTTTTGGTAACACCGCAATTTCACCACTGGCACCACAGCTCAGAAAAGCCCGCGATCGATACCAATTACTCAGCGCACACCGTATTGTTTGACCGGTTATTTGGTACTTACCATATGCCGGATCAACATTGGCCCGCGCAGTACGGCACTACACGACGCTTACCGCGCGGCATTTTGGCACAAACCTGTTACCCGATTACCGCCTTTAAAAAACCCACTGATTGAGCTTATAACACCCCATGCAACCGCAAGCCGATCCGTTTATCGCGCCTTTGTGTACAGAGTCCATTGAGATTCTGTATCGGGATGAATCGATTTTACTGATCAATAAACCTTCGGGCCTACTGAGCTTATCGGGCAAACACCCTGCCAACAAAGATTCGGTGCACTTTAGGCTCGTGCAGGAGTTTGCCGATGCGCGATTGTTACATCGGCTGGATTTAGGTACCTCGGGTATTATGTTGGTGGCGCTAAATAAAAACGTAAACAGCTTGCTGAGCAAACAGTTTCAAGCCCAAAGCGTTAGTAAGACTTATACCGCCCTACTGCAGGGGCATATAACACCGGACAGCGGTAACATTAGCGCACCCATTGCCAAAGGCGAGTTTCCGCTGCAAAAAATTTGCACGGCTACCGGCAAGGCGGCTCATAGCAAGTACGAGCTATTGCGCCATGAGTTTATCGCACCGAGCCAGACGCCCATCAGCCGAGTGTTATACACCCCGATAACCGGGCGCACTCACCAGCTGCGGATTCACAGCCGCGAGCTTGGTCACCCAATATTGGGCTGCGACTTATACGCCAACGATACGGCGTTTCATTTAACGCGCCGGCTTATGCTGCACGCCACCACACTGGCGTTTAACCATCCACTAACCGGCGAGCGCATTAACGCACGCTGCCCCTGCCCGTTTTAAGGCACCCGTTCTCGCTTGGTTTAGTGCTCGTTAAGCGGTAGTATTTATGGCACATAATGGCTGCCATCAAGCCCAACAATGCCCCCAACCGATAAGACCACGCCCATGACTGAGTTTCGCACTGTTAAATCCTCACAAATTATTCTGAAAGAGCTAATGATTCCGTCTTACTCCAACTTTGGCGGTAAAGTGCACGGCGGAATTATTTTATCGCTTATGGACAAAATTGCTTACACCGCCGCCGCCAGCCACTCGCGCAACTATTGTGTCACCGCCTCGGTGGATTCGGTTAACTTTGTTAACTCTGTCGAGGTGGGCGAGCTGGTGACGTTAATGGCATCGGTCAATTACGTGGGGCGCTCATCTATGGAGGTGGGCATTAAGGTGTACTCAGAGGACTTTAAACTTGGTGTTAATAAGCACACCAACACCTCCTACTTCACCATGGTAGCCATCGATGAGGAGACGCGCCAGCCGGTAGCGGTACCTGGTTTGATTTTAGAAGAGGATATCGAGGTACGACGTTTTATTTGGGGTAAATTTCGCAAACAATTTAAAGCCGAGTACCGGCATAAATTTCAAACATTGCATCAAGACTTAGACATAGCCACTGAAACAGGCAACCTAACCGGTGAAAACTGCCAGATTGCACTGCCTTAAGTGCGTGGTACTCGCCTTACCTTTTAGCGCTGTGCGGGCATATGGTCTTTTAATACCTCAGAGAACGCCCGCGACAGCGCCGCTGTCGATACCCCAATCATCAAAGCGCCGTTCAGGGCCTCTAGTGGCCCCAGCAGTTCGTGTTTGGGGGACATCACGATATCGCCATAACCCAAGGTGGCAAAATTAACGGCCGAATGATAAACCGCCTGGGAGAAATCATTAAACTCACCAAGGCCATAAAATAAACTGCCCCACGCGATGACCTGAGCCACGTTACCTAAAATCAGAATAAACATCATCCCGGCCGTGACCCGCATAGACGCAAGAAAGGCCGAGTGAACTTGATGCTCGCGTTTAACAAAATAACGCAGCGCTGCCAACACCAACATGCCCTGTAAGAACAGGCAAAACACCATCATCGAAAGACCCACTATAAAGTTGATTAACATTGACTTACCCCTTCGGACTTAGGTTAATGTATGCCTTATTCTGGCGCCGCAACCGCCAGTGCTCGAGCGCCGCCATGGCCAGTGCGGCGTAAACCGCCACGGCTAAAAACAAAGCCATTCGTACCAAAAATGCCTGATACACGTCTTTGCCATTGGCGCTGTCTTGCACCGCCGAACCCAGCAGGATGATCATCGTCGTGATGGTACCCACCCAAAATGACGGTTTTAGGCGTGTACGCATCACCCCGTAGGCGCCACCGCTTAACACTAAGCAAGCGAGTAAAATCCAACCAAAATAAAACCACAGCGATACCGCAAAACTTAATAAAAACCACACGACTATGGCGCAAACACCACCTAATAAGGTAGAGCCAATAAGCTCACGGTTGGCCTCACGCAGCCTTACTTGTGAAGCTTCACGGCCGAGCAAAATGCTTTTAATGGTCAGCGGTAAATACCCAGCAGGGTTTGTCAGGGTTAGCAAAAACGCCGGCAATACAATCCATGTTGCGCGCCACGCCAACCAACTATTCTCGGTAGGTGCCGCCGGTGTGGGCGCCAATGCCGAATGCTCATCTTCAGGAAACAACGGATACACTAACCACTGCCCGATAACAGCAACGGCAATGCCGATAACTAGCGTGGCAATCAGCGTTGAGGCTAACGCTGGACTCACACTGCTGGCCACAGGGATAACCGTAAAACCCAACGCCAACAAGGTACCCACCGCCGCTTTGCCCGGCTGCATGGCCAAGCGATTACTGAAAAATAAACCACAGGCAATGATCAGCAATGCGGGTATGGGGGCCGCTTGTAACAGCGGCCCTAACAAAAGGCCCAGACTCAAACTCACCACAACGGCAAGTATCAGCAAGATCAATTGTTTGGGCCCTGGCGGCGGTGAAGGCTTTGCCGACAAGATCACCACAAACAACGGGGCGATAAAAGGTAACCCTAGACCAACACCGTACGCCACTGCCAATACCAAACTGGTGGTCAGTGCCAAACGGTAACTGCGCCTTGCCGCCAGCGGCAAGCGCTTGGTTAAGAGCATCGACAAATCCACTCCGTTGTCACGACCAGGTTAATACGCGTAGGTTAAAAGACTAAGCAGACGGATATACATTTTTCCTAACAAGCCCAATACCCCGTGACCTTCGGTATAGGCGATAACCGACGCTTGTGCCCCGATGCGTAACTGGCGCATGGCATCAGCTGGCAACGGGTCACTGAACTCTACTTGCACCGGAAACCGCTGGGATTGACGCAACCAATCGCGATTGTTTTGCACACTGGGTAACGCGCCTGGCTGCGCGGGCTGGCTCGCGCTAATACCCACACCGATACTTTTAATTTTACCCTTAAGCACGCGTCCGGGCAGTGCATCTAACAATATCTCGACGGGGGTCCCCGGCCGTAGGTGTCCTAGATTATTCTCGGTAAAATCAGCGTTAATCCACACTTTCTCAATGGCAACTAACGTCATTACTGGGCTACCGGTACCGGCAAACTGACCAACCTCGGCGCGCATATCGGTCACCACCCCCGCCGATTGCGCGACAACGGTCGTGTTATTTAGATCGAGCGTCGCTTTATCGACCGCCGATTGCGCAGTCTTTAACAAAGTATTTTCGGCGGCCGAGTCGCCCCCTTTTTGCTCAATCGCTCGGGCGATATCAGCGTTAGCCACGGCTACTTGCGCTCTTGCCTGCGCAAGACTGGCGGCAGACATTTCCAGTCGGCGCTCCGAGATCGTCCCTGGGTCATCTTCACGCAAACGCTTAAGGCGAGTGTAATCTTGCTCGGCTTTTAGCTTCCCGGCCTTAGCGGCGCGCAAACTGGCGCGAGCTTTTTCAACGCCGGCATCGCCTGCGTCCACCTGTTTTTGGGTATTGTTTAAATTCGACTGCGCTTGTTGCAACGCAATATTGTACTGCGACTGATCTATTGCAAACAGTTTTTGCCCTGCGTTGACACGCTCGTTGTTGCTCACCCAAACGTCGGTCAATACGCCCGCCACCTTAGGGGCAACCCCCACCACATACCCCTGCACCCGCGCTTGCGAGGTGTAGGGAGTAAAGCGGTCAGCCAGTAGGTGCCACACTAGCGTAATAACAATAACCGCTAAAACAATGGCGCCACCACGGGATACCGCTTTGCCGCTGGTGGCGGGCGCCGCTGCTACAGAGCTCGAGTTATCCGGCTCGGTCATGGTGATGCTCCTTGCTTTTGTGATGTGGCGACGGGCGAGCCGACAGCCGGCGGATTGTTAAGGGGAGCCTCTAACAAATCACCCCAATCGGTGCGCTGGGCCATAAGCTCGCGGGTAGGCTCGGGCACTAAGGTTGTAATAGTGGCTTGCTGCCAGCCACCGCCTAGCGCTCGATACAAACTAATTATGGCGGCTATGTGATCGCCGTGGTTGGTAATGGTGCTATCTGATTGGCGAAAGGTGCGCGCTTGAGCATCCAGCACCCGCTGGAAATCTGAATAGCCTTCTTGGTAGCGGCGCGTGGCGATGGCGAGCGAACGCTCGGCCGCGACCAACGAGTCGTCTAATATTTTTTGGCTCGCTTGGGTTTGTGCCACCCGGCTGGCGGCATCGTCGATTTCCCGGGCGGCGTTAAGCACGCGTGCGCGGTAGCCCTCCAGTGCCTGCTGCAAGCGCGCATCTTGCGCGCGCACATTATTTTTTAAACGACCGTAATTAAATATATTCCAGCTTAGCGAAGGCCCAGCCGCCAAACTGACAACATCGTTGGTCGCCTCTAGACTGTCACCCGACCAACCGATGGTGCCAAACAGTGAAAGCGAGGGGTACAAGTCGGCCTGGGCGATACCCACCTGCGCCGATTGCGCGGCGGCTTGCCAAGCGGCGGAGCGAACATCTGGGCGGCGCAATAATAACTGAGCAGGAATCTCCCGAATGCTTAATGCACTCAACTGCGGCAATGCGCTATCGATAGCATCAAGCTCGGGTAAATCATTGGGCGCACGTGCCAACACGGCCCCTAAGGCATTGCGCTGCTGCTGCAATATGAGCTGCAAGCCAGGTATGGTTGCTTCAGTTGCTAAGTACTGAGATTTAGCTTGCTGTAAATCCAGCTCGGAGTCTTGCCCCCGCTCATACAGTTGCTCGGTGATTTCATAGCTGCGCTGCTGCAGCGTTACATTGTTTTGCGCAATCTCGATGCGCTGCATGGTGGTTTTAATGCCGTAATATAAGCTCGCCACTTGCGCCGCGAGCAACACTTGAGCATCGCGATGGTTAGTGACCGATGCAAAATAAGCGGCATCGGCCGATTCCACGCCGCGGCGAAAACGGCCCCAAAAGTCCATCTCCCAACCGAGGTTAAACGCGGCCTCACTTGAGGTGAAATCCCGATACTCACCGCCGCCGCGCTGCTGCCCTACGTAGGCGCCACTGGCACTCAGCTGCTGCACCTGCGGGTATTGCAAACCGGAGGCAACGCCCAGCACCGCGCGGCTTTCTAAAATACGCAATCCGGCAATTTTAAGGCCCGGGTTCTGATGCTGCGCCTTTATGATTAAGTCATCCAAAACCGGATCGTTAAAGCGCTGCCACCAAATGCTTAAATCGAGCGCATCGGCCGCGACGCTGGCTTGGCCATACAGCTCGGGCTGCCACCTTGCCAGCCAATCGACATCTGGATCTTGGTAATTTGGCCCTAACGGCGCGCACGCCGACAAGCTAAACGCCCCGCAGACAATCACACCCACCGCTAAACACGAGGTCACTTTTTTGCGGGGTGTGTGATTAAGCCGCTTACCCTTAACTCGCATTTTAATCACTGAGCGGTGGCGCCTCTTGCGCAACATTATGGCTCTCGTTCACCCAAGCCATAAACACCTGGTAGCTCACGGCCAACACAACCGCTCCGACAAACAGCCCAATTAACCCGCTGGCGAACATCCCGCCCAAGGCTCCAAGCAAAATAACGGGCATCGGCGCCGCCACACCGCGCCCCAGCAGCATAGGCTTAAGGACGTTATCGGCCAGGCCGCTGGCCACCAAGTATAGGGTTAACAGGATATTGACCAGGGTCGAGCCGTCACCGGCCATCCACAACCAGGCCACAACAGGTATCACAAACAAAGCCGCCGGCAGCTGGACAATGCCACAAACCAGTACCGCTAACGCGAGCACACCGGCGGCGGGGACATCGGCCAATAAAAACCCCACCCCCAACAACAGCGACTGGATAAAAGCGACACCAATCACACCTACGGCCACCGAGCGCACGGTGGCGACGGTCAAAGTGTGCAGCTCGGCCCCCACGGTGGGGCCACAAATACGGTTAAAAATACGATTAGTGCTTGCCGCCCCCGGCTTAGCGTAGGCCAGCATAATACCGGCGACTATAAAGGCGGCTAAAAAGGCCAGCAGTGTCGTAACTGCGCCGCCCAAAACTGATATAGCCTGGCGGGCGTGTTCACGAATCGACGCCTGGTGCTCGGCCACAAAGCCGCGCAAGTTTTCAGACGCGGCGCGCCACGTGGCATCTATCTGCTCCCCCACCACCGGCCAGCCTGCGACATTGGCCGACGGCTCGGGTATATGCAGGGTACCGTCTATTGCCTGACGGTAAATATCCAACATATGGTCCACAAACGAAATACTCAGTAGCACAGTGGGCACCCCAACCAACACCACGACCGTGAGCACTAAAATGGTGGCCGCGCGCCCGGGCCCACCGCCGACTTTGGCGGCAATTTTTGCGTGCAATGGGTACAAAGCGATGGCCAAAATCATGGCCCAGAGCATTAAATTGATGAACGGATGCAGCACCTTCATGGACAGATAGACCATAAAGGTAATCAGCCCAAGGCGTATAACGGTATCGATCAGGGGGGAACTTGATGGTTTCATATTTTTGACTCATCCATATCTAAATATTGTGTTGCATCCCGCCCCAAAGCACTGTTGCATTCAAACGCGGGTAAGCCGGGTGTCCATTAAAGTCCATTCGTAACGATGCAATACCAAGCGTACAGCCCATCCATCGCCCGATGTATTATAGCTACTCCTTATAATAGCAGTTACCCGTAAAAGCATGATTGCGATTTACCAAATTGGCGCGCACCAAAAAAAGGGCCTGCCCGTAGGCAGACCCTTTTTCACGATCATAAGCTTTCATACCATCCATTGCGATGGATTCGCCTGAACTAAACACGATAGCAAAGCATTAAGAATCACCGATATAAGGCAAACAAGCGGCGTTAAGCGTAACCCTCAGCGCTAAGAAATGCATCGACCTCGTTAGCCGCGCCCAGTATTACCGGCACTCGCTGATGAAGGTTTTCCGGTAGCACATCCAATATCGCCTGCGCCCCTATTACCGCTTTACCGCCGGCTTTTTCGACCAGCATAGCCATTGGATTGGCCTCATACAATAAACGCAGCTTGCCGTTGTGTAGCTTACTTTGGGTATTGGCCGGGTATAAAAATATGCCACCACGCATAAGCACGCGATGCACATCGCCCACCATAGCGCCGTTCCAGCGCATATTAAAATCTTTACCGCGCGCGCCATCTTTACCCGCCTGCAGCGCCTGAATGTAGGCTTGTGTCGTCGGTGCCCAGTGACGCAGGTTGGATAGGTTGATCGAGAACTCCTGGCAATCGGCTGCGATCTCCAGCTCGGCCTGGGTCAGCAGGTATTCACCGTCCGTATCAAGCGTATACAAACGCGACGGGCCGCCAGTGGTTAGCGCCAATTGCGTGGACGGGCCATACAACACATAACCCGCACACACCTGGGCCCGGCCTTGTTGGGCAAACTGCGCAGGCGAATCAGCGGCGGCATCGTCAACCGCCCGGTAGATGGTAAAAATGGTGCCTATCTGGCCGTTAATATCGATATTAGACGAGCCGTCTAGTGGATCGAACGCCACGACGTAACCGCCCTGGGCGTTACCGGCAACTACGTTGTCCTCTTCTTCCGAGGCGACCGACCTAACATGAGGGGATGCCAACAGTGCTTCTTTTAGAATATCGTTGGCAATCACATCGAGGTTTTTTTGCGTCTCGCCTTGCACATTTTGCTGCGCTGCCGAACCTAGCACACCAGCAAGCGCGCCGCGACGCACTTTGTGAGCAATGGTTTTACTGGCTGACAAGACCGTCAGCACCAGCTCCGCCATATCGGGCGATACCTGATCTTGGGTAAGCTGCAACTCGACAGACTGCATAGCGTATTCCTTGTAAAGAGTTATCAGCCGGCATTACAAACTGTTAGCACCGGCTCGTGTTATTTAATCTGTGTTAGTCGCCCGCTAAGGCGCAACATCGTTCGCGATAGTACAGATTTGCGCAAAATGTTCTGGGTCCAAACTGGCGCCGCCCACCAACAAACCATCGACGTTGGGCATGGCCAACAACTCGGCGGCGTTGTCTTTTTTGACACTGCCACCGTAAAGTATTTGCACACCCTCAGCGGCCTCTTCACCCAATATGGCGCACAACTCTTGATAAATATATTGATGCACCTCTTGTACCTGCTCGGCACTGGCGGCTTTACCCGTACCAATCGCCCAGACCGGCTCGTAAGCGATACAGAGTCTTTTACCCTGAAGCTCTAGATTTGGCAGAGCTTGGTGCAACTGGCGGTAAAGGATGTCTTGGGTTAAACCCAACTCGTACTGCTGGTCATTTTCGCCAACACATAAAATAGGCATTAAGCCATTGACGAGGGCGCGCTCAATTTTTGTGTGACAAGACGCATCGTTTTCTAAAAACATCTGACGGCGCTCAGAGTGACCAATCAAGCAAAAAGTGCAACCGACTTCTTTTAGCATCTGGGCCGAGGTTTCGCCGGTAAATGCCCCCGAGGCAAACTTACTCACATTCTGGCTTCCCACCAAAATGTTGGAGTTGCGCAAAAAATTCACCATATCGCTGATATACACATAGGGCGGTGCGATACCCACCTCAGCTTTAAAGCTTTTGTTTAACACTGAAGCCACCGAGGTGCAGATTAAGTCGGTACCACCGTTTAACTTCCAGTTCGCCACCACGAGCGGAGCGCGTTTTTTCATTGACCAAAATCCTCAAACAGGGCTTTCTGTCTAACCAGTTAATATTTTTGACTTACCAATATAATTCTATAGCAATTTATTGGTCTAGCCAAATTTTAGTTGTTTACGCCGGCTATACTAGGGCAAAATTGGTCGACAATCAGGGGTTTTTAGCCGCAAATAAAAATTAACACGAATATTGGCATTGAGTGAGCTAAAGAATATTACCCAGCAGAAACCGATTACATTATTTATCACACAATTTGGCCTTACCAATAAAACACCGGACATAGAGCGGATGACACCCTGTTAGACTAAGAATTACAGGAATATTAAGCGGGAGCGGAGTTTTTACGATGGTTTGGCCACATAAGTCGCCATCGGTGATAATAATGCAGCAAATAATAATTAAGGGCCCACTATGAAACCGATTGTTGTACTTTTCGCGATGCTGTTATTAACGCCCCTGTCAGAGGCGGCAGCATTCAACCACCCGCCCATCCGCACCGGCGTCACGCTCACCCCAGATCACCGGCCGCAACCGGATGCCCCCGCAGGCGAGCTGCAAGGCCCGTTCGAGTTTCACAGCCAGATCATCCCCAATACGGTTAGGCGTTATTGGGTTTTTGTTCCGGCACAATATGACAGCGCAACAGCGGCGAGCTTATTGGTGTTTCAAGATGGCCAGCGCGCAATAAACCCAGAAGGGCCGATTCGTATTCAGCACGTTATGGCGAACTTAATCGCCAAAGGCGAGATGCCCGTTACCATCGGGTTATTTATTACCCCAGGCAACCTCTCGCAACATTACCCTGATGACTTAGGAATGCAGAACCCCAACCACCGCTGGCAAGAATACGACGTATTGGGGGATCGCTACGCGCGGCTGCTCATCAACGAAATGCTGCCCGAGCTTGAAAAACGCTATACCCTGACCGATAACCCCGAGCAACGAGCCATTGGCGGCACCAGCAGCGGCGCCATCGCGGCGTTTACCGTCGCCTGGGAGCGGCCTGACTATTTCCGTAAAGTGTATAGCGGTATTGGCAGTTATGTCTCTATTGGCTATCGCCCCGAGGCGACCCCGCCACAACAACTAGGCGGACACGACTACCCGGCGCTAATTCGCCGCTCCCCCATAAGGCCAATGCGGCTTTTTGTTCAGGATGGCAGCAACGATTTAGATAACGAGTGGGGCGACTGGTTTTTAGCAAATCAGCAAATGGTAAAAGCGCTCGCTTACGCCAACCGCGCTGCGGATGACAAAAACCAAGCGGGGCCACGCTATCAGTTTACTCACGTGTGGACCGACGGCAGACACAACGACGATCACCCAGGCGCGCTGTTACCCGAGGGCTTACGTTGGTTGTGGGCAGGTGATAAAAAATAAGCAGTATCACCTAAACGGCTTTTACGAGAACGGCTTTAATCGCGCCCCAGCAAAGCATCGAGCGTTCTTTGCATCAGGCTCGCGAGTGGCTCTATATCGGGTAAGCTGCCAGCGATAAGCTGTTGCTCGGCGCGTTCGGCTAAGTCAAACAACTCCATCAACCCCATCGTGCCGGTTGTACCTTTAATCGTGTGCAGCAAAGGCGCTAGATCGGTGGCGGAATTTTTACTGGCGCGAAGTTCACTGGGCCAATCTGGGTGATGTTTCGCAAAATTACCCAACAGGGTACGAATTAGCGTTTCATTGTTTTGAAAGCGTCGCAATAGTTCATCGCCTTCCGTACCCATTTGCTGCAGTAGCGTCATCAGCGATTCACTAACCTCATGTGTCGAGGGCCGCGGCTCCGGCACAGCCTCTGGGTTTGATTCTAGGCTGCGCTCTTGCGAGGTCCAGCGAATTAATACATCCAACAATTCGCTTAAATCAAATGGCTTGCCCAAATGATCATCCATGCCCGCCTCTATAGCCTCGGCGATGTCCTCACTCATTACCGCAGCGGACAGCGCAATAACTGGCGTGGTTTTGGTCGAGGCCTTTTGACGCAAGCGGCGCGTTGCCTCAAAGCCGTCCACCTCGGGCATATGTAAATCCATAAGGATCGCGTCGTACTGTGTACGCGAGGCCGCCTCGACAGCCTCGGCACCACCGCCCGCAACATCGACACTAAGGCCCACTTGAGCCAGTAGTGTGGTGGCCACCTCTACATTGAGCGCGTTATCCTCGACCAACAAAATACGTTTGCCCTCTAGGCGTTGCGCTTTGTCTCTATTGCTCTCATTCAAAACCGTTTTTTTAGACTTGTGCGTTACCGCCTTGATATGCTCGGCTTTAACCAAGTTGTATAAAGTGGAGGGTAAAACCGGCTTAGATAAAACCGGGGTTGAATCGCGCCCCTCTTGTTTTAACTTATCCAGCAGCGTGCGTTTATCGTACGCCGTTACCATGATGACTTCGCCGGAGCGGCCCTGTGAGCGAGGCTTTTCTGAACCCTGCGCCTGCGATTCATCAATAGCCGCCAACTGCCGTAACAAATCTACGCCATCGTCTTCGCCCAGCTTCCAGTCCAGCAAAACCAAATCGTAGGCATCGGACTTTAGCGCATTTTTGTAACAGACTAGCGCCTCGGCCACGGTGGTTACCGCATCCGCCTGAACACCCCACGCTTCTAAGTAGGCTTTTAAAATATCGTTAGAGGTTTGACTATCGTCCACCAGTAATACTCGGTTAATACCCACTGGGGCTAACGCTTCTTCAGCCTCTTGCGCAAATTTAAGAGGCAGGCAAAAATAAAACTCACTGCCGCGTCCCGGCTCGCTTTTAACGGCAATAGTGCCATGCATTAACCGAATTAACTTTTCACAAATCGTTAAACCAAGACCAGTACCACCATACTCTCGGTCAGTGGCGTCGTCCGCCTGACTAAACTGTTTGAAGATATGATCGGCTTTTTCCGGGGCAATACCGACCCCGGTATCTTTTACCGAAAACCGCAACTGTTCGCCCGCGTCCCGCTCTCGGCTCACAGTGAGAACCACCTGACCACTGTGGGTAAACTTACTGGCATTGCCGACCAGATTATTTAACACCTGAGCCAAACGATACGGATCGCCCAATAGCGTCACCGGCAAGGTAGGGTCAATCCAGGTATGCAGCGCCACACCTTTTTTCGTCAAACCCGCCTCAAATAACGCCACCACAGAGCTAATAAGCTGCTCGGGCTGAAAAGGCGTTTCAATAATTTTTACGTTGCCGGAATCGAGCTTGGAGATGTCTAGAATATCGTTAAGAATAGCCAGCAGGGCACGCGATGCATGGCCGAGCTTATCGACGTATTCGTGTTGCTCTGCGGCAAGCGTGGTTCCTTTTAGGATATCAATCAAACCGATAATGCCGTTCATCGGGGTGCGAATTTCATGGCTCATATTGGCCAAAAAGGCGCTTTTTGTCTCCGCGGCGGCCTCCGCTTGGCGGGTGCGCAACTGCAACGCTTTATTTAACGTTTCGACTTGATCTTTAGCGCCGATCACCTCGGTCAAGTCGGTGGCAATGGCAACAACGCCTACGACTTTAGGCGCTAGCGCTTGATCTCTATTTTGTTCAAAATCTGGCACCAAATAAATCTGTAAATGTTGGGTCCCTTTATCGCTGGGTGACGATTGATTAAAGGTAACCCGCTCGCCCATAAGGCAGCGCTCAAAATAACCTTGCCACAGGTAGTACTCCTGCGCCGATAAAATATCGGATAAAGCCACACTGCCCTGCGGCGCCGACTCGACCCCGTAATGCTGCTTAAAACTGCTATTGGCATAACTGCAATATTGGCCCAACGTCCAGTAGGCGATCATATTAGGCAGCGATTCGGTAACGGTATTGATAAACTCATTGCGCCGCTGTAAATCTAGGCTACGCTGATGCTCGCGGCGACGCAGCTCAGACGCATTGCTAAATAGCCGGTAGTAAAACCAACACCCCAGAAGCATCGCTAAAAGCACCGGCAACAACAACCAGACCGCCCGCCAGCGGGCCTCCTGAAAGCGCTGCGCCACCTCAACCGCCGGAATATGTGTTAACAACAGTATGGGCGTAAAGGCCGCCTGCGCCTGACTGGACGCGCTTTCAAGCTGCGGCGCGACACGCACCCAGCTCCAGTAACCACTGTCAGCCTTAAGCACCGAGGCGGCCACCGTGGCGTTTTGTATTGCGTGCCACAGATTCGGCTCATCGACGGCAATGGAGTGCCCGGTGCCCAGAATGTGCCCCCAGGTTTTATCGGGCTCTGGGTGGGTCAACCAGTTACCTTGGGCATCGGCCAGATAAACACCCGCCTCGTCTTGGGAGGTGGAGAAGGAACCCGACTTAACATTAAACAACAAATTAAATATAAGGTAGCCGTGATCAAGGCCATTGATCGTCGGCAAGCGCACACCATAGCGAATGGTGGGGGTTAAGGGTCGCTGCAAACGGCCATTTTCAACATTTAGGTCCGGCTGCGAAACAAAGGTTTCGTAATCCCGCAAGCTTACGATCTGTTGGTGATAGGGACGTTGCGATTTGTTCTGCAGGGCTTCGCCGGCAACCTCACGCACCCCGTGGCTATCGACCAAAATTTTGGCCATCTCGCGGCCGTCTTCCAGTACCCAGCGCACCTGAAAGTAAGCTCGGTTACGGTACGCCAATGAATACAAGGACTGAATGATTAAATCATGCTTACTTTTTAAGTCTGACTTTTGCAGCGCCGATTGGATTAAAGGCTCTTGCGCCATGCCCGCCAAATGCCTGGCCGGCAACGACAAAACCTCGGTTAGCTGGGAGCGACTTTCGGCTTGTTGAATTTCGATTTCACGGACCAAAGAATCCCGCGCATCGTTGGCGAGAATCTTATAAACCAAAAAAGAAATAGCCGCAAAAAACAGCAGTACGGTTGCGATCACCCACAAGAACTGTCTTAAAGACAACCGATCCAACGAGCTCTTTAACACCATTACCGCCGCCTTTTTTTGGTAAAGTTAACGCATTAACATTTATCGACTCACAGTATCGGTTTCAGCTCCGCCCACAGGCTGAGTCGCAAGCACCTGGGCCTCAAGTGCTTGCGCTTTGGTTTGCTCATACCGAGCGGCGGCAGCGGCTACTGCACCGCCGTTACCCGTGGTTAGCCAGCGACGAATGCGGCCCGCATCGCCAAGCGGTGTGCGCTTGCCAAAAGAATCAAGCATCACCATCGCCGTGGGCACCCCCTCAATATTGACGACCATCGCCAAGCAGCGCCCGGCGTTGGTTAAATAACCGGTTTTACTTAACAACACGTCCCAGCGTGAACTGCGCACTAACGGATTAGTATTAGCGTAGTACAAAGAGTAGCCTGGGTGGGTAAACCATACATCGTGTTTAGCGCCAGTGGTCGCCTCGCGAATCGCGGGGTATTCGTATGCGGCTTTAAGCATTTTACCCAGATCAGCCGCCGTGGAAACATTTTGCTCTGATAAACCGCTGGGGTCGACAAAGTGAGTATGGCGCATACCGAGCGCCCGCGCTTTAGCATTCATGGCGTCGATAAACGCATCGTAGCCCTGTGGGTGATGACGCGCGAGCAAGTAGGCGGCGTAATTCTCTGAGGACATGAGCGCGATAGTCAGTAAGTCGCCTCGCTTAGCGTGAGAGTCGGGCCGAATACGCGAGTAGGCATTAGCCGCCGCCGCCACATGGCGCTTCTCGACGGTTAGCCTTTCATTTAATGGGGCGCCAGAGTCTAACACGACGAGCGCTGTCATCATTTTGGTGACGGAGGCAATGGGCATTACCCAATCGGCGCGCTTAGCGTAACTGGGCTCGCCACTGTTAAGCGGGGCAACAAAGGCGCTGACCGATGCCAGCTTAAGGTTTTCTGGATCTAACGCGTCCGGGACTGGTGCTTGGGACACTGAGGTCGCACTAACACACACACTAGCCGCTAACGCCAGCCCAACAATCACAGCCTGCCGTAGCAACACCTTTACCTCATACATCATTACTTACCGCCTCCCAAAGCGCTGTTTTATCCGCCATAAGGTTAACACGAATCGGCCCGGCTTGACGCCGACCAATCGTGCTCAATATTGCGCCCCGGTTGGCACCACGAGGATGCAGCGCCGTTAAACGCATTAATTAGGCTACGCCTGTGCTATAAATGTGGATTACCTGAAGCTTGCCTACGCCGACCGCCGTGTTGGTGCAGGCAAGCTCTAATATCTGTCCGGGAGATCGCAATGAAACAGTTAGTAGGAGTAATCGGCTTGTGTGTGCTGGCGCAAACAAGCTTAGCAGAGCAGCCAAAATCGTTGGATTTAAAAAGCTTGAGCGATGCCGTCAGCAACACTCAAAACAGTGCCAATCAAGCCTCGGGGTTAATGTCGAGCCTGACCGACCAATTAGGCATCTCGCAAACGCAGGCCGCCGGTGGCACATCCGCGCTAATGGCACTGGCCAGCAACGCCCTATCAAACGACAACGCGGCGATGCTAAAAGACATTATTCCGGCAGGTTCCGGCACCGGGGGCGGGCTTGCCTCATCATTGATGGGCTCTATTACCAATATGGATGGCGTGGCATCGGCGTTTAGTAAACTGGGGCTTGACCCGGCCATGATCAATCAATTTACCCCGATCTTAATGGATTATGTAAGCAAAAATGGTGGTAGCGAATTACTGGGCCAGCTGAGCTCCATTTGGGGCGGTTAAATTGCGGGTGTTCACATAAACAAGCCGGCGGGTTCTGTGAAAACCCGCCGGCTTGCGATAAGCACTTTTTAAAAGATTGCCGATTAGCGCGCGGTTAAGTTCGCCCGGCTCTCTTGCTCCAGACTAAATGTAACCACCACCCGACGGTTCTGCTCGCGGCCACTGGAGGTGTCATTGTCCGCAACCGGGTTGCGTTCACCGTGGCCATCCACATTCCAGTCGGTTACCTGCACGCCTTCAGACTTTAAATAATCCGTTACACTGCTGGCGCGTTTCTCCGAGAGCGTCTCGTTGTATTCATCGGGGCCGGTAGCATCAGCGTAACCATCTACCTCGGCCGTTAGGGTCACATCGTCAAATTTCTCGGCCGCCCGCACCAACTCTGCCAACTCTTGACGCGCATCGCCGCTTAGTGCGGAGGAGTCAAACGCAAAGCGCACCGTGGTATCAAGAGGAAAAGCCGCCAGCGCAGGATTCGGCTTTGCGGGTTCGGGAGCCTGCTCTGCCATATCTACCGGCTCTGCCGCGTCCATTTCAGTGGCGTCGTCTTTTTTTACCGCGTGATAACCCGACTGAGCCGCATTGACATTGTGCCCGTCTTTGTCGGTTTTCATATTCACCAATTCGTACTCACTGCTCTGTCCAGCATCGGCGCTGTCGCTGCCACCGGTAGAGCTGCAACCGACTAATGCCGCTGTCGATGCGGCGGCGGCCATTGCCAACCAAAATGATTGTCGCTGTTTCATGGAGTTCTCCCATTAATGAATCGATTTGTCTGGGAGGGGTATAGCGAGTAGCGTGCCAACACTACATCAAACACTGACAGCACAGGCGACAAAGCATTAACCAACGCCGTTTTTGTGAAGGCGCTCTAACTTTTAGGTTTACTACCTGTGCGCGAGCGGCGCGATAAGGCAAGGGTTAAGAGGCAAACCGTGTAGCTTTTTCAGCACTTTTACCATCTTGCATGGACGGCAGCGCCCTTAGGCTACCAATCTAAAAACACATCACTCGGGGCAAACTCATAGTTACCCCGAGAGCGCTGCTTACACTCGCGCGCAGCACGAATATCGCGCTGCGCATTGAGTACCCAAATTGGGGGCTGCTGAGATCGTAACTGATAGCCGTTAGCCAACAACTGTTTCACAATCGCACGCCGCGCGCCTATGGCTTGCTCGGCTCGCTGAAATGGCCCCTGCTGGGTGACTCGCTCGGGCGTAACATTTTGCCCCGCATAAGCCAGCAGTGTGGCGATGCCGTCATCCTCTTGTCGCATATGAATCTCTACGCGCCACTCATGGCAGACAAGCACTAACGGCTCGCTGGTCGAGGGGATCGAATGCGTCATATCGTCAGACATTTTCGCTTTACAGGTTGTCGTCTAAAAACACGAGGATATCTTGCAACACCGGCACCGCGTGAGTATCAAAGCAACTGCCCAGCGCCTCGATACAACCACTATCCATATAAGCGTGATTATTGCCCTCGTAAATGGTTAAGCTCGCCGGTTGGCCGACTGCTTTAAGCGCATCGACATAGGCTTTAACGGCTTGGGGCGGTGTGGTGGTATCGATACTGCCCACATGATGCAGCTGCGGTGGCAAGGGGTATTCGTCAAACGCGGGGATATTATAAAGCGGCGATACCGCGCGGTAGTAATCTGGGTTATCGGCGACATTACTGTCAGAGCCAAATATGCCCCGTGGCTCGGCGCCGGCCCACTGCCAAAACATATTGCCAGAGGTTTCAAATCCGCTTTTAGCGGCGCTCAACAAATCAAACGCACCGTAGCTAATCACTGCCGCCTGTACCGCTAAACCATCATCCCGGGCCACCTGCTCGGCGGTTTTCCCCTCGGGCAACCAGGTTGGCTTAAACCCTAATGAGTCGCCGGCAAAACCGTCTGACTCTAACTGCCGGCCACGGGTTAAAATCATCGAAGCGAGATGCCCGCCGGCACTATCGCCGGTTACCGCAATGCGCGTCGGGTCGCCACCGTACTCGGCAATATTCGCTTTCACCCACAAGAGCCCACCGAAAACATCTTCGACAATCTCATTCATCTGTGTGGTGTTGCCGTTATCCGGCAACAAACGATAGTTAACGTTGGCCACCACATAACCACCGTGTTCGGCCAAGTAAGCGCTCATCGAGTCCATTACACTCTCGTCATTAACCAGCCAACCGCCGCCGTGATAAATCACCACCACCGGCGCTTGTTGGGCCTTTTCCGGCTGATAAATATCAAGCTTTAGTGCGCGCTGGCCGGCGTTGGCCCAGACGATATCATCGTGCTTGGTAAATTCATTCGCTGACGCCCAGGGCACCAATGCCGTTAGCAGTATCAGTAGTAATAGGTGTTTTACACCACTGTAGAATTTCATCTCGACCTCTTGTTTGTTGTTATAAAAGGTTTGCTCTGCCCGACTCTAATTCAAGCGCGAGCGCTACACCAGTAGCGTCAACATTACTTTACCTCTTGGCGCCAACTCACGGTGGCCGCTTGGCGAATGAACGCATCAATATAATCCGTATTGCGGTCGGCGGTGCGCACACCGACATAAATATGCTTAGCAATGCCTTGCTCGCCCAGACTTACCGCTTTGATCGGTAAGCGTTCGGCGTACTCAGCTACCAGCCAGCGCGGCAGCGCGGCCACGCCACGGCCAACCGCCACCGTGTGCAATAAAATATCGGTGGTCTCAATGGTTTTATGGCTGCGCGGCGCAACCCCCGCCGGCAACATAAAATGGCTAAAAATATCCAGCCGTTCTACCGGCACCGGGTACGAGATTAACACCTCGCCCACCAATTGCTCAGGCCGCACAAAATCTTGCTGCGCCAGCGGGTGATGATTGGCCACCACCAACACCTGCTCGTAATCAAACACCGGAGTAAACTCCACGCCAGGCTTATGCAGCGGGTCGGGAGTCACCAGCAAATCAATATCGTGACCAAACAACGCGGCCATGCCGCCAAACTGAAACTGCTGTTTAACGTCCACATCGACGCCGGGCCAAGCCGTTAAGTAAGGGCCCACTATTTTTAATAGCCATTGGTAACAGGGGTGGCACTCCATGCCGATGCGCAACACACCGCGCTCGCCGGCGGCCATACGGGCAATTACATCTTCGGCATGCTCCAACTGTGGCAGCAGCCGTCCGGCAAGCCCCAGCAGGTATTGCCCCGCCTGAGTTGGCCTTAACTGCCGCCCTTCTCGCTCCCACACGGGTGCACCCAGCTGCTGCTCTAACTTTTTTATCGAGTGGCTTAACGCCGATTGCGTTAGATGCAGTCTCTCGGCCGCTGCCGTCAGTGAGCCCGCTTGTTCTACCGCCCGTAATATTGCCAAATGGCTGCGCTCTATCATGCCCTCTCCCGATCAGCATCGCTCAAAACATGAATATAATTCATCAAACAATGAATTAATACCATTTTTAATCATACAACGGCCCGCCTACACTGGCCCCTTACTGACTAGGAGGCCAACATGGCAACGACACACAACTTGGGATTTCCCCGCATTGGCGCCAAGCGCGAACTTAAATTTGCCCAAGAGGGCTTTTGGAAAGGCCAGCTACCCGAGCGCGAGTTGCAGCAAACCGCACAAACGCTACGCGCCCGCCACTGGCAGGCACAAGAGCCTCTCGACTGGGCTCCGGTGGGCGATTTTTCCTTTTACGATCAAGTGCTGGACACCAGTTTTACCTTGGGGCATATCCCGTCCCGGGTCAGTAATTTGGCTGGCACCGAGCTGGACAATTACTTTCGTATTGCCCGCGGCCGCTCTAAGGGCGACAGCGATTGCCAATGCGTACACGCCGGCGAAATGACTAAGTGGTTCGACACCAACTACCATTACATCGTCCCCGAATTTAGCGCAGACGATACCTTTACCCTTAATCCCGACCGCTTGCTGGCACAACTGGCCGAGGCCCGCGCGCAAAACGTCAACGCCAAACCGGTGATTATCGGCCCGGTGACTTACCTGTGGTTAGGCAAAAGCAAAGACGACAGCGACCGCTTGGCACTGCTCGATAAACTGCTGCCGGTGTACAACGAATTACTGCAAACACTGGCCGGCGAAGGCGTAGAGTGGGTACAAATCGACGAGCCGGCACTGGTGACTGATTTGGATGCCAACTGGCAGCATGCGGTTAACCTCGCCTATCACACCCTAAAAAGCGCGCCGGTAAAATTATTGCTCGCCACCTACTTTGGCGAGCTAGCCGACAATTTAAAGCTGACTTGCGAGCTACCCGTCGCCGGTATTCATATCGATGCCATTAGCGCACCAGCCGAGGTCAGTAAGATCGTCGATTGGTTGCCCAGCCACAAAGTGTTATCACTTGGGGTGATTAACGGTCGCAACATCTGGAAGACCGACTTAAACCGCACCCTCGACGGGCTGGAACCTATTGCCGCGAAACTGGGCGATCGCTTGTGGCTGGCGCCATCGTGCTCGCTGCTGCATGTACCGGTTGACTTGGCGGCCGAACAGTCGCTCGACCCCGAGGTAAAAAACTGGTTAGCGTTTGCGCTGCAAAAGCTGGATGAACTGAGCATTATTGCCACGGCGCTAAATGAAGGCCGGGAAACCGTTGCCGTAGAGCTAGACGCAAATGCCCAAGCCATCGCCGCGCGCCAGCAGTCCGAACGTGTGCACAACAGCGAGGTACGAGCACGCACCGCCAGCATCACTCAGGCGTTGGGCGAGCGCGTTAGCCCTTACGCGGCACGAGCCAAAAAGCAAACCGCGCGATTCCAACTGCCCGCGTACCCCACCACTACCATTGGCTCCTTTCCACAGACATTGGACATTCGCCAAACTCGCCGGCAATTTAAAAATGGCGAGCTAAACACCGAGGACTACCAAGCCCGCATCAAAGCCGAAATTGAACGCTCAGTGCGTGAGCAAGAGGCGCTAGATCTGGATGTATTGGTACACGGCGAAGCCGAGCGCAACGACATGGTCGAGTACTTTGGCGAGCAGCTCGAGGGTTACGTATTTAGCCAGTACGGCTGGGTACAATCCTACGGTTCGCGCTGCGTTAAACCACCCATTTTGTTTGGCGATATCAGCCGCCCCACGGCCATGACGGTGGCTTGGACGCAATACGCGCAGTCGCTCACCGCCAAACCATTAAAGGGTATGCTGACCGGGCCTGTCACTATTCTAAACTGGTCCTTTGTGCGCGACGATCAGCCACGCTCTGAAACCTGTAAGCAGTTAGCGCTGGCGATTCGCGATGAAGTGCAAGATTTAGAGCAAGCCGGTGTCGGTATTATCCAAATTGATGAGGCCGCCCTGCGCGAAGGCTTACCCCTGCGCAAAAGCCAATGGCAGCAGTATTTAGAGTGGGCCGTGGAGTGTTTTAGAATTACCGCCAACGGCGTCGCCGATGAAACACAGATTCATACCCATATGTGCTACTCGGAGTTTAACGATATTATCGAATCCATCGCCCACATGGACGCGGACGTAATTACGATCGAGACATCGCGCTCGGATATGGAGTTGCTGGACGCATTTGATGACTTTAATTACCCCAACGATATTGGCCCGGGCGTATACGACATTCACTCGCCGAATATTCCAAGCCAAGAGCACATTGTAACGTTGATGAGTAAAGCCGGCGAGCGCATTCCCGCCGAGCGTTTGTGGGTAAACCCCGACTGCGGCTTAAAAACCCGCCAGTGGGATGAGGTAGTACCGGCGCTAAAAAACATGGTAAATGCCGCCAAAATATTGCGCCAATCGGCGTAACACTCTGGCAAAAATCCCGGCGTTTACCGCCGGGATTTTCATTTAATAAACAGAGTGACCCGCAAGATTTTTTAAAACCCCTCCTCTTGCAACCACTGATTCATAGTCGCAAACCAATCGATGGGGTTGCGCATACCAAAGCCGTGCCCGCCGTTGGGCAAAATCAACATACCGGCACTCACACTGTTACTTTTTAATGCTCGGTAGTAATCCAGCGAGTTTTCTACCGGAACGGAACCATCATCACCCGCGTGCACTAAAAATGCCGGCGGCGTCGCCTCAGTTACCTGTGTTTCATTCGAAAAATACTGCTGCCACTGAGCATTAAAATTTTCACCAAGCAAATTAGTACGCGAACCTTTATGGGCAACCTCGCCGGTAAAACTAACCACCGGATACACCAACACCTGAAAGTTCGGCCGCAGATCAGCGGCTTGCCAGCGCTCTAGTACCGGATCGTTATAATGCACCGCCGCCGACGAAGCCAAATGTCCCCCGGCGGAAAAACCCATCACCCCCACTTTATTGGCGTCAATGTTCCAGCGCGCGGCGTTCTCGCGCACTAGACCAATAGCTTGCTGCACGTCTTGCAGCGGGCCAATTTTTTTGTCAGCCATGGTTGCATCCAGTGGGTCACGATACTTAAGCACAAAAGCGGCGATGCCTTCGCGATTAAAGCGCTGGGCGATATCGTAGCCCTCCTTTACTATCGAGACACCGCGATAACCGCCACCGGGGCAAATAACCACTGCGGTACCCGTCGCCACTGAGGCATCGGGTAAGTAGGCGGTCATGGTAGGCAGTGTTACCTGCATTAAAAATGTATCCGGGTTGGCCGGGTCACGAACGGTTTCTAAGTCAACACTCGCACGAGCGTTGGGAATACCACTGGACTCCTCGGCTTTATACAGCGGATACACAGTGGGGCTTTGATCAAAGCCTGAACCAAGGTCGTCTACCCTTGACGACGTTGAGCAAGCAATCGCCATAACGGTCGCCCATAAGAGCAAACCGACTTTTAAAGTCCGACCCAGCAGGGACCTTGTGCCAGTAAAAATACCAACCCTATAAATATTATTGATAGCCATAAAGGCCTCCGTATTTAGATGTGTGAGAATGTGGCCTCACTGAATTTCTGCTGAGTAGCTTTTTAATTTTTAGAATAAAAAATCCGACACAACACATTAAACATTAACACTGATTCGTTCTTGTATCGCTTTTGTATGGCGAATGTATCCCAATGTAAACTTCAGCGCATATTTGGAACAATTAATATTTCTCGCCCTCCATAACGCCTGTACCGCTACCGCGCCCTAGGTTTTATCGTCGCTCTTGAGCTGTCATTACATGGGCTCACTTACCCTTAACAACAACGAGTGTGATTATGAACAACACCCCACAGAATAAAATTATTCAACAGACAACCGTCTTCTGCAACGCGCCATCACCGGCGGCGGTAGCAACACCACTTGCCAGTCCGGCTCAGTTTAGTCGGCGCCGCGCCCTTAGCGCCTTTGGCGCCTCCCTAGCCGGGCTGGGGACAATAAGCGGCTGCGGAGGAGCAAGCTCCGGTTCATCCATAGCCACAGGGGATGGTAGCTGTGTATTAATCCCTTCAGAAACCGAAGGGCCCTACCCGCTCTCTGTAGTGCTTAGTAATTCAACGTACGTGCGCGGCAAAATCAACGAGGAAAAAACCGGTGTACCCCTGACGCTTAAGTTTAAGCTAGTGGATATTAACCATGATTGCGAGCCTTTCCCCTACGCGTCTTTTTACGTGTGGCACTGTGATAAAGACGGTCTGTACTCGGGCTACGCCCAATCGGCAAGCGACACCCGTGGTGCAACTTTTTGCCGCGGCATTCAAGATGTTAACGTCAAGGGTGAGGTGACGTTTCACACCATATATCCCGGCTGGTACGCCGGGCGAATGACTCACATTCACTTCCAAGTGTTTTTATACAATGACACGGCCTCTGTGGCGACGGCCACCTCGCAGTTAGCTTTTCCAGCGGAAACCACCGACGCGGTGTACAACTCATCGCTCTACCGTAATCGCGAACCAAACAACTCGGTCAGCTCGATTGCGCAAGACAGTATTTTTGCCGATGGCACTGACAGCCAAATGGTCAACGTGAGTGGCTCCGTAGAGGATGGTTTTACCGCGACACTTACGGTAGGTATCGCGGCGCCCTAGACTACTAACACAATCGTGTTCGGCAAAAGCGCAATCGGCGTTATCACTTACGCAGTAAAACGCCGATGACCGCCAAACTAAACAACGCGATTAAGCCCGCGCTCACCACAACCAATACGTGGGTCATGGTAACGCCCAAGGCAATTTCGGGTGTTGCCTGGCACAGCCCCTGTACCTCAAACACTGAGGGAAGCCATTTATCTAAAGGGGCCCACGCCGGAAAATTAGCCATAAACGCACAGCTGCCGCCATCGCCTACCCCATATTCAATTTTAATCAGGTTCCAGCTTTCATTGCCCAGGCCAATCGACAGCGCCAAACCACCCACCGCGCTTACCAACCGCCCCCACCAGTGACTTTTTAACAGCAACGCTAACAGCGATACGAAGAACAATGCCATCACCCACACGCGCACGTAAATACATACCTCGCACGGGTAGTATTGCCATACGTGCTGAAACAACAAAGCACCGGCCTCCAAAACCACCATTAACGCGGCCACCGCCAACCAAAAATTGCGGCATTGAGCGCTCTGCAGTAAACGGGATATCGGGTTCATTAACATGACAATTCCTTAGACATTCAACGCTAAAAACTTACAAAAAGGCGCCTTGGTGACGCGGCTATTGTGTGGGGATTGCTTTTTAATTTTTTGCTTATTTCCATCGTACGTAGGTTTAACGTTAACGGAAATCCACGCGCCACTAGTATAACCAATCGCAATCAAATGATCGCTGCTCACTTCAAATATTAACAAGCAAATCATCGGGCGCATTTTTAGTCAGTTTTCCGTGAATGCTCTCACATTCATAACCGCAACTTACTGGTCACAATACGCCGCTGGTGCTGCGCTGCGTTTTTTCGTACCGCACACTGGAAAACTCAAGCGACGTTGTCGGCAGTCCTGCCCATCTGCCCCAAAAGCAAAGCCGCTTGAGACAAAAGCTCGATGATTGCAGCAACCAACTCGCATTATTTACAGAGCGCCACGGTTGCGCGATCAACAAACTATAACAGCAAGGCTTATCAGCAAGGAGAGTTCCCTGTGAAATTCATCTCACTAACCGCCAGCGCTACGCTCGTTTTGACAGCGCTGACATCCCATACCAGTCACGCACAAACACAAAACTATGGCGAGGCGCTGCAGAAGTCGATTTACTTTTACGAGGCCCAGCAAGCCGGCCCACTGCCCGAGTGGAACCGCGTTCCCTGGCGCGGTGATTCGACCCCGACCGACGGCGATGACGTTGGCCTGGATTTACGCGGCGGCTGGTTTGACGCCGGCGACCATGTAAAGTTCGGCTTTCCCATGGCCGCTACCACGACGTTACTGGCGTGGGGCGCGGTAGATTACCGCCAAGCCTATGAAGACTCAGGTCAGCTCGAGCACATACTTAACAACTTGCGCTTTGTTAACGACTACTTTATCAACGCGCACCCATCACCCAATGTATTGTACGGCCAGGTAGGTGTTGGCTCGGCGGACCATACATTTTGGGGGCCTGCCGAGGTTGTTCACCACAAAATTCCCAACTCTCGGCAGTCAATGAAAATTGACTTAAGCTGCCCAGGCCCAGATTTAGCGGCCGAAACGGCGGCGGCCATGGCGTCCTCGTCGATGGTATTTGAGCAGACAGACTCGGCTTACGCCGCGACACTCTTAAGCCATGCCGAAGAGTTATTTGCCTTTGCCGAGCAAACCACCGGCACCGATGGCACCGACAATGCTTACTCTAATTGCATTACCGATGCCAAAGCGTTTTACAACTCGACCTACGGCGTTTACTGGGACGAAATGGCTTGGGGCGCACTGTGGATGTGGCGCGCTACCGGCGATAACGATTACCTAGATAAAGCCCTTGGCTACTACGGCCAGATGGGGAGCGAGAACCAATCCGACACACCAGTGTACACATGGTCTCTGGGCTGGAACGACAAAGCTTATGCCGTGTACGTGATGATGGCATCACTTTTGGGGGATGAGCGCTACCATGCCGACGCACAGCGCTACCTCGATCACTGGAGTATTGGCGCAGGCAAGCGCACCCCTGGCGGTATCGTTGTGGTTGATGGTTCGGGCTGGGGTGTTAACCGTTACGCGGCCAACATCGCCTATCTATCGCTGTATTACGCCGATGCTTTGGGTGAGACCGATCCGCTGTACAGCCGCTATCAAGATTTCGGCGTCACCCAAATCGATTATATATTGGGCGAAAACCCCGCTAACCGCAGCTTTTTAATCGGTTACGGCAATGACTACCCAACCAATGTGCATCACCGCGGCTCACACGGCTCGTGGGCCGACAGCCTACAAGTGCCCGAGCAGCAGCGACACATCCTGTATGGCGCTGTAGTCGCCGGCCCCGATGCCGACACCAACTACACCGAAGATCGTGGTGACTACGTCATGAACGAAGTGGCGGTGGACTATAACTCGGGCTTTACCAGTGCCGTTGCCGCGCTCTACAACGATTACGGCGGCAACCCGCTGCCCGAATCGCAGTTCCCGCCGGCAGAGCCCGAGCAGGAAGAGTACTTAGTGGGCGCCACCATCAATAGCTCGGGTGCGGGCCACGTCGAGATTCGCAGCGTTATACAAAACCGCAGCACGACACCGGCGCAAGGTCGCGATGACTTGTACTTTCGTTACTTTTACGATTTAAGCGAGGTTTACGACGCGGGCTACACCGCCAATGACGTGACCATCACTACCGCTTACTCGCAAGCCAGTAGCGTTACCGGCCCACATGTGTGGGGCGACCCGGCCGATCATATTTACTACGCCGAGGTTAGTTTTGCAGGCGATGTGATCTTCCCGGGCGGACAATCGGCGCACCGCCGTGAAGTGCAGTTCCGCGCATCGCTACCCACCGGCGTCAACATCTGGGACAACAGCAACGACCCGTCGTGGATGGCAGCTTACAGCAACCCCAGTGAGCAATATGGTTATCCATCAGACAGCATTCCGGTTTATGGTGACGACGGTTTGCTAAGCGGTGAAGAGCCCGGCGGCGGTTGCGGCGGCACCAGCGGCGTTAACTGTTTGCCCACGGCCAGCGATTTAAACGTAACCACCGCGTTTGAAACCGCCGTCGCTATTGAGCTGCAAGGCGCCGACAGTGACGGTAGCGTGGCGCAATACAACGTCACTGGCGCTCCTGCCAGCGGTACCTTAAGCGGCACCGGCGCCAACCTCACTTACACCCCGGACGATGGCTTTAGCGGCAGTGACAGCCTGACCTATACGGTGACCGACAACGCCGGCGGTGTGTCCGAGCCGGCCGTGGTGGATATCACCGTCGAGGCCGAGTTAGTGCCCTCGGTTGCCATTAGCTCACCCGCCAATGGCACCGAGGTAGAACTGGGCGCTGACTTTACCGTGCAGTTTAATCTTGCCAACGCCGACGGCGTGCGGGTAAGCGTAAACGACATGGTGATTACCGACGTTAACAATGGCGACAGTGTGGTTCTTACTGCACCTAGCTCCGTCGGTGATTTTACCGTTAGCTTAAGCGCGCTGGACGACAACGGCACCGAGGTAGGCACGCCTGACAGCATTACCTTGACCGCGGTAAGTGAGCCGGTAAACACGCCCCCAGTGGCCTGTGTTGATCAAGCCAATGTCACTGTAGGTGTGGGCCAAACGGTTAACCTGGACGCCAGCTGCTCGGCCGATCCAGATGGCGACAACCTGAGCTTTGCCTGGGATTTAGGCAACGGTCAAACCGCCAGCGGTGCCACGGCCAGCGCGAGCTACGCCAGCGCCGGCAACTACACCGTCACTTTAACCGCCAACGATGGCACTGATACCGACTCAGTCACCACTAACGTCACTGTCGAAGAAGCAACCGGCGGCGGTCAGTGTGAGTATGTTGTGACCAACGAATGGAACAGCGGCTACACCGGGTTGATTCGCATCACCAATAGCGGCACCAGCGCTATTAATGGTTGGAGCGTTAACTGGAGCTACAGTGACGGCTCGGCTTTGGTGAACACCTGGAATGCCAACGTGACGGGCTCAAACCCACACACCGCGAGCAACCTAGGTTGGAACGGCACCATTGCTCCGGGACAGTCCACCGAGTTTGGCTTTCAAGTTAACAAAGGCTCGGCTAACGCCGTAGTGCCTGCCGTTAGCGGCAGTGTCTGCGGAGACTAAGCTAAGCAAACTAAAATAACGCTGTAAACACAGCGCCGATTTAACATCGGATCAGGCCGGCACAGAAATGTGCCGGCTTTTTTTAAAAAGAACTACGCCGGGCGCGGGGCAAACATAATAATGGCCATCCCCACCAGCGCGACCGACACCCCCAATATGTCCCAGAGCGTAGGCTTAACGCCATCGACCCACCAGAGCCACATAATGGCGACAAAAATATACACCCCACCATAAGCCGCATACACCCTCCCAGCAGCCGTCGGGTGCAGTGACAACAACCACGCAAACGCCGCCAAACTTAAGGCGCTAGGCAGCAGCAACCAAATGGTTTTGCCCTCGCGCAGCCACAAATAAGGTAAATAGCAACCGACAATCTCTGCCACCGCGGTAATGACAAACAAACCCAGCGTCCGCAATACAGTTACCGGCAAATCTGGCAAGATCATACACCTTCTATCCACTCATCAATTTTTCACCGCGCTCGATTTTTCCGTCGCGGTAAACCATGGCACTCACGCAACTTCGATACAATTGCGACCCGCGCGCTTGGCACGGTATAAAGCCGCATCGGCACGCAATAACGTATCTTTAACTGATTCATCCTCCGCTGTAGCCAGCGTCGTTCCTGCACTTATAGAGCAATACACCTCATTGCCATCAAGGTTAAACGGCGTGCCGGTCATCGATTGACACAACCGTTGCGCCACGGCTCGCGTCGCGCCTAAATCACTGTTGGGCAATAAAATAGCAAACTCTTCGCCACCCACCCGGCCCAATAAATCGTTACTACGCAAGATGGCACGCCAGCGCTTGCAAGTGGACTCCAGCACTTTGTCGCCTGCTGCATGACCATAACAATCATTAATTTTTTTAAAATGATCCAAGTCGATCATGACAATTGCCAGCGGATACTGCTGTTCGCGCGCCAGCTCAAACTCGGCATTAGCGCACTCTAAAAAGTGGCGTCGGTTCATTTCTCCGGTAAGCGTATCAACGCAGGCAATATGACGTAAGCTCGACTCTAACAACTTGTGCGAGGTGATATCGCGAAAAAACCATACTCTTCCTAGGTAGTCGCCCGCATCATTTTGCAAACCTACACTATTGCGCTCCAAAACCCGGCCGTCCACCAGCTCGACGTCGCACAGGTCAACCTCCTCTGGCCGCTCGTACAACTGCTGAACACGGTTTAAGAACGCCTCCGCGTGACGCCAGCAGCTGCAGAGCGGGCGCCATTAACTTATCTTCCGGCACCGATCCATCAGCACGCTGATGCTGCTTAACGTAAGCGGTGTCAATTTGCCACATATCTAAAAAGCGCTGGTTAAACGACACAATCTCGCCCTGCCCATTAACCACCAAAATGGCGTCCGGTGAGGCTTCTTGAATCGCTCTGAGTAATGACCGGTCAAATTCAACCGAGTGCTTAAAGGCAGGTTTACGTGTCAGAGTAGGCATTCTCTCACCCAAAGCTTATGGTAACGGTACGCGGCACACAAGCATCGTCTCGTTTGTGAAATCAGGTTTATAGTCAATGTTAACGGTATAGCAGCATTTGCTTATTCTAGTCTATTACGCGGCATTACGCGCCAAACAAGAGCCCACCAACACGGGACCTAACCGACGTGTTGCGGCGCTCTGATAATCACTTTTTGTCAACGTTGTCACACTTTGCCCGCCAACTCCCGTCACTTGTTACGCTTTAGCCAAAGTGTGACGCCACAGCCGATTACAAAGCGTAAGGTCATTGAGCTGGCGCCGCGGCCAACACAGGCAGCGACGCCGCATCAGGAACAACCGGCGGGTCGTCCCCCGGTACATACCAATAATCAATAAGGGTCATCGCTATGAAGCTTTCACACACACTCGGTGCGCTCAAGCGTTACTGCGCCACCGCTCTGGTACTTGCCGGTGCCACCGTTGCCGGCAACACTCAAGCCGCTACTGTCGACTTACTGGTGCTGTACGATAACTACTCCGCCGGTTACTTTGGCGGCGATCCGCAAACCGCCATGAATAACTGGGTCAACCAGATGAACGCCGCCTACGCCGACAGCCAAATTGACGTGCAACTGCGCTTGGTGGGCGTGCGCCACAACGAACAAGGCGGTGCCAATCAGGGCGAGGTACTCAACAATATTCGCCTAAATGGCAACGTTGCCAATCTGCGCAATCAGCTGGGCGCCGATTTTGTCTCGCAGATGCACAGCACCGGCGCCTGTGGCGTTGGCTATGTGGCGGTAGATGCCAACTGGACCTTTAACGTGGTACACCCCGGCTGTGGGCCGATGGTAATGCTGCACGAGCTGGGCCACAACATGGGTGTTAACCACTCGCGCAAGCAAGGTGACACCGGTGGTGCACGCTTTGGTTACGGGGTCGGTTACGGCGTACAAAACGTGTTTGTGGATGTGATGGCCTACGAAGGGGTGTTTAACACCACGCGGGTAAATCGTTTCTCTAACCCCAACCTTATTTGTCGCGGCTACCCTTGTGGTTTGCCGGTGGGTCACCCGCAAGAGGCTTACGCGGCACTCGCCATTCACAATGTGCGCGATGAGATCGCCGGTTTCCGGGCCACCGCTGGCACCAGCGGGCCGGTACAGCTTGCCCAGCACTGCAACTACGGCGGTTATAACGTCGGGCTTACACCGGGCAATTACACGTTAGGCCAGCTCATGGCCAAAGGCATTATCAACGACGATATTTCATCGGTCCGCGTGCAGCAGGGCTATAAAGTCGAGCTGTTCCAGCACGATAACTTTACCGGCAATATGCTCACTCGCACCGGCGATGACAACTGCCTGGATAACGAAGGCTTTAACGACGATGTCAGCTCATTGCGCGTCTCGACGGTCAGCGGTTTTAACCAAACCATTCAAGCTGAAAACTACGCGGCTATGGCCGGCGTGCAGCTCGAGAACACCACCGATGCCGGCGGCGGACAAAACGTGGGTTGGATTGATAGCAACGACTGGATGGCCTACAACGGCATCAACATCCCCAGCTCAGGCAATTATACCATCGAGTATCGGGTCGCCAGCCCCAGCGGTGGCCGTTTGTCACTGGATTTAAACGGCGGCGCCACCTTGTTGGGCGAGCTTAATGTACCCGCCACCGGCGGCTGGCAAAACTGGACCACCGTGTCGCACACCGTGTACATCAACGCCGGCACTTACAACTTTGGCGTATTTGCCCAAGCGGGCGGCTGGAACCTTAACTGGTTGCGCATTCGCCAGTAAGCAGAGTACCCCGCGCCGCTAATGGCGCGGGGTATATTTATTAACCTTGAGGGAGCTGTATGAACAAACCACTTATGGCGCTTTGCCTATTACTTGTTATCACCGCCGGCCTCTGGTTTGCGCTCGATACCGGCACACTAAACACCACTGCCGAAAACCCATCGCCTAATACCGCAACCAACGCACCTGGCTCCGGTAAGATCGCACCCAGCGCCGCAACCACCGGCCATTCGGCTTTATCCGACAATGTTAACCCTGAGCCAAAAGCCGCTGATACCGCCGCCAATAAAACAGCGCAAGCTACCACCCCACTGGCAGAGCGCCTCAGTAAAATGCAATCGCGCCGCCCAGACCGCATCTTTGATCCGGCCGAAGTTCGCGCCGCCGTGCAACGTGACAGCGCATGGAGCAATGAGACCCCCGACAATCTCGACGACTTGCCGCTTGATGCCGAAGCTCTGAACGACGGCCGCCAAATTATCTCGTTCGATCCGCTAAAGCTCGAAACCCTCATGCCGGGCGATCAGGTTAGCGTGAATATCGATGAAACCGGCGAGCAGTACACCGTCAACATTAATCGCACCGAAAAACACGACTACGACAGCATTAGCTGGTATGGCACCATTAACGGTAACGATGGGCAGACCTACCAAGTCAGTTTCACCCAGAGTGACACCCTCACCTTAGGCGGGCTCGACACCCCCGACGGTAATTACCAACTGCAAGCTCACGGCGACGCCGGCTGGATCGCCTCCAGCGCCTCACTGTTTAAGGTACCCGAAGGCCAGACCGACGCGATTATACCGGCAGATGTCAAACCGCAACCAGTGCCCATCGCGCACTAGCGGCGGCAACAATAAACCCAGCGGCTACCAAGCCGCTTTTCCCCTTCCCTTAATTATTTTTATCGGCGGCCGATAAGCCCATAACTCAACCTGCTTACTAAGCATCCACGGCATATTCAGCTATGCTAATGGTGGTAAACAACGCCAAATTTCAACTGCCCTCAGCATGAGGGGCACTATAGGTTGCCTTTAGCAATCACACAGATCCGAGGAAGGGTTATGTTATCGCTGATCCGCGAGCGTTCGATTAAAGCCAAGCTGCTAGGGGTTATTGCAGTGGCTTTTATAACACTGTTAATACTCCTGATTGCTCAGCTTTTGATTCAGCTAGGCACGATGAAAAGTGCCATCACCCAGCAGACCCGCGCCAGTATGGAGCAAGAAGTGCTCGGGCGCGTATCGAGCGAGGCGGCCAACCTTGGCAACCAAGTCTCCAGCTATATCAACAGTTTGTATCGAGTCTCGGGCGGTTTGGCAGACGCAATGGCCTGGAGCATTGCCCACCCGGAAACCCGCCTGACCCGAGAGCAAGTCAACGAGCAACTGCAAATTGCTCTGAGTAAACACCAAGATATCAGCGCGCTCTACTCGCAATACGAAGCGAATGCATACGACGGCCGCGACCAAGAGCTCATCGGCAGCGACGCGATTCACACCGTACCCAGTACCGGTGGCCTGGAGATCTACTGGATTCGCGACCAAAACGGCAACATCGCCCAAGAGCGGGTCCTTGACGCCAGCGAAAAATACGCTGACGAAAAAAATGAATTTGGCCAGCGCGAGGCCGAGTGGTATTTGTGCGCCCGCGACACGAAAAAGCCCTGCACCATGGAGCCCTATTTTTACGAAATATCCGAAGGTTACAGCGAGTTAATGACCAGCCTTATCAACCCGGTTGTGGTGGCCGGTGATTTTAAAGGCGTGGTCGGAATCGACATCAACTTACCCGTGATTCAACGCTTGATCGAGGCATTGGGTAGCGAGCTTTACCAAGGCAAAAGCCGCATTACTCTGGTGAGCGAACAAGGCTTAGTGGTCAGCTCCAATAGCTACCAAGACGCTCTAACCCGCCCCTTAAAAGAGGCAATGGACAACTACGATAGCCAGCTACAAAATCTTCATAACCGCGCCGACAAAACCTGGTTACACAATGGCACCTACTATGTCGCCTACCCGGTTACCATCGCGCCTTCAAACACCACCTGGTCACTGCTGATTGAGCTGCCCGAAGCCGTCGTGCAGGCGTCTACCAACACCTTAATCGCCACTATGGACGATAACATCTCGACCATGCTCACCGGCGAGATCATTACCGCACTGGTAGTTACCGCGATTATCATGTTGCTGTTATTGCTGTTGGTGCGCTCGATTGTGCAGCCGATCCGCAGCCTTGACGCCCGCATGCAAAACCTTGCCAGCCAAGACGGCGATTTACGTAAAAATATCGAGATCGATACCCACGCCGAGCTGATCTCACTCAGCGACGGCTTTAATCGGTTTATCTCTAAGCTGCGCCATATGATCGACGAGATCAAACAGATTGGCACCAAAGCAAAAGGCTCCGCCTCGCAGATTCAAGCAATCAACAATCAATCGGCCAGCGCCACTTACCAACAGCAGCGCGAGATCGACTCCGTGGTAACCGCCACTAACGAGATGTCGCAAACTGCCTCGGGGGTGTCGCAGCTCGCGGTACAAGTATCGGATAACGCCACCACCGCTTTAAACACAGTTATCGCCTCACGCGAGGCGTTATCGGGCTCGGTGCAGCACGTTAAAGAATTGAGCGATGATATGCAGCAAGCCTCCGCGCGTATTAGCGATGTCGCAAAGCGCACCGAAGATATCGGCCGCATCTTAGATGTCATTCGCGCCGTCGCCGAGCAAACCAACCTACTCGCGCTCAATGCCGCCATCGAGGCCGCCCGCGCTGGCGAGCAGGGCCGCGGTTTTGCCGTAGTAGCCGATGAAGTGCGCAACCTTGCCTCTAAAACACACCACAGCACCAACGAGATCAACGAACTTATTAGCAGCTTAAAAGATGGCGTGGACAAAGCCGTAGAGGTTATCGCCAGCGGCACCGACAAAGCCGGTCTCGCCATGAGCGACACCCAATCATCGTTTAACGAGCTGTCGTCAGTGGTAGAAGATGTTAACTCGATTGCCGACAACATTGCTCAAGTCGCCACCGCCGCCGAAGAGCAAAGCTCGGTGAGTGAAGAGATCAGCCGCAACCTCACCATCATCGGCGATGCCGCGACAACGCTCGCCGATATGACCCGCGAAAGTAATAATGCTGGGGTGGAATTAGAAGTGGTTATGGCGCAGCTGGATGAACAGTTGGCGTCACTAAAAACCTAAAAAGCCAAAGCGCTGGCGGATGCTCGTTCGCACTCCGCCAGCGACAATAGTAAAGTCTACCCCGCCATCTCCCGCACCACGCCCGCCCTAACACAGCGCAACACGCCATACGCATACACGCCTTCGAGTGCGTCGAATACCGGTTTTAGCTTAAAAGGTTCGTCGTCGTGGGCGAGCATCACATCCACAATAGCGTCCAGCTCTGGTTGCGGCAGCTCGACCACTTCGGCCACTTGCAGTTGGCCCTGTTCTATCAACCCGGCCAAGTGGGTAAACACCGTCGTTTCGGTCAGCTCCCGTTGGCGCGCGATAGCAGGAATATCCATACCGGCTTTAAACAACGCAAACGTTTCATGCTCGGTGGCCCGGACATTCTCGGCGCTGCCGGCGTAATCGGCTAAGCTCTCGACATGGGCGGTGACCGCAGCCACAAAATCTTCACCATAGTGTTCCAGCTTACTGGCGCCCACGCCGGAGATGCGCCCCAAGGCATCCAAACTTTGCGGCTGATGACTCACTACCTCCATGAGGGTGGCATCGTGAAAAATCATATAAGGAGGAATATCTTGCTCGGCCGCCAAACGTTTACGCAGCTCGCGCAGTGACTCCCACAGCACTTTATCCGGCCCGGCCAATGAGCCGCCGGCATTGCTGCGAGCTTTTTTGCCGGTACTGGTGGTTTTAATGTCTTTTCTGAGCTCGATACTCTCTTGGCCTTTTAATAAGGCGCGGCACTTTTCGGTGAGCAACAACCCCCCGTAGCCGGCCACGTCCACCTCGATAATGCCCCGCGCCGCCAACTGCCTAAACACCGAGCGCCACTGATTAACATCCAGCTCAACACCAATACCAAAGGTGCTGAGCTTTTCGTGGCCAAACTGCTCGACTTTGGTATTGGCTTTGCCCAGCAGCACATCAATTAAATGATTCACCCCAAAACGCTGGCCGGTGCGATAACAGCAACTTAACGCCTTTTGCGCGACAACGGTGCCATCAAAGGTTTGTGGCGGGGTTAAGCAGGTGTCGCAATTGTTGCAGGGGGCGTGGTCGCGCTCGCCAAAATAGGCCAGCAGCGCCTGGCGCCGGCACGTAGTAATCTCACACAAGCCAAGCATGGCATCGAGCTTGTGGTTTTCGGTGCGCTTGTGATCGTCCGAGCCTTGCGACTGACTCATCATCTGCTTAAGCTTTAAAACATCCTGCACACCGTACGCCATCCAGGCGGTCGCACTTTGTCCGTCGCGACCGGCGCGACCCGTCTCTTGGTAATACGCCTCAATACTCTTGGGCAAATCCAGATGCGCCACAAAGCGCACATCGGGTTTATCGATACCCATGCCAAAAGCAATGGTGGCGACAATTATCACGCCATCTTCACGTAAAAAACGCTCTTGGTGGGTTTTACGGGTGGCCGCCGACAGGCCGGCGTGATACGGCAGCGCGGTAAAGCCTTGCTTGCTTAGCCACTCGGCGGTGTCATCGACTTTGCGGCGCGATAAGCAGTAAACAATACCGGCATCACCGGGATGCTCGTTGTGCAAAAAGCGCAGCAACTGTTGGCGCGCATCTTGTTTTTGCTCAATGCGGTACTGAATATTGGGCCGGTCAAAACCACTGACAAACTGCGCGGCCTCTTCTAACTGCAAACGGGTAATAATTTCGGCACGGGTGCGATCATCGGCGGTGGCCGTTAGCGCCACCCGAGGCACTTGCGGAAATTGCTGATGCAACAAACTTAACTGCAGGTAATCCGAGCGAAAATCGTGCCCCCACTGAGACACACAGTGGGCTTCATCAATAGCGAACAACGCCAGCGGTAGCTCGTGCAGCATATCTAAGGTGCGCGGCTGAATTAAGCGCTCGGGGGCCACATAGAGGATTTTTATCTCGCCCTGACGCAAGCCCTGCTCGATGGCCCGCACTTCATCAAACGCGAGGCTAGAGTTTAAGTAGGCGGCGCTGATACCCAGCTGCGCCAAGGCGTTAACCTGATCTTGCATCAGCGCGATCAACGGCGAGACGATGATCGCCACCCCTTCACGCACAAGCGCCGGTATCTGGTAACACAGCGATTTGCCGCCCCCGGTGGGCATTAGCACCAAGGCATCCTGCCCGGCGATGACGGTATCGATAATTTCAGCCTGCGGACCTCGGAAGGCCTCGTAACCAAAGGTGTTTTGCAGTGTTTGTAAGGCGATTTGATTCATGGGGGGAGTTTAGCAGTTTTAGCCCGCCTCACGAATGAGACATCCACCGCAAACACACCCTCAAACACTATTGATAATTGTTATTATTTGCATTAATGTATTTAAAGATTAGCAGATAAACCGAGGATTCCCACTATGATCGACCTAAGCAACGCCAATGTCGGCCTTATTTTTGGCACCGATACCGGCAACACCGAGGAAGTCGGCGACAAAATCTCTACCAGCCTCGCCGCTCACGGTGTGGTGGTCGAGATGCTGAATGTTACCGATGCCTCTCCCGAACAAATTGAAGAGTTCGACTTCATCATTATGGGGATTCCCACGTGGGATTTTGGCGGTATTCAAGAGGACTGGGAGAACTTTGAAGACGAGATTTTAGCCACCAAGCTTACCGGTAAGACGGTGGCTTTGTACGGTCTTGGCGATCAGCTGGGTTACGGTTATTACTTTGTCGATGCGATGGGCTGGCTCAACGAGCGGGTGCTAAAAGCCGGCGCAACCGTAATTGGCCACTGCTCTACCGAAGGCTATACCTACGATGAGTCCCTAGCCGTTAACGCCGAGAAAACCGAATTTTGCGGCCTCGCCATCGACGACGATCAGCAATTCGAGCTGACCGACGAGCGTATCGAGCGCTGGACCGAGCAAATTATCAAACAATACCAGCAAACCAACGCGGCATAACCTACAACCCAGGAGAGCCCCATGATAAAGCACGCAAGCAATAAACAATTTTTGTGCGACAAACACCGGGCTCTCGCCCTTCACAACCCAGAGCAAAGCAAACGGCTATATTGTAAGTTGCGCGCTATGGCACGGGGCTATATCGGCCAACAACGCTGGGACGAGGCCGTTCCGGTATGTGGCACCGCATTTGAAGCGGCTGATATTTTGCTGCGCCACGACGACACCAGCAAACAAGCGACCGAGCGCTATTTACGCAGTGCCATTGAGCTGAGCTACACGTTACGCAAAAGTCGTCACGAGCCGGATCTAGGCGCCATGATAGCGCTAGTAGAACAGCGTTTAGCGCCGCATTACGCCCCCGCGCCGCTGCAAACCATGTTGGCACCTCTAATCGATATCGCCTTCTCACCGCTGGCTGACGTTGACGAATGGATGGAGGTGTTACTGGCTATGGACGACGCACACAAACAAACACGCCACTAAGCCTGCTAGTACCGCTTGCCCATTGCCTAACCCTTAACGGGGCAGCTATAGTGCTGCTCCACAGGGCAACTGACCGCCCGCCACGATAAAGGGTGAGGTACAAACAGTTGGAGGCAGCAGCGCAAGCCGCAGTTATTGCAAATACACAGCACTGGTTCGAGAGCCTGGTACTGGGCTTAAACCTGTGCCCGTTTGCCCACCAACCCGCCAAGCACAATCGCATTCGCTTTACGGTGTTTGATGAGACCCAGGGCCTTGGCTTATTTGAAGTACTCGCGGCTGAAGTAGCCCGGCTGGACTCGAGCGATATTAACGAGCTTGAAACGACGCTGTTGATACTACCCGAGGGCTTTGATGACTTTTATTTTTACACTATCACCGTGCAACAAGCCGAGAGCTGGCTTAATAAGCAAGGCCTGCTTGGGGTGTATCAGGTTGCCAATTTTCACCCCGACTATCAGTTCTCAGACACCGACTTTAACGATCGCAGCAATTTAACCAATCGCTCGCCCTACCCGATTTTACACCTCTTGCGCGAGCAGAGTTTAACGGCCGCCATCGATAACGGCGCGAATACTGACGCGATCCCCGAGCGCAACATCGAACGCATGGAACGCTTAAGCGAGCAAGAGGTTGCCACCCTGTTTCACTATTTAACACCGAAAGCGGACTAACCTGTTTAGCGCCGGTGATGGAGTTGTCAATTACCCTATCGGCCCTACCCCATAACTGTTAACGTCCCACAGGGGTTAAACAACCACATCATCTAGCACGCATTACATTCGGAGACCGCAATGGCTCGTAAGCAAGTTGAATTTACTAATCGCGATGGTCACACCCTAGCGGGCGCCCTTGAGTTACCCGAAACACCGTTGCAAGCGGTGGCCCTGTTTGCCCACTGCTTTACCTGCGGCAAAGATGTGGTCGCGGCATCGCGCATCGCCGGTGCGTTAGCGGACAAAGGCATTGGTGTATTGCGTTTTGATTTTACCGGGCTAGGTGGCAGCGATGGCGACTTTGCCAACACCACTTTTAGCAGTAACCTTACCGATTTAGAATCGGCCGCGGAGTTTCTCGCCGAGCACTACCAAGCGCCGCGCTTGATGATTGGCCACAGCCTGGGTGGGGCCGCCGCGTTGATTGCTGCAAAGCGTATTGCCAGTATCGATGCCGTCGCCACGATTGCCGCGCCCGCTACGCCGCAACATGTGCAACATCTGTTTGCCAATCAGGCGTGCGATATACGCGCGCAGGGCAGCGCACCGGTAAACATTGGCGGCCGGGAGTTTGCCATCGGCGCCGACCTTTTAGAAGATTTAGAAAAGTGGCCACTAGAAGTAACCCTTAACGACTTAAACAAACCGCTGCTTATTTTTCATTCGCCCGCCGACCAAACCGTTAACATTGGTGAGGCCGCACGCATATACAACGCCGCCCGCCACCCCAAAAGCTTTGTGTCGCTAGACAATGCCGACCACCTGTTAAGCAACCGCAACGACGCTAACTATGTGGCGGCGGTGCTGGCCGCATGGGCTAGTCGCTATCTAGTGGTAGAGCAGTAGATTTATTCTCGCTAATCGTACGCAGCTGCTCCGAGTAATGTTTGATCTGAGTAATATCAATAAAGGTACCCAGCAGCTGCTTAGGGCGTCCTCTTTCGTCCCGGGAGTACACCGCGTCAAACGCGTAGCACCAAATCCAGTAGCCCTCTTTATGCCAAAAACGGTACTCCATTTCTAAAAAGCTGGGCCCGCTCAAACTTAATGCTTTTTCGACTTGCGCATTAATACTGTCAATTTCATCGGGGTGAAACAATATCGACAGATCGTCAATCGCGTTGAGATCCTCTTTGGTATAGCCCGTCAACTTGGTGTACTGCTGATTGACGAACGTATTACTCTGGCTGGGTAAATCGTAAATATACAAACCACAGATCGCCAAATCGACGACGGTTTGCAAAAAGCGCTCACTCTCGGCCAGTTTATTTTCAGCGTCTTTTAAATCGGTGACGTCGGCCGACGAGCCAATAATACGATAGATCTCACCCAAATCATTCATCAGCGGGTAAAGTGACGTCTTCCACCAGGTTTGCTTGCCGCGCAGCGGAAAACTCTCGATGTAGGACATAGGCCGCCCGGTTTGCCGGCAACGCTGATAACGTGAATCGATTTGCTCGGCCATCGCCTGCGGCAGGGTATCGGGCGCTAGCGCCCGTGTTGATTTCCCCACAAGCTCTTGCGACGAAATACCCAACGACTTTTCTATGGCGGGGTTCACCGCTTTATACAACACTTGCCCATCGCTTAAGCAGTCGAGTACAAACACACCGTAGCTGGTACCGGTAAAGATAGACTCAAGCAGCTGGTTTTTTTCCGACAGACTCAGCTCCATATCTTTGCGCTGTTGGATATCCTCCAAGGTGCCGCACATCAGGCGGTTACCGTCAGCTTGATTGCCAAGGCATTTACCATGGACACGAAACCAACGAGCTTCTCGCGCGACGGTCACCCCGACAAACTCGATATCAAACACGCCACCCGTGGGAATATTACGATCCAGCTCATCAAAAAATAGCGCTTGATGATTGGGCGCAATGTGCGCCTCCCACAGGCTCATGGTGATATCGGTCGGCTCGCGCTGATAGCCTAACAATTGCCAAAACGCGGGGGACCACCAGAGTAAATCCTCCCCCACCTGCCATTCCCACAGACCTTCATGAGTCGCCGAGGTGATACGCTCTAAGCGATTATTAATGGCCTCTAGCTTCTGCTGCTGCGCCAACCGCTCAGAAATATCCATCACCGAGGCAAACACCTGAACGCCCGCGACGTGATCGCGCCGTACCAATTTAACCTCTATGGGAATATGACTGCCGCTACGATGAATACCCTGCGCTACACATTCTGATAGGTTAGCCGGGGTCGCGGCATCTGGAGAGAAAAACGCCTCTAGGGTATCGCGGGCGCCACCCTGGGCACTAAAGTCGATCACCGTATCAATGGTTTGCCCCACCAATTCACCATCGGCGTATCCAAACAAATGGCTAGAGGCACTGTTGGCCATGGTGACCTGACCGAGGCTGTCGATAACCATTAACCCCAGCGGCGAGGCATTGGCCGATTCACGCAAATTGTATTCGGCGTCATAGCGCGCTTTAAGTTCAAGGCGCTCTAGCTTTTCATTGTTAGCCGTCTCCATTGCCTGACGCAATTGCGCCATGCTGGGGATGACCAAGGCCTTGGGGATAATCCACAACAAACCCAGTGCGGTGGCTACAGCCACGATGGCGGTTACCCCAGAGAGAACCACATGGCTGCCAAAGCTGCCCACCCAAACGGTATAAATGCGAAAGCTATGGTTAAAGCCACACAGTAAAATAAACAGCGCAAACAGCGTAACCAACCGCGGATAACGCAAGTCGCGACGCTTGCGACGGAAAACCAGCAGCCCTATTGCAATGGCAAAAAAAGATAATGCCAATAAGGCATCGGCGATCACCTGCGCCCCAATAAGCGCGGGCTGCCAGTCAAGGTTATAGCCTAACGGCGGCAAGTCCTGACGAAAAAAATCTAACCACCTTGCCACCGCCGGTATCCTCTTAGGTATAAACGTTACAGCTACTGCCGGCCAAACATTCCTTTAAAGGCATTCGCCAAATCCGCTGGGTACACCACGGTTTTGGAGTTCTCCGACTGCGATAGGTCGCCTATCGATTCGATATACTTTTCACCCAACAAGTACATAACCGGCAGTTCATCGCCCCCGGCAACCGATTCGGTAACCACCTTAATGGCGCGGGCCGAGGCGTCGGCCAAGACAATTTTTGCCTCAGCGTCGCGACGTGAGGCCTCTAGCCGACCATCGGCCTCTAAAATAGCGGCTTGTTTTTCACCCTCCGCCTTGGTCACTGCCGCCCGGCGCTGACGCTCGGCCGCGGCCTGCTCTTCCATGGCCTGCTGCATAGTGGTTGAGGGGTTGATGTCTTGGATTTCGACCGTTTTTAAAATAATGCCCCAATCGGCAATATCGTCCGAGATCGAATCTTTTAAACGGGTTTTAATCTGATCCCGTGAGGACAATGCCGAGTCCAATGCCATCTCGCCAATAATGGAACGCAGCGATGTCTGGATCAGGTTTTGAATCGCGATAATATAATCCTCAACCCCATACACTGACTTTTCGGGACTAACGATATTAATGTACGCCACCGCATTGGCAATAATCACGGCGTTATCTTGGGTAATCACATCTTGCGAGGGGATATCGAGCACAATATCTTTCGTCGTTACTTTGTAAGCAACGGTATCAAAAAACGGAATGATTAAATTTAAACCGGGGGTGAGTGTTTGGTGATAGCGGCCCAAACGCTGCACAACATCTTTGCGCCCCTGCGGCACAATCCGGACCCCTCGGGTAATAACGATCAGTGCGACGGCGACAATAGCCCCGGCGGTAATTAATGCATCCATGACATACTCCTTGTTGTTATTGCGGTTTAACGATTAAATCGTTACCTGAAAAATCAATCACGCACACCCGGTCGCCCGGTTTAAGTGGCTGCTCACAAATAAAGCGCCATTCGTCTTCGCCCAGCACCGGCGCCGAGAAACGCAGCTGGCCCCGGCTGGTGGCGGTATGATAATCAAGCACGGTGGCCACTTTGCCCACCATCGACTCATGCGCCATGCCCGAGCGGGTTTTATCTTGCATTTTCGGGGCGACAAATTTAAACCAGGCCACCAGACAAGACAGTGACAATGCCGCCCACAATAGCAGCTGCCACGCCAGCGCCATAGGTACAAACAAGGTTACCAAGCCCACGGCAATCGCACTTACGCCAAGCCACAGCATAAAAAAACTGGGCAGTAATATCTCAAGCGCCGCCAGCAAAAAACCAATGACAACCCAGTGCCACGCCAACAGGCCCGACTCCAGCCACGTCTCCATAAAATCTCCTTGTGCGTTAATAACGCAACCGTCCCATAAGCCAAGCAAGTATAACCTAATGGAAGGGAAATACACGCCAGCAGTTTATACGGCAACCTAACGGTGCTTACGGCGCCACCACCACACATACACCCCGGTGACAAACAAAATAAGCACCGCGCCCGAGCCTACGCTCAGCGCCACCCAATAGAGGGGCCCGCCTACCGCAGCGGAATGCAGCGGATACACTTTTTGCATCAGTGCCAACCCCAGCCCCGCGTCACGGGCGTCCGATTGAGCGTAAGCCTCAGCGGTGTATGGGTTAACGTAAACAAAGCTGCGACCGTGTTGATGCCATTCGCCGGGCATACGCTTGCGCGCGCTGATCGCCTGGTTCGGCTCGGCCGGAAAACTCACCGAACGCAATTGCCCCTCGGGCAAGGTATTAGCAATAGCCGCGTACAAATCGGGCCAACTTTGCCAGGGCCCCTCTCCCGTCACAGTGCGTTCGACGCTTGGTGGCTCGCCGCCCAAAGTCGCCACCAGCACACTGCGTACCTCGGTATAAAACACCATCATCACCCCGGTAGCCACCGCCACAATCAGTAGTAACGCGCTCAGGGCCCCCAGAGTACGGTGCCAACTGTAATGGATTTTTATAGCGCTGCCTTTCACGGCAAAATGCAGCGCCTTGCGCCAACGTCGCGGCCACCAAGCATAAATACCGGTGATTAACAGCACCAATACCGCCAAATGAACATAGCCGCTGATACGCTCACCGGTGTGCCCCCCCAACCAATGAGCGTGCAAATCAAAAATAAAGGCAATCGGGTCAAACTGAGCCTCAGAGCGCACCAATACCTCGCCAGTCGCGCTTAAGTAATGATAAGCGCCGTCGCGGTAACTCACTGCATAAAAGGGCCAGTCATCTGTGGGCATACGCACCCGGCGCACGGCCGGGTCTTGGGCGCGCCCCAGCTGCTCTAGCACAGTGGTAATCGCCGCGTCATTAGGTAACGTGGCGTGGTCTTGCGCCGCCAACGCTGGGTAATACGCCAACAGCAGTGACTGTTTATAAATAAGTATCACGCCAGTAAGCGCGGTAATCACAAAGAATACGCCGGCCAATAAGCCTATATAACGGTGTAGGGCCAATAACGTGGGCTTTTTCATCAACTATTATCTTTTGCCAGCTTTACAGTGAATGGTGGGCGATTAGGCTACAACATTGGCGATTTGGGTTGTCAATTATAATGAGAAACACTATCATCTGCATCCTTATTTTAACTCACTTATTCGAGGTTTTCGATGATACACACTCGCCACCAACTCGTCCCGCTGCTAACGCTTGCCAGCCTAAGCACGCTCGCCTTTGCCCAGCAGGCGGACAACGAGCCACAGCTGGAGGAGATGATCGTCACGGCCTCGCGTACCGCTAAGCCCATCAGCTCGATCCCCAACACCGTGACAGTGATTAACAAAATCGCGCTAGACCAGCAGTTGGCGGTGAGTTACGACTTATCGACCGTACTGGGTAACTTAGTACCGGGGTTTACCCCCAGCCGGCAAAAAATGACTGGCTCGGGCGAGACCTTGCGCGGACGCAGCCCGCTGTACCTAATTGATGGCGTACCGCAATCTAACCCCCTGCGCGACGGCTCGCGCGATGGCTTGACCCTAGACCCGGCGATGATCGAACGTATTGAGGTGATCCACGGCGCCAACGCCGTACACGGCATGGGCGCCTCGGGCGGTATTATTAACTTAATCACGAAAAAACCGGTAGAAAGTCGCGAGCAATCGTTTCATATAGACGTCAATGCACCCACCGATTACGATTCCGACGCCCTAAGCACTGGCCTGGGTTACAGCTTTGCCGATGCGTTTGGCCGCTGGGACCTCGCCTTCAGTGCCAGTGTGCGCGACAGTGGTATTTTTACCGATGCCAATGGTGACATCATCGGGGTGGACACCACTCAGGGCGACACCATGGACAGCGAAAGCCGCGATTTCTTTTTAAAAACCGGCTACCGCGGCGACGGCCAATCGCTGCATTTGATGGTGAACAACTTTAACATCGAGGGCAACGGCGACTGGATCACGGTAGCCGGCGACGTTGCCAACGGTATTCCGACCTCTTCCGAGCCCGGCACGGTACCCGGCAAAGCACCGACCAACGATGTCACTACGGTGAGTTTGGATTATCGTAAAGACGAGCTGTGGGGCCACAGCGTACACGCTCAATTATTTTACCAAGATTTTGCTGCTACCTTCGGCGGCGGTACGTTTGGTACTTTTTATGACCCCGCGTACGGCGACAACTTTTATGACCAGTCGCAAAATGAATCTGAGAAAGTGGGCTTTAAACTCACTATGGCCCGCGACAAAATCGCCGGCGCGCCCGTTAACGTGGTGTGGGGGTTTGATGCCTTACAAGATGAAACGCAGCAGGTGCTGGTGCAAAGCGGGCGCGCTTGGGTACCGCCCACCAACTACAAAAACATTGCGCCCTACGCCCAACTAGAATTTACCGGCGTCGACCACTTAGTGGTCACTGGTGGTTTGCGCTATGAAAGCTCCAAGCTGGACGTAGACGATTTCACCACGCTTTACAGTTATGGCAGCCAGTTTGTCGAGGGAGGCTCACCTTCGTTTAACGAGACGCTATACAACCTTGGCTTTACCTACGAAATCACCGATGCTCTACGTATTTTTGGTAACGTCTCTGAAGGGTCATCTATGCCCGACGTTGGCCGAGTACTGCGCGGCATTAACGAGCCAAACCAATCGGTTGAGTCCTTCTTAAACTTAGTGCCCATCGTTACCGATAACCGCGAACTGGGTATCGAATACGACGCAGGCAACTTAAACTTAGAGGTAAGTTACTACCAATCCGACTCCGATTACGGCTCGCGCCTAGCCATGAACGCCGATGGCATATTTGATGTAAAACGCGAGAAAACCGAAATCGACGGTATTGAAGCCAGCGCCACCTGGTCATTCACTAGCGACTCAAGCGTTGGTATCGCCTACTCTAACCCCACCGGCGAGTACGACTCAGATGCCGATGGCTCGGTGGATACCGACTTGGATGCCACTAATATTTCGCCCGAGCGCATCAACCTGTTTTGGTCACAACAGTGGACCTCAGATTTTGACACACGAGTGCAAGCCAGCAACTTACTCGACCGCGATTACCAAAACGCCGTGGGCGAAAGCTACGCCGACTTTGATGGTTACACCTTGCTCGATATCACCGCCACTTGGATGGTGGGTAACGGCCAACTGCAAGCCAGCGTGCAAAACCTAACCAACGAAGAGTACATTACCTACTACTCGCAAGCACAAACTAATAACGAGCGATACTTTGCCGGCCGCGGCCGCACGGTTAGCCTGGGTTATACCTACCGGTTCTAACGCAAAAAGGCCTCCCTTGGTGGGAGGCCTTTGGTTAGCGGCCATCGCTACTAATGTGATACGGGCAGTGACCTGCTCAATAAACCCAAGAGAATATCTGTGCTTATGTCTCTCGGCACTCACTCGACAAATAGCTCTTTGGGTATTGTAAGACAATAATCCCACATCACCTGCTGCGCTACTGAGGTTTTAGCTGTCGTCGCAGCCAGATAAGCTATAAAAATCCAGAACTTGCAGGAATCGATAGAGCCGGGCTAGGCTCATCGACAAGTCTAGACTACCCAAAAGGGTTATATAGGTTGCCGTGCTCGTGCAAACTATCGCTACGGCCCCACTCTATATTCCACGCGTACTCCCTACCATCATGGTGCAACTCATCTGGCCTAGCAAAAAAGCTTTGAGCGCTCGCCGATGCCCACAATTTATTACTTTTATCGTAATTCCGACGATGACTATCTTTTTGGTCTCGGTATCTATACGTACTGCCCTACCTTTTCTCATCTAAAGTGTGAGCTGCGCCCCAACCCATGGGTAATTCGTTTTTCCCAACCTGTCAGCTTGAGAGTTTGCGTATAAAACGACAGAGCGGCCGCGCACAAAATCGGCGGGTTGCATTGGTATTGAGGTAGCCAATTAAGCTTTTCAGTCACCCAGTACAATCAGTCACTAATATGTTTGCATATAATTGTACAGTAAAAAATATGGCGCCAATTGGCGCCATATTTTATGTCTCTGTCAGCTCTTTTTTATAAATTCATTAAAAACCTATCTATTGCCTGACGCGCTGATGACGATGCATTGTTATAAGCCGTTTTGGCATCGGCGCCATCACCATTGTGACGCTGCACTGCCTCGTCGATAGAGCTGGCCACACCATCGTGCATCAGGCTTAAACTGCTAGCACTGCCGTTGGCGATATAACCGGATAAACCCAATCCCCACAAGGGTGCGGTACGGAATTCACCTTCACCTAAATCATGTAACAATAAGTCGGTAAACGGGTGAATGGTTTGATTGGCAAGCTCAGGAAAAGCCGTATCGCTGCCGGTCGTAACCGTCGGTTGGTGGCAAGCTGCACACCCTAGGCTTTCGAACTCGGCCAGACCTTGTGAACCCGCTAGATTTGCGCGGGGTACAGGTACCGCGAGGAGCGAGGAATAAGTCACCAAATCATGCAAGTGGTCGGCCGAAAGCTCTGAAGGACCAAACTCGGCCACATGAGTGCCCACGCCAATATCATCGTGTAGCGCCTTAGCCACTTGGTGCTCGACACTAACAGCTTCAGCACGCCAACCAAAGCGGCCTATTTGCTCGACACCATCAAGGGCAATACGGCTCACCGTGCCACCATTTTCTTGCGCCCAGGCCTCGATTTGCGAATCCGAAATTGCCTCGAGTAGTCCCAGGCCAATCATTTTAGGCGGCACAACATCGGCTCCCGTTTGCATTTGTCCGACACTGTTATTGGTATGGCACTCGGTACAGCTCGACTGCACTGGATTACTGGCTTTACCAGCCATTTCCGGAAAGGGCAAGTTGCCGCCGATAGCTTGCGGCCCCGGCATAAACTGCTCGATATGATTACCATTCACAAAGTTGGTATGAAACAGGCGACGCCCTTGTAACCAATTTTGAATGTTCGAAGGATTCATATTGTAAGCGTGTTGCATAAACGAGAAACGACGCTGATTGCCTCCGGTTTCGGATAAGTGCGGCACTGTAGTATCACCACCCAACTTGGCAAATGCATCGTTAACAGCAACTGGACCAATCGCCGGATCTTGGTTATTCACCACAAACCCTTCGCCCAAAACATATTTGAAGGTCTGACCGTAGTAATTCACGTTGTCACCGGTCACCTGGGCGCGATCAAAGTTTATGGTCACTTCAAATTCAACCTGCGCTCCTTGAGCAAAGGGGCGCGGGATGTTTTGATCCGGGCGCATCACCGCCTGCCACGATGTCGCTGCGGCGCGCTGCGCTTGAGTCGCGTTACAGGCGGCCAAGATCGAGCCATCGGGCATAATTAAGTCCATGACGTAGCCGTAATAAAAATTGGTCTCGTCGCCGTAAAATTTGTGATACCTAAAGTTGGGCGACTGCTGGTTACAATCTTTACCATTGCCCGAGGCATCGCTCATCGCTAATGGTACCGCGCTGTCTAAACGAACCACCACGCAAGGGTCTGACGTGCCGCAGGCAGCTTGACGCTGACTGGCTGCCTCAGGGCGAGTGTAATCGCGCAACTCTAGCGCGCCGTAACGCGCGCGCCAGTATTCGATATTAAAGTTGTTAAAGTCATTGCCCGATAGTTCATGACGCACCCGATAGCGCTCGGCAACGTTGGCAATCACCACACCGTTTTCAACGCGTACCCCACCGGCGCCGCCAAAACCATTATCGGCACCGCTACCATTATCACCGCCGCCCGAACTGTCACCTCCGCCAGAATTGTCGTCTCCACCGGAGTTGTCACCACCGCCGGTATCATTACCGCTGGCATTCCCCGATCCGCAAGGTGAGCTGGTGACGCCGTTACCCGGCGCAATACCGCTGGCGTCAGCAATGCACTGACTCGATGCGTCGTCCTGTACTTTAAACTGCAAATCGTAGCTTTGGCCGGGCGTTACATTGCTAAATGTGTATTGATAGCGGTTGCCATTTAAAACTGCCTGACGGCAATCGCTGTTCAAACACAGATAAGCCCAAGCACCAGTCTGGCCGCCATCAATATGGTAAAGGGTACCATCACTTTGCAAACCAAAGGCGTAACCGCCCACTGCGGGTGACTCCGGCTCTGCGGCTGGCGCTTCGGGAGTCGCCGTGATACGAGCAGAGGCATTTTCGCCCCTTGAATTTACCGCCACGACCACAAAGTCGTAGTCAAAGCCGTTGTCCAAACCGGTCACTGTCAGCGCTGTCTGGTCGGTGCTCTGACTGTCTTGTAAGGCGCCAGTGGCGTAACCATACTCAACGCGGTAACCCGTAGCGCCAGAGACGGAGCTCCAGCTTAATTGCACCTGCGCATCGCTCGCGCTTGCGTTAACCACCGGAGCATGGGCCGGCGGGCTAATGGACGAGCTGCTGCTTGACGATGACTCTGAACTGGCCGCCGAGCTGCTGGAGCTGGACGCACCGCTGCTGCCCAACATCGCACAGCTTACCTCGTAAAAATCATCTGCAGTCGGCCCCGGCAACCAATCGACCTGGCTGTAATTACCCTGTACGCGCAGCGAGAACTCATCGCCACTGTCGCACTGTAAATCAGATTGATACAGGTAGCGCCACTGACCGCCAGCCAAGCCGGTTTCAGTCGCCCCGGTTATGGTGGTAAACGACCACTGGCCGTTCTCATAGGCCGATAACCACATGCCTCCGCTTTTTTGCTCATCGAATGTGTATTCGAGCAAAAGCTCACCGGCAGAGTTAAGGCTAACGTCAATAGGGGCCGCCTGGGCGGCTATAGCGCTGCTTATCAGCGTAACGGCGCCGGCGACAATCGCCAGCTTAAAAGGTATTTGTTTCGACATAATCACAGTCCCGTTATTGTTATTGGCCAGCTCGTTACGGGTCCGTCCGGTTCGAGTGCTTGAGCTACGACGCTATCGCCCCCACTATGCCTAGACAAGTTCGAGTTTGCGTTACGCCTATTAAAAAACCCAGAAAGTCGAACTTTGACAAGCTCGAACCCAGCAGCAATACACGCCCGCACTGCAGGTCGCAACAATTGCAGCGGGTAAAAGTCAGTCAATCGGTAGCATTAAATTTATTGCGGAGCCTTTTCTTTTGCACCCTGTTCGCGGTACTGGTTGGGTGTCATGTCGGCGTATTTTCGAAACAACGTAAAGAACGACGACTTAGAGCGAAAACCTACCGACTCATAAATATCTTGCACCGATTTATCGGCCCAGCCCGGCGAGCGTAAGCGCACACAAGTCTGCTCGAGACGGTAATCATTGATGAATTCAAAAAAGTTTTTATGAAAATAGTGATTAATAACGTGGGATAAATGCCGGGGCGGCATATTCAACTGCTGGGCTAAACGCTCAATATTAAGGCGGGGCCGCGCATAGAGCGCTTCGTCTCGCATGCGTTGATCAAGCTCGCGCAATGTCTCGCCGGAAGGGGCACTGCTTGTTTCGTCGCGCTCGTTGGGCCACTCGGGCACTTCACTTACCTTCTCAATATTGCGCGAGTTCATAAGGCCCGCCACAATCACAAAGCTCACCATTAATAGCTCGACAAAACTGGGCAGGTGGGTAATCACCTCTTGCAGATACCACGGCGCAAATGGGTAGGTAAAAGGCGGCAACACCTCCATGACCCAAATAGCCAAAAAACCCCACGCGAATATTTTTAACCAGCGAAAATCTAAACTTTCGACGGTACAAAACCGGTCTTTTAACCGCTCGGAGTAACGAGCGATGGCCAAAATACTCGCTACACCATAAGCGGTAGAAACCATAAACCCCACGGAGCCGATCAAAACATAGGGGCGCCACAACAAAGTCTCCCACCAGGGGCCCCATACACTCAACGCAAATAGGGTCGCGAGCAGCCACACCACCACGGGTATTAGATCACGGTGATGATATTGATAACGACCAAACGTCAAGGCTCGTAAGTAGTGGTACAACAGTGGCCCTTGTAGGTAAAACACCAGCGCCGGCAACGCAAAGCTCCACTGGCCAGCATGACTCAAAAAACCCGATAAGTACGGGTTGTAAGTTATAAAAAAAGCCAGCTGGCCCAAACCGATTGAGGCGACAAACAAAGTCAACAAGTGATGGCTGGCCGTTTTCTCACGCCGGCACTGCAACAACACCGCAAAAATCAGCCCCTGTAGGGCCGTCATCCACAAAATAAAATCGTAGAGATTAAACAATGGCTGGTTTAACGTTTGTAACAACATGGCTCTAAATCACCTAAGTGCCCAGCCCACGGGCAGTGCGGGCAAGGCGTTATTATTGTGTTCATCCATGGTGAAGGTACCTACAGCACCGGTAAAAGTAACTTTGGCGCTCTGATCATCCGAAAACACCTACAGCGTTATCGTTAACATAGAAAAAATCAAGCGTAATTACCTCAATTTAGGCGAGCGTGTGACCGGCTAAGCAACCGGCATAAAAAAAGCCCGGTAAAAACCGGGCTTTTTAGCAAGAACCTATGCCGTAAACTTACAGCGTCTTAACAAAGGCTTGCACCGCCTGCTGCTGGCTGGCAGTTAAGTTATTGTAAGCACTGGTAGCGCTTTGTGCATCACCACCGTGCCGGCCAATGGCGTCCGCCACACTGGTGGAAGCGCCGTCGTGCATATACAGCATGTCGTGACCGTTGCGCTCTAGCAGGTGGATGTTTTGCCCGATCCCCCACAAAGGTGCAGTACGGAACTCGCCCTCGCCCAAGTCCCAAGTTTGCATATCGGTGTAGGGGCGAATGGTCAGGTTTCGCAAGTGTGTCGGCGCATCGGCACGGGTGTGCTGCACCGGCGTGTGGCAACTGGCGCAACCAATATCGGTGAACAAGACTTCGCCTTCGCTTACGGCGGGGTCGCTGTATGTACCGGGGTCCCGCGCCGGTACTGTTAGTACCTCGACGTAGGTGGTTAACAGCTCAAGCAAGCGCGGCGGCATCTCGGCCGGATCAACACCATGGTCTACCACCAGCGCTGATTTAACCTGATCGGCTACGGTAGGCTCCGACCCCTCCCAGTTAAAGCCCGCCTCACGACCTTCGATGGCCTCAAGCAATTTTACACCGTACACCGGTGGCGGTAAGCGCATTCCTTTACCCGGCACGTTAACCGGCTCGGTACCCCGGCCATCGCGGAAGTGGCAGTTACCACAGGTGTTATTACCGATTTGCGCATCGGGATCGTTAAACAAATGCGAGCCCAGTTTGTTGGGGTCAATACCATGAAACAAGTGATGCCCTAAGATAAAGTCATCCACCATATCTTCTTTGTGCAAGGTCACCATAGGCTGAGTAAAGATGGCGTTGTGCTCAAGATCGATATAACCGCCCGAGTCAGAAAATACCTGACTGGTACCGGCTTTACCGGCGGGATTCAAACGCGGATCACCATACTTACCACACCAGCCACAACCCACCACATAGTGCGAGAAGTCATTGTAGGTTTGCGCACCGGTGGCACCGGCAACCGCCGTCACCTCAAAGCTAATCACCTGGCCATAACTGTAAGCCGAATCAAAACCGGGGTTTTGCGTTAAGGCAAAAAACTGTTGACCATTGGGTCCGCCAGCGGTGTTGCGCATAGATTCATTACGCAAAATACTGCCGTTTAAACCAAAACCTAGGTGTACATCACCCGGGGTATCTTCGGCCCAGATTGTGTAGCGATCCAAGTTGCGCAAACGATCATTGTTGTGATGTGCATCCAGTACTGCCGCGGTGGTGCCGTCTTGGGTAATGGGGTGACGAAAGCGCATCCAGTTAGATGAACCATCGACAAATGGCTCGTAGTTGTACGGGTTTACCCGCGCACCTTGGGTGGTAAACAAACCGGTCCAAATCCACTGAGTGGCCGGGTTGTCGTTAAGAGCATTGGGGTGCAAGTAACGAAAATAGTAGTTGTAATCACCACTACACGGGATGGTCGCTGTGCCGCCCGTGACCGCCACTTTTTTAAAGCTTAAGTCACCATCATCCGAGCAATGCATTTCCAAGCCCGAATCACCGGTTTGCTTAATAATGTACTGCCCCCAACGCCAGGTTAACTGATCGCCGTCAATGTCAAAGGCAAAGCCGTGACTCGTGGGTGGGTGACCGTTCTCGGGGGTGGCCAGCGCGTATATAGGGTTAGCTCGCGGTGGCGGCCCTATTTCGCCGTCGGTCAGCGAGTTGCTGGTCCAGTCGAGGTGCGCATATGGCGAGTCAGGGTCGATATTACCACCGGGGTCACCGCCACCATCATTACCTCCGGTATTCCCGCCATTGTCACCACCGGTCGCACCGCCGGTGCTGTAATCGTAACGCGGAAACTGGTCGCTGCTAAAGCCCGGCACTTTTAACTGCGCCGTAAAATTACCGCTGGATAAGTTGGCAAACGTGTGCTCGTAGCGATCACCGTTTAAACTCGCCGTGTAGCAATCAGCTTCTAAGTCGCGACACAGATAAAAAGTGCCTGAGTCGGGCCAGCTGTCTTGCACTGCAAACCACAAGGTTGCACCGCTGACGCCAAATGGCTCGTCGCCGCCATTGCTACTGCCATCATCCATTGCCGTTACCTGGATGCTAACTTGATCACGCACACCGGTTAAAGTGTGATCGGCCTCGGCTAACTCAACCGCTAGCGTATGGGTGCCAATCGTTAGATCAGCAATCATAACGTCGGCTACGCTGTAGAGGGGGCCCTGATCTTCGCCGTTAATAAAATAGTGCACATGGCTATCGTTTTGCGCCACTGGCCAATTATTAACGTTAAAGCTAAGGGTTACCGCATCAGCTTCGGTAAAACTTGCGCCGTTTACAGGTGAGGTAATACCAACGGTACCTTCGAGCACGGGCTCGTCACTCACTTGCACACTGGTATTCGCTGTTGCCGTAGCGCCATCGTCGTCCGTTGCCGCGACACGGAACTGCCAGGTACCGGCTTGATCAACGGTAACGCTAAAACCGAAAGGTGCATTGGCTTTTGTGCTAACGAGTGTTTCACTAGCGCCGGGCACAGTAGCATACAGTGCAACCTCACTGATCGTGCCATCGCTGTCCGAGGCATTGGCCGTCAGGTTTACCGTGTCACCTACCATGGCGGGCGCGATGTTATTTAGGCTAACGCTCGGTGCTTGGTTGGCAACTGGATTGCCACTGCCGCCGTGTAAGGTAAAGTCCAACAAGTCGACGTTCATCGCGGCATTACCGTTTTGGTAACGCAACTCTACAGTCGCACCTTCTGGGACCTGGGTATTGAGCGAGACAGTGTTGTAGTTGCCTACCCATGAACCAGTACTGGTAAACGGCACCGACACATCGACGCCATTAACACGCAACGTTATATTACCGGACTGCTCCGAGGCGTAAGTGATGCTAACGGTATCAGCCGCTGGCGCACTCGCAATGCGTAGACCGGCGCCATTGTTGCTTATATAGGCTACCCCCTGCCCGCCACTTGCGGCAGAGTCTGGGTACAACTGTGCGCCGCCAAATACAGTAGCCGACTCAGCCTCAAGGGTTAAGCTTGTTGGCGTAGCATTAGCGCCGCTGTCTTGCACCACGGTTTTACTGATGGTGGTTTCGGCCGTGGCACCTTCGTTATCGGTGGCAACCGCCCGAAACTGATAGTTACCAGCAGTACTGGCAACCACATCAAAAGTATGAAGATTACCTGCCACTTGACCGACCAAAGCCTCCTCGGCGCCGGGCGCACTCACATGCAAGGCTACGGTCGCAACGCTGCCATCGCTATCATTTGCGTTGACATCAACTGAGACAATGCCACCTTCAACGACAACGCCTGCCACGGCATTTGCGGCAACGCTCGGGGCTGTGTTGCTGGGCGCGCCAGTGCCCGAACCACTGTTCGTCTGAGTAAAAGTTGCCTGATCTTGCACCGTGTACTGGCCGGTTTCATTATCCTGTACTTTAAACTCAATGCTGTACGTCTGGCCTAGTGTGCCGCTAAAGTTGCGAGTAAAAAGGCCCTCGGCGCGAGTGGCCGATAAACAGTAAGAGTCTAAACACAGGTAGGCAAATCCAGCTTCCCAGTCTGGGTTATCCTGATGAAACAGCTGCAGCGTGCTGTCGTCGATATAGCGAATACCAAACTCTTCACTCGGCGTGGGATTGCCACCGCCGTTATTGTCAGCGACTACCGATTTAGTAGCGGACGCTTCATCGGTATTGCCGTCGTTGTCGGTGGCCACCGCGCGCAACCCATAACTGCCCACCGCACTGGTAGTCACGTTAAAGCTCGCGCTCGCGCTTTGCTCGGTACCGACCAATACTTCGCTGGCGCCCGGTGCGGTCAGATACAAGCTTACCGACACCACACTGCCATCGGCATCGCTCGCGCTCACGTCGACACTAAAGCTATCGCCGGCAATCACCTCGCCATTTTGCGCAACGAGGTTTACATCCGGATCTTGCGGATTGCTTGAGCTCTGATCGCCAAAGTTTAAATCATCAAACAAACTGGCACCGGCGCGAATAAAGTCGCTGCCGTCGGTGGCGTTTTCCCAGCGAGTTAGAATAGTGTTATTGGCCTGAACACGGCTGTCGCCCCAGTAACCTTCGGGTCCAAATACGCCGTCGTTAGGGTTCCAGCGCGGCTGTGCATCCCAGTTGGCGTTGATGTAAGTAATACCGCGCAATACGTCTTTGCTACCGCTCGAGTATTCGGCAATAAAATCAAAGTAGGGCTGGTACCACTCGTTCCAGATTTGGTCCGCCGACTTATTCACGGCATTGCTGCCAAAGGCGGCATCAGGTGAATAGGTTAGCGCGCCCGTTTTGTAACGCTGCGGGGTCGACTCGTTTATAAACAAGGGCTTATTGTGAGTCACGGCAAAATCGGCAACTTTGCGCACCTCGGCCCAGTTACAATCTTGTGGCGCAAAGTACGAGATACCCACCCAATCGACCACATCATCACCCGGATACCATTCATCGGGGTTAATCGGCACGGGGCAGTAAGTAGCGGTTTGCCACACCAGCGCGATGCGATCGTCAAATCCCAGCTGTTCAATACGGTTGTGGACGTATTCAAAGGTGGATTTAACGGCGGCGGGGTTGTGATTGTTCCAGGGGCCATCGACCTCGTACGCCCAGCGCAAATATACCGGGCGATTATAGCCGCCCAAAGTGTTCAGCAGCGTATCGATATTGGCGTTGTAATCTCCCGCCGCGACTTGGTCGATCACGCCGTTCATGGACACACCCACCACCAGCGCGCGGTCGGGGTAAGTCGCTGCCAATTCGGCAACATTATTGCGCCCCGCACCGGCGTCAGCGTTATTGCTCAGACCATCTAAATTGGCAATACCCACGTAATTGGTAACACCGGCCGGCTGCGTGCCGACCGCCGACACATACTCTCCGATGCTCTCAATATCTTGTCCCACCGACAGCATAACGCCGTCGTCCGGCACCAAGGTACCACTTACGGCGAACGCCTGACCGGCGCTGAGCGCGACGCTCAATGCCAGGCTCCGGCGACCCATAGCTTTCCAGTATCTATTCATGTGAACTCTACCTTTTATTGTCATTTATAAGGTGACTGTCAATCGGTCAACAAACAAAGACCAATCGGTAGGCTATAAAAACGTGCATAATCCTGGGGAACAAGTTCTAGCTTGCGTTGCTAGAGCGTGGCAAACGCACCCGTGCACTTGAGTACGTCAGGCGTATTATCGGCGAGTTCGTTTGCGCTACGCATACACAAACTCTAACGCGCTAGCGCCCGCCGCTGGCGGGCTGCAGCGTTATCGGCGGTGGCGTGGTGACAACATTAAACGACAGCGGAAAACCTAAGTTACGACTTTGACCCGCGTAAAAAACAAGGTTCGAGGTTCGCCTTAGCAGCAGACGAACCCAGCAAAGATGAGCCAAGCGCCATTATCCGGCCTGATCACGATACTGACTGGGCGTCACCCCCACTTGTTTACGAAACAACGTAAAAAATGACGAGCGCGAGCGAAACCCAACAGACTCGTAAATTTCCTGAACAGAACGATCGCGCCATTGCTCGCTGCGCAAGCGTATTTTCACTTCGGCAATGCGGTAATCGTTAATAAATTCGTAAAAGTTTTTATTAAAATGGCGATTGATAATGTGCGACAGCTGACGGGCGGGCAAGCCCAACTGTGTCGCCAAGCGCTCAACATTTAATCGCGGCTGAGCGTAAAGCTGCTCATTTACCATGCGCTCGCGAATTTGCTCCGCCAACGTCTCGTTACACTCATCTGCACCAGCCACGGCTTTCGGCTCCGAGATAACCCGCGTAAAGCGCGCATAAAACAGACCCGAAAACACCACAAAACACACCAGCATGAGCTCCAACAACCCCGGCAAGTGCGTTACCCACTGCTGCAGCCACCAGGGGGCCCACGGGTAAAAAAACGGTGGTAACACCTCTATCACCCACACCACGACAAAGCCCCAGCTCATCACCCTAAGCCAGCCGTACTCCATCGTATCGATGGTACAAAAGCGATCTCTGAGTCTTTGTGAATACTGGCGAATATACGCTAGGGTCGCAACGCCGTAGCATACGGACAGCAAAAAACCGACTACCCCCACCAACACAAACGGCCGCCAAAACATCTGTTGTAAAACAGCCGAGTAGTGCAACGGATCGATGACGACTAGCACCACACAAACCACACCCGGCACCGCATACTGCCAATACCATGGGTATTGCTCGGCGGTTAGCGCCCGCACATAGTGATACAACAAAGGCCCGTGCAGGTAAAACGTAAGCGCCAATAAGCCGTAGCCTGTATCGCCAATCACCGGATTTAAGCGGTTAAAAATAGCAGGGTTATAGGTCAGCAAAAAGACAATTTGGCCCAGCGCCAGCGAGGCAATAAAAGCCGACAAAAGCGTATGACTCAAACCCGGTGCGCGCCGGCACACTAGGAGCGAGCTGAACATCGTGCTCTGCACAATGATCATGATAAGAAGTAGATCGTAAAAATTAAAATGGGCTCGGTTAAGCCATTCCAGAAAAAAATGCATCGAAAACACCCGTACGCAGAAACCACCACCCTTACTATGGGGCCGTAGATACTGAGTTATGATTATCCTGTTAAGGTGACCGCTTAAAATCCCTCTGGGCGGGTATCGTGCACTTGGGCATTATTTTATTTATAGCGGTAGGATGCCTCCAACCGCTATTTTTTGCAACTCACGCCAACTCGTCCCAAAGCGGCCTGCGCTGCTCATCCAGCAATCGATTGCGATTAATATTATGTGTGTGACTTGTTCATCATGGCCGCTTTGGCGCGACGCTTTTGCAGTTGTTGCCAGCGCCAGTAAGCGCGAATACCCAGCAAAGCAGCCGTAATAACGCCATACAAAACAGCATCAAAGTAGCTGGAGCGCACTTGCCATAGCACATGAATCCAACCTAAAAAAAGCGCCAAATAGACAAACTTATGCAACCGCTGCCAGTTTTTACCCAGCCGGCGCATCATGCCTTGCGTAGACGTCACCCCTAGGGCGATCAAAATTAAAATAGCGGGCGCACCAGCGGTAATATAGGGACGCTTCGCAAGCTCAGAAAAAAAGCGCGACATATCGAGCCCCAGAATAAACACCAAGTAGCTAAACAGGTGGCACAAGGCGTAAAACAAGGCAAAGAGCCCCAACATACGTCGGTGGGGCATCAGCCAGCGCCACTTTAAAAAGCGCACCAACGGCGAGACCGACAGAGTAAAAAACAAGCTGTAAATGGTCCACTCGCCAGTAAACAACACAATGGTTTTAGCGGGGTCGGCCCCCAGCTGCTGAGTCACCGTGGCATAGCTAATCCACGCAAAGGGCGCAAGTCCCAATAACAGTATGATAACTCGCCGCCAGAGAATGGGAGGCATGTTTTCCCCTTAATTGTTACTCGGATTGATAGCTAAGACCTACTCGTTAGAAGTTCTTACGTAGGTCTAAGCCTTTATACAGCGAGGCCACTTCGTCATAGCCATTAAACATTTGAGTGTCGATAATATTGGGGCTAAACAATCCACTGGGCAAACGCCGCTCGGTAGCTTGTGACCAACGAGGATGATCCACTTTAGGATTAACGTTGGCGTAAAACCCATACTCGCGCGGCGCCGAAATATTCCAACTGGTAGGCGGCTGCTCTTCAGTGAATTCTATTTTGACAATCGACTTAATACTTTTAAAACCGTATTTCCAAGGCACTACCAAACGCAGTGGCGCGCCATTTTGATTGGGCAACGCTTTGCCGTATAAACCCACCGCCAATAAGGTCAGCGGGTGCATCGCCTCAGCCATGGTTAAACCTTCAACATAGGGCCAATCGATGGTGCCAAAGGCACTGCCCTGCGCCGGCATCTGCTCGGTGTCTTTTAATGTGGTAAACGCCACATACTTAGCGCGGCTCGTCGGATTAAACTGCTTTAACAGCGAACCCAGCTCAAAGCCGACCCAGGGAATAACCATGGACCACGCCTCTACACAGCGCAACCGGTACACTCGCTCTTGCAGCTCGACTTTGCTAAGAATGTCTTCTAAGTTAAATGACCCGGTTTTACCCGCTTCACCGGCAACCTCCACCTTCCATGGGTGCGGCTTTAAGGTGTCGCTGTGTTTGGCTGGATCGTCTTTATTGTAGCCAAACTCATAAAAATTATTGTAGGTGGTGACGTGTTTGTAGGGCGTTAGTTTATCGTTTACCTCGGAGGTATCCGCCGCCGCGCCGGCGATTTTTTGGCTCAGCCAAGCGGGGCTTGCGACATCAGCGTCAGCCACAAACGAGGGCTTTGCCACAGCACCGGCCACACTGCCCGCCGCAACCGCTGCGCTACCCAGCGCCAAACTTTGGCGCATAAACTGCCGGCGCGCCTGGTAAATGGGCTCTGGCGTGATCTCGCTGGTTGGTATACGGGGCGGACGTTGAATCAACATAGCAGCGGTATCCTGTTGTTTAAGCTCATAGAATAGAGTGAATAAATACTGAGACGCCAAAAAACGGCATTTGTTACAGTTACGGCGCTATCGGCCAATTGGATGTACTCAGTATTGATGTGAGTACACAATACCTCAAAGGTAGACCACTAATGACCCAGAATGAGCTTATCGAGCGCGAAATTCACAATCTTTATCTGAGCGAGTCGCGCCGGGTGTTAGCCACATTGATTCGTCTATTGCGTGACTTTGAGCTGGCCGAAGAAGCGCTCCACGACGCCTTTGCCGCCGCATTGACGCAGTGGCCCGCTTGCGGCATACCCGCCAATCCGCGCGCCTGGCTAGTATCTACCGGACGCTTTAAGGCAATCGACCATATTCGCCGCCAACAGCGTTTTGGCCAACTAAGCGATGAAATGGCCGCGCTGTGTGACACAGACGCCCCCGAGCCACTCACCGATGACGACCGAATTCCCGACGATCGCTTGCGCCTGATTTTTACCTGCTGCCACCCCAGCCTAAGCCCGGAGGCCCGCACCGCACTGACCTTGCGTGAGATCTGCGACTTAAACACCGAAGAGATCGCCAGCGCTTACCTCTGTAAACCGGCCACCATCGCGCAGCGTATTGTGCGGGCCAAGCGCAAAATCCGCACAGCTAACATTCCCTACGAGGTACCTGGCCCCAGCGAACTAAGTGAACGCTTACACTCAGTGCTACAAGTGATTTACCTCGTTTTTAATGAGGGCTATAGCGCCAGCTCTGGTAAGCACGCCACTCGCACCTCACTCGCCGACGAAGCGATTCGCTTAGCCCGGTTACTGCACGAGTTACTACCCAACCCAGATGTCAACGGGCTATTGGCGTTAATGCTGTTGAATCATTCTCGCAGCAATGCCCGCACCAATAACGCAGGCGATATCATTCCGCTAGAGTCGCAAAACCGCGAGCTTTGGGATCGCGCCGCCATCAACGAAGGTTGCCAGCGGGTGCGCGAGGCATTAACCGCCGGGCCTGCCGGCATCTATACCCTGCAGGCTGCCATCTCGGCGGTTCACGCCGATGCCCCTTGCTGGGCTGAGACCGATTGGGCCGAAATTGTCGGTCTATACGACCTACTGCTGCACCAGCAAAACTCACCGGTTGTCGCCCTTAACCGAGTCGTTGCACTGTCCTATCGTGATGGGCCAGACATCGCTCTTACCGAGCTTAACGCCTTGCTCGCCGCCGGCGACCTCGACCAATACTGCCCCGCCTTCGCCACCCAGGCCGATTTACTTCGGCGCTTAGAGCGCTTTGCTGAGGCAGCCCGCGCTTATCGCCTGGCGCTTAGCCTAACGGCTCAAGAGCCCGAGCAAGCTTTTTTACAGAAGCGTTTAGGCGAGTGTGAAAAAAATCCTCCCCTGTCGATTAACACCACGGCCACTCGACTATAACGTTATCCACACTTAATCATATGCATAAAAAGGCTCCCTTATGAAATACATTTGTTTGGTATACAGCGATGAAACCGACCTACACGGCTTACCCGATAGCCCCAAAGACCCTGAGTGCGCCGCCTACGCCCAGTCGCTGCTTGATAAAGGGCAACTATTGGCCGGCGACGCATTAGCGCCGGTTGCCACTGCTACCACGGTGCGCGTGCGCGGCGGCGAGGTACAAATAACCGACGGCCCCTTTGCCGAAACCAAAGAACAGCTGGCCGGCTTTTATATGATTGACGCGCGGGATTTAAACGAGGCGCTGCGCATCGCCCAGGGCATTCCTCCGGCACGGGTAGGCAGTATTGAAGTTCGGCCCGTTCGGCAACTGCAGCTAGATTAAAAGTTTTACGCATTGTCGAAACCACCCATTGCCAAACGACTGGTTAGACAACCTAACAAAGGAGTTATGCCATGGAGTTTTTTATCATCATAAAAGCCAACGCCAATACTGAAGCAGGCGTTATGCCCAGTACGCCATTATTGCAAGCGATGGGCGATTTTAATCAGCGCCTCAGCGAAGCCGGTGTGTTGGTGTCGGGCAACGGCCTACACCCAAGTTCGCGCTCGGCGCGGGTGCACTTTAGCGCTGCCGGCCGCCATATTGAGCACGGCCCCTTTGCCCTCACCGAAGACACCATCTCCGGTTACTGGGTATGGCGCTTACCCAGCTTGGACGCCGCGTGCGATTGGGCCGCGCAAATCCCCAACCCCGATAACGAGCACTACTGTGTTGATAGTCGGCCTATTTTTAGCGCTGACGATTTTGGTGGCGCACTCACGCCCGAGTTGCGTGAGCGCGAAGAAAAACTCGCGCGACAATGACAAAACAGGGGGAGCCATAAAAGTTACCCCCTGTGTGTTTGACAACGGACTGCGCCTAGGCTTTTGTTTTTTACAGTAAGTGCTTAGGTGTACCGGTCAGCTGTAAAAGCGCCTACCGAAAAGCGCCTGACTGCGCCCTCCCCGCCACTTAAACCTCATCTCCTCCGCTCTCCAAAATTAATTTTGGTCAACCAAATTGACGCATAAATAATCGAAAAATTTCAGATATACAAAAAAACACATAAACAACGCTCATCCAGAACCACAATTACTGCTTTTAATTCATATGCTTACATAAAAAAGTAAAAACTGGACTACAATCTGGACAATCATTGGGTTGACATAAAATGTAATATTAGATTTACTACAGAACGAATTCAGTCAAGCTACAGGCCTTAAGTTGGAGAGTGCCATCAGGCGCACTCTGAGTCGTATTTTGAGAGCGAAGTCGTTGGAGTCCTCATCTCTGTCATCTCGATGACAGCTTTAGCACGAGCCTCGCAAGGGGCTCGTTTTTTTACACAAAAAAATAAGTGCTAACGGAAATAGCAAACGCTTTCCCAGCAATGCATCGAGGCCACACCGGCAACGCCATTTTTTAATAATAAAAGCCGGCGCGGCACATTATCTTTCTAACATTTAATAAATATAAATCACTGAAAAGGAATGACACCTATGAAACTTGTGCCAAGTTGTATGGTTGCTACTACGCTGATCTTAAGCGGGTGCGGAGGCTCCGGCTCTGACTCACCTCCGGTTACGTCTTCTAGCTCTTCAATTATTTCATCCAGCTCATCTTCCGTTGTTTCTTCCAGCTCATCGTCAACGGTCTCCTCTACCTCATCTTCGGATGAGTCTTCATCTAGCTCATCGTCTTCGGTTGTGTCGGGCACTGCTCCGATTGCCGGTGATTTTAGCTATGAAGATTCTGTGCCTGAGGTTAATTGCAGCCAAGTGTTTACATCCGCCTCCGAATTAGAAGACGCTGCCAACACCGCCATGACAGCTGGCACCACCCTCTGCCTTGCCGATGGTAACTACTCCGGCTTAGAGCTTGCCTTTGGCGGCAATGGCACCACTGACAGCCCCATCACCATTGCCGCCGAAAACCCAGGTGCGGTAACAGTCTCAGGAGAGGTTAGAGTCAAAATGGGTGGCTCTTACGCGGTACTGCAAGGCTTTATTTTTAAAGATGGCGCGCCCGGCAGCAGCGAGTTAATTTCCACCCGTTTGGGCAGTGGCGAGCTTTGCAACCACTGTCGTATCACCGAAGTCTCAATTATCGATATGAACGTAGACGGCGATGACACCAGCAAATGGGTTTACGATTACGGCGCCTACACCCGTATCGATCACAACTGGTTTGCCGGCAAGACATCTCGCGGAGCACTATTAGTGGTAGACCGCTGGATCCCCGACGGCACCGACCCTACCAGCGCGCAAATTGACTACGCCAAAATTGACCACAACTACTTTGGCGACCGCGCCCCCACCGAAGGCAAAGCCTACGCCGACAGCGGCGACAACGAATACGAGGCCGTGCGCATCGGTTTAAGCACCAGCCACACAGGCGATTCCTTCTCGGTGGTGGCGCATAATTATTTTGAACGCATCGAAGGCGAAGCCGAGGTAATCTCTAACAAAGCTGGCAATAACAGCATTGTGCACAACACCATTCGCGACAGTTATGGCTCCATTACTACCCGTCACGGTGCCAACACCACTATCACCAATAACTTTATATTTGGCGATGATCATCCCTTTGCCGGCGGCTTGCGGATTATCGATGGCGGCCACACCGTCACCAACAACTACATCGAGGGTGCGCGTTATAAAAACACCACCCATCACGGCGGCATCGTATTAATGGGTTCAGATTCAAGCCCCAGTGACAGCGGCTACCAGCAACTGGAAAACGTGTTAGTGGCCCATAACACGGTAGTCGATAGCGTCAACAGCCTGAACGTGGATGGTGGCAAAAAATCCAACAATCCGCGGGATGTTTTTTTAGTCAACAACATTATCGACAACGCGATTGGCCCCATTATTACTCAGACCGCCGATGGCATGCCCGGCGGCTCTAGTGTTATTGCCGGCAATATTGTTTATGGCACCGATGGGTTTGCGGATGACAGCGGCCTAACCAGCGTTGCCGGTATTACCGAGGTCGATGCCCAGCTCGAAAAAGGCGCCGATGGCCTGTGGCGCCCCAGCGCAGATAGCCCCAACCTGGATGCTGTTGCCGCCGATACCGGCAACTTTGCAGCGGTTAGCTCTGATATGGATGGACAGGCACGCGCGGGTACAACACTCGCCGGTGCCGATCACCCATCAAGCGACACGGCCACAAGCTTCCCGCTTACATCAGAGATGGTAGGGCCCAAAAGCTATACTCCCCCCAAAAGCAAAGGCTATGTTGTTAAAGTGCCCATTGCCAACCACGATTTTGATAGTGCCGCAAGCAGCTGGGATTTTATCGCGCCGGCGAGCGTAACCACTGACGACGCTGAGACTTTCTCTCGCGGCAGCTCCGCAAAGGCCGAGGGCAACGGCTGGTTCAGTCAAGAGGTAACGCTTGCAGAGAACACCAACTACACCTTGTCCGCTTTTGTTTTAGGCCTCGGCCAGCTGGCCGTCACGCTCGACGACGGCACTCAATTCGATAACACAGAAGACTCTAGTGAGTTTGAATTTAGAACCTTAAGCTTTAACTCGGGCACAAACACATCCGCGACTATTTTTGGCCGCCTGCCCGAGACAGCCACGATCTCGGTCGACATTGAAAACGCCAACTTCGATGATGATGTGGACAATGGCTGGAGCATTATTGAAAATTCTGGCGACGATAAAGAAACACAAGGTTTAGGCGACGTGGGTGACTCAAGCAACAACGCCTCCAGCGACGATTCGAGTGGCTCGGCCAAAATCGGGTATCGCTACGCCGCCGACAGTGGCAGCACGCCGGGGCTGTATCAGGTGGTAGACGGCCTGGCCCCTAACACCGAACACACGTTGTCCGTGTACCTTCTGGTGAAAGATGGCTACGACTCCTCCGTTACCTTTGGCGTAAAAGATGAAGTCGGTGAAAGCACTATTGCAAGTAAATCGGTTGATTACGATACGTTGAAACATGGCGGCGCACCCGAGTCGGCAGAAGATAACTATTACCAAGCCAGCTTAAGCTTTAATAGCGGCAGTAATGGTTCGGTACGGGTATACGCTGAGTACGATGCGCGCGAATTAGCCCCAGAGCATAATCCTGGTGTTCCCAACGAGATGTCGAGCGACGATCGCAAAATTTACGAATTGCGTATCGACGATTTCGCGCTAGAGTTTCAGGGCGCGCCACCGGCAAATGCAACAGCTGTCTTTGATAGTTTTAGACTGGTATCGCACGAGTCGATGTAACATCATCGATGTCACTATATAACCTCAAGCTTGATGCCAGGAAAGCAACCCTCTGCTTTCTTGGCGTCGCGTGGCAGAGCTAAAAACTACCTCATCGAGCTGTTTGCACCCAACCCCACTTTACTTTAGATAAAAACCGCAGCAAAAAAATGCGCGGCGTTAACGCATTAACACCTGCACTCGGAGCCGGCGTTTCTCCATACTGTTTTTACCATTTACTAGCACACATATTGGGCAGTTTGGGGCGTGTGTTTTATTCGCAATATGCGTTAACTATTTAGGCGGCTCACTTTAGTCGGCGGTGGCGCCGCGTTTACAGTTAGTGATGTATCGGCACTCTCCTCTGGCGGCAGTGGGTACTGGGCCAGCACCGCCTGCGCCGTCTGTTGTATTTTCTCGATCAACTCGGGCGGCCCCAGCACTTGTGCCTTGGGGGCAAAGCTCATTACCCGGCAACGGGCCATGTCTAAATCGGCGGTACTGTACTCGACCACTAAACTGCCATCATCGCGGGTTTCCATGGTGTCCCAGCAGCAGGCGTAATCCCGCGCTAAGTCTGCGTACTCGGCACAGAACAACAAGCTCACCCGAGTCATGGGGCGGTCGTCGGCGTCTTGGCTTAAATACAAGCTCGGATCAAAGTCGGCAGGTTTATCAAAATGCGATTCAAGAAGTTGCAGCGAGAGTATCCTATCGACCCGAAACGAGCGCATGGCGCCGCGCAAATGGCAGTAGGCCACGCAGTACTGCTGGCCCCAACTGTAAATCAGTGCGTAAGGGTCGATACGGCGGGTTTGTGCCTGAGCGCGGCCACGCCCCTGATAGACAATATCCAACTGCTGGTTGCGCCGACTGGCTTGGTAGAGCGCCTCCAATGATGGCTCGTTAACACTTGGGTTAGCGCGCGGCAAACCACGGGTTAACAGACTGTCTTGCGCCCAGCGCACCTCGCGTAGCTGCTCTTCAGGCAAAACATTGGCGATTTTGCTCATGGCGCTCTGTGCCGTGGTTCGAAACAGGTTACCCCACAACCCCGAGATCACCGAGGTGCCCAAAGATACCGCCACTGCCTCTTCCGGCGACAACACCAACGGCGGCATACGATAGCCACGCACCAGCGAGTAACCGCCCTGAGAGCCGCGCTCGGCGTACACTGGTACACCCATCTCCTCAAGCATCGTGATGTAACGCTGTACGGTGCGCACCGAGACGTCCAGCGCCTCGGCTAAGCGCGAGGCCGGGGTGTTGGGCTCGCGCTGCAGCAGCATTATCAGGTTTAACAAGCGTGTTGCGGTATTGGCCATCGGGCCTCCTTAGCGGTGTCACAGCGAGTCCAGCGACCAGACCAACCAGCAAACCATCGACGTAAAGATATATAAATACCTGCACTGCGACTCATGCTAGCCGAGCTATACGTCAAAAACTGTCGTATATACCCCTTAGCATGCAATTTTAATTCACCGGTGTCGAATACCCCCGCACCCGCTCGACAAGTTTGAAAACACGAATGCCCCTGAATAACAGAGGCACCCTAAGCACTTTTGCATACCACCGGGCACCGAGCTACGGCGGTAAATCATTATTACAGGGAGGATTCACTATGTTTGTCTGCCAACCAGCTGCGCGCCCCTACCCGGGGACCAAGCGCCGAAACCGGCCGATAACAGCATACCTGCGCGAGCTGACTGAGCTGTTAACGCAAACTGGCACGCGCGATGCGCGACGCGTGCAAACCGGCGTTAATATCTGTGCCTGGCAACTGCGCCAGTTTGCCGCCCGCCAATACGAGACTTACTACCCGTTTTTGCACGAGTACGACCCAGTGCTGGCCAACCGCTTAGAGGACCGCCACTTAAAGTTCGCCTCGGCGCTAGATAGACTGGAGTGCGCCGCCCACAGCGAGACACTGGGCCAGGCGCGCAGCTGTGTTCCGGCGCCCACAGTGGCGCAACTTTGGCGTCGTTTTAATCGCGATTACCGGGCCCACCTGAACGAGCAGGCCGCCACTTTGCTGCCGGTGCTTAGCCGCTACGAGATTGCGCCCGTAGCGGGTACACCCGCCACAATAAACTCTATACTGTAGCCCGCTATCGCTCAGTTTTTGTTATACCTTTATCACAAGGAGATAATGTGTCAGATATTCTCACCTTAGAGGGCGTCGAAAAAACCTACGACACGGGGTTTACCGCACTCACAGACGTTAATTTATCCATCCGGCGGGGCGAGATATTTGCCTTATTGGGCCCCAATGGCGCCGGCAAAACCACCTTGATTGGGATTGTCTGCGGCCTGGTTAAAGCCACCGCGGGCCGCATTATCGCCGATTCCCACGACATCCAACGCGATTTTCGTCAGGCGCGTAAACTTATAGGCTTGGTGCCCCAAGAGCTCTCGGTCAATATTTTTGAGAGCGTGTGGGACACCGTGCGTTTTAGTCGCGGTTTATTTGGCTGCCCCGCAGATGACGCCTACATCGAGCAGCTGCTTAAAACTCTATCGCTCTGGGACAAAAAAGACGCCCGTATTATGGCGTTATCGGGTGGCATGAAACGCCGGGTGCTCATTGCCAAAGCGCTGGCGCACCAACCCAATATTTTATTTTTGGACGAACCCACCGCCGGCGTAGATGTCGAGCTTAGACGCGACATGTGGGCGATGATTCGCCGTTTGCGCGAAGAAGGGGTAACGATCATTCTTACCACTCACTATATCGAAGAGGCCGAAGACATGGCCGATCGCATCGGGGTAATCAACAAAGGCAAACTGATGTTAGTGGAGGAGAAAAACGCACTAATGCGCGAGCTGGGCCGCAAAAGCTTAACGGTTTTTCTTAGCCAGCCACTGGCGCAATTGCCTGCCAGTTTAACCCGCGATGATTTGCAACTTGCCGAGGACGGCACCAGCCTAACCTACCGCTACAGCACCGCCGAGGCGGATTCGGGCGTATCCGAGCTATTGGCGCAACTGAAGCACGCGGGCATCAATTATCAAGATTTACAAACCCGCCAAAGCTCCCTGGAAGAAATTTTCGTCTCACTGGTGGAGGAAAAAGCATGAATCACTATGGCGTAAAAGCGATTTATTTTTACGAGCTGGCCCGCGCCTGGCGCACCTTAATGCAATCCATCGCCTCGCCGGTACTGTCGACCTCGCTGTACTTTATTGTGTTTGGCTCGGCCATTGGATCGCGCATCGTCGAGATCGACGGCATCAGCTACGGCGCATTTATTGTGCCTGGCCTATTGATGCTAACCATTTTAACCGAGAGCACGTCCAACGCCTCATTCGGCATCTATATGCCTAAATTTACCGGCACCATTTACGAGGTGTTATCGGCACCAGTTTCCGGCGTCGAGATCGTTTTGGGTTACGTCGGCGCCGCCGCCACTAAATCGGTTATTCTAGGGCTCATTATTCTCGCCACCGCAAGGCTGTTTGTCGATTACTCGATTATGCACCCAGTGTGGATGTTGCTGTTTTTGGTATTAACGGCTCTCACATTTAGCTTACTCGGATTTTTAATCGGGCTTTGGGCCAACAGCTTTGAGCAACTGCAGATTATTCCCATGATGGTTATTACCCCTTTAACCTTTTTAGGCGGCACATTTTACTCCATTAATATGCTCCCCGATTTATGGCAAAAAATTACCCTACTCAACCCGGTGGTGTATTTGGTCAGCGGATTTCGCTGGAGCTTTTACGGTAGCGCCGATGTGCACATAGGCGTCAGCTTAGGCATGATTGCGCTGTTTATGACTATTTGTCTCGGGCTTATTATCTGGATCTTCAGAACCGGCTACAAACTCAAACCTTAACGCCTACGTTTTGTGCATACGTATTCATTCACTATGTATACGTATGCAATTTCTCCCCTCTTGCGCGCTATCGTACTCTCACGCTGATAACAAACGTTTGGCCTGTCTTTATTTATTCGTCCTGTAACAGCGCCAACTACCAATAATCATAAAATCAGCAAGAGGTTAACCATGCGCCGTCTAACCCTATCGTGTTTGTTAAGTTCTGCCGCACTCGTCGCCTGTGGCGGCGGTGATTCAGACACTCCACCTATAGCGTCTAGCTCATCGTCAAGTTCATCCGTCGCGTCCAGCAGCAGCGAATCCAGCTCCAGCAGTAGCGCGCCAAGTTTTGCTTTGCCAATCGCTCTAAAAGACGATCAAGCTATCGTTTTTTACGAGCGCAATGACGCCGAATACGACGGCTGGGGTTTACACCTATGGAATAACGAAACCTGCGGCGCTTTAGATGACGCCGCCACTGGCGCCATCACCTGGGATGCGCCTTTTCCCGCCACAGGTATCGATGACACCTACGGTGCTTACTACCTATTAGATTTAAACGCCCCGGCCTCTGATGGCGGCTGCGTTAACTTTATTGTGCATAAAGGCGACGACAAAGCATTGGGCGATGCCGATGCTAAGTTTGATTTAAGCCGTGGGGCCATTGCCCTAACTCAACATGGTGCAGCGAATATTGAGTACCCACTCGACCCCAGCAATGAAAACCCGCTACCGTTTACCTTAACCGACACCCAAGCCGCTATTTTTTATAAGCGTAGCGATACCGAATACGACGGCTGGGGTTTACACCTATGGAACGGTGGCGACTGCACCGCACTGGCGGACAACAGCATTAACGGCGTCACTTGGGATGCCCCCAAGCAACCGGATGGTATCGACACCGAGCGCGGTGCGTTTTTTGTTCTCGATCTAAATCAACCCGGCGGCTGTTTTAATTTTATTGTTCACAGCGGCGATGACAAAGCCCTCGGCGATGCCGACAGCGTCATGGATTTAACCCAAGGCAATGTCGCCTTTACGCAGCACGGCTCCAGCGCCATCACCTACAGTGGCGATACCGGCCCTGCGCAAGCCACACTCAGTGGCTACGCCGCGCATTGGATCGATAGCAACACCTTGGTCTGGGACGCCCCAAACGGCACCGCACAGGTACAACTGCTTAGCGACCCTAACGGTGCTATCAGCCTAACAAACGGCTCGCTCACCGGAGGAGACGCCGTAACGCTAACCAACGCCAGCATCAGCAGCGCGAGCGCCACAAAGTTTCCGCACCTAGCCGATTGGGCCGCGTGGCAAATCCCCACCAACGAGCTCAACATAGACACAGCACTTTCGGGTGAGCTAGTGGCCGCCGCCTTTGATGCCGATGGTCAATTAATAAAGGCCACCAGCGTACAAACCCAAGGCGCTCTCGATGCTTACTACGCCACCGACGCCACACTGGGGGCGCACATTGTCAACGGCAAAACACAATTTTCTGTTTGGGCGCCTACCGCACAAACCGTTACGCTGCAAACCTTTGCCAGCGACAGCGATGACACCCCGGCCACCGAGCTCAGCTTAGCCCGCAACGACAAAGGTGTATGGCGCGGTGAAATCAACCGCGATATGCACGGCGAGTACTATCGCTATAAAGCAAGCGTGTATCACTATTTAACCGATCAGATTGAAAGCATCACGACCACCGACCCGTACTCGTTAAACTTGTCGCAAAACGGCGAACTAACGCAAGTGGTCGACTTAGATCGCGCCGACACCTATAGCAATAACTGGAGCGGTCATAGCGTGCCTGCGCTGGCAGCGCCGGAAGACAGCATTATTTATGAAGTGCACATTCGCGATTTCTCGGCGCTTGATGCCAGCACCCCTGCCGATCATCGCGGTAAATATTTAGCCTTTACCGACACCAACAGCACGCCGGTTAAGCACTTAGCCGAACTGCAACAGGCGGGCCTTAACACCATCCACTTGCTGCCGACCTTCGATATTGCGACGGTTAATGAAGATCCAGCCGCGCGCGTCGATATTACCGACACCGTAGCCGATTTATGCGCAATAAAAGCCGATGCCAGTGTTTGCGGCGTAGCGGATAACAGTAAGACTTTAGAGACCGTCTTGGCCGAGTTTGATCCAACCACGACAGACGCCCAAGCCTTAGTGGGTGAGCTGCGCGGCATCGATTCATTCAACTGGGGGTACGATCCGTTCCATTACACCGCCCCCGAGGGCAGCTATGCCACCAGTAATGCAGGCTTTGCTCACATCCGTGAATTCCGCGCGATGGTACAAGCACTGCACGAGATGAACTTACGGGTGGTCATGGATGTGGTCTACAACCACACCAACTCATCGGGCCTGTGGGATAAATCGGTACTGGATAAACTGGTGCCCGGTTACTACCACCGTCGCAACGAGTTATCCGGTGCGATCGAAACCTCGAGCTGTTGCGACAACACCGCCAGCGAACACGACATGATGGAAAAACTCATGATCGACTCACTGGTGGTATGGGCGCGCGATTACAAAATCGATGGTTTCCGCTTTGATTTAATGGGCCACCATATGCGCCGCAATATTATCGCCGCGCGCGATGCCGTAGAAGCCGTTGACCCAGATACGTACTTTTACGGTGAGGGCTGGAACTTTGGCGAGGTAATGAGCAATCGCCGCGGTGTTAACGCCATTCAAGTGAATATGGCCGGCACCGGCGTAGGCACCTTCAACGACCGGATTCGCGACGCCGTGCGCGGCGGCGCCCCTTTTGATGGTGGCGACAGCTTGCGCGCCAACCAAGGCTACGGCTCGGGCTTATACTACTATCCCAATAACATGAACTCGGGTGCCGAAGCAGAAGCGGATAACTTAATCGGCCTGACTGATCGCCTGCGCGTTAACTTAGCCGGCAGCCTTACCAGCTACCCGCTGACCGATCGCAACGGCAACACAGTCACCGGTGGCGAAGTCCCCTACTTTGATTTAAACGCCGGTTACACCGCCGACCCACAAGAAAGCATTAACTACATATCCAAGCACGACAACCAAACCCTGTGGGATAACTTAATGTACAAAGCGGCCAGCGGTATGAGCACCTCCGAGCGTGTGCGGATGCACAATTTCTCGCTCAGCGTGCCAATGCTTGCTCAAGGTATTCCGTTTATCCATATGGGCGTCGACTTACTGCGCTCTAAATCCATGGAGCGCGACAGCTACGACTCGGGCGACTGGTTTAACCGCGTCGACTTTACCAGACAAAGCAATAACTGGAATATCGGCCTACCCCGTGAAGACAAAGACAGCGGCAACTACGACGTTATCGCACAAATCATTAGCGATGCTAACGCCAATCCAGACGCCGCCGATATTGCCCTGGCCAACGCCGTATTTAAAGAATGGTTGGCCATTCGCAGTAGCTCACCGCTGCTTCGCTTGACTACCGCCGCGCAAGTAGAATCAAACTTGACGTTTCACAACACCGGCCCCGATCAAGTGCCTGGGTTAATGGTTATGAGTCTGACCGACAACCAAGGGCTAGACAGTCAATACGCGGCCATGGTGGTGGTGTTTAACCCCAGCAATACTGAGCAAACCATCAACAACCCCGTCAACGGCACGTTACAGTTGCACCCGGTACAGCAAAGCTCGGCCGACGCCATTACTGCCAGTGCCAGTGTTAGCGGTAATCAGCTGAAAGTTCCGGCGTTAACCACCGCTGTGTTTGTACAAATGGATTAACCAGCGGTTAGCAATAAAACTGCAAGCCTTAAGGCCGGTCGTTTTACGACCGGCCTTTTTTTCGCGTTTTTATACACCGTCGATATTGCCTTGCTACAATCATCACGTCAGCCACAAAAAATTGTAGACACTATGCAAGAAAATGAACAACGTATTTTAACCACTTGGCAACACAATGCCGTCAGTTGGACCCGCGCCGTGCGCGAGGGCGCCATTGCCAGCCGACAGCAAGTAACGAACCAAGCCATTATCGACGCAATACAACACTATCAGCCAAGCTCTGTGATCGACATTGGCTGTGGCGAAGGCTGGCTAGCGCGACAACTGAGCCGCAAAGGTATGGAGGTAACCGGGATAGACGCCACCCAAGCGCTTATAGACGCCGCCCAAAAAAGCGGTGGCGGACATTTTATAACGTTAGAGTACGCCCAACTCAAACGCTTAACTCTGGGAGGAACACCACCGAAATATGATATGGCGGTGTGTAACTTTTCGCTGCTGGGAGAGTCCTCTACCGAGGCGGTACTCGCGCAACTACCAGCACTCATTAACCACGGGGGATACCTGCTCATCCAAACGCTACACCCAAGTGAATGCAATCGCGCGCACCCCTACCAAGACGGTTGGCAGCAAAGCACCTGGGACGGTTTTGACAACACGTTTAGCAACCCCGCGCCTTGGTATTTTCGTACCCTATCTAGCTGGCTCGCGCTGTTGCGCCGCTATAACTTTCAAATACAAGAAGTACGCGAGCCACTATCCCCGACCAATTCACGCGCGATATCTGTCATTTTTATAGCGACGCCTCCATAGCTATGGCTCTAAAATAGGTCGGTTCCACAAAGTAACGCCCCCGCAGCACGGCCTACCAGCAAGCAGGCCTCGCCACTGGCGCAGGCAGGAATTTTCGCTATAGTTGCGGTAAGCTTAGGAGGTACCCGAGCGACGGAGACTCCATGCACCAGGCAAATAACACAACGACTGCCCCCCCACTGAGCCTACGTTGGGCACTTTTTCGCTCGCGCCTACCCTATTTGTTAACCGCCCTAGTGATTATAATCTCGGTTTCCACTGGCGGTTATTACATTGATTACCTGAATACTCAAAATTACTTGCACCAACAACGCAGCGAAGTACAGGACACACTGAGCTTAGTCAGAGCCAATTTAGAGGGGCATTTAACCGGCAACCTACTTGCCGCTCAAGGCTTAGCCGCGGCACTGCAAGTTCATCCAACGATGGACCAAGAAACCTATGCGCTCTATGCCCAGCACTTATTTTCTGGGCAAACGCTTCTACGCAACATAGGCGCGGCCCCAGATCTTGTTATCAAACTGATGTACCCTTTAGAAGGTAACCGTGCTGCCATCGGCCTCGATTACCGCAGCCGGCAAGGGCAAACTGCCGCGGCATTAAAGGTCATTGAGTCAGGCGCCATGAATGTCGCAGGGCCGGTCGATTTGGTACAGGGTGGGCACGGATTAATTGGCAGAATCCCGGTGTTTACGGAAACCTCTGAGGGTGAAAAAAGTTTTTGGGGCTTAATTTCGGCCGTTATTGATCTAGACGCTTATTACCGTGTCAGCGGCTTGCCACAAGCCAGCGAAACCTTAGATATTGTTATTCGCGGTAAAGATAGCCTAGGCGCAGAGGGCGAAGTTTTTTACGGCGACGGCGCACTCTTCCAGCGCAACCCGGTTATTGCCAAAGTTGATTTACCTGGGGGCTACTGGCAGCTGGGTGCAGTGCCTAAAAATGGCTGGCCTCATACGGCCGACAATGCCTTATTGGTACGCAGTGCCATAGCATTACTAGGCATTATCATCTTATTTCCCGCACTATGGATTATTTACTTACTGCAAACGCGGCAAGAGCAACAAAGTCAGCTGCAGGCGCTGTTTGATTTATCGCCCTTGGGTATTTCACTAACCGATTTTTATACGGACGAATGTCTGCAAGCCAATCAGGCTATGCTCACGTTTACCGGTTACGATTTAGATGAGCTTACAACCGTTGACACCCCACAACTGAGCCCCGAAAAATATCATCAGAGCGACCAGCAACAAAAAGAGCAGCTATTGCAAACGGGCCGGTACGGCCCTTACAGTAAAGAGTTAATTCGCAAAGACGGCAGCCGGCTTCCCGTTAGATTCAACGGCATGCTCATACACGACTCGCAAGGCCGGCGCTATATATGGTCAATTGCTGAAAATATCGCTGCACAACAAGCTTACGATGAAAAGTTATTACGCCAACAACAAATGCTAGAGGCCATGAGCGAGCAGGCTCGCATCGGCGCATGGGAGGTTGATATCCTCTCACAAACCACCTACTGGTCAAGGCTGACAAAAGAAATTCATGAGGTACCCCTCAACTACCGCCCATCCATGACCCAAGGTATTTATTTTTATAAAGAGGGCGTCAGCCGCGACACCATAGAAAAAAGCATTGCAACAGCCATTGCAGCCGCCATCCCTTGGCGAGAAGAGCTGCAAATTGTTACCGCTAAAGGTAATGAGCGCTGGGTATGCGCCACGGGAAAAGCAGAAATCGTTGACGGTGAATGCATTCGTTTGTATGGCTCATTTCAGGATATTCATGAGCGTAAACTCAGCGAACAAGCCCTTCTTGATGCGAAAAATAATGCCGAGGCAGCGGCGGCGGCAAAAAGCGAGTTTCTGGCGATGATGAGCCACGAGATTCGCACCCCGATGAACGGTGTACTGGGCATGCTCAGTATGCTGCAACGCTCGCCTCTCACGGCAGAAGATCACCATAAAGTTCATGTCGCCAAAGCCAGTGCTGATTCGCTCTTAAGCCTTATTAACGATATTCTAGACTTCTCTAAAGTCGAGGCGGGTAAGTTTTTATTAGAGTCGAAAGACTTTAACGTGCGCAGTCTTATCGACAATTTTGGTCATGTCTTCGCTATGCGCGCCCAAGACAAAGGACTCGAACTAACCATTGATTTAACCGATGTACAAGTAGTCGAAGTAAAAGGCGACTCTAACCGCCTGCAGCAAATATTAACCAATTTAGTGGGCAATGCGATTAAGTTTACTCAGCATGGCGATATCGTGCTTCGCTGCGCGTCGACGCACACAAAGGACGGGGTTGTTTTTAGCGCCAGCATTGAAGATAGCGGGATTGGCATCGCCAACGATAAAATCAACAGGCTGTTCGAGCCCTTTGTGCAGGCGGATGCGTCCACCACACGCCAGTACGGCGGCACCGGTTTAGGGCTCGCTATTTGCAAAAAGCTTTGCCAACTAATGAATGGCGACATTCACGCAACTAGCACCCCCAATACCGGCAGCTGCTTTAGCTTCTCGGTCACACTAGAGAGCAGCTCTGTTGCTGAATACCGCCCCCCATCTCTAACGGCGAAAGACACTGAAGTTGTTCTGGCAAGTAGCAACCGCCATATTGCCAACGCATTAACCCGACAACTACAGGCCTGGGGCGCTAAGGTTAAGGTCACGCAAACTCAGAATGAGGCTCTGCACTGGTGTCGTGAGCAATACGCTAACAAGGGCCGCCCTGTCGACTTACTGATTATTGATCAGCCTCTGAACACGGACAATACGTTGAGGCTACCCCCGGAGCACACGCTGCATAAAGTGTGTCGCCAAACCGCCGTTATGATTGGCGTCAATCAGCCTGTCAGCTGCGACTATCACGTGCTACACAAACCCACCACCACGGCCGAGTTGTTTCAATTATTGCAAACTCTTACCGATCACGGAGGGCGCCACAGTGAGCTTCGCGCAAGCCATCCCGCCATCTCGAACAGCCAAGCTATTGATCAGCACCACTGGCCAGAGCACACCCGAATACTCGTGGTAGAAGATAACGCCATCAACCAAGAAGTAGCGCTGTTAATGCTGCAAGAACTAAAGCTTACGGCAGACTGTGTCAGCAACGGGCGCGAAGCGATTGAGAGGCTACGCGACAGCGACAATAGCGAGTACTACTCACTCATTTTAATGGACTGCCAAATGCCGGAAATGGACGGCTTTGAAGCAACCCGCCGTATCCGTGCGGGCGAAGCGGGAGAGAAATACCGAGCGATTGCCATCATTGCGCTTACGGCAAACGCCATAAAAGGCGACAGAGAGCGCTGTCTAAGCGAAGGAATGAACGACTATCTGAGTAAACCCATTGAAACTCAAGCGCTGGTTATCGCTTTAGAACACTGGATTACGCCGGAGCGAACCACTATTAACCCACCCACCAAAGCGTACTCCTCGGCATCGACATTATTAGTGTGGGATCAGCCCCATGCATTAACCAGCTTGTTTAACCGCGACGATGTATTGCGCAAACTGCTAGCGAATTTTTCTCAGCAAGTGCCCGAGCGACTCGCTGCATTAACGCAAGCATACCAACAAAAAAACGCCGATCAGATAACCTTTTTAGCGCACAGCATTAAAGGCAGTGCTGGCCAGTTACAGGGTAAACGCTTGCAAGCCTGCGCCAGTGATTTGGAGCAAAGCGCAAAAGAAAATAATTGGCAGGACATAGCCGAGCAAATACGAGCGTTTACCGATGCCTACCAAGAGTTAGCCGCTACGTTTCAACGATACCTAAAGCAAAACTAACAGAGCAAACAAAAACGGCGACCCGAAGGTCGCCGTTTTTTTTACTACCGGTTATCGCATCTTACGACTCGGCGATCACCTTAGATTTTTTGCCGGTGATGCGGTGGGCCAATTTAAACACCACAACAAAAAACAGAGGCACAAAGAAGATCGCCAGGAAGGTGGCAAATACAATACCACCGAGTACCGCGGTACCAATAGCATTTTGCGCGCCTGAGCCCGCCCCCGAGGCGATAAACAACGGCGTAACCCCAAGGCCGAAGGCCAGAGACGTCATAATGATGGGGCGCAAACGCATACGCACCGCCTCAACCGTGGCTGCCACTAAATCCATACCATCTTCGTACAGTGATTTGGCAAATTCCACAATCAAGATGGCGTTTTTGGCCGACAAACCTACGGTCGTTAACAGCCCCACCTGAAAGTAAACGTCGTTAGACAAGCCGCGGCCCATAGCAAACAACACAGCGCCGAGAACGCCCAGAGGAATCACCATAAGCACCGAGATAGGTACCGACCAGCTTTCGTACAAGGCGGCAAGACACAAGAACACCACCAGAATCGACAGCGCGTACAACATCGGCGCCTGATCCCCGGATTCACGTTCTTGCAGCGACATACCGGTCCACTCAAAACCAATACCCGGCGGCAGCTTTGCCACGAGCGACTCCATCAAGTTCATGGCATCACCCGAGCTAACGCCCGGCGCGCCCTGGCCTTGAATGTTCACCGCCGAAACGCCGTTATAGCGCTCAAGCCTAGGGGAGCCATACACCCAGCGGCCGGTCGAAAAGGCCGAGAAAGGCACCATCTCACCATTGGCATTGCGCACATACCAGTTACCAACGTCGTCCGGCATCATCCGAAACTCGGCATCACCTTGGACATAGACTCGCTTGATACGGCTTTGATCAATAAAGTCATTGACGTAAGACGCCGCCCACGCGGTCGAAAACACGCTGTTGATTTCGTCGATTGATACCCCGAGTGCCGAGGCTTTTTCCATATCAATATCGAGTTTAAACTGCGGCGTGTCGTTTTGACCATTGGGGCGCACACCCACCAAGGTGCTCTCTTGTGAGGCCATGCCCAACAACTGGTTGCGAGCCTCCATCAACGCCTCGTGACCCACGCCACCCAAATCTTTTAGCTGTAAGTTAAAGCCGGTTGAGGTGCCCAGCTGAGTAATGGCTGGAGGGACAAAAGCAAACACCATGGCCTCTTTAATGGTCGAGAAATACCCCATAGCAGCACCGGCAACCGAATGGACATCCTGACCATCTCCGGTGCGCTCAGACCAATCTTTCATTCTGACAAAAGCAATACCGTTGTTTTGACCACGACCGCTAAAGCTAAAGCCAATCACCGAAAAAACGGACTCAACCGTGTCATCTTGACTGAGGTAGTAATTCTCGACATCGTTCATAACGGCTATTGATCGCTCTTTGGTCGAGCCCACCGGCAACGTCATCTGGGTAAACATCAAGCCTTGGTCTTCATCGGGCAAGAACGAACCAGGTAAACGGCCAAACAACAGTACCAACACTAAGGCGATCGCAATATAGATGGCCATAAAGCGACCGGTACGCGCCAAAATATAACCGACGCTACTCTGGTAGCGATTGGCCGAGCGGTCAAAGGTACGGTTAAACCAACCAAAAAAACCGCGTTTTTGGTGATGATCTGGATCGACTGGTTTTAACAAGGTGGCACACAGCGCCGGTGTCAGCGTCAAGGCAACGATCACCGACAGCGTCATGGCCGATACTACGGTAATAGAGAACTGGCGATAAATAACACCGGTGGAGCCACCAAAAAACGCCATTGGCACAAACACCGCTGACAGCACCAAGGCGATACCCACCAAGGCGCCGGTAATTTGACCCATGGATTTTCGCGTCGCCTCGCGTGGCGGGAGCTTATCTTCGTGCATCACCCGCTCAACGTTCTCGACCACCACAATGGCATCGTCCACCAACAAGCCGATGGCCAGTACCATGCCAAACATGGTGAGCGTGTTAATGCTAAAACCAAACGCCTCTAAGATGGCAAAGGTGCCCAGCAACACCACCGGCACCGCAATGGTAGGAATCAAGGTGGCGCGGAAATTCTGTAGGAACAGATACATCACCAAGAATACCAGTACGATCGCCTCAATCAGCGTATGTACCACCCCTTCAATGGAGAGCTTAACAAACGGCGTTGTATCGTAGGGGTAAACCACTTCAGTGTTGGCCGGGAAATAAGGTTTTAACTCGGCAATACGCTCACGCACGTTGGCGGCAGTGTCTAGCGCATTGGCACCCGAGGCGAGAGTAATCGCCAAACCGGTAGCCGACTGACCGTTGTATTCCGTTTCAAACTGGTAGTTTTCACCGCCTAGCTCAACGCGGGCGACATCAGCCAGCCGTACCTGCGAGCCATCTTCATTAACGCGCAGTAAAATACGGCGAAACTCTTCCGGTGTTTCTAAGCGAGTTTGTACCACAATGCTGGCGTTGACATCCTGCCCCGGCACGGCGGGCGCACCGCCCAACTCACCGGCGGCAATTTGCACGTTCTGTGCACGAATAGCCGACACCACGTCACCGGTGGTCATTTTATAGTTGGCCAGCTTGTCGGCGTTAAGCCAGATACGCATAGCGTACTGCGAGCCAAAAATCTGAATACTGCCCACGCCGTTGACCCGGCTTAGGGGCTCACTCACATTAGCGGCGACAAAGTCGGCCAGGTCATATTTATCTAAGCTGTTATCGGTCGACACAAAACCCAGAACCATAAGGAAGCCGGCCGAGGATTTTGTCACCCGAATCCCTTGTTGTTGTACCTCTTGCGGCAACAGCGGCATTGCGCCCTGGAGCTTGTTCTGCACCTGTACCTGAGCAATATCGGGGTCGGTACCGGCATCAAACGTAACGGTTACCTGACCAGTACCCGATGAATCACTGGTTGAGGCCAAGTACTGCACATTGTCGATACCGGTAAGGTTTTGTTCGATGATTTGCACCACCGAGTCCTCGACCACTTTGGCCGATGCACCAGGGTAAGAGGTGCGAATCTCTACCGATGGGGGTGCAACTTCGGGGTACTGCGATATAGGCAGTGTCTCGATGGCCAACACACCGGCCAACATAATAATAATCGAGATCACCCACGCAAAAACGGGACGATCAATAAAGAATCTTGCCATGGTGTTTACTCTCCCTCAGCGCTTCCCGCTTCAACGGCTTTAACCGGCGCACCGGGGCGAACTTTTTGCAGGCCGGTAACAATCACACGATCGCCTGCAGCAAGACCTTCCTCCACCAGCCAGTCACTGCCTACCGCGCGGCTCGCCTGAATTTGACGCATCTCGACTTTGTTCTCAGCATCGACGACCAAAGCGGTAGCATTGCCTTCGCGATCACGTGTAACGCCGCGCTGGGGCACCAGCACTGTGTTGTCGCGTTTACCTTCATCAACGGTGGCGCGCACAAACATACCGGGTAAAATCAGCGAGTCGGGATTGTCAAACAAGGCGCGTAACACCACGGTACCGGTAGTTTCGTTAACGCTCATATCCGAAAAGCGCAACTCACCCTCGTGGCCATACTGGCTGCCATCTTCAAGGTTCAAGGTCACTTTAGGTTGTTGCGCCTGCGATACCCGACCACTCATCAACTGCCGGCGCATGGCCAGTACCCGAGCCGCCGACTCTGAGACATCGACATAAATCGGATCCAATTGGTGAATAGTTGTCAGCACGGCACTTTGCCCGGCCGATACCAGTGCACCCTCGGTAATCGCCGACTTACCGATCCGTCCACTAATAGGCGCCATTACTTTGGTGTAACGCAAATCGATATCCGCCGTCTGTACTGCCGCCTCACTTACAGCAACATCTGCCTTAGCCTGCTCAAATTGCGACAAAGCATCGTCATATTCTTGCTGACTGACGGCCTTTTCGCCGAGCAAATCCTTGTAGCGCTTTTCACGGGCCTGGGTGGTTGTCAGGTTGGCTTTTGCGCGCGCCAAGCCTGCTTTGGCATTCGCTAAAGCCGCCTCATAGCGTGCCGCATCAATTTGATACAGTTGCTGCCCTTCTTCAACAATAGCCCCTTCGGTAAACAACCGTTTTTGCAAAATGCCCGTCACCTGTGGCCGTACCTCGGCCTTGCGAAACGCAACAGCGCGACCAGGCAATGTGTTGCTTAGCTCGACCGTTTGCTCCTTAAGCGTAACGACGGTCACCTCGGTTGGCGGCGGTGCACCGGCACCAGCTGCACCTTCTGGCTCCTTAGACTCACAGGCAGCCAAGCTAACCACCGCTAGTAAGGTTATCCACAGCGGGAAAAATTTAGGGAATGAGGACGACATGTACAACTCCTTGAATGGCGTGACGCGGGATAATATGGCCCAAGTACCACGCAGTTAACATGGCAACAATTAAATATGAATAAACGTTCATTTACAAGAGGAATGCCTCTTCAGAGGCCCACCTTGACGTTTCTTTGCAAGCGCTAGACTCAGCAGCCCGGCTTAGCTGGAAATGGCATCCCACGTCGCATCGAGAATTCGCTCGAACTCGGCATCGCTGATACGGATCAGATCAAGATGGTGCTGGCTAATCATAGAACACAGCGGGTCAAAGCACAGTGCCACCAAGATTTCATCGGGCAAGTCTTTAATCTCGCCGGTTTTACGCCCGGCACTGAGTAACTCTAAAAAGGGTAAAAACACTTCATGGGCGGCATCTCGGCGACCGCGCAATATATCTGGTGGCAAGTGATCAAACTGACCTTTTGTTAACATGGCATTGGGGCGTGTCATACCAAAACGCCAGACATTGCGCAGAATTAACCGGTGCTGTTCGGCCAAAGGCGCAGCGGGGTCGTGACCGGCAAAAGCGTTGTCCGCAATCTCCCGCACTACGTCGTCATGTAGTTTGCCAATTAAGTCATCGCGATCTTCAAAGTAGAGGTAGATAGTCCCGGCGGCCACACCGGCGCGCTCGGCCAGCTGCTTCATCGAGAACCCATGAAATCCGCGCTCCGACAACAAACTTAAGGTCGCATCGAGAATTGCCCGACGCTTGTCGGCCGCTTTACCGGTTAAATCACACTGAGACATAAACCACACTTACACCAATGAACAGTTGTTCATTTTATACCCATAGATGCAGTAGGTAAAGCCGATCCAGCCTAAGAATCAGGCTTTGGAGGCAGGAAAACAAGAAAACAGCGCGAGGCACTTGCCCCCTAGAGCAGCATTGAGGGCAAGTGGCGCTATAGTCGACCGTCTATTGCACAGGCTTGTAGGTAAACTTTTGCCCGCCCAAAGCTGCCTCGTACATCAGCCCGCCTTTAGCGTGAGTAAAAACCGCCATACCGGCGTTATAAACGGCCGTTTGGCTACCGGCCTTATCCGAGACACCCGACGCGCCGGCGGCCATCCCAGTAGTGCCCATTTTGGCGTTCGCACTAGCGGTGATTGCCACGGCACTGGCCTGCGCACTAAATTCAAAATTGCCTTGGGTAAAGTCGTCAAAGCTGCGCTTATTTTCAAAGAAAATAATCTCACTAAACGCTTGGCCACCTAGCTGAAACCCTATGGTCAGCTGGGTCATGGTGGCATCGCCAGTCATTTGCCCGTTGCGGAATACACGCCCTTTACCATGGGCGCCGCCGATACCAATACCACCCTTACCGATTGTAGGGAAAATCGCGTAACCGTACGCCGACTGAAAAAAATGCACCACTTGCGGTGAGGACTTAAAAGTATCGACGGTATCTTGGTACGGATCGGCCTGAGCCGTTAAACAGGTCATCGCAAAGCCTAACAGCGCAAGGCGCATCAGTAATTTCATAGCGGATCTCCAGATGAGTAGACAAGCACAATAAACAACAAAGTCGAACAGCGCCGTGCCTAACGTCACAGCACGCGCGCGCAGCACCTTTAACAGTGAACGATCGGGCATCTTACACTTACGACACAAAACAACGATAAGGTTATTGGGCGGGTAGCGTTAAGGTAACACTCAAGTCATTGGGCCGGAAGCACAATAATAGCGGTATGCAGAGTGCCGCCCCGATGGATGGAGCGGCTTTGACAAGCGGTTATAACGGTTTGTAGCTAAACTTCTGGCCACCTAGCGCGGCTTCGTACATCAGCCCGCCTTTGGCGTGCGTAAACACGGCCATCCCCTGATTATAGATAGCCTTTTGCTTGCCGGCGTTATCCGTGCTCGCCGAGGCGCCTACTCCGGTGCCTGTGGTACCGGCTTTGGCATTAGCGCTGGCGGTAATAGCAACGGCACTAGCCTGAGCACCAAACTCAAAATTGCCGGCGGTAAAGTTATCAAAGCTCGTTTTATTCTCAAAGAAAATAACCTCACTAAAGGCTTGGCCCCCGAGCTGAAAACCAATGGTAAGCTGAGTCATTTTGGTTTCACCAACCGCCTGACCGTTGCGATACACCCGGCCCTTGCCGTGGGCGCCACCGACGCCGACACCAGCTTTACCGATCGTCGGAAACAACGCATAACCATAGGCGGCATTAAAAAACTCAGCGACCTGAGGCGACGATTTAAAGGTATCGATTGTTTTTTGATAGGGATCTTCATCTTCAGCCTGCGCAAACGAACACACCATAACAAAGCCTATAAAGGCAAAACGCATCAGTGCTTTCATGGTAACTCTCCTAAGTAAACCCATTGGCGACATTAAAAGATATAGCGCAACCAAGCCGCCCCTAGCGCCAGCTTAACGCCTACGTTAGGCTAGAGCCTATGATTCACTAGGCCGGCCTGCACGCTATGTCAATTATTATATACAACAATCAGAGCTTCGATGTTACCGCTCCAGAGAGTGTACTAGACACCTTATTAAAAGCTGGGGTACGGGTGCCCTACAGTTGTCGCGCGGGCGTGTGTCACTCCTGCCTTATGGTTGCCAAAGACGGTGCAGTGCCCAGCGAGTCGCAAGAGGGACTCAGCGATGCACAAAAATCTCGCGGGCTCTTTTTAAGCTGTAGCTGCTATCCCGCCGAAACGCTTAGCGTCGATCACTATGACCCCGCCGCTGACGGCATTAAAGCGCCAGTAGTCGCGAAACGACAACTAAACGATAGTGTGTTAGAGCTAACGCTTGCCGCCTCGCTACGTTATCAAGCCGGTCAACACACCAACCTGTGGCGCTCGGACGCGATTGCTCGCTGCTACTCCATTGCCAGCATACCGAGTGACCCCCATCTTAGCTTTCATATTGCGCTGCAACCCAATGGCCAGTTTAGTCAGTGGGCCGCCCAAACATTACAACCGGGCGATACCGTCACCCTCCAAGCGCCCACCGGAACCTGTTACTACCAGGCCGAGCAAAACACCCAGCCAATCTTGCTGGCAGGTACGGGCACAGGTATTGCGCCACTGCAGGCCATTGCCAGAGCTGCGCTAGAGGCGGGACACAAGGGCCCCATCGACCTTATCGTCGGAGCCCGACACAGCGATGACTTGTACTTTAGCCAACCACTAATGCGCCTCGCGCAACAACACTCAAACTTTCAACTTACCGAGCTGGTGCAAACTCTGGGCGAGAAATACACCAAACACTGCCAGCAAGGCGATATCTATAACGTTATAAAAGCGCGCTTTGCGAACCTTAACGGCTACCAGGTTTACTTGTGTGGTGCGGACTCATTTGTGCGCAAGTTACGCAAACAGTGCTTCTTTGCGGGTGTTAAGCCACGCGATGTCCATACAGATGCCTTTTTGGCCGCCAGCTGAGGCTCTGCGACTTAGGCGCCTAACACGCGCATCGCGCAAATTAGTCGCGTCTAGCCCGTAATTTAGGTACAATTTGGGCTTATATTTAGAGAAACAATAACACCGGCTTTTGCATCCAACGTTCATCGCGTTATCGGTGTCGTGCCGGTAACAGTCATCGCAAACGGCGCATAGATCACGACATGAAACCCACCATTAAAGATGTCGCAAAATTGGCTGGAGTCTCGTTTAAAACCGTATCCAGAGTTATTAATAACGAAGGAACCGTGGGCAAAGAGCTTCAGGAGAAAGTCTGGAAAGCGGTTAAACAGCTTAACTATCGTCCTAACTTATCGGCCCGCGGCTTGCGAGGGGCGGCGTCTTCCATCGGTTTTATCTACGACAATCCCAACAGCAACTACGTTATCGATATGCAACGCGGCATTCTCGACGAATGCGGCAAACAGGGTTACGAGCTTGTGATTCACCCCTGCGATGCCTCCAGCCGCACGATTATTCAAGAAATTTTAGAAATGATCGACCGCAGCCGAGTGGGTGGCCTGGTGCTGACACCGCCTATATCCGAAAACGCCGAGATTCTCGACGCCATCACCGAGCGCAAAGTCAAGTTCGTACGAATCCTATCCGGCTCAGAGGCGCCCGATAATATTTCACCTTGCGTCTTTATTGACGATCACAACGCCGCGTACGCCATTACCGAACATTTAATTAATTTAGGCCATAAAGACATTGCCTTTCTCGGCGGGGACGAAGAGCACCAATCCAGTGGCCAGCGGCTGGCCGGCTTTAAAGCGGCCATGCAAGATCACAAGATCAAACCAAAAGATAAGTTTATCGTTCCCGGCAGTTACTCGTTTGAGTCGGGCGTCGAGCGCACCCGCAAGCTGCTCGCCAACGGCCGCGGCAAGCCAACCGCCATCTTTGCCTGTAATGATGAAATCGCCTCAGGCACATTATTTGCCGCACGAATCGCAGGGGTCGATGTACCCGGCGAACTATCTATTGCCGGCTTCGAGGACAGCCCTTTCTCTCGGCAAGCTTGGCCCAACCTGACCACGGCCGCACAGCCCACGAGCACCATCGCACAAAAAGCGGCGTCACTGCTGATAAAATCGATAAAACAACAAGCCAGCGCAGGCAAATCAATCGCCAGTGAAGGCTACTACCCTAAGCTGATCGTCCGGGATTCAACCTGCCCTGCGCCCGGCAAGTAAGCGGTTTAATACCAACCCATAAAAAAACCGGCAAAAGCCGGTTTTTTTATGGGTCATTATCAAGCTCGATCTACAGCGCGATAACAATATTTTTTCGATCAAGCCACCAGGCAACACACCACAACACCGCCACATGAATAAGCGCAAACACCAAGGACGCATTATAGTTAGACATAACTTGCGCCAAAGACTCAAAGAAATACTGATACGAAGACATACCGGCAATCGTAAACAGAGCGTAACTCTTAACCCACACAATACTCAAAATATAAATAAACAGCGGATTCTTACCCAGCATCGTAAAACCATTAAACACAGGTTTAACGATGGTTAGCTTTTCTAGTTGCACCAACATCAGTAGCACCGCGATACCTGCGCCAGAGGTCAGCAACACAAACGGGCTAGTCCACAGGGACTTATTGACAGGAAACACTTGATGCCACAGCAGCCCAGCGACAATAGCCAGCACCGCAGTCACTGCCAACACTATTTGCGCACGGCGCTTGTCATCGCTACCGACCAAAATACGCGCGGCCTCAAAGCCAAAAATAACATTCACTACCGCCGGTAAAGTGCTCAACAAACCTTCGGGATCAAACGCTATGCCTTTGCCTTGCCATAAGTGATCGGCACCCAATACGGCCAAGTCAATTTGCCGGACTAAGTTACCCGCTACCGTATAAGGCTCTGGCACCAGGTTGAGTAAACCCCAATAACCCAGCAACAGCACGGCAGAAACGAGCACACGGTATAACCCAGGCAGCCAAATAATAAAGGCAGCCAAACCATAAGCCAGCGCAATACGCTGCAACACACCTAAAATTCTTAAGTGATCTAGATCACCGGTAAAAGGGTAAGCGTTAAGCAATAAGCCAATCCCAAACAACAAGGCGGTGCGGCGTAGGATTTTTATGGTGCGCGCACTGTATGCCACGGTTTGGCTAGCACGATTAGAAAAGTACATCGCCGAGCCGACGATAAACAAAAAGAAGGGAAAGATAAAATCCGTGGGTGTCGCGCCGTGCCAATCAGCATGCAAAAAAGGCGCATACACATAAGACCAAGAACCCGGAGTATTCACTAAAATCATCAAGGCCAAGGTTAGGCCTCGCATGACATCCAGAGAGATAAATCGTTGCTTGGCCATAATGCCCTCAAAAAATCTTATTATCGAGTCTCACGTCGGCAGTAAACGCTGCCGCTATGCCACCGGCTCTGCCAACGCTGCAAACTGGGTGCGCGCATAATGCACAGCGCCAAATTCTGGCTGACGCAAAGGCGCCGACATGCGCTCGGCAATATCTTTATCCATCCAATCGACGATTCGCTGCGAAACGCCGCCAAGCATCGACATCCGCGGCGGATTAATCGACCACAAACGACGCGCAATCGCGGTTAAATAATCGGCGCCCTCGTGAATAATGCGCAAAGCAATCTCATCGCCTTGCTCGGCCGCATTAAAAACCAAAGGGGCCAGCTTGGCGTAATCACTCGACTTGGCGCCATTTAAACGCTCGACGATCATGATGCCGCGCGCCTGCAGCTGCTCGGCGACAAGATCGGTTAATGCCGTTTTGGGGCCTAACTGGTCAGAATCGAGCAACACGGCTTTAACACATTCTAAGCCGATCCATGCGCCACTACCGCCATCGCCACAGGGAAAGCCGTGAGCACCCAATGTGAGTGTTTTGCCATCCACATGGGCAAAACCACATGAACCGGTGCCAGAGACAATAACGGCACCATTATCCTGCTCGTGCGCCGCAATACAGGCAATATGTAAATCAGTCGTTAAAAACTGCGCTTTAAAAGGATGATCCCACTGCTGAACAACTTGAAACAGGCTTGGAACATTAACACCGGCCAAGCCCAAACCGGCAACCAGCTGAGCTTTTGCCTCGCGAGGTAAACCGGCAGCGCGCAATGCACTGTCGGCAGCGTTATCAATAGACTCCAGCGCCCGTGCAACCCCGTGATACGGGTTAGCCGGACCGCCGTTGCCCACGCCTAACGTTTGCCCTGATTCATCGACAATCACCGCGCGGCATTTAGTGCCACCGCCATCGATTCCTAAATACAGAGTGTCGCCATCAACAGGCAGCTGCCCCATGTGATACCTCGTTATTTTCACTATACCGGTCTCGCCCGGCTTACAGGTAACCAATGATAACGCCACCTGACTGATAAATTCGAATTATTCGCTGGGCTCTCGGCGCACTAAAACGTATGATCGCTTAAAAAGGTGATTGATGGCCTACAGGCCATCAATCACAAGGAGAGCCATGATAGATGATACTTACAGTCCTTGCGTATCGCATGATGCACTCCGTCGCACCATGATTTAGCGGATCTAGCCAAAATGCCCATAATGACCAAACCCAACCAAATTCTTTTTTGCCTACCTTTGGCACCTACAGCAGCCTAGCTAAGAAGTGCCTTTAAGTGCCTACCACTATCCTCACAAAAAGCCGAAGGACAACGTTGTCAATAACTCATACCTTATTCGCGCCAGACAACGTTGTCAAGCACTTTGCAACAAAAAGCTCGAAAGGATATACAAAGGGAAAAAAGCGCCAATTTTCAGCGAGTTACTAAACCGGCGCCAGAAGCGAGCAAGCGGTTAATACGGCGCTGGGCAGCAGAGTTGTCAGCCCTCGCGCGCGGGCTCGTTCGGCGCGAGGGCTTCCGGTTACAACGAGTATGCCCGCACACTATGCTTAAGAAAGGTGGGCACAAACAGCGTATCTGTAGCAGGGTCATAACCAATATCAGCGGTATTTATTTGCTCTTTGCGGCTATCGAGTAATAACTGCAAAGTGCCGTCTTCCTGAAGATGGTAAATCAATCCCGCCCAGCAGGACACAATAAACCCACCACTATTAAGCGCTTCAACGCCGTCGACATCTTCCGCAAACCCCTCTGCTACGAGCGTCATATCGCCGGCCGAAGTCGTGCGATACAACCGCTTACCCGCACCAATATATAAGGCATCGGCGAGGGTATAAAGCCCATTGGCGCCGGCCAAACCTTCACGGTAGGTATCAAGCTTCCCGTTTATTAACCGGTGCACCTTACCCGTATGAGTATCCGATACATACACCACCCCATCGCCATCGATAGCAACATCATTGAGAAACGATGCCCCCTCGACCGGGTAGCGCTGAACCACAGAGCGATCGGCCAAATCAATCGCCACCAACTCTGTCATATCAGCAACGTACAGTGTTCCCGCGAACACCGCCATGCCCTTGGGCGCATTCAACCCCCTGACAAAATCCTGATTAATGATTTTGCCGTCCGCAGCCAATAGCGCAACACCCCCTTTGGCATCTGCGTCGCTGTGCCCACCTTCGATCTCGGAAACCAGCAACACCTTACGGCCATCTATCTGATGCACCAGCACCGACTCTGGGGTCCGCAGCGCCAGCGTCTCCCAGCTGGGCTCTTTCAGTGCATCACGCGCAAACGCATTCGACACACAGGCCAACACACACAATCCGACCCATTGCTTCATCATCCTTCTCCTTCGAACTTATGTTCACTCAGACTACAAGCGCTAAGTGTTCCAGAGTTGCCGCACAATGAAAAGCGCTAAACTCAAGCAACCCGCCGCAACGTACCTCGCCACGGGGTTTTCGGGGTTGTGGCAATTAATCTGTGTCGTTCAACCGCGCCGAGTTCTGCTACACTCGCGCACCGACAAAATAGCGAACAAAGAGCTGATTATGTGGTTTAAAAATTTACGCGTCTTCCGTCTGGCCGAGCCCTTCACCATGACCGCCGAGGCCCTGGACGAAGCACTTGAGAGCAATAGCTTCAACCCCTGTGGCAAAATGGATATGTCTCGCTATGGCTGGGTATCGCCACTGGGGCCAGACGGTCAAACCTTGACCCACAGCGCCAATGGCTATATCGCCATCGCCGCCAAAAAGCAGGAAAAAATCCTACCGGCGGGTGTCATTAAAGAGCAACTCGATGAGAAGGTCCGCGCCATTCGCGCCGAAGAGGGCCGCCCCGTAGGGCGCAAAGAGCGCGACGGCATGAAGGATGAAATCATTTTCACCCTGCTGCCTCAAGCTTTTACTAAGTCGAGCGTCGACTTCGCCTATATCGACACCCGTAACGATCAAATTGTGGTCAATGCATCCAGTGCCACTCGCGCCGAGGATATGCTCAGCGCATTGCGCGAGGCCCTGGGCAGCTTGCGAGTTGTGCCACTGACACCGAAAGACCCGGCCATTCAGGTGATGACCCACTGGGTGCGCGAGCACGAGTTGGCCACAGACTTTGAACTAGGTGACGAATGCGAGCTAAATGCCAGCAGTGACGAGCGGGTTATTCGCTGTAAAAAGCTCGACCTACACGACGACCAAGTGCGTCAGCACATCGAAACCGGTATGTACGTCAACAAGCTGGCCATTCAGTGGAAAGAAGCCATTAGCTGCATCATTGACGATCAATTTACCTTTAAGCGGGTTAAGTTTGCCGATGAGCTACTGGAGCGCGCTGGCGACCGCGCGCCAGAGACTCTCGCCGAGCAGTTTGATGCCGAATTTGCCATTATGACGCTGGAGTTGTCCGCTTTTATACGCGCCGCCATCAACGCCTTTGGCGGTGAAAGCACCGACACACTGGTAAGCGAGGCAACTGACCTCTAATATTACCCGGGTGGCCCACCACGCTCGGCCACCCACACTTACAACACCACTGTGTATTGTTAGGAGGCACCTTGAAACTTTACGGTAGCTACACCTCGCCTTTTGTTCGCCACTGCCGCATTGCGCTATTAGAGTCGGGACTCGAGTTCGAACTGATTGAAACCGACAACAAAGCCAGTGCGCAGCAATCACCGACGCAAAAGGTGCCATTTTTGCAAGATGGCGATATCGCCCTGACCGACTCCACCGCGATTGTAAAATACACCCGAGAAAAATCCGGCCACACTTACTTTGCCGATATCTCCGAGTACGATGGCTTTTGCTTGGTCAACACCTCGTTAGACGCCTGCGTCAATTTGTTCTTTTTAGAGCGCGATGGCATAGGCGCCGAACAAAGCAGCTATCTACAACGCCAACAAGCCCGAGTAGACTCCACATTATCCGAGCTCAACCAAATGCCGCTCCCCATGGGCGCGCCCTACGGTGATATGGCGATACGCTTAGCGTGTTATTTAGCGTGGGGGCTGTATCGGCAGCGACTATCGCTAGAGGCCTACCCTAACCTCGAGAATTTTTTACAACAGATAAACGACTACCAACCTTTTGCCGCTACGGCACCACCGCCGCTTTAACGGGGCGGCTAGACGCGTATTGAGCCAGCGGGTATCCTGCCCCAAATAACGCAAAAGGTAACACTGTGGTCACGGATTCCGCGCACAACACAAGCTCGATTAATCACATTGTGATCGCCGGTGGTGGCACCGCCGGCTGGATGGCCGCCGCCGCACTGGCGCATCACTTTGCAATGCTGCACAAACAGGGCAGCATTGCGCAGTCGCCCGCCATCACTTTGGTAGAATCTGAAGCCATTGGCACCGTCGGCGTCGGCGAGGCGACCATTCCCAGCATTCGCGCCTTTAACGATTCGCTGGGCATCGACGAGCTGGAGTTTCTAAAAAAAACCCACGCCACCTTTAAGCTTGGCATTGAGTTTAAAGATTGGTATCAACCCGGCGCCACATTTTTTCATCCTTTTGCCGATTACGGTATGCCCCTAAAAGGCATCGACTTTCATCACTATTTGATTCGTTTACAACTGGCCGGCGAGCCTATTAACCCCGCCGATTATTCCTTTCCCGCGCAGCTGGCCAAACAGGGGCGCTTTGCCCAGCCGCACCCCAACCCACCCACGCCACTGGCCGATTACGGTTACGCGTATCATTTTGATGCCGGGCGCTACGCATTGTTTTTGCGGGACTACGCCGAACAGCGCGGTGTTATCCGGCGCGAGGGAAAAATCGAACAGATCAAGCAGGACCATAGCAGCGGGTTTATCCAATCACTACAGCTCGATAATGGCGAGTGCATTTCAGGTGATTTGTTTATCGATTGCTCGGGCTTTCGTGGCTTACTGATTGAGCAAGCGCTCAACACCGGTTACGATGATTGGCGCCAGTGGCTACCCTGTGATCGGGCGATTGCGGTACAAAGCGAGAAAACCACGGAGCCGCTCCCCTACACCCGAACCACCGCACGCGAGGCTGGCTGGCAATGGCGTATTCCACTGCAACAGCGCACCGGTAACGGTTATGTCTACTCAAGCGCGTTCTGTGATGACACCACCGCCCAGGCAACGCTGCTAAGTGGCCTGGATGGCGCACCGATTAAAGCGCCGCGGAGCTTTGAGTTTGTGACCGGCAAGCGCAAAAAAATCTGGCACAAAAACTGTTACGCACTGGGCCTTGCCTCAGGCTTTTTAGAGCCACTGGAATCTACCAGCATAAGCTTGATCCAAACCGGCATCAGTCGTTTACTGGCGTTTTATCCGCACAAGGGTTACCGGCAGTGCGACCAAGATGAAGTAAACCGCCAGCACCATCACGAGTTTGAACGCATTCGCGACTTTTTAATCTTGCACTACAAAGCCACGGGCCGCGCAGACACCGAGTTTTGGCGACACTGCCAAACCATGGCCGTGCCCGATACCCTGCAACACAAAATGGCACTCTACAAAAGCCGGGGCGTATTAGTCAGCCACGAGCCAGAAGCTTTTGAGCCGGACAGCTGGGTGACAATGTACATGGGGTTTCATTACCACGCTGGCGACTACGACCGCCGCGCCGACGCCATTGAGCTGGGGGCGCTAAAACAGCAACTTGCGCAAATCCGTGACACAATCCGCAATGCCGCAAGCCAGCCCATGTCTCACGCCGAGTTTATCGCGCGCCACTGCGCCGCAAAAGATTGACCCAAAAAGCAATTACGCCGGCGCATCTGCCGCGCACTGCTCGGCGATAAAATCATCGTGACTTTGTACCGAGGCCACCGCACTCGCCACCGATTGACGCATCTCGCCCAAGGCTTTTTGTAAGTATTCGGGGTTCATTTGCTTTACTCGCTCATCATATTGCTCGGGTAAGTAATGAAACCCATCATAAATTGCCATCCAGCTTGGGGCGCCAAATATTTCAATCGGGTAGCGAATCAAATCGCCCCGCGCCCGAAACGCCGCCACCTTCTCGCGCAACATATCGGGCAAAGGCATATCCCGACAGTAACGCCACAGCTCACCGTCATCGCGCTGACTGAGTTTGTAGTGCAAAATAATAAAATCTCGCACCCGCTCGTACTCTTGCGCGGTCAGGTCATTAAACTGAGCCACGCCCTGCGCGGTGTACCACGGCTTGGTAAACGCCCGGCGGATCTTCTCGATCGCGGTTTCAATTAGGGCGATACTGGTAGACTCTAGCGGCTCTAAGAAACCCGCCGACAAACCCACCGCAATACAGTTTTTATTCCAGGCCAGCTTACGCCGCCCCGCGGTAAAACTAAAATGGCGCGGCTCGTGCAAAAGCTCATCGTCAATATTGTCTTTTAACGTGGTAATAGCCTCATCGTCACAGAGATAACGGCTGCAATACACAAGCCCATTGCCGGCTCTGTGTTGCAACGGAATACGCCACTGCCAACCGGCTTTGTGGGCGCGGCTAACGGTATAAGAAGGCGCATTGCCCGTGCGGGAACTTTGCACCGCCACCGCGCTATCGCACACCAACCATTCGCTCCAGTCGTGGTAGCCGGTGTGCAACGCTTGCTCAATCAGCAGCCCTTTAAAACCCGAGCAATCGATAAATAAATCGCCGCTCACCGTGCGTCCATCGCCCAACACTAGCGACTCGATCCCTTCGGCGCCGCACTTTACAGCATCAATTTTAGCGTCGATACGAGTTACACCGTGCGCTTCGGCGTACTCCCGCATCAGTTTGGCAAACAACGCCGCATCAAAGTGCAGTGCCCAGTCGTATACCGACAGCTCTGAGGGAGGGTTAGGCGACGGCTCGATAAACTTGCTCTGCTTGGCAAGATTCACACCCAGAGAGTAGTCGGCCAACGCACTGGTATCGCCCAACTCTTTTAACCGCATCCAGTAGTGGTGAAACTCAATACCGTTGGCTTTTTGCCCATACAGCCCAAACGGGTGAATAAAGGACTCACCGGGCTTGCGCCACCCTTCAAACTGAATCCCGAGCTTACAGGTCGCCTGAGTGGCCTTCATAACCGCTAAGTCGTCCATACCCAGCTCGGCATAAAAACGGCGTAACGTCGGTATAGTCGCCTCCCCTACCCCAACCGTGCCGATCTCAGAGGATTCAACTAAGGTAATGTTTATATCTGTTTTGCGAAAATGCTTGCTTAGACTAGCGGCGGTCATCCAACCGGCAGTACCGCCACCAACAATCACAATGCTGTTTACCTTATGCACGTTCAACCTCATCACCTTTTTTGTTATTGCTCTCAATATGATCTGGCGAGCTACCCGCCGCACACGTCTAAAACATAAACTATCAGCTCAGCATATATAAAAAAACCGCCGCAAAAAAGCCTTACGGCCCTTGCGGCGGTTGAAAGGTGCGAGGCACTCAGATGAATGCCTGCGGTTTTCTTGCGCTACTAAAACATTTAGAAGTTTACCCGTGCACCCAGTGCCCAGCGAGCTTCGTAGATATTCTGGAAAGCTTTTTGCTCAGAGTACTCAACATAAGTCTGCTGGTATTCTTCAGTGATATTAGAACCGTTAACATACAGATCAATGTTCTCGGTCACATACCAAGTTACATTCATATCAAGCTGACCGTAATCATCTTGATACAGCGCTTGATTACCCGTAGCCGGAGAACCTTGCGCGATCAAACGTGGCGAGCGGAAGTTGTAGGCCAAACGAGCTGATAATACCTCGTTCTCGAACCAACCAACAATGTTATAAGTATCTTCCGAGTTGTTAGTGAAGGGCAGCTCTTTGCCATTTACACCAATTGAATCTTGTGAACTATCGGACAGGGTGTAGTTTACATCTGTACCGAAATTAGACAAGAAACCATCGGTAATATCGCTAAAGGCAAATTTGGCCGCCAGCTCGACACCTTGGACACTACCACCGGAGCCCTGAGTGGGGCCTGTGAAAGGCCAAGGACCACGGTTAATACCATCAGCATCTGGCTCCTGTAGGTAAGTAGTACCGGTTTGAATAAAGCTGTCGATTTCAATATCAAACACAGTTGCACTCAACATAGAAGCGCTACCCAAATACCACTCGATCGCTAGATCCATGTTCTCAGCGCGAGTCGGATCCAGATATGGGTTGCCGTTTAAGCTACCACCATTAACGCGCATACAGCCGCAATCTTCATTAAACACTCGACCTACCGACTTCGCACCACCCCAAGTTAACAAACTCAGAGGCTGCATGGTCTTACCGTAAGAGGCACGCAGCTTTAGGTCATCAGTTAAATCGTACGCTAAGTTCAAGCTCGGCAGCACATCAGTGTAGCCACGTTCAACTACAACATCGCCTTCGTCATAGCTTACGCCCGAGTGAGGCACGGCATCACCGGTAACGTTTTGCACCACAGTTAGGTCAGTCTCAACCACTTTAATACCTAAGTTACCCGTCAGGTTGCCAGCCTCAAAGTTAACTTGGCCAAAGTAACTAAACTCGTCCAAGCCAACTTTGTATGATTGGCCCGGCTGAATATACTTAGTTTGCTCACCGAACACTTGAGTTTGATACGCCAGAGTATCGTCCAGAGCTTTAGGGTCTACCGACCACACGCCCGGAATACCCGTTACTGGACCGAAATCATCGATCCAGACAACATCGTTGTGGGCATCAATACGGGTTGGCATCAACAAGGTATAAGGTTCAAAGCGATCTTCGTAACCAATAATATTCTCATCGTCATCAAGAATTGGGTCTTGAACACGGTTGCCTTGCTCATCCAGAACAAACTCGCCTTGCTGTTTGGTCATGTCACAATCCGTGTCGTTAGCAAACTGATCGACCGCCTTCCATTGAGCCATACAACCTGTGTCATCAAAGGTGCCGAAATACGAAAACACATTGTGGTCAACTGAGCGTTCGCTCTGGCGTACGCCAAAATCTACACTCGTAATAAATGGTGTATCGTCAAACTCATAACTCCACTTGGTACTAAAGGTGTTGATCTCGCCCTCGTCGTCAGTGTTGTTTTCTGACGACATAGCGCCTACGTGATATGAGTCAATGCTCGCCATGTATTCGGCCACGGTCATTTGACCTTGCCCACCACTAACCACTTGGTCAAACCCGCTAAACACGGGGTGCTCACCGGAAGCGTCATACTTAATCAGGAAGTCATCATCTTCAATTCCACCAGGAGCGTACTGAATAAAGCAACCGCCATCTTCACCAACGTAAGCCCCCTCGATGGCATTGCTACCATCACAGTATTTACCAGGCACCAAACCACCTGGGCCAGTAACCAGAGTACCCTGGTCAATAGAAAGCATATCACCCTCAACATAACCGTGACGCATGCTTGCGGTTGCGGTCGCACGAGTAACACGCACCTGACCAGTTAATGGGCCACCGTTATCAAAATTCAGCTCAACGCTGGCGTTCTGGGACTCTTCTTCATTACGGTTTACTTGCGAGAAAGATTGCAAGCGATAAGGGGTGGCGTAGAACGAGTTGATGGTGTTCCAAGACTGCGGAGCACCTTCGTCTGGAGTCCCCTCATCAGGGATAAAAGTAAATTCATTGCCTAAAAGGCCGTCTTCAGTCTCAAAGGCGTAACCGGTAAATGTCTGCCAGCGGTTGTTGTGTGAGAAACCAGCACGACGATTAAAACGATCCTGCTTGCTGTAGAAATAGTCGGCGACCAATTCCACGCCATCCGTTAGTTGCGCCTGAAATGAAACGTTGGCACCGTCACGGTTACGCTCTTCCTCTTTGTGAAAAGCGGCAAAGCCCTGTGGAACCACGTGGTAGATGTTCGGGTTTACCGCTGGAGTACTCCAGGTGTGGTTATTGTTAGTCGCGCCGATACCACCATTTTCTGAGGTATCAAAGTAGCCGTTAAAGTCGGTCGCCAGATTTTTTTCGGTAGTAACCGCGCTTAGCAACACACCCCAATTTTCAGCGTTGTAGCCGATCAGGCCGTTAACAGTAGGGTCGTACTCATCGCTAATAGAGCCATGATCAAGCTCTGCGCCAGCAGAGAAAGTCCAGCCCTCATCTAAATCGAACGGACGGCGGGTTTTTAGGTCGATAGTACCGGAAATACCCAAAGAGCTCAGATCAGCGCGTGGAGATTTATAAACATCAGCACCCGAAAACAACTGCGAAGGCAGGTCACCAAAATCAGCGCCAGCAGTGTCAATGGTGGTAGCACTCAAGAAGGTTTCGCCATTAAGCATCGTTCCGACGTTGCTCAGGCCACGAATCTGGACAGGACCGCCTTCACCGGCAGTACGTTCAACCTGAATACCAGGAATACGCTGCAGCGAGTCAGAGATGGTAACGTCGGGTAGTTTGCCGATATCTTCGGCGGAAATTGCATCAACCACCGATGCAGCATCACGCTTGGTGTTAACCGCGCTTTGCTGTGATGCGTAAACCCCGGTAACCACTACCTCTTCGAGCATTGGATCAGAACCTTGCGCGCTGACATAGGCAGACGCCATTAAACAAGACGCGATACTCGACACCAGCACTTTACGTTTAAATTTATCTTTTTTCATGTTCACAATTATGTCCTCACATGTGGTGTAACTTATTGTTATTAAATCGCTATGTCGCTCGATGGCTTTAAAGTTGGTCGGGCAGACCGAGTCTCTGAAGCCAATCGAATTGAGTTTTATTCTGGAGCAACCCAGCATCAAGACGACTTATCGCACCCATAGCGAGACTATTTCTACGCCCGCCAGGACAACGTTGTCAAGGGTAATCTACAAAAAAGCCATAAACGTCACATAAGGTCACATTACGGATAGGTTTTGGGGCAAGAATTAAAGTTTAAATGAGGAACACAAACGGAAATTTGAAAAAATATTCACAAACAAAAAAATAATTGCGAGCATTAGGGTTAAAATGACTATATATGAGAAAGGGGAAGAGCTTACAAACTTTGAGCCAGACATATAAAATATTGAAAACTGCGACAAACGACATCAACGCTAAGTTTGATTAATAGCGTCTAATTACTTTGGAAGAGGAGTCACACGCCCTCTCTCAGGCTATGACTCTTTAAGAAAAACTCAAAAATATATTTGCAGTTAACCTACCTGCGCCAGCATCTGCAGTCAAACTAACCGGGGACTTAATGTTTGCCGAATGCAATAGGCACCCTCTATAGATTAACAGCCGATTCAGCTGCGCCGGGAAAAAACCAATCTTAGTATAGTAATCATCTGATTCCGAAAAATAGCGTTTTTTAACCTCTTTACCATTTAACTCTTCGAAACACTTATCGAGATAAGAATCGCTGCGGTCGGACGAAATAGATTCATAGCCAGTACTTTTATGCTTATAAAACCCAGTGCCGCCATGCTCCTCGCCACACAGAAATAATAGAGCTGCAAAAAACTGATTTTTTGACGTATCAAAGTGAGGGATCGTCTGGTGAGGGCCGAGCTCCTCCTCTGGCACAGTCATCATGCACAATGATGACTGTGGCCTATCCAAATGAAAGTTATCCGGCACATCAAACTCAGTTTTTATTATTCTCTTTAGGTTGTTCACCATCGGCTCAACAATCTCAATTGGCATAGGTCCTCGTACGCCTGGATAGCCTTTACGCTGACGCAACATAGGAGACGCTGAAAACCTGATTCTTGTGGCGTACTCGATCAGCCGCAACGGGTCGGACAAAAAGTCATCACATACAATAACTTTATTGCGCTCATCACCCAAGTACTCTCGCTGCACAGTAAAACTTTTATTTATCACCCTACCCTCTCAATAAATTTACGTTAAGCCGAGGAATCTCAGCTTTTACTCATTGCTTTTTCGAGCTCAAACAGCCATTTTCGATGTGACAGCAAAGAGCTGCTCATCTGTTGAGATTTATTCTGAACGTCTTCTACAATTTTTCCAAATCTTACTTTTTCGGCATCACTCAAGGCATTAGCCCGCGTCGGGTAATTCATACCATAAAGTATATAGAGGTAGTTTTCTGGACCAAAAATATCAAAGCGACTAAAAAAATCTGTCTTTTGCGGTGGCTGAAGCCTCCATAACTCTAACCGCTCTTGCAAAAGGTCAGACAGATCAGGACTTTCCGTAACTACTCGCCAAAAATCGCTATCTCGCCTATCTGAAAGGCAATAATGTAGCTGCACAAAATCAATAATTCGCTCCCACGTGTACTGAACAAGCTTATTGCAATGATTAGCGATAGCCCGCATATTCTCCTGATTATAAGGAAAATTTCGTGCTATTAGGTTAGCAGAGAAGTCTGTCATCAAAATAGATGTCGCTTCAAGCGGTTCGACAAAGCCTTGCGCTAAACCTAACGATACACAGTTCTTTTCCCAGAAAATCTCTCTATAACCAATATTCATAGCAACTTTGCGCAAATCTTGGTTTGCTAGATCTCGTCCCACATAACGAGAAAAGCCTTCGACGGCTTGATCCTCACTCATATAATCAGACGCGTAGACAAATCCCATACCCCGCCGATTGGTAAGCGGGATATCCCACACCCATCCCGCCTTATGTGCAGTTGACAGCGTATAAGGCAATATTTCATCATCAGGTGATGTCATCTGACGATACACCAAGGCCGTATCGGTCATAATCTGGTGAGATTTATCGACAAAAGGAATATCCAGCGCTCGCCCTGAGAGCAGAGAGGAGAAACCCGAACAATCAATATAAAAATCAAAGTGCTGCTCATGACCGGACTCGTAAACCAAGCTTTTGATACTGCCATCATTTGACTGCTTAACGTATTTTACAGTTTCAAAGATGTGCTTTACCGAGAATCTTGAGCGAGCATTTTTAGCCAACAAACCCGAAAACTTAGCCGCATCAAAATGATAGGCATAATCGACAACACCTTCATAGGGTGGCGAACTAACTTTCTTAGGGGATTTATTATCTTCGGCGACTCGATAAAACTCTGACAAAGCAGAAAACTCAATAAAATCAGAGTTATTTAACCAGTAATTGGTAAGATCATATCCGTGAGGATAAGGCGGGGAAAATGGGTGATAGTATGCATTACTCTCACCGTGAGTGGCTGCGTCCATCCAGTTAGCGAATTTTACGCCCTGCTTAAACGTCATATCGCATGCAGTAATTAGCTCAACTTCAGAGATGCCAAACTTTTTTAATGTGCTCTTTATTCGAGGAACCGTCCCCTCCCCCACGCCGATAATTGGCACATCTTTTGACTCGATTAACGTAATCTCAACATCGGGGTCGCGGCTTAACTCGACTCCTAGATGGTTTGCCGCCATCCAGCCTGCCGTACCACCACCGATAATAGCTATTCGTCTTGTTTTCATTTGTTAACCTCGCACTAATATTTAGCCAAAAAAAAGCCCAGCAAATGCTGGGCTTTTTTATACAACTCAGCGATTAGTACTTAAAGCTTACACCCACCATATAGCGAGATTCACCTTCATAGGACCACGCAGGGTAACCTTCAAGCAACGGAGCTTTCATGCCGTACTCCGCAGTAGAGGCATCCGCTGCGCCGTATTGAATGTCATCTTCAGCAAGCAGGTTAGTTGCTTCGAAGGTAAGATCAATACTGTCAGTTATGTTCCAACCCAAGCTTAGGTCTAGCGAGCCGAAATCATCGTGCATACGGTTACCGTAGTAGAACGCACCTTCACGAATCATATACTCCGAACGCCAGTTGTAGGCAGCACGAGCCGAGAATACATCATTCTCCCAGTAACCGACAAGGTTAGCACTATCGCTAGACGACTCGGTAAACACACCAATACGATCGGCATAGGCCTCGGCAGGCGCATCCGCATTTACGAAGGTGTAGTTGGCCGCAATACCAAAGCCGTTATCAAACGCGTGATTAATCTGCAGCTCGATACCGTCAATCTCTGCACCACCAGCATTTACTTTCTCGTTCAGGGTCCAGTTATCGCCACCGGCAGGGTCAACAACACCGATTTGGTTGCCTGTGCTAATTACGTCAGTCACGAAGTTGTTGATCGACTTAACAAAATAAGTCGCCGAGATTAAATTTCCATCTCCGTAGTAGTATTCTAAGCTCAAATCAGCCTGGCTAGACTTCATGGGCAACAGCCCCTCAGAACCTAGTTTTACTACTTGGTTGTTGTCTCGGTCATCGGCATAACCAGAATAGCTCACAATCATGTCATCATAATTGGGACGGCTAATGGTTTGTGCAGCCGTCATACGCAGCACTAAATCATCGGTCAAGTCAAACGATGCGTTAATGCTTGGCAGCACTTCGTGGTAGCTTGCTTTGTGATCCGTCAAGCTGTAGCTATAACCGTTATTCGCGCCAATGTCGCCACCAGCAAGTTCGGTACCATCTAGCTCGTACTGACTACGGGTAACATCAGAACTGACATAACGCAGACCGAAGTTACCTTTAAAGCCGTCACCTTCAAAGGTGAACATACCGTAAATGGCGTCATTCTTCTCATTCAACAAAGAGTAACCAGAACGCTGCTCAATCCAACCATCCAAATCTTTTCGGGTAGCAGCGGCCATGGCGCCCAGATCTGGCTCAGGAGCTGTAAAGCCATTCATACCAACTTCGTAGATGCCGTCGTACAATGACGCAGTCGCCACTTCGGTCGGGGTTATATCGCCAATATAGTTAAAGCGCTCAACATCGTGATCGGTGGTACGAACGCCGGTTTTAAACGAGGTGATAACACCCAAGTCTAATTCAAACTCTACATCAAGTTGCGCGTAAGTTTCTTCGTCGCTGTTTGGCGTTTTACCCACAGCCCACGCCTGTGCATTTGTGGTCTCTTGCAGATCGTCAAGCGTCATGCTTGGATCGTGAGTAGTGTGGATTTTAATTTGCTTGCCCGTCGCATCAATAGTACCAGCCCATAAGGACATCGGGCTGCCTGTGCTTGGGTAGTACTGGAAGTTAGTGGTTAAACTTGTACCACCTTCTGCCTTGGTGTTACCCACACTACCACTAACGGTAAAGCTATCACCAGCATACTCACCGCTGAAATCATAAGTTTCAGAAGTCATATCGGCAATACGGCCCCAAGATTGCACAAAGGTCTCAGAGTCTGGCGCACCACTGGCCCAACCAGGCGCCAAGTCGCCACGAATTGCCTCATCTACAACTTGCTTAACACAAACACCGGCCGCGTTGGTTTGCTCACAAGAGTAAGTGCTAGAACCCACCGGGAAGAAGTACATGTTGGTACCGATATTGTCAGCGGTCAGATCCAGCGACAACGCGTGCAGGTTAAAGCTCAGAGCATCGGTAGGTGCAAACTGTATATTGGCATCCAACGCAGTGCGCTCGCGCTCTTGCACAAACGTGGAAGGCTCAACATCTTGCGACCACTGGTAATCAGACTCAGTACCACGACGAACGTAATCTGAATCTTCGTAAGCACCCGCAACCAATACACCAAAAGTTTCAGAGTCATTTTTCCAGCTGTACAAACCAGAAAACTCGGGAGACACGTCATCACCAATAGTGCCAGTTCTGGCTTTCGCGCCAACAAATACGGTATTTGCATCCATATCCAGAGGTTTACGGGTTTTAACAATCACCGTGCCGCCAATACCGCCTTCATTTAGGTCTGCCTGCGATGACTTGTAAACATCTATACCGCCCACCAACTCTGATGGCAGCAAAGAATAGTTAAAGCTACGGTCGACCGACTGTTGATCATACCAGCCAGTGGAAGCAACGTTTTGACCGTTCAGCTGGGTTAGAGTCATTTGTGGGGCAGCACCACGAATAGACACTGAGGCACCTTGACCAAACGCACGACCCACAGTCACACCTGGAATACGACCCAGCGACTCACCCACGTCACTATCGGGGAACTTACCAACATCCTCGGCCGACACCGCATCGACAATACCAGTCGAGCTGCGTTTGATATCAACCGCATTACTCAAAGATGCACGAATACCGGTAACAACAACCTCTTCGATCATCGGCTCTTCTTGGGCGCTTACGTAGGCAGATGCCAGTAAGCATGATGAAATGCTGGTCGCCAGCAGTGTTTTGCGAAATTTACCTTGGTTAGTTTCCATAACTGTCTCCTCACTATCGTTGTTTTATTTGGCAACTGTGCGCGTTATTTTTAACAGCTATACGCGTTACAGTTAGCCTGAGTCACGTCAAACGTTTTATAGGATTAACACCCCACCCACTTACCGGTACTGAAGTATCAAAAAATGATCCCGGGACACGCTGCTTTACTTTTGTTAGACGTATTCGTCAGATCACAAGTGTAGTTTTACCGCCTGCAGGACAACGTTGTCAAGAACATATTATCATCAATTATCAACCAAGGATGTTATAGTCACCCAAACAACAACCTACATTAATGATATAAATCATGGCTTTAAGGGCTTAAAAAGGCGCCAATCTAGCACCAAAATATGACTTTTAAAGGCTTTTAAAAAAATCGTTTGACAACGTTGTTTTTAGCCACCACTTAAACCACAACATAAGGGCCTCGCCAGCCACCAAGCTGACGCAGGCCCTAGGCGCTAATTAACAACCGGGACAGCTCACCGCGGTCGCCCGGCTAGTATAGTCCCCCGCGCGGCTACGCAACTGAATGCCGCCCGCGCCAACACTAGGCTTGGCCCCATCAGCATAGGGAGTCCAAGAGCCATCCTCTGACGTCTTATACTCAATCGCAAGTCCCGGCCAAGCAACATTAGCGCGCAACTGGCCACCGTCGACAACTGCGCCAGGCACCGGCAAGTGCACCCCGACATTCGCGCGCGCCATGCGCGGCAGCTCTTTTAGTACGAGGGTTTGACTAAAGTCGGCAAAAGCTTGATCGCGCGCACTGAAATCAGCATTGCGCCCCTCCCAACTCGCCTTGTGCCAAGCTCGTTCGGCCATTGCCATAACACGCGGATAAATCATCGGCTCAAGCTGTTCAGCGGTGCGAATCGTCTCGCTCCAAACGTGGCCCTGCATTCCCAAAATATTCTCGGGCTTTTCCAGCGCCGGCAGCTCGCGGCCGACCAGGGCCTCGACATCGGTAATGGGATCGCCATTGCGAGTGAAATCGGCGTTGGCATACAAGTTATCCGGCATAAAACCAAACACCTTAGCAACATCAGTAGCGCGGGCCGCCCAATAATAGCCCCGCTCCGCCGGATGCGCCTCGTAGGGATGATCAAAATACAGGTGGGTTGCCTGAGACATCACCACTTGATAATCATTATTGGCTAAACGATAGGCTCGATCGGCAACACCCCACTCCCAAATATTGTCCCAAGCATTGGCAATGACCTGCTTATTATCCAGCTGTGAGCGATTAAAGGTATTGGTGGCATCGTACATCAGGCCGTCTTCCCACCCCTCTAAAGACAAACCTCGTGCACTCGCCAACTGAGACACGCGACGCACAAAATAAGGCTTTAAGTCGGCGGGGCCAGACACCCCCAGCTGGCGGGCGAACAGGTCGTCACACACCGGAGACTCGGTCCAGGCGCCTTTACCGACCTCATCGCCACCCATATGAAAGATAGACAGCTTTAAGCCGGCATCGCGATACATCTGCTGCAGCTCGTACATGATTTTATCGACGAAAGTATAGGTAGACTCGAGACAAACATTGACCGCATTATCAGTGTAATTTTGTATCGATAAATATTTTGACGCATCCTGCGAGTCGGCTAATAAATAACGACGCGCCTCTACCTCTTTGCCCTGCTCCATTAGGTTAGCGTAACGCGCGTTCATAGAGGTAATCGCCGCGCGGGCATGGCCGGGCATATCAATTTCAGGAATGACCTGAACATGCCTTGCCGCGGCAAATTTAAGAATCTCGACAAAGTCAGCTCGGGTAAAAAAACCATTGCCCGAGCCATCCGCATCCGGGCCCGTCCCCAGCTGAGTAAGTAAACAGTCACGCTCAGCCAAGTCAAAGCAGCGCTTGGCACCGATATCAGTCAATTCAGGCAACCCTGGGATTTCTAAACGCCAGCCCTCATCTTCCGTCAAGTGTAGGTGCAGCTTGTTGAGCTTGTAACGTGCCATTTGCTCAATCAGACGCAGGGTTACCGCTAAACCGTGGAAATTGCGGCCCATGTCGTAATGCATACCTCGCCAATTAGCGCGCGGGGCATCAGCGATACGCACACGAGGTAACGTCAATGCCGCTTGCGCGTTAGGGTTCAGCAACGCCAGCAAACTTTGCACACCATAAAAGGCGCCCGCATTATCACGACCATTAACGACAATACGATGTTTCTCAATGCTTAGTGTGTAACCCTCCGCTCCTTCAGGCAGCGTTAATTTACGCTCATCGGGCAAACCCACCGCCAACACAATCACTGGCGTATCAGTTTCGGCTGAGCTTAGCTGTTGACTTGGGTTTGTCTCGAGCTGCAGGCCCGCAACATCCGCTAACTGCGCACTCAGGTATTGCGCCTCGCCTTTTAAGCGGCCGGCGTAAACAATGCGCCAGGACGCATCAAGCTGGGTGTCACCACGCTGGTAATCAACTTTTGCAGGGGTAGGAATAATTCGTTTTAGCGCATCAGCAGAGCTGATCTTAGGCTCAGAGCGCGCTTGATTGGCGCGATACCGACTCTCGGCGGTGGCAATTGCAAACTTATCATTGGCGTTGCGCAACTGTTGCTCGGGGCGGCTTATCGGATCGACAAAATCGCTAAACACCTCAGTGTCAGTATTGCCAAAAACCTCAGGCTCCAGGCCTTTAACCACAACAAACGCGCGGGGCATAAAATCGCTGTAACTTACGATATGAGCCGAGGGCGTATAGTTGACCACCAGCGTTTCGCCGGCTTTAAGACCGGCAAAGTGCTCGGTAGGATAGGCACGATGTAAGTCGCCCTGAACATGCTCGATAGCCATACCATCACCCGCCACCGCCGTAACTTGACGGACCGAATGAAAATAAATCGACCAATCTGAGGCGCCAGCCGGTAAGCCTTGTTGCGACTGATTAATAATAGTCATACGCACTTGATGCCCGTTAGCGCCGGTATTGCTAACGACGCCAAAGCGTAGCTCGGCGCCATCGGCAAAGTTCTGTAGTGACTCTTGAGTAAAGCTAGCCGCCGCCGAGGCGGCCCCATAAAAGCACAAAAGCCCCATCAGTAAGTATTTCATTGTTATATCCTCACCTGAATTTATCGGTATTTTTAGCCGTGGCAACGCTCAGTGCGCACAAACTGACAACGTTGTCCAGGTTACACCATTGGCAGCCGCTGTCCAGCACCATCACAAAAGATATTGACAGTTAAAGCTTCTTTACAGCGCCCCCTCTAAAGAATTACAGTTAAATGCCGCTAACAAGGGAAAGAGAGCCTATTAACGATAGTTCTCTGCGAGATGTGGAGCTCAATTGACATGCCCCTCCACTGACATAACTAAAAAAACAGCAGAATAGCCAGCCTCAGACCAATAAGGAATAATGCGCCAATATGGCGTGACAACGTTGTTAACTTAACGATAAGTTAACGCTAGATGCGCCTTAACAGTGAGCAAGCTTATGACTCTGCGATTAAAAATGTGGGTATTAACCACGCTAATATTTGCCGGCCTCGTGGTTATCGTCACAGTTGGATTATTTACCTTACGTTACGCGACCAGCCAAGATAATGAAGCGCGCGTCGAGCAACTGCTTAACAGCACTTACGCAACCGTTACCCAGATGGAAGCGTTAGCAGCCGCCGGCACCTTGAGCGAATCGCAGGCAAAGAGTATAGCCACTCAGCTACTGCGCAATAACATTTACCACGAATCGGAATATGTGTACGTTGCCGATGACAACCTCAATTTTGTTGCAGCCCCGCTAGACCCGCAATTACACGGTACAAGCTTCCACGAATTCAAAGACGCCAATAACAAAAGTGTCGGCGATATTTTGCAGCGCGCCGTACAAGGGGCAAATGGCACGCTGGCGCGCTATCATTGGACACAGCGACAAGCCGACGGATCGATCGAAGACAAGCTTTCTATCGCAAAATTAAGCCCTCGCTGGGGCTGGGTGGTGGGCACGGGCATTGGCTTTAACGAAGCCAATGCCCGTTTTTGGGATAGCGCTGCCACTCAGCTGGGCATCGGATTACTGCTGGTACTGGTTATTGTTTTGCCGGTTCACTTTACCGTTAATAGCTTACAACGAGGTCTAGGGGGTGAACTAAAAGAAGTCGCGACACTTGTGCGTAAAGTGGCCAGCGGCGATTTAACCGAGAACGATCAAACCCACAGCGCGCCAGAAGACAGTATCTATGGCTCAGTGCTAAAAATGCGTCACTCGCTACGCGAAATGATGGAGGCAATGGCGAACGCCTCCCATAGCCTAGACAACATTAGCGACGATATCGTACAAAAAGCACAAACCAGCACCGCTATGGCCGAAGAGCAAAGTATCACCACGACCAAAATTGCCGCTTCTGCCGAAGAGTTTAACCAGCAAACCCGCCACGCCATGGCGCAAGCCGAAGAGGCGCGCGCACAGACAGAAGCAGCTTCACAAACCTCTGAGCGCGGTCGCTCGCTTATTTCCAGTGCAGTACAGCGCTTTACCGACATTGATCACGACATCAGTGTCACCCAGCAAAGTATGGACACTCTCGCCGAACGCATCGATAACATATCCAAAGTCATCTCTGTGATTAGTGCGGTGGCAGAGCAAACAAACTTATTGGCGTTAAACGCTGCCATTGAGGCTGCACGCGCCGGCGAGCAAGGCCGAGGGTTTGCGGTCGTGGCCGACGAGGTACGCCAACTGGCCTCGCGCACCAGTAATGCCACCAGCGAAATCAGCGAATCGATTAATGCGGTGCAACTAAGCTCACAGCAAAGCAAAAAGAATATGGACGCAATGGTTAACGAGATTAAAGAGGGTATTGCACAAACCACAGAAGGCGGAAAGATTGTTCAATCAATCCGGGAGGAGACGCGCAACGTCGAGGACATTGTCTCCCACATTCGTCAAGCAATGACTGAGCATGTTGAGGCCAGCGGTCTTATTTTAGAGTATGTCAGTCAAGTCGAAGGCTCATCAGTAGGCACTAAAGACGCGGCGCAAGGCACACTTGAGGCGTCACAAAAAATTCGCGAAGCATCCCACAACCTATCTAACCTGCTAGAGCAGTTCACACTAGAATAACCCGCAAGGTTACCCTTTAAGGCAGCTTCGCTGGAAGCTGCCGGCTGCTTTTAAGAAAACGAGTACACGTTGCACACACGGTACGCCTGGCGGCACTAATCCGCCTTGACCGCAAAAAAATTAGCCAAGGCAACGCCCGGGTCAGGCTGACGCATAAAAGCCTCGCCCACCAAAAAAGCGTTGACGTTTTGTTCGCGCATAGCCACAACATCCGCTTGAGCCAAAATACCACTCTCGGTAACCACTAAGCGATCGCCACTAATGCGCGATAACAAATCGTAGGTTGTCTGCAAACTAACATCAAAGGTATGTAAGTTGCGGTTATTAATGCCGATCAGGCGATTTGGCAAGGCCAGCGCCAACTCTAGCTCGGCGGCATCGTGCACCTCGACTAGTACATCCAAGCCAAGCCCCAGGGCAAACTCGTTTAACTCGCGTAGGCGCTCGGCACTCAGCGCTGACACAATCAACAAGACGCAGTCGGCGCCCATGGCGCGCGCCTCAAGTAATTGGTACTCATCAACGATAAAATCTTTACGAATGACCGGCAGCGATACCGCAGCCCGGGCTTGACGCAAATATTCATCACTGCCTTGAAAAAAGTCCACATCGGTTAGCACTGATAAGCAGGCCGCACCGCCTTGCTCGTAGCTGCGAGCCAAATCCGCCGGGACAAAGTCTTCACGAATCACTCCTTTACTGGGTGAAGCCTTTTTGATTTCGGCAATTACACCGGACTCACCAGCGGCCACTTTGCGCTCTAGCGCCTGAACAAAGCCCCGAACAGAACCAGCCGCTTGCGCTTGCTGTTCAAGCTGCGCAGCGCTAACGAGAGCTTTGCGCTCGGCAATTTCTTCCCACTTACGGGAGATAATCTTTTTTAATACGGTGGGCGTATCGGTCATCGCCAAGGTTCCTGTCGTTAATTTCACTTAAAGCATTCGGTAAAAGCGGCTAACTCACGAACCTTTTCACCCGCAAGCCCCGAGCCAAGCGCATCTTGCGCGCGGGCCACCCCTTCTTCTAAGGTGTCGGCAATGCCACTCACATAAATGGCGGCGCCGGCATTGAGGGCAATGATGTCAGAGGCTTTGTGAGCCAGATCGTTGTGCTCGTTGCCAAGTGCGGCCTGAATCAACGCAAGGGAGGCCGCCGCATCGCTCACCGTCAAACCGATCAAGCTTTGACTAGCGATGCCAAAATCTTCAGGCTTAATAGTGTACTCGCGAATAGCGCCATCTTTTAATTCGGCCACATGAGTCTCACGAGCCAAACTTATCTCATCCAAACCATCGGCGGCGTGCACTACCATGACATGCTCGCTACCCAAGCGCTGCAGCACTTCGGCCATCGGCCGGCACAACTTATCGCTAAACACGCCTATCACCTGGCGCTTCACCCCAGCGGGGTTTGTCATGGGACCCAACATGTTAAAGATAGTCCTAAGCCCCAACTCCTTGCGCGGGCCAATGGCGTGCTTCATAGCGCTGTGATGCGCCGGGGCAAACATAAAACCCACCCCCAGCTCGGTTACACACAGCGCCACTTGCTCGGGTGTTATATTCAAGTTGATACCTGCCGCCTCTAACACATCTGCGCTGCCGGTCGAGCTTGAGACGGAACGATTGCCATGCTTTGCCACGCTCGCGCCAGCGGCGGCCACGACAAAGGCACTAGCCGTCGAGACGTTAAATAGATTGGCGCCATCTCCCCCCGTGCCACACGTGTCCACTAAGTGCTCGGCGTCGATCTCAACACTTGATGCCAGCTCGCGCATCACGGTTGCAGCGCCCGTAATTTCATCGATGGTCTCGCCCTTCATACGCAAGCCCAGCAGCAAAGCGCCTATTTGCGCCTCGGTGGCAGCGCCGGTCATGACTTCGCGCATCACCGCGATCATCTCATCGGTATTAAGGTCGATCTGATCGACCACTCGCGCCAGCGCGGTTTTAGTATCCACGGTGTTCTCCTCTTATTGGTAGGCCGCACTCGTCTTAATCGAGCCATTTATAAACGTCTGCAGCAACTGATGCCCCTGATGGGTTTTCACGGATTCCGGGTGAAACTGCACCCCTTGCAGCATACCGCTACGATCTTGCAGCCCCATGATTTCGAGTGTCTGGCCGGGCGCATCCGTTCCTTCCGTCCAGGCAGTAACTTGCAGGGACTCAGGTAAGCTTTGCCGCTCGACCACTAGCGAATGGTAACGCGTCACCTCGAGTGGGTTAGCGAGCCCTTGAAACACGCCAGCTCCAGCGTGCCCCACCCTAGCGGTCTTGCCATGCATAACACGGGCGGCGTGCACTACGTTTGCCCCTTTTGCGCGGGCGATGCATTGGTGCCCCAGACAAACGCCAAGAATCGGGATTTTACCAGAAAACGCTCCGATAACGGACATGGATACCCCGGCATCTTCGGGGCGGCCGGGCCCAGGGGAAATGACGATATGCGAGGGGGCTAGTTGTTCGAGCTCGGCCAAGGTGATGGCATCATTGCGCCGCACCAGCACTTCACAACCTAAATCCTCAAAATAGTGCACGAGGTTATAGGTAAAGGAGTCGTAATTATCAATCATTAACAGCATAGCGCAGGTAAACCGCTGGCAAAGGAACCTAAATAAGAGCGCTGAATGCTAGGCCGAAGGCTTAAGAATATCAATAGGCTCAAATAGGTGGCGGCCCACCTATCTGAGCTAACGACCTTTAAGGGGCAGTATCGGCAGAGGTGCCACCAACAGGCTTGGCAGCCTGAGTGTCGGCCGCGGGGCTAGCGGTGGTGTTAGCACTAAAGCTGTCACTCACATAGCTCGCCGCCTTTTGCGACAGCTCGCGAAACTTATCTGAGGCACTACTGAGCTTTTGATCCCACTCTGGGTTGGGAGTTTGCCCTTCGATCGTTTTGAAATAGACATCCATCATGGCGGTAACCGCCAATGGCTCCAGCAGGGCCGCTTTTATACTCCAGGCCAGCAACGCCGCACTCAAAAATGACCAAGTCCCCACCGAACCAGGAAACAGTGCGGCAATCGCCGCCACCGGAAGCAGAATCACCAAAAAGATGACGAATGCCGAGGCGTACATAAACACCATCAAAAACACGGCGTTTTTTAGCATCGTCTTATAGTTTTGCGCGTATAGAATCAGCGCATCTTTACTGGACTGCCAAGGGTTATCACTGCCAGTTTTAATGTTATAGGCCAGCATGACTTCATCGACGTACGTCAGTGAGGTATTAATAACACCGTTGATCGCACCAGCCACTTTTTCTAGCCCAGGGATAGGGATAATTCGCGAGATCGACATCACCATGCGGTTCAGCATGCGCAAAATGCCCTTAATGAGCTGATCGACACCGAACAGTATTGAAGCTTCTTTAAAGCGCTCTTTAACCACCTTCTGACCGTGATCGACCTGGCCGCGACCACTAGGTAACTCGCGTCCCTGTAGCAGCTCGACCAACACCGCAATATGACCGGCTTTGATCAAATACAGTAGGTACTCACGCGCCCAGTATAAAACACCACTGACAATACCAAAGCCCAGCAAACCGCCCAAGAAAGTGCCGCTGCCGTCACCGTCCCCCATTGCCGTCACGCCATAGCCTATGCCCGCACCAATACCGGTGGCCAGAATATAGGCCAACGCAATACCGACGTACACCAGCAGACGCAATATAATAAAGGGTGAGGTACGGCCCATCAGCTTTGCCGCGTTGGTTAAACTAAAATCCCACATAAGACGCTCCCTACGAGTCCCTGTCCTAAATAACACCAAAAATAGGCTAAAAGCCCACAATAAGCACCCATCATGGCAAGTGCAACTCCACAAGTGCCTTTTTGCGCCATAGCGCAAACTTTTTAACTATTACGACTTTGCCCCATACGGTATCATATCGCCCGATCGGCAGGACCTGACTGTAAACCCACCCGCAAAGAGCAGCGCATCAAACACATGAAGATTATTGTTACCGGAGGCGCCGGCTTTATCGGCTCCGCAGTGATTCGTCACCTGATTAACGACACCGAACATCAGGTCATTAATCTAGACAAACTCACCTACGCAGGTAACCTCGCGTCATTAACCGAGGTAGAAAACAATAGCCGTTACCAATTTGTGCAAATGGACATTTGCGATGCCAGTGGTATTGCTGACGTTTTGCGCGAGCACCAACCCGATGCGATTATGCATTTAGCCGCCGAAAGCCACGTGGATCGCTCCATCGATCACGCCGGCGAGTTTATGCAAACCAATATCATGGGCACTTTCAACTTGCTTGAGCAGGCGCGCCGTTATTGGGGGGGGTTACCACAAACGCGCAAAGCGAACTTTCGCTTTCACCACGTCTCTACCGATGAAGTCTATGGCGACCTAGAGGGTACTACCGACCTATTCACCGAGACCACGTCATACGCCCCCAGCTCACCTTATTCGGCCAGTAAAGCCAGCTCGGACCACTTGGCCCGCGCCTGGCAACGCACCTACGGCCTACCAGTACTGGTTACTAATTGCTCAAACAACTACGGCCCTTGCCACTTTCCCGAAAAGTTGATCCCCCACATGATCCTAAACGCACTGGCGGGCAAGCCCTTACCTGTTTATGGCGATGGCAACCAAATTCGCGACTGGCTGTATGTCGAGGACCACGCACGTGCGCTGGTTCGCGTCATTACCCAAGGGGAAATTGGCGAGACTTACAACATTGGCGGCCACAACGAAGTGCGCAATATCGATGTGGTCAAACTGTTATGTGAGCTATTAGAAGAGTTAGCCAGCGACCAAAAGCCCGCCGACGTTAAACGGTTTGCTGATTTAATTACCTTTGTCAAAGACCGCCCTGGGCACGATGTTCGCTACGCCATTGATGCGAGTAAAATTGCGCGCGAGCTGGACTGGACTCCAGAGGAGACCTTTAGCACCGGGCTGCGCAAAACCGTATTATGGTACCTCAACAACAAACACTGGTGGCAAAACGTCTTAAGCGGCGCCTATCAATTAGAACGCATAGGAGCATAGCGATGAAAGGAATAATATTGGCCGGCGGCAGCGGCACACGCCTGTACCCGATTACTCAGGGTGTATCAAAGCAGTTGATACCGGTGTACGACAAACCGATGATTTACTACCCGCTGTCTATCTTAATGCTGGCGGGTATTCGCGAGATACTGATCATCACCACACCAGAAGATCAATCGAGCTTTCAGCGGTTACTGGGCGACGGCTCGAATTTAGGCCTAACGTTTGAGTATATCGCACAGCCCTCACCCGACGGACTGGCACAAGCTTTTATATTGGGCGAAGAGTTTATCGGTAACGACTCCGTGTGTTTAGTATTAGGCGATAACATTTATTACGGCCACCACTTAAGTGAAACCTTAACCCATGCCGTGGCCAATGCCGACAACAATCAAGCGACGGTATTTGGCTATCACGTGCACGATCCGGAGCGTTACGGGGTGGTGGACTTTGACGAGAGCGGCAATGCCATTAGTATTGAAGAGAAGCCCGCAAAACCCAAATCAAATTTCGCCGTGACCGGTTTATACTTTTACCCCAACGATGTCGTCACTAAAGCAAAAGCGGTGGAGCCTTCAGAGCGCGGCGAGCTAGAAATAACCAGCATCAACCAAATGTACCTCGACGAAAGCCGCCTAAAGGTTGAGCTAATGGGGCGTGGTTACGCGTGGCTGGATACTGGCACCCACGAGAGCTTGTTAGAAGCGGCGCAATTTATCGAAACCATTGAAAAACGCCAAGGGTTAAAAATTGCCTGTATCGAAGAGATCGCCTACGAGCTTGGGTATATCAGCAAGCAAGATCTGCGCACTTTAGCGGCGCCATTGGCAAAAAACCAATACGGGCAATACTTACTGACCCGTGTCGCCGAGGAGAGCCCCGCATGAAACTGACGCGCCAAGCGATTAAAGACGTCATTTTAATCGAGCCCGCAGTACACGGTGACGAGCGCGGCTACTTTTTTGAATCGTTTCGCAAAGACAAGCTCGAGGATACCCTCGGTCACGAGGTTAGTTTTACCCAAGATAACGAATCGCTATCGTCTCGCGGCGTACTCCGGGGCTTACACTATCAGCTACCACCTTACGCGCAAAGTAAACTGGTGCGTGTCATCAGCGGTGAAGTGATTGACGTAGCAGTAGACATCCGCTTAGGCAGCCCTACTTTTGGCCAGCACGTAAAAGCGCGTTTAAGTGGCGAAAACAAACATCAACTGTTTGTCCCGCGTGGCTTTGCCCACGGTTTTATCGTGCTGAGCGAACAAGCTATTTTTGCTTATAAAGTGGATAACGGCTATGCCCCAGAGCACGATTGCGGCATTCATTTTAACGATGCCGCACTCGGCATTGATTGGCAGCTCGATAATGCTGAAATCAGCACGTCGGGTAAAGATGCCGAGCAACCTATGTTGCTAACTCGCCAGCAAACCGCCCCCGACACTTTGTTTGAGTACGGTAAAAACTATTATGCCTAGTAGCGCTCCCCTATCTATTTTAGTCACCGGCGCCAACGGGCAACTAGGCAGTGAGCTGGCGTTATTAGCGAAACAATACAATGCTATAGAGTGGTTTTTTGCCGACCGTACCGCGTTGGATTTAACCGATCAAACCGCTATTGCGAAGCTCATTAATCAACGAAAACCTAACATTATTATTAACTGCGCTGCCTACACCGCCGTTGATAAAGCAGAGTCTGAACCTGAGCTCGCCGATACGATCAACCATTTAGCCGTCGCCCAGTTGGCCGACAGCGCCAAGCAAATTAACGCCAGCCTGATTCACCTCTCAACTGATTACGTGTTTAACGGCGAACAATGCCGCCCTTACACCGAGACTGACAACACCGATCCGCAAAGTGTTTACGGCCGCAGTAAACTTGCCGGTGAGCAGGCATTTGCCGCCAGTGGTGGCGCCGGCATTATTGTTCGCACCAGCTGGGTTTACTCGGCCTTTGGCAACAACTTTGTTCGCACCATGAGCCGCTTAGGGCGCGAGCGCGATAGCTTGAATGTCGTCAGCGATCAGGTCGGTAGCCCTACCTGGGCGCGAGATCTGGCCCAGGCGCTTATCGACATTTGCCTAAGCGACAAACTAGCCGACAAGCGTGGCGACATTTACCACTACAGCAATGAAGGCGTGTGCAGCTGGTACGACTTTGCCTGGACTATCATGCAGCAACAATCGCTGCGTTGCGCACTTACTCCTATTACAACCGAGCAATACCCCACTCCCGCGCAGCGTCCCCCTATGAGCCTGCTTTGGAAGGCAAAAATTAAACAAGATTTTAATATCGTCATCCCTCACTGGCTCGCCTCACTGCAAAAGGCGCTGCCGGAATTTTTAGGGTAATTGGCAGTGACCGTCAGTGTCTGTATGGCCAGCCACAACGGCGAGCGGTTTATCGCGCGTCAGCTGGAAAGTATTCTAGCCGAGTTAGCATTGGAAGATGAGCTGATCGTGGTGGACGACCACTCCACCGACAACACGACCGCAATTGTTCGCGCCCAACAGGACACCCGTATTAAACTGCATCAAAATGTGCACCGGATAGGCCACGTAGCGAGCTTTGCCAAAGCGATATCACTAGCCAAAGGCGATATTATTGCACTGGCCGACCAAGATGACCTGTGGCTAGAAAACCGGTTGGCACCGATTAAAGCGGCACTTAGCGAGCCATCGTGTTTAGTCGTAGCAGGCAACTTTACCGACATCGATGAACGCGACGGCATGCTAAAACTGCCCTCAAAGCGCAGACTAAAAGCCTCAGACAGTGACCGCTATCACGCTAACCTTTGGGGCATACTCAAGGGCGAGCGTCCTTACTACGGCTGTGCGATGGCATTTAATCAGGCATTAAAAGAGCAAATTCTTCCCATTCCTACCTACGTAGAATCGCACGATTTATGGGTAGCTATGGCAGGCAATCTAGATGGTGCTATAAGACACTTAGAAGCTAATGTTCTCGCCAAAAGACAACACGGAAGAAACGTTTCAAGCCCGGTACGCCGTAGCTGGCCTAAATTAGTCCTAAGCCGACTGGGAATGTTGCTAGCATTAGCGACGCTAAGCCTGCGAAAACGCAAACTTAAGCGCGAATATGCTTGATTGCACGTTTGCGCGCTAACCACGCGTAGCGTAACGTTAACAACAACGTACGCACACGAGAAAACCCCTCGCGCTCACGATAGATTCGCCAAAAATACGGCAATACTTTGAGCTTATTCGCTGAAATGGAGTTAGCGCTAATGTGGTAGAACGTTAAGCTATCGGCGATGCCGAGAATTGAATGCCCCTCACGCGCAAACTCTAACCAAAGCGCATAATCTTCATGCCCCATAACCGGAAACAAACGTTTACCTAACGCCGCACCCTCCACCATAACACTCGAACAAATCAGAGTGTTTTGCTTTAGCAGACTGGCATAGGTTGCTTGCCTTGGAGGAACCCGAACATCACAGGCTTGACCTTGGTCGCGCACAACAACAGCACCAGTACAACTTAATGCCGCTTTTGATTGCTGCATCAATGCCAACTGACGCTCTAGTTTATGTGTCGCCCACGCATCGTCTGCATCGAGAAAGGCAATATAAGAACCGCGTGCGCGCGTTAATGCTTCATTGCGCGGAGTCGCTGGTGAACCGCTATTGCTTGATAAACGAATCAGATTAATACGAGAATCTTGCTGTGCGCAGTCTGCAACGTATTGCGCCGTGCAATCGGACGAGCCATCATCCACTATCCATAACTCCCAGTGGCGGTAAGTTTGAGCTTGTACCGACAACATCGCCCGCTCAACCGTCTCGATCGCGTTAAAAGTTGGCATAATGACGCTGATTAAAACAAAGCCAGATGTGTCGGAACTTTCCATCAGCGTATCTCTTGCACCATCACCGCGGTAGAATACGCCTCACAGCGGGGGCTACCGCTTGAGGTGAAAAGTGAGCTTCAAGATTATCAATACCACCTTGCGACAAGGTTTGCCATAGCGCTGAATCTTGGTAAACCTTGACAATAGCCTCGGCAAACTGACGCGGCTCCTCGGCAACCAAAACATCTTTACCAGGTACGGTGTGCATGCCCTCAACGGCGCAGTTGGTAGCAACTACCGGTATCCCATAATTCATCGCCTCGTTCACCTTACCTTTAACTCCCGCGCCGTAGCGCAAGGGGGCAATAGACACACGAGCATGTTGTAAATGAGGCTCTATATCTTCAACAAAGCCGTGCACAACCAACCCGTCTGAAGCGAGTGCCTTAATACTGTCTGGCATATGACTACCGATAATCGATGTTTTTACACCTGGTAACAACGATTGAACGTGTGGCAACACCTCATTGGCATACCACTCGACAGCGTCGATATTAGGCGGATGCCGAAAACCACCAACAAACAAAATACCTTCACGCTGCTCGTAACCGGGACGCTCTGGTGAGTGAGAGTGAATGTTCGACACAATATCGACTGTGGCCGCCGGTGCTATATCGGCAAGCAAGGTTTTTTCAAACTCAGAAACGACCAACGTAACGTCACACTTATTAATAAGGTCCAACTCTTTGCGCTTGGTTATAGCGGCCTGAGCTTTAAGTGCTGCATCGCCGGACACCTCAAACTCGCGTTCCTCACGAACAAAGTGCAAATCGACCGTATCAAAAATAAGCGTTGCTTGCGCCGCGCAGGCGCGGGCCAGTGCGACATACTGGGAAGCAATATAGTGACGGCTAATCAAAATAGCGGCTAAATCAGCACCGCGCTTGCGCAATACTTTACGCACCGAGCCGGCCCACTGATTGTGCAGCACTTCAACCCCTGCAGCCTGCATCTCGTCGACAGATTTCTTTCTATACTCGAGATTATCGGCTACAAAGGTAACATGATAGCCCTCTGCTTTTATAAGTTTTAACAAGTTCAGCATTCGAATTGAGCCCGAATCCTGATCCGGCGTAATCATACAAGCTTCGATCACCAGCACGTTACCCCGACTGATGCGGTGCGCCTCATTATCAGGGTCAATGCCGTTCTCAGCGTGGGACGCCAGCACACTCTCCCAGCGTTCAAAAAACTTTTTGCCGTTTGTCACTTGATACGCTTTCACACCGCTGGACTCATCACGCCCATGGCTAACACCCTCTAGGTGATAAATTTCTGCACCAGGCTGATAGAGCACACGAAGGCCTTGGTCACGCACCCGAAAGGCAAGATCCGTATCTTCGAAATAAGCGGGCGCATAATAGGTGTCAAATCCGCCTAACTGTAAAAACAAATCGCGCTTAATCGCCAACGCCGCACCAGAGCAGTAATCGACATCTCGCACGTAATTAAAGCGCGGATCCTCAGCATCTTGATCACGACCATAATTCCAGCCGCTACCATCGCGCCAAATGATACCTCCGGCTTCTTGCAATGTGCCATCACGATTGAGCAGCTTCGCGCCAACCAAGCCGACATTATCGTGCTGAGAAAAGGTATCCAATAACTTATCAAAAGCACCACATGATACGACGGTATCGTTATTGAGCAACACTAGGTATTCACCATGGGCGACACCGGCACCCGAATTCATATTGCCCACAAACCCCTGATTTTTTTCGGCCGTCCAAACACGAATACCCGCCACCATTGCTAAAGCTTCAGCAGCGGCAATTGACGAACAATCATCTGCGACAACAACCTCAAACGGTTGCGATGGCGGGTTCTCGGCAATACTCTTTAAGCAAGCATAGGTTGTTTCATGCTGACCATAAACAGGAATAACAATTGATAGCACAGGTTGCGCCGAGCTCTTGAGCGTGAGCGGCGCCAACGCCATCGGCTCCTCGCTCAACAACTCAGGGTTAACATTAATAGTCGGGCGCCGGTTATGGGCCTCGGCCTGCGCAACTGCGGTATGAGCCTCATAACTAACACGACCAAACAATGCCTGCCACTGCCCGCGACGCACCATACTAATGAAGCGAGCATAAGACGCTGGTCGTACCACATGTCGCGATAGCTTTGCCAATATAAAGGGTATTCGAGCGGTGCCACGCTTAAGCACTCGCAACGGTCTGGTAACACGCCAAGAGAAACTAGTCAGCAGCGCGTCACGCTCACAAATTAGCTGATCTATTTGCCCGCTTAAGCTCGCTATTACCCCCTCGCTATGATCAATATGGCCTTGAGCATCCCGAGCTTGTTTTTGCAGCTCGGCAATATTATCTTTAGCAAGAGACAAATTGTCCTCACTCAACGCCAAGCTTTGTTCAGCTGCATTAAGCTCAACCTCAGCGCGTTTTTCGTAAGCGACGTACTCCTCGTTAACTTCTCGCAAATCATCAGCCAGCTGCACCTGCGCAGCATGCAGCTGACGAAACTCCAACATGCTCGCCACCTCAGTTTCGTCATCAGGCAACAGAGACAAGCGTCGCTCGACATCCCGCATCACACCACGATGATGAGTACGACTCGCAAAGTGCAATAACGACTTTATAGGGCGGTCAGGCGGTAGAGGCGCAGTGGGGAGAGCCTGTATACTGGCTAACAAAGCTAAAGTATCGACTTCAGATTTACTAACCACTTTGTTAATATCTTTCATATACCAACGGGCATATTCATCTAAGTTATCACTTACTACGCGGGCGGATGCAGGCTTAGCCTCTGTTGCATCCTGCAACGCTTGCAGCCAAGCTTCGCAGCTTGCGTCAGACGGAATAAGACGCGCATTGGGAACATCTTCCAAGCGTTCAGGTAATGCACCCATATCGGACGCAACAATAGGAACGCCAGAAGCTAGGGCATGAGACAAGGTAAAACAAAAAGTTTCAGGCACTTGTGCCGGCATCCAGATGACATCTGGTTTTTGCTCCGCTATAAGCCGGGGCAGGTCTTGCTCAGCATAATCCCCGGTCATGGCTAAAGGCGCATCGACAGGGTCTGTACTAAAGCCGATTAACTGAAAGCTCAAGGTCGGCACCTGGGCTGCCGCTAAAATTGCCACCTTCTCAACGACCCGTAAACCTTTCTCGGGCGATAGCGAGCCCAACAAAAGCACCTTTTTAACATCAGCCGCCGCCTCTACTCGTTGCGGATGAGCTTGATAGCTATATTTGCCGGCAGGGAACACCGCCTCAACAGCACGCTTAACACTGAGAGACGGGGCAATTATTCTTGATGCGGACGCGACTACAGATGCCATTAAGGTGCGCCACTCGTCGTCTGCTGTCGGCCACCCCGGACCATCACACACCGCACCACCCTCTACCTGGTGATAACGAGGAGATATTAAAAAATAATCGTGCAGGGTTATATCAAAAGGCAATGCCAGCCCTTTTAATACCTCAATGATTTCGACACTCCAACCGTGCACATGATGTAAATGTACCCGATCAAATTGAAATTGACGTAATAGCGTCTGCCATACGTCAACGCGGCTTGAGTCAAACCCTCCAATTTTTAAAACAACTTCCGACGGTACCGCTGCGCCCTGAGCAACCGACATTAAGCTAAGCTCTACAGCGCCGTTACCACAGCCACGTAGCACCATAACCCGAGCTGGCACAATACGGCGCAATAACGAAACATGCTGCTCTACACCACCGCCCCATGCATGAGTGATAAAGAGAAGCTTCTCTGCGTTATCCCGCGCAAAATCATCCAGCGCTTGCGCCTCTTTCGGGCTAAGCTCTACGGAGTTATTAAGTGACGATACATCTTTCATTGAACTCTCTATATTAAATGGCTCTGTCTCAGCTGACTCTCGCTCTGCTGCTCGGATACGCGCGAGCATCTCTTTTGCTACACCGCCTGCCTCAACTATTAACTTGTCAATACGGTCACGAAAAGGCTTAATAGGATCAAGAGCTACAAACTCTTGTACTTGAGCAAAGAAGTCGGGGTGGCGGGCATTTATGACCGCTTCGGCCACTTGCGTTAGCTGCGCTTTATCGTCCGCAAAACTCACACCACCTTGGTGAAAAACAAAACAATCCGCTGCAAGTAAATGCACCCAACCGGCGTTACTGGCTTTAATACAAAAATCGTTTTCTTCCCCATAACCTCGGCCAAACGCCTCCTCATCAAACAACCCCACTTCATTCAAGCACTGACGACGGATATACATACAAAACCCAACACCAGTAGGAAGCTCAACCGTTAGGCCTGAATTCGCGTCCTCACAATAGCGCTGCATAGTTGCCACATCACATCCAGGCAACATTGGATTATCGTGACAGAAGCGCGGGTAAGAGCAAATAGTCGCATTATTTGAAAGCGGAGTCACAGAAGCGGCTCGGGGGTTTGTTAGCGCTGCTGCCTGAAGGCGCTCCAGCCAACCGGGAGATACCAAGGTATCACTATTGAGCAAGATAACATCCGTATTCGATAACGCCATCGCCCGATTAACGGTTCCAACAAAGCCTAGATTGCTAGCATTATGCAAAACACTTACACGTTTATCCAGCGCCCAAGCATCAAAGCATTCTACCAACTTTTGCTCAGGTGAGGCATCATTAACGACAACAACATTCGCCCACTCTGGCAATGAGCCCAGTACAGTCCTGAGACAATCTCGCGTCGACTTATAGCCCCTATAAACGGGGATAATAATATTAATAGACGGCTTAGCAGCCATGACCGCCACCTAATCACTCTTTCTTAATAGGTATATTTCTGTGTGTCCGTCACACCACATCAGCAAAGCTTCCTTTGGTTTTCCTAAAAAACCAAAAGCCAATCACAAAAACAACGGAAGATACCACTAGAGAGGTAGAAAACGCGGCTACCGAAGGCAAGGAATGAAACACCACAATACCTCTTACCGCCTCTACATAATAAGTTAGCGGATTAACAGCCAATACTATTTGATATTGTTCAGGCACGTAGTTAATTGGAAAAAAAATGGGACACGTAAACAGAAAGACAGTGGAAACAAACCCGACAATATGTGTCAAATCTTTAAAGAAAACACCCAACACACTCACAAACCACGCTACGCCAGTACAAAACAATAAATACTGAAGTAGCAAAACGGGTAAAAACACAATATGCCACGTTAAATGCCCACCCATAAACCCAGACACGAGTAACAGCACAACAAATGACACAACAAAGTGAAATAGAGCCGCCATCGAGACAACCCCCCCAAAGATACTCAGCGGAAACACCACCTTTTTTACATAGTTTGCATTGTCGCGCATCACCGATGCAGAGCGCCCCAGTACGTCGGCAAACATCATATGTACAATCAAGCCGCAAAAAAGCAGAACCATAAAGCTTACTTCTGTATCGCCCTGTACCGGCCAACGTGCTTGAAAAATAACACCAAACACAAAGCCATACACCACCATCAACAAAAGTGGAGTTATCACCGACCAAAAAAGCCCCAACCAAGAACCCTTATAGCGTGCAACAATATCTCGTTTAACCATCATGGAAGATAGGCTTGAGTAACGGCGCAGTGCCGACCAGGTATTCGCTTTCATGTCGTATTAACTCACCGAATCTAATGTAAAGCCAACCACTGGAGTACCAAATAAACCGTGGATAATATGACTTGATTGACAGCTAAGCACCAACGCATCATGAATCCAGCAATGTTGCACATGATCTGACTGCGACCCCGAGGCAATACCTAACGACACGACATATTCCCCTTGCGCCAAGTAAGGCATTAAAAACTTTAGTCTTGCCACATAGCGAGTATTACCCGAGACGCAGTATCCATCCGGTTGAAACAGCAAGCTATTGTCGCCAAACAAAACTTGTCCACGCTTATCTTTAAACAAAAAGCCCACAATAAAGTTACTGAGACCAGATTTCACATTCATTACTATTTCAAGCTCGACCACGGTACCGCCAAACACAACCGATAATTTCCGGCCCTGCTCATCGCGCAAAGCAGTATCGACCACTTGAACCAAGCCGGTGCCAAAAGCACCCACATCAGTGTCGAAAGGAGCAATATGTATATCGTTTCTGTAACTTGAGTTTTTCAGGAGTTGCTCACGAGGGTCATGCCAAGCTTCAAGGGCTTTCTCGTACGCTACACTCGTCGCATCATCCGCTCTCATATCACCCAGAGTCTCATTATACAAAAACTCTAGGTACGACTCAGTCACCTGCTTGGCGTCACCTTCGAGCATCACCCGGCCTTGATTCAGCCAAATCGCTTTATCGCAAAGCTGTGATACAGCACCTGAATCATGGCTCACAAAAATAATGGAGCCTGTCTTTTTGAATTTTTCTAAAAAGCGCATGCACTTTTGCGAAAACAAAGCGTCGCCCACAGCCAAAGCCTCATCAATCACCAGCACGTCTGCATCGACATGAGCGATAATAGAAAATGCCAGCCGCACAAACATACCGCTAGAGTAGGTTCGCACGGGGCGATCTATAAACTCACCAATACCGGCAAATTCGATTATGTTAGGCAAGCGACTATCGACATCGCTACGATTCAAGCCATAAATAGCCGCATTAAGGTAAATATTCTCGCGGCCGGTAAAATCATCATTAAAACCTGCGCCAAGCTCTAACAGCGCAGCCACCCGCCCTTTGACATCCACACGGCCTTCAGTGGGCTGTAACGTTCCGCAAATGATCTGTAACAAAGTCGATTTGCCAGCACCATTGCGCCCAACGATACCCAGAGTTTGTCCCGCCGACAATTCGACTGACACTTTTTTTAGGGCCCAAAACTCCTCAACTTTAGCCGACTTTGAGGGGAACAACAACGAAAAAAGCCGCTTAAGCGGCTCATCGTACAATTGATAACATTTACTGACGGACTCAACCGATAATACTGTATCCACTAGCTTTACAACCTTTTAGTAAGAGCGTTACTTGTGGTAAATCCACCATTGTCCGTCCACCCGAATCCATCGTTCTTTTATTGGACGGGTGTTCTCAAACCCAAGCTTAGGTAACTTATAGCTAATAGATGTGGACACATCGCATACATCCATATCGCACGACACTGATTTGACGACTGCATTAGTCCAGCTGCCAGCACCCGCAAACTGAGGCTTATGAGCGCTAAGAGAAACACTTTGGCGATAGCCCGGCGTTGCGTACGAATAAGCTTTAGCGAAGTCGCCTTCAACTAATGCATCTAGCCGCTTTTGCGCTCTATCAGCCACTTGATCATCTGAGGCAACCGGTGTTGTCGATGCGCAACCAACAAGAGCAACCACGCCAAAACAACAAAGAAGTAGATTTAACTTAACCATACCTTTTTCGCCTTAATAAATAAGTTTAAAAACTCGGATCAACCAACTTGCTGTCATCAATAGACTGCTGAAACGCCTCTAAGCCTTTCATTCGACTGCGCATCTCCTTCGTCACATTACGCAGGTCTTGATCGGTCTTCATCACATGAGGCGTAATGATCACCAATAACTCTTGACGCTCTTCCTCTACAGTAGAGCCGCCAAACATCCATCCAATTACCGGTAAGTCACTGAAAAACGGTAAACCTGTTTTTCGGCTATTTTGTGAGTCACTTATTAGACCACCTAACACTACTGACTCACCCGAGCGCACCGCCACTTTGCTATTGATGGCCCGCTGAAAAAAAGTGGGGGTATTACTAGCACCACCAGACCCCACATCAGTCACCGATTGCTGCAATTCCATCGTCACCAAACCACCGGCATTAACCGATGGCCTCACATCCAACTGCACCCCTGTATCGCGGTAACTAATGTTCTGCGTAGAGCCGTACTGACCATTGGTTGTACTGGATAACACAGGAGTTGAGTCGCCTACCTGAATAGACGCTGATTGATTATCCATTACCATTATGGACGGTGTAGATAGCACCTTAATCAAGTCTTTATCGGCAAGCGCATTTAACACGCCTTGTATTTGACCCAGCGAATTATTAAACACATAACCAAAGTCAGGTAAACTCGCATTAACACTGCCGTCAGCCCCCAAGCCCAAGCCTATATTGCCCTGACCTGTCCAGCCACCATCTAAGCTGTTTTCAAAGTACCACTCTAAGCCGTATTGCAAACTATCTGTTAACCGTACCTCAATAATACTTGCCTCAATTAAGATCTGTGAAGGCATAACATCCAGACGCCTCAAAGCGCCTTCAATTTTTCGGTATTCAGCGCCAGTAGCATAAATCAACAAAGTGTTATTGACGTCATCTGCAACAATACGTGCAGTATCGCCTAGCGAATAACTAGCAGCACCAGAGCGGTTCGAACTTTTATTAGAGCTACTAACCGCTGAACCATCATCACCCGAGGACATATTAGTAGAGGTTAACCCAGGCGCAACCCCAGAGTTACCTCGACTAGAAGAGCCACCAGAGCCGCCAAACACTCGACTAATAAGTTGTGCTAAATGGTCGGCCTCGCCGTTTTCGACTGAATAAACATACAACTGGGGCTCAGCACCTTGAGTCGGGGTCCGATCTAAACGTTCAATCCAAGTTTCCACTTGCGCAAGCAATTCTTTACGCGGGGTCACCACTAACACCGAGCCTAACGATTCTAACGGTACGGTGCGAATCAACCCACTTAATGGGCTTGCTTTATCGCCTACAGACGTTGCCATTAATGTTGCTAAGGCAGAGTTTATCTCGTCAGCAGTCGTGTACTCGATCGGGAACACTCCTACCGACATACCTGATAAGTAATCGACATCAAAAGTTTGAATAATGTCCAACCAACCCTGTAACTGAGTGCTTCCCCCCCCCAGTATCAGTAAATTACGCACGGCGTCGATCCGGATAAAAGCCGAATCTGGCGCCACTGGTTTTAACACCTCTGCCATGTGTGCAGCACCAATATACTGCAATGGTACAATCACATTGCTATATCCTGGCTTTAGGTTTTCACGGCTCTGAAAAGAAGGATTAGCTGACCGAAAACGTTTACTTGCCGTCACTAGGTACCGCCCATCGGCGCGTTTAACCATTGCGGCACCATTGGCATCAAGCATGCTTTCTAAGATAACCAACAGCTCTTTACGCGGAATAGGGGTCTGGGTGCGCAAACTCACAACACCAGGAATCTTACCTTCTACCACATAGTCTTGTTTTAACGTGTCGCCTAATATCCCGTGTACAACATCCTCCAGCGGAGTACTTTCAAAGTTTAACGTAACATCCTGCCCCTCCAACTCAATCACAGAATCATTTTGGGGCATACGGATAGTTTTGTCAGACCCTAGGTACGTATCAGCCGACAAAGCAGGAGGCTCTTCATCAACGTTATCCCCATTCGAACCAAACACAGTTTTTTGTGACTCTAAAGGACTTTCTGAAGAAGATAGAGCCACTTCACTTACGCTCTCTTTAGTCACTTCCTTGTCTTGCCACTGCGCACATGATGGCAGTAGCGCGAACATGCTCAATAAGCACACAACATGTCGGCATAACTTTTTCCGAGAGTTGGACTCTGATTCGGCTGTGGTTATCATCACTTCTCCGATAAATTTTTGTGCTTACCCTGCCATTGGGCAGGCAGTGGCTCGCGGTGATTAATGCGGACTTCTTTAGTCTCAGAGGCCTCCGATCTATTACCTCCAGCACGCGCAAATATCGCACTTCTAGGTAAAACCTCAATTAAGTGCCAGCCTTTATAGCCCTCTCCCATAGAGATACGGCTTGTGCCACTTTTATCTTTTAAGACTACGCTCGAGGCTGCGCCGGACTGAAAAAGCCCCAATACTTCAACGCTATCAAGCGCATTATTTTGCGGTTTTGCTATAGGCTCTGGCTCTGGCTCTGGCTCAACATAAGGTTTACGCCCATGCCAAAACAAAGGACGCGCAGCTATCACCGTAATATTCGTAGGGGGGGGGGGCGGCACAAACTTCCCCGCCTGCAAAACAGACGCCTTTGGAACTTCACCTACCACTGGCACGGGGCGCAACATAAAAAAGAAGACCACCCCACCAACAACAAGCACAAATACCAACAACGCTAGCGATGTATGCTTAATTTTTTGTAAAAACATATCAGCCCGGCCCTAACGTGAAGCTTGCGCGAAACTGCTCAGCACAATATCGATATTCAACACCTGCTCATCAGTTCTACGCTGCCTTTTAGGTTTAACCTCTAACGTATCAATCACCACGATTGGATTCTGACTGGCCAACATCAACAACAGCTCGGTCAACTGCTCTATATCGCTCGACACAGTTAAGCGTACTCGGATTCGATTAAAATAATCTTGCTCTACTACAGGTAATATCTGGCTGCCATTAACTATTACGCCTGCTTGCGAGAAAAGCTCCCGCAGCGACTGCTGCATATTATTGGCCTGTGCACTAGCCGCAGCCTCTGCGGAGTACGTCAATAGACTCAACTCATTGGCAGAGGTTTGCGCCGCGTTGGTAATATCTTTTTCAACTTTGGCCAGTCCTTTCAAGCGACCAATCTGTGGCTCTAAGCGCACTTTACTTTGATAAAGCTCATAAGAAGACAGAAAAAAGCCAACACCTGTAGCACCTATCACACACAAGCACAGAGCCAGCACACTAATAGCAACCCACTGAGAGGGATTAGCCCGCCTCCACACGCTCATGGTTGTTCACCACTGCGACCTGACAACTGCAACTCTAGCCGAAAACGTTCAATATCATTCTCCCCCACCTTGCGTATAGCCGACAGAGGTTTAACCCCATGAAAATTGGCAATAGCGGTTAAACGCTGAATCAAGGTGGCGGCATCATTAGCATAGCCATCAATCGTCAAGGTGTCGTCTCCTTGCTTATACTCCCCTAGCCATGCGTCATCCTCTAGGCTTCTCGTCAGTATTGCCAAAGGTATCAGTGGTGAGGCGGCGCTATTAACCTCCGCTTGTAGCGCATCAATACGTGCATTATTTTCGGTCAGCTCAGTACGACGTCTCATGGCGGTGCGCGCCTCAAAACGGCTCTGCTCTAGCAAAGACTCTACTTTATTAAACCGATAACTCTGATACAGCCAGGGTAGCGCCATAAGCGACAAAAGCGACACAGTCGCGATCACACAATAAGCACTTACAAGCGCTAACCGCTTACGGTAGTTAGCGTTTCGTTGAGGCTCGGCAAACCCCTCTAACACTAATGTCTTACCCTCACTCTCGGCCCAGATTTCATATGTATCGACGGTGATGTCGGGGTTCGCATCACGCAACAGGCCCATCACACCCGAGCGGCTTGCAATGGCCAACGTTAGCTCGACCGCTGCGCCCCCCGCATCATCGACGCGTTGCCCCACAACAGTATCATCAGCCAAAAATGGACTTGCAGCCGCGACCTCAACATTTACTACTTGAGACAAATGACCCAGTGCTGCTCGAGGCAACCATAAACGACGAATAAGCACATGTGAATCAGGTAACATTACCGCCTGATAATTAGTGCTATTGACTAGCAGTTTAGTAGGGTGCGCATCCTGCCAGCGGTATACCTCGACAGCACTATCAAGCTTCTGGCGCACGGGACAATGGTATGCCCAAATCACATCATGCCAGACACGGCTAAACAGCCCGCTCGCTTGACGCAGATCAAACCCAAATAATTCCCACTGATTATTACTGGACAATGTGGTCACTCTCAAACTCTAATTGCTTCACTCGAAATGCCCGATAGCGACGGCCTAACTTTCGCTTACCAGAAGACCACACACTGCGCTGATAGACAGAACCATCCGCTGCGGCAACGCGCACATCAATTCGCGCACCGCTTGGCACAACCAACCATTCGTTATCGGTAAACTCGTACTCGTTTGTATTACTCCAAGAGGAGCCTGCCACCGCATTTTGTAGCCTGGCGGGCGCATGTAATGAATTAAAATTCCCACCGTTACACCCTGCACAAATCAACCATTTTACTTGCTCAAAAATATCGCGCGTTAAGCCAGGCGCAGCCATAACATCCTCTATCACATATACCGGCGGCCCCGATTGACGGCGCTTCTTTTGTGCCTCGGTTGGGGTTCGCCACTGTATCACAGAATCCGCTAGGGCCCGAGCCACAGCAGGCTCCAAGTCAGTTGCCGCGCCAAATAACAACTGTAACAATTCTGCGTTGGCTGCCATAACATCAACAAGCCCATCTGTGGGGACCACATATACGCGGACGTTATAAGCATCAAACTGCAACACTCCCTGCAGCTCAGTCTTAGCAGCAGGCACCTTTTGGACTAGCCCCTGCAACGCCATGGTTGCAGCCGCATCCCCAACTGCCGCTGCTTTTGCCTGCCCCAGGTACAGCTTAGCTCCTGTCATCTCTGACCGAGACAACCCCATAAGTCCCGCCACCAGCAAGCTCAAAGCCGCAATGAACCATAGCAATAAAGCAAGCGCAACCCCCTTTTGACGTATCGCTAAGTTCATGACCGACTCGGATTCATGGCCACAATAATATCAGGCCAATAACGCCCCGCCACCTTCAGCTTGATCTTCACATGCGAAGGGATACCCAAGTCAGGCTTTTCATCCAAGCCGTCCCAGTCAGAAACCCATTCACTATAGCGATTACTACGATACGCAATAGAAAACGCATCTATGTTGCTGAGTAAAACGTAACTCAAGCCATCACCAGACCAATCGGGCAACTGCAACCCCGAAATTAATTTGAGCACAAGCCGCCCTTCTTTAACCGACAAGTGCGAGGTCCACAGCCCACCGGTACGACCCGCAATAGCAAGGGGCGATACTACTTGAACATAACTCTCGTCACCATAAAAGTACTGGCCCGCAGGAGCACCAAATTTATACCACGTAATAGACTGAGCATCGCTTAACGTTTTACGTAAATACCGCACTACCATCTGCATTTGTGATGACTGCTCAGCTTTTTGCTCTAGCCTCTCTTGAGTGTTTGCCAGTGTCCTCATCGCCGTTACCGTTGCCAGCACAATGAGCGACAAAATCGTAATAGACACCACTACCTCGATCAAGGTAAAGCCACGCGCTTTAGAAGTCATCGGACGGCTCCTCCACCGGCACCACCGAAGGCAAGTGAACCTCTCTCGGGCTCTCGTTACCCCAGCGTACCCACACGTCTATTCTATGCAAACCAGTATCTTCGTCGTTAGGCCCCAGCAACAATTGAGACGTCACCTCCCAATAATAACCGTCATCAGACGACCCTTTGACCGCAACTCCCTCTCGAGGAACTGCACTATAGTTAGCCAATAGCGATTGCGCCATTGTCACCCCGTAGGTGTAATCTTCTGTAACACTAATACTGCGAGTAGCACCGCCAGCAGCCTGATACAGCATACCTAAAGAGATGCCCAATATGGCCACAGCAACCACCATCTCAAGCAAAGAGAAGCCACACTGCCCCCTTTCAACGCTCACGACTCATCCACCGTTTGTTCGACCCGTCCCAGCAGCCAACCCACATGCAACCGCACCCAACGATTATTGCGGCCAACTTTTACGGTACCGCCGGTCGAGCTGCCATCGCTGTAAAAGAGGATCACCGCTGTGTCGGCATCCACCATATACTCTTGTGCTGTTTCAGTCTCCAAATCGACAAAATCAGGCAAGTCACGAATTTGATCTTCGCCATAAGTCAAACGCTTGGCCCGGAGATTAATAGCTACCTGCGTTGACTCGCCCGTCACCATAGCTTTATATCGAGCCGACTCCAAAGCGCGACGGACATCGCGAACCGCCTCACGGTATTGCATTGCTTGATACATTTTATGTGAAGCGGGCACGGACACAGCCAGCAACAACCCGACAATGCTAAAAGCAATCAGTAACTCTAGCAGGGTGAAGCCCTGATGCTTCCTAAGCGACGCAGTGGACACCTGAATAACTTAGCGAACTTGCCAGTTACCCAGGTCGGCGTTATCGCCTTCTCCGCCGGGACGACCGTCAGCACCATAAGACAACACATCAAACTCGCCATTTTCTCCGGGGAATTTATATTGATAGTCATTATTCCAAGGGTCTTGTGGCAGCTCGTTACGGCGCAAATAAGGACCATCCCAGCCAGCAACACTCCCAGGGTTTTGTACCAACGCCTCTAAACCCTGCTCAGTAGTTGGAAATTTGCCAGTATCCAGCATATAAATTTCCAGCGCCTGCTCAAAATCACGAATTTGCACACCTGCAGTGTCAGTTTTAGCACCTCCCAGCTGATTCAACACTTTAGGTCCAACCAAGCCTGCCAAAAGACCGATAATCGCCAACACTACTAACAGCTCCACCAAAGTGAAACCCGCCTGCCGCTTATTACTCATACACCTACCCTTAAAAACGAACTACATAGCCAAATCGTTGACCGACAAAATACCCATTAGAATAGCCACGATAATAAAGCCAATCATGCCACCCATACCTAAAATCAAAATAGGCTCTAGCAATGTAAGGCTGCGCTTAACTCCAGCAGACACTTCATCATCATATACGCGAGCCAACTCCAGCAGCATATCCCCCAACTGGCCCGACTCTTCGCCCACCCGCACCATCTGAATCATCATAGGTGAAAAATCGCCACTGTCAGCCAACGCCTGAGAAACTCGCCCACCTCCTTTTACTGCGGGCGCCAAGGTATCTAATGAACCGCGAATTACGTCGTTCGAGACCGTCTCTGTCGCGATTTTGATCGCATGGAGCACTGAGACACCACTTTCTAGCAAAGTTCCCAACGTGCGTGAAAAACGCGCCACCTCGTACTTATAGACCACCTTGCCAAAGACTGGCAGCTTTAGCAGACGGTCATCCAACACCGCTTTACCCTTCGGGGTTTTAAGCCATCGCTTAACGCCGTAAACCGCCAAGCCCGCTAACACAGCTAGGTAAATTCCGTTGCTTTTAATAGCCTCACCACCAGCAATAACCAACTCTGTCACTAGCGGTAGCGCCTCTCCCATATCGGCAAACAGCATTTCAAACTGCGGCACCACAAACCCCAGCATTACCAGCACCGAGATGAGCGACACCACAGCCAAAATAGCGGGATAGATAAGCGCCGACACCACACTTGAGCGCACCTGCTTAGCGTCTTCTAGCTGCCCCGCCAAACGCGCCAGTATCGCCGCCAAATTCCCGCTAGCCTCGCCCGAGCGAATCATACTGACGTAAAATTCATCAAACAGCTCAGGCTTCTGTGCAAGCGCAGTACTAAACCCCTTACCACCTTTTACCATAGTCAAAATGTCTTGGTACACTTGCCCCGCTGCCGCACTGGGTGCCATATCAATTAGCACTTTCATGGCACGGTCGATGGGGAGGCCTGCGCGCAAGAGTACCGCCAGCTCAGTGGTAAACGATAACACTTGGTTTTTACCAAACGCGGGGCCACCTCTAGAACTTGCTGTTGCCACCGTCGAGTTCAAAGTAATCACCACCAGCCCCTGGCTGCGCAAACGGCTACTGGCGATGGCCTCCGACGGGGCATCAAGCACCCCTTCAGTTAAGGCGCCATCACGTTTGGCGGCTTTGTAAGAGAATTCAGGCATAGATATCATTAACACTGTGGCGCGTCGCTTTAAACGTTACGCATAGTAGCAGAATGGACAGCGTTAGTGGGGCGCACCTGACAGGGGCGATGACACACTAAGCGCCAAGCCCACACTCTAAGCCACTCCACCTTACGCTGCGGCTAAACGATGTCGGCCGTTTCGGTTTGGTCTTGGGTGACACGCATAACCTCGTCGAGCGAGGTTATGCCTACAGCCACGTTACGCAGCCCGTCTTCATACAGAGTGCGCATTCCGCTTTTGCGCGCAGTCGCATGCAGCTCAGTGGCATCAGCACCTGACTGTATCGCCTTGTGCATCGCACCATCCATCACAAAAAGCTCATGGATTGCGGTGCGGCCTTTATAGCCACTGTGCTTGCACTTATCGCAGCCTCGCGCTTCGTGTATGTGAGTTTGGCCATGCTCTAAGAAAAGCGCAAGCCCAAGCTTTGTCGCCTCTCCCTCATGCAGCGCTCGCGAACACTTGCAGTGTTCACACAAGGTTCTAATCAGCCGCTGCGCCAACACACCATTAACGGACGAGGTAATTAAGTAGCGCTCAATGCCCATATCCTCTAATCGGGTAATGGCACCGGCAGCCGTGTTCGTGTGCAAGGTCGATAACACCAAGTGCCCCGTTAACGCAGATTGCACGGCAATTTGCGCTGTTTCGCCATCGCGCATCTCGCCTATCATAATAATGTCTGGATCTTGGCGCAAAATAGCCCGCAAGGAGCGTGCAAAGGTTAACTCGATTTGCGACTGGACCTGAATCTGATTAATACCGTCAATTTGATACTCAACCGGATCTTCAACGGTAATGATTTTTAAGGCCTTCGAATCCAACGTTGACAAAGACGCGTTTAGAGTCGTCGTTTTACCTGAACCCGTTGGCCCCGTCACTAACAACACCCCATGGGAGCGATTTAACAGCCCAGCATAAGTTGCCAGAGTATCCTCTGCGAAACCCATACTGGCAAGGCTAAGTTGCACGCCATCGCGATCCAGCACCCTCATAACAATACTTTCACCATGAACGGTCGGAATGGTAGATACACGCAAGTCTAGCTCATGCCCTTTTACTCGCGTCATAATGCGACCATCTTGCGGCAAGCGCCGCTCCGCGATATTCATGCGTGCCAGCAACTTAATGCGAGAGGCTATAGCCGGTGCTAAACTTAAATCTGGCTTGTTGACAGCATCCTGAATGACACCATCTACGCGATAACGCAGGTGCAGTAGATTCTCAAACGGCTCAACATGGATATCGGACGCGCCTACGTCTAAGGCATGATGAATGATTTGATTAACCAAACGAATAACCGGAGCCTCGCTGGCCAGATCCCTAAGGTGCTCGACAAACTCTGGGTCATCACTCCCGATGGGTCGCTCTTCACCTTCTTCCACTTCTTGCTCAGCAACAGCCCTTAATTTAAGAGCCGCTATTATGTGGGCCTCTAAGCCCAAGTAAACCTTTGGCTTTTTCCCTAGCGCCATCGTTAACGCTTTTTGCAAAAATACACTTTGGGGGTACAAAGCGGAAAAGGCAGGGTCACCCAAACCACTTACAGGCACGACGCTATTATTAAACAAAAATTCCTCTGAGAGCGCAGGCAAAATTACCGGCTCAGCCGGGTAATCAGACTCTGCCAATAAGCAAAAGTCCAACTGATCGGCAAGACAGCGCGCCAAATCAAGCTCTGACACCAAACCAAGTTTAACTAGCACCTGCCCTAAGTAACCGCCCATTTCCGACTGCGCTATAAGCGCTCGCTCTAGGTCTCGGCTAGAGAGCTTACCGCTTTCTACCAAGAACTCACCGAGCTTCACAAAAATACTCATTTTGGTTTGCATACACACTAACGCTGAACATTATTGAGACTGCCCCTTAGTATTATCTGTGACCATAGCCTGTAAAGCGTCATGATTAATATCAACGTCCGTAACTGAGCGGGCCTCTACCACAAGACGCTCTCGTGTTTTGGCGGCCATATCGGCAGATACCTCGCGAATTATATCGTCTTTTACTTCATCAAACGGTTTCCGTGCCGCCGGATACTTTTTATTTAACTTGATGACATGATAACCAAACTTAGTTTTAATAGGTTCACTTATCTCCCCCTCATCCATAGCAAATGCCGCACGAGAAAACTCTTCAACCATTTGCCCTGCCATAAACACGCCTAAATTTCCATTATTTTTCTCTACCGACGGATCCTCTGAATAACGTTTCGCCAAGGCTGCAAAATCCTGTCCTGCGAGCGCTTTGGCCCGTACAGATCGCGCTAGCTCAAGCGCATCGTTAGGTGAGCGATCCCCAACTTCAATAAGGATGTGTGCCGCATCCACCTTCGGCTTGGTCAAGTATTTATCTGTCTCGGCAATGTACACTTCACGGGCGTAAGCATCCCACTCCACGTCGGCCAATGCAGCACGCACCACATCATCTTGCGCCCGGCCTGCCAGCCAACTATTGCGCTGGTATCGCATCTGCCAATCCAACTGAGCTTCATCATACTCGCCTACCTGAGACGCCAAATAGCTGATCATAAAAAGATTTTGCACAATTTTTAGCAGTTGCTCAGGCGATGAGTACACCTCTTGCCTCTGCTTCGAACTTAAACGAAATTTTATGTAGCGCTCCACATCCTCTTGGGTAATACGAATGCTTTCATATTCAGCCAACACTACGTCATCGTCCGGCTCGGCTAGCGCGGGCACACCACTTAACAGCATTACAGCCACAAGCAACCAAAGGACTCGACACCCCATAAACACCTTCCTCTACTCAGAACAAAAAAAGGCACAAACCCAAAGGGTTTGTGCCGTATTACTCAGCACCAAACTTGCTAGTTAGCTGAACCTGTTATCAAATGCTGTACCTTGGCATTACAACCAGAACTCACTGTACAACTTCCTGGGTGATTGCGAACATTTAAGAAGTACTTTGTGCTGGACTCCAAACTACAACGCCACGAAGTAGACCCAGTCTGCTCCCAAAACAGGGTGGTCTGTTTGCCTTTTTTCTCGCACACACCATTATAAGGCGCACCCTCAACAGGCATCCCACCGGCGCATTCAGAAATCCAAATGTCTTTCTCTACCGTAGCGGTGTTTGAGAAAGGTACAAAACCTAGCTGCCCGTTAAATTTAGTATTGGTACCGGTGGTAAAAGGATAACTATGAACACCATTGCGACTCAGATACATAGGAGTTTGCGAAGTGCCACTGGGCCACTCAAAAATGGCACTCTCACTGCGCACATCTACCCCTTTGTAACGCAAATCACAAGCAGGAGCTGAACCCACCAGCGTTATGACAGCGCTTGCCGATTCAGTATTCCAGTTTCCTGCATCGTCTCGAAACTTATTCGCAGCCACACTGATTGTAGCAGTGCCGCCTGCGTCATTGTCACTACGAGTGAACGTCGCCGTCCATACCTCTTGGCTCAACGTGGCGCTTTGCTGGGTTAACCCAGTAATTACGCCATTTGACACATTCACCATGCCCACAGAAAAGTTCTGAATTTCATCATCAAAGGTAAAGGTAACCGTTGCGGTCTCTTCTCCAAGCTCCAATTGTGAGGAGTTTACCGCTACAGTCAACCCAGGCGGCACCTCATCAGGCAACTCACACTTGTTTAAACTTTCGTTAAATGTCATGCCATTTGCGGTATCACAGTATACCGATGGGTCGGCGACCCCCACCCCGACACAGGTTTCTTTAATGCCATCAGAACCTGCATTTCCGCTGCCATCCAGCAAATCTTCTTTTACTGTATTGTCACCACACACAAAATTATTATCATCAAGAACTGGCAAGCCTGGAACCGACGCTGGGTCAAAACTCCCGCCTTGCACAGCGATATTACCCGTAGCGGCGTCGAGATCTAGACTGCTAATGTTTCTCACCACTAGACTTGAATCATCTAGCGTTAATGTTAAATCAGCCGCAACAGCCGTGGCTGACACACTGGCCACCATGCAGCCAAGTATAGCCTTATTAAATATTCTCATGTCACCCTCACAACGTTTTAAAATATCATTTTGTGGCCGGCCGCTTTTTATATTAAGGGCTTGTGCCAAAATCATCGCTCCTGCTATATATCTCCCGCCATCCAACCAAGGCAATTATCGCGCCAAAAGCTCACGCCTTTTTATCAGACACACAAATACCGGTTTAGTTCATTATAAACAGAACACACTAAATTCCAAACACCTATTAAGCAGACAACTCGACCAAATGTCAATTATGTGCACAAGCTTTAACATTTAGCCAAACACCCCATCAACCCCAACGCCAGCTGCAGCTGCCACATAAAAGGCAAAAAAAAACGCGGCCCAAAGGCCGCGCTTTCCTCAAACCTAAAAATGTTAACTTAGGCAGATTAGTTAGAAATATCCCGAGTAGCTTTGTGACTTACTACACCAGCGTAGAAAGCACCATCACCAACCGTGTTATTACTAAATTTCTGGACAGCAAAACCAACTACTGGCAAACCGCTAAAAGTAACAGCGTTGTCCGAAGTTAGCGTGCGCGGGTTACTAGCAGCATCCTGCCCCAGATCCAAACGTGCCCAACCGTTTTCAAACTCTACGTCAAAACCGTACTGAACACGCCCAGAAGGCTGCAGTGCAGAGCTGTAACCTGAGATCGGGTTGCCATCTGCGTCTTTCTCAACATCCGGCCCAAAGAAGCTAATAACGTTAGCCTCTGAACACAATGCAAAACCTGTTACCACAACATCCTCTGGAATCGGGCTGGGTGAGAAGTCAACGCCACCCGCGATCGGATCTTCACCAGGCGTTTGCTCTTCACGATTCCACTGCGAGAATTGAACTTCTTCACAGGCAGCGCCATTGTCCCAAACGGACAGGAACGGATCAGCCGCGGTCGGTAAGTTCACATACTCGTTTTTGGTGGGCATGGTAACAACCCAATCAGTACCCGCGGAAATCACTGAGTCCAGCACGTAATCATTGGAAAGAGTGTCATGCATAAACAATGCAGTAACCGCATCCAAGGATTCAGTGAAGACAGCACTGACAACAGTGTTGCCGTCAATAATGTCGGCATTAGGTATGCCAGAACCTAGGTTAGGCGCGGTGTCGCCTGGACGAGCGTGCAAAATAGTAGCCGCGAAATTATCCAGCGCAACTGCATCGTAGGTAGCATTAGTACCTTCAGTTACGTTTACAATAGTACCGTACCCGTACAGACCACCAGCATCTTCAAAAACCATATTGGCTGTATTGCCGCCCTGACCTGGACCCCACTCACCAACAATGTCATTTGGATCAATACTGTTGGCCGGTACAGTCTCCCAACCGCCAACAACTACACTACAGTCAGAAGGAACGCCTGACGAAGTGTGAGTTACTGCAGCTTCTGCGCCAAACTGGCCTGGAGCAGTATCATCCAAAGTCCCCATTTCGATTATTTCGATATAACCTTCACGGGTACGAGAAACTTCAGAAGGGCCGCCGTCAGCGTTATCGTTTGCGCCGCCATTGTCACTAAACAGCAAATTACGCAGCTCTGCACCCTCAGCAGGGATTGCTGGAACAGTACAAGAGGTGTCCGGCGTAACTAGAATAGCACCATCGGTTTCATCACTGGCGGTGATAACACCTGTCCAATGATCTTGCGGTGAGAGGTACAAGTTAAAGTCAATGACCTCCCAGCTGTTCATTGCCTCAAGCAAGCGAACTTTAACGGCTTTAGCTCGGTCAGTTGTGTTCACAATAGTGAACGTGGTGTCCTGCTCACCCTCTACTGTGTAGTAAGGGTAAATAAGAACCTCGCCGAGGCCATCATCGTTAACATGTACAGCTTGCGCGGTACCTGCTGCACCAGCCAATCCAGCCAGTATTGCCAAAGGTAGAAGTTTTTTCTTCATTGTCTAGCTCCTAGATTTACAAAGTATCGTTTTGTTTTCTGTTAGCGGGCGCCTTGTAGCGCCCTAATAAACTCGATTTACCACCAGCACATGACCGGCCAGATGCTCGACGAACACCCAATCGCGTTCTAAATTACCACACCCTTTCAGCCATAACAATAGCTTAACCGGGCGTTTTAATGCTGCCGTCTGTTTTACACGCCTGTCGCCCAAAAGCGAACCAACGACAGGCCCTGCCAGCGCAACGCATACGCCTCACCAACAACTCCGCTGCGACTGACCGCATAATCTACTACAACTCAGCTACATCAAGTAAGGGCAGTTTAACCGCTGTCCCCACCCGAGGGAAGAGGGAGAGGCAAAAAACCCACACTTCCATGACCCAGCAAACGCCTCTAATGCCACCTTAAGCGAAAAACACCATAGAAATGGGAGATGCATCACACACCCAACTAAGCCAACGCGAGCGCCGCACGCAATTCAGCAAGAACCCCTGAGTAATCAACCCTTGAAAATATCTCTGACCCAACCACAAAGGTATCCGCCCCAGCACGCGCGATGTCTGTCGCATTTTGCACCTTTACACCACCATCTACCTCAAGTCTGACAGCCAGGCCAGCCCCATCAATTAACTGACGCGCATCGCGGAGCTTGTCCAGTACATAGGGGATAAACGACTGCCCACCAAACCCAGGGTTAACCGACATAAGTAACAACACATCCAGTCGCCCCAACACTTGGCGCGCCACCTCCACTGGCGTACCCGGATTTAACACCAAGCCCGCCTTGCAACCCAAATCGCGAATAAGAGCCAACGAACGATCCAAATGCCGTGTCGCCTCAGGATGGATAGTTATATAGGTTGCACCTGCAGCGGCAAATTTTTCTATGAGGGCATCGACAGGATCAACCATCAAATGAACATCTATAGGCGCAGCAATGCCATAGTCTCGCAACGCTTTACACACCAGTGGCCCCATCGTTAGGTTAGGCACGTAGTGATTGTCCATTACGTCAAAGTGAATCATGTCGGCCCCAGCGGCCAGCACAGCATCACACTCAGCACCCAAGCTGGCAAAATTGGCACTTAATATAGAGGGCGCAATGACCATCTGACCTTGATTAAAACTCATACCTACCTCTTGACAACAGACAATTAAGGAGTACGCAGCATGCCTAACTCCAGCAAAGCGCACCCACCTCAACACACTACAAACCTATCACCCTCAATAATATCACCCCTCACCTACCCTCCGCAGGCCTGACAATGACACCCCCAGCCTGCGCCTCACTCAAAACAAGATATTGTGTCACAGCTGACGTATGGTAGCATTTACCCATTCATCTTTCTTAACAAGACTGACGCAAACCATGCTCACCAACTTACGCCGCTGGCGGCCCTTTGCAAAGTTAGGCAAGCCAACTGAACAAACAAACTTTTCCGTCCCTGTACTTTGCTATCACAGCTGGCAGCTTGGTGACAATTATACCGACGACAACCATTTTGCCATGGAGCAAGATCTTAGAACGCTCGCTTCAATGGGGTATCAGATCTTACCGACCGAGCAGCTTATTGCGGTATTATCGGGGAAAGTATGCCCAAGCAATATTGCCAATAGAAAGTTAGCTTGCATCACCTTTGACGACGGCAAGCGCTGGGATTTTTACGACGGCGTTCGGAGCAACGGCAGCAAAATTAAAAGCTTTCGGCGTATTTTAACAGAGTCACAAAATGCGGTCCCCACTCACTTAAACGGTGCACGATCGCTTGCCTTTGTAATTGCCTCGCCCGACGCGCGCAACGAGCTTAGCCAAGCTTTCAGTGAACCGCCGGATTACTGGACCCATGATTGGTGGAAGAAAAGCGCGAAGGAGGGTATCGTTGGCGTTGCAAACCATAGCTGGGATCATGTACATGATGCCCTAAAGACTGTACGCCAAGCCGAGAACAAAAAAGGTTCATTTTTTAATATTGAAACTTATCCAGACGCCCATGCTCAAATTGCGGAGGCACAGACTATTATCGACAAGATTGCCGGCAAAAAAAGGATTTCGGTTCTAGGCTATCCTTATGGGCACGCTCCAAGCTACCTCAGAGAAGAGTTTTTACCCACATACGGTCCAAGCATAGGCCTTAAGGGGGCAATGAGTACAGCAGGACGAGCAGTAACCAACGACACAAACATTTGGGACATCCCTCGCTTTGTTTGCGGTCACCACTGGAAGACACCAACTGAATTTTCCGAGCTAATAAGAAGCACTGAAGCTTCCTCATAAAGCACCCACAACATACCCACGAGATCAACGCCAAAAATGAACCAAGCGCCCACTTGCAATCACAAGAGCTCCTCACTCCAAGTCATTGAAGTTGACTCTGCCGAGTACTTAGTTGGCAACTTGTTTAAGCGTCGCTTCAATACCGATACTTTTCCCCAAGAGCCCTTTCATTTTGTCGCATTTGCTAAGAGCAAAGACGGCTCATTATCCACTCTAGGCTATGTTCATTACTACATAGATGGAGAGGATGCACTTTGCGGAGGGCTAGTTATCGATAACCGCAACTACAGAAAGCTCTCGGCGAGCGATCGAGGCGCTATACGCGACCAAGGTGGTGTGGCGCAACTGCTGCTCACACACTCTTTCGCAAAACTGCCCAACAATTTGGTAGGCATATGGGGCTATGTGGGCGACAAACAATCCAAAAAGGTCTGCCTAAGGTCAGGCTTTGAAACAACTTACCACAAGCACATCCTAGTTGTCTGGCGGGCATCATCATTAACCGACGAGCAAAAAACATTGCACGTAAAGCGTATAGAATCTATCGGAGCTTTTTAAGCACTGAACTAAATCACGTGCAAGAAGCTGCAAAACTCATTTGAAACCACCTTAATATGCTGCACTAGGCCTAGCCGGGCCAACCAGGTTACTTTTTTGTGCTTGTTCTCGCTGTAACAAGCACGCTAGGCTTTTTATTGCGCTTAACAGCCCGATTACAGTATCCTACCGACGTTTATTGCCTTTAAATCTTTACCGTAATGTTGCTCACCCGCAAGAGTCCACCACACTTCGCGATAATAACTCCATGCCGATACTCGCCGATAACCACAACAGGTTCCAACCAAAACTACATGGACTGCGCGGTCTGGCAGCGCTGGCGGTGGTGCTATTTCACTGGGCCAGCACTTATCCGGTTATGGAGCAGGCGCCAGAATACCTCAGGTTTATAACGGGGGCCAGTCAAACTATCTTCAACTTTGGCTGGATCGGTGTATTGTTGTTTTTTGTGTTATCAGGATATTTACTTGGGGGGCGTCTGTTAAACACCAGCCTAACGAGTGAGGTTTGCAAAAGCTTCTGGCTCAGAAGGTGTCTACGTATCTTTCCGGCCGTATGGCTGCAATATGCCGTTTTGTTGCTGCTTGCAGCCGTGGGCGTTAAAGGTATTACCGCTCCCAATGGCTGGCTCGACAGCATTTTGAACTTTTTCCTGCTGATCAACCTTCCGCCAGTGCTGCCGCGAGCCATTAACTTGGTGTGGTGGACATTACCTATCGAACTTTCATTTTATGCCGTACTGCCGTTGCTAATACTGGCCATACGTAAGATGGGGTGGATTAACTTTGGCATTGTCACCTTTATTGGCTGTGTTTTATGGCGCGCCAGCATAATGTACCTGTACCGTGAAGAACCAAGCTACGGCCCCATACAGCCTATACTGGACTTACTGCCCGGTGCGCTATTCTCCTTTACTGCGGGTATGTGCGTCGCAGCACAGCCCCGCCAACTAAATCATCGCGCGCTTTATGGTTGGCTCGCAACTGCTATTGGGTTGCTACTGGCGATGTGCGGGTGGCTGTCAAACGAAGCAGAGGGCTACTGGACCGGACATTGGATGCTGGCCGTATGGAACCCCCTGATATCTGCGGCCTTATCTGTATTAGTGCTTTGTAGCACCTACCCACTTAAGTGGCTTGGCTTTCTCGCAACACGCCCCGCCGTTTGGCTGGGCGAGATTAGCTTTGGAATTTATTTATGGCACTATCCTATTTTAGTAATTATCAACAAGTACTTGCCCCACTGGAAGAGCTCCGCTACCGGCGGGTTACTTGCCTTTGCTGTAACTATGCTTGGCTCTTTACTTTTGGCGCAACTTAGCTTTTGGCTGATTGAAAAGCCGGCCATGAACTCGAAACGAAAAACAAAGAGACCTGCATGCTAAACAACCAAAAAGTGGCGGTAGTACTACCCGCTTATAATGCAAGTAAAACCCTCGAGACGACTTACCGAGAAATTCCGATGAATGTGGTGGATATTGTGATATTGGTGGACGATGCCAGTAAAGACAACACCTCGGATGTGGGGCGGCAACTGGGCATCGAGCATATTATTGTGCACGAGCGTAATAAAGGGTACGGCGGCAACCAAAAAACTTGCTACCAAAAGGCGCTCGAGTTAAAGGCCGACATTGTGGTGATGCTGCACCCCGATTACCAGTACACACCCAAGTTAATTACCGCCATGGCCTCTGTTATTGCCGAGGACTTATACCCTGTGGTACTGGGCTCGCGCATACTCGGTGGAGGTGCGTTACGCGGCGGTATGCCAGCGTATAAGTATATAGCCAACCGGATGCTTACAGCGTTTCAAAATTTGTGTACGGGAGCTAAATTGTCGGAGTATCACACGGGCTACCGCGCGTTCTCTGCCGATGTGATACGAAGCTTACCACTGGCGCAAAACAGCGACAATTTCATTTTTGACAATCAAATGCTATCGCAAATTATTGCCCAAGGACACACCATTGGTGAGATCACTTGTCCTACCAGGTATTTCCCAGAGGCGTCGTCCATCCGTTTACTGCCCAGCAGTATTTACGGACTAGGGGTTATTAAGGTCTCTGTACTGCACGCGGCAAAGCGCTTAAAAGGTTTGTTTTGCGGGGCGCCCAAATCGTGAAGCAGACAGTAAACCCTGCAGCAAACAAAGAAAGACTTGTCCTGTTGTTGGTTATGGCTGCGCTTGCAGGGGCTGCGGCTTGGCTTAGGTTATGGCAACTGCCGTTGCAGCTTATCGCTGATGATGAATGGCACGCGCTAAATAAGTTGGTGGCATCGGATGCTTGGGGGATTTTTACCTCGTTCGGCCACGCCGACCACAGCATCCCGTTAACACTTTACTATTATGCCATCTCGCAGTTTACCCCGCTTACCGAGAGTATTTTACGCGCGCCCATGATTGTTACGGGGCTTATTACGCCCGTGGTTATACCGTTATTGTGCGGGCGCTTCCTAAGCCGCAAAGAACAAATAATGCTGTTTGTACTGCTGTCGCTATCACCTATGCTTATTTATTATACGCGCACCGCACGGCCCTACGCATTATCAACGTTTTTAACAGGCGTAGCTGTTGTGGCATTTTATTTGTGGACCACAAGACCTTCTTTGGGCAAGTCGGTCATGTATGTGCTGTGTTGTAGTTTATCGGCTTGGCTGCAGCCAGTTACGCTTACTTTTTTGCTAACGCCGTTTTTATTTTACGGCGTTAAAAGCTTATATATGTGTCGCAAGCTAGGGCAACCGCAGCTTTTTTTACGTTTGCTTGCGCTTGGGATTACGCAGCTGGCAGTGCTTGTTTTATTAATTGGTCCGCCCGTTTATGCAAACTTAAGTGATATAACTGGCAAAACAGGCAACAATTCGCCAACACTTACCAGCCTGACGCTAACTTTTCAGCTGCTGCTTGGTAGCGTTTCTGTATTTTACGGGGTTATTGCCTTAGCAATAACAGCTTTTGGCGCTTACACAATATGGCAACGCAACCGCGAGATCGCCCTTTACCTGGCGATAGGCATATTGCTGCCGTTCGTGGTGATTACCAGTAGTGGGGCCGCCTGGATACAGCACGCTTTAGTCACCGCACGATACGGTCTCCCCATATTGTTACTGCTGGGCATTTTTATGGCGGTAGGTGCGACGCGGATTATTTGCCTTGCGGGTCAGAGGCTTTTTAGCTTGGCGATCATTGTTTTTGCCTCTGTCATTTATTTGGCGGGACCACTGCCGCGAATATACTCGCCAGAACTTAACCAGTTTACCGGCCACATGGCCTATCAAGCTGATTACCGCTGGGAGGAAAATATCTATAATGTTGAGCTGGACAACCGACCCGTCTCTGGGTTTTACAGGCTTCTTGGCGAGCAACCGCATAAAGAGCTTAATATTGTCATAGCCCCTTGGTTTTTGGAATGGCACTGGGACCGCTGGTATATTGATCAGGCTGTGCACCAACAGCAGGTAACTGCCGGTTTTCTAGACGGCTTTTGTGGCAGTCGGTTTTATGGTGAATATCCGCCCGACAATACACAAATTGCGCTAACCAATGTGGTGCACGTTGGTGAGCTCGTCAGCGATAGCAACCGCAAAAACTACGACTACTTGGTTTACCATAAAAACGCTTCGAGGGGCGCCCAAGATGCTGCCCGCTACCAAGAGTGCGGCGCTAAAGTACGTGAAATATTTGGCCCACCAGCTTACGAAGACGAAGAGCTAGTGGCTTATTCACTTACCGACTGAGCGGGATGTTATGGGGCGAGTATTAGCCAGAGGCTTGATAGCACTTAGCGTAATTGCGTTTCTAGCAGGTCTGTTTTTTGCCAGCCCACTGTCCGATGGGCTTTTAACGATGACGGTACAAGCCAATGCCTTAATGCAAAGCGCACCGGTTACTTTTACCTTATTATTTTTTATCAGCTTTGTCGCTGTTACTTGTGTGGGATTACCAGGCGGGGCGCTATTCTCGATTTTAAGCGGCTATTTTTTTGGCTTTGGTATGGGTGTTACCATCGCCTTGGCGGCCACAACCACAAGCGCCCTAGGGACATGGGGGCTGATTAAGGTGGCATCTTTTAACGTTGCACCCAATACGTTAACCGCACAGCGCAATGCGGTACGGCGCTTTATTCTCGCCACTGGCTTTTCAGCGCCATTGCTTATTAGGGTGATACCTATATTTCCGTTTTATTTAGTTAACGTATCGCTATCTGCCTCGGGCATAAGCTTTACCAGCTACGTTAATTCAACCGTGCTAGGCCTGCTACCCAGCACGATGGCGTTGGTTAGCATCGGTAAAGGGGTGCAAGATACCGTCGCCAACCAAGCCATTTCTTTGAGTGTATTACTAACAAATCCACATTTTTATCTACCGCTGACGGTGCTGACGGCTTTAACTTTGTGCGCTATTGTGCTGCAGCGCCGGGTCGCTCAGAGTCAATCTCATTAAGTAACCGTAACCGCTCTGGCGTACCCACATCACTCCACCGCCCCTGATAAACCTGCGCTGTGAGTTGCCGTAAAGCAAGAGCACTGCGAAACACCTGAGCTAAGCCAAACCTAGGGGTAGCACTTAGATAACGCGACACCAAGCCTGGGTTAATAACGCTCATGCCGGCAAAGGTATACCCTAGGTCGATACCTGTGCGAGCAATCAGATATCCTTGCTGCACGGAGAAGTCGCCCTCGGCTTTAAAGTCTGGGTTAGGCACCAGCACCAAGTGGCCTTGCGCGCCTCTCGTCAGCCCGCGTTTTGCCAGGTCCGCAAAATCAAAATCAGTAAAAATATCCGCATTAAGCAATATAAATGGCTCGCTTCCCAGCAGTGCGGCGGCATGAACAATTGCGCCACCGGTTTCGAGGGGTTCGGGCTCTTGCGAATAAACGACTTGCAGCCCCCACGCCGAACCATCCCCCACAAACTCTTGGATTTGTGCGCCGCGATAGGCGAGGTTAATGATAACCTCAGTAATACCGGCGCGGGCCAGCGCCTCTAGGTGGTAGGCAATTAACGGCTTACCACGTACAGGAATGAGCGGTTTGGGCAAAGTATCGGTTAGCGGACGCATTCGTTTGCCAAGGCCGGCCGCGAGAATCATGGCCTTCATATCACCCCCATCACATTTACATCAGACAAAGGTTGCGATTGATACCACGACTGAGCCTTACACGCTGGCACGATACGAGCGGCAAACCAAGCGGCAAAATCTTGCAGTTCTGGGTAACTGGCGGCAACCTCTTGCACGTAGAGTATGACACGAGGTAAATCGGCCAAATATGTCGACTTACCATCGCGCAAGTGCAGACGGGCAAAAATACCCAACACCTTGATGTGCCGCTGCAATCCCATCCAGTCAAAATCGCGCAGATAATCATCTGGATTGGCAGGAGGCATGACGCCAGCATCAATAGCCATGTCACCATAAGCCAGCGCCCAGCGACGGACATCAGCAGCGGGCAAACGCACATAACAATCACGCAATAGGGAGACCAGGTCATAGGTCACTGGCCCCACTACCGCATCTTGAAAGTCAATGACTCCCAAACTACCGTCGGCTTTTATGAGCAAGTTACGCGAATGGAAATCCCGGTGCATAACAACCTGAGGCTGCTCCAGCGCCCGCATCGCCAGGCGACCGAATACACCCTCTAACATTACCTTTTCGTCAGCGTTCAACGTCAAGCCCAATAAAGGTCCCACAAACCATTCAGCGAACAATCCGAGCTCTCGGCAAATAAATGCCTCATCAAATACAGGCAGCAACGCGACATCCTTAGGCGCTTGGGCAATAGCCAGCAAGGTAAACAGTGCCTCGCCATAAAGGGTCAGCGCGCGCTCGCTATCCAGCTCGGCACCAAACTCACGTGAGCCAAAGTTCTCTAGAAGCACAAACCCACGGGGAACATCAACAGCCCGAATGTCCGGCACAGCCACTCCAGCGCCGCGCAGCAATCCCGCCACTTGCACAAACTGAGGTGTATTTTCGCTGGCAGGCGGCGCATCAACGGCCAGCAGCTCAGGGGCTGAATCAACGGTGTAGTATCGCCTAAAACCTGCATCACCGGCGCAACGCGCTAAGGTTATAGGCTGCCGCAAAACCTCTCCAGCCCACAGTTTTAGGGCATCTTCTCGCTCTTGTTTACTATCCAACCAAGCACGCTCCAACATTAGCCATTACACTTACCAGCCTAAAATCCTACAGGCTAACAAACCGTCTGTCAGCTTACTCTGAATTTACCACTAGCAAACGGCAATTGCTGCGGCTTTTAGCTTATGCCAACCCTGCAACAAACACGGCAAAACACTACGCGTATTAGCGTGTGAATTCGGTTTCCCCCCGCGCGGGTTAATGCAGTAGAATGGCCAGCTTATCACGCGCCTGCATCCGGGCTTTGCCGCCCGCCTTCACGCGCGTTCGTTGTATCAGGGCGCCCATTATTTAAGGATTGTAGAGACCTCTCAATGGCCGATCTAGACCATCGCTTCCGTCACCGTCTATCAGGTAGCATAAAGTTGACCACTATAAAGGAAGCTACACTTTCCTTACTGGCGCTTACGGTGCTGAGCCAAAGCTCGGCGGTGGCCGATAGCTATCAATCCGGCACAGAGCACGATGCAAGATACGGGCGCATTGATTGGGTACCCCGCGAGCAGCTACCGGAAGAAGAGCGCGAAAATCTGCCGGCCGGCTGTTGCGGTGCCTACGTTAGCCCTTATCGTGCCGATCCAGACGCGACCGCTATTGATCAGACCAACATCGAAGCCGATGCCGATAAAACTTCCGCCAGTGGCGGGCAAACCATCACCCTTGAAGGTAATGTCGAGCTGCGTCAAGGCTCGCGCATGCTGCGCACTCAGCGAGCGGAGCTAAACAATACCAGCGGCGAGCTGATCTTGAATGAAGGCGTCACGATCCGCGAAGATGGCTTACTGATCTTGGCCGACAACGCAAAAATGCAACGCGATAGCGGCGATGCCAGCATTGATAACGCCGAGTTTGTGCTCCATGAGTCCCGTTTGCACGGCCGCGCTGGCAAGCTTGAGAAGTTTGGCGATCGCTTGCTACGCTTAACCGACGGCAGCTTTACCACCTGCGAACCAAACCACGAGTTTTGGCGTATGGAAGCCTCTGAGGTGGAAATACACACAGACGATAGCTACGGCACCGCTAAACACGCACGCCTGCTGATTAAAGACATCCCCGTCTTTTATATGCCTTACATGGCGTTCCCCATCGGCGACGAGCGTAAAAGCGGGTTGTTATTTCCATCGCTCGGTACAAGCTCGCGCAACGGGCTTGAGTTTGCCCAACCCGTTTACTGGAATATTGCACCGCAAATGGATGCCACCATAACGCCGCGCTTTATGGAAGAGCGCGGCACCCTTTGGGACGGCACCTTGCGGCATTTATCATCGTACTTTTCCACCCAAATATCAGGCGGATTCTTAGCCAGTGATGACGGTGGCTACGACAAGCGCGCCGAAAACGACATTGCCTCGGGCGAGAAAACACCCGAGGAAGCATACCCACACTTGGGGCAGGACCGCTGGCTAATCAACCTGGACCAAACCGGGGGCAAACGCAGCCGCTTTAAAACCCGTATCGACTACACCGACATCAGCGACGTCGATTACCTACGGGACATTACCAGCAGTGATATTGACGTTTCCCGGCAATCGCGCATCAGCAAGTTTGGCGAAATCAGTTATAACGGCGAGGCCTGGAAGGTTGGCGCCAATGCCGAAGAGGTGCGTTATCTCAATGAGTCAAAACAAGAGCCCTATAAACAGCTACCACATTTGTTTGCCAATGGTCGTTTTCGCTTGGGCGACTGGCAGATCGACCTCGACAATCAATTCACCCGCTTTGATATCACCGAGTACTATGCCCGCGATACTGACCGCTTGGTGGTGGGCGACCGCTTTAGCAGCGATTACGGCCTAACCTGGGACAAACGCTGGCAGTGGGGCTTTTTCCGGCCGCGAATGGGCGTTAAAACCCTGAGCTACCAACTGGAGCAAGCCGATTACAACCCAAACGGCCAGATGCCAGATGACACCATTTATAGCGACTCTCCCTCCCTCGTCGTGCCGCAAGGCAGCGTCGACATGGGCATGTTTTTCGAGCGCTTTGGCAGCCTCGGTGGCACCGAATTTATCCAAACCCTAGAGCCGCGCTTGTTTTACTTTTATAGCGATTACGAAGATCACTCTGAGATCTACTCCCCCCTAAACGACAGCAATCGATACATCGACTTTGACACCAAATACGTCACTTTCGACTACAATCAGCTGTTTCGCACCACTCGGTTCTCAGGCTACGACCGTATTGATGACGCCAACCAGCTAAGCGCCGGCCTTACCAGTCGCTTTATCTCACCGGTAACGGGCATCGAGCATCTGGAGTTAAGCGTCGGTCAGATTTACCGCTTTAGCTCGCCACGGGTCACCCTAAACCCTGAATATCAACCAGAAGAAGAAACCTACGGGCAATCTGAGTTTGCCGGCCGTATTGCCGCTCGCGCAGGCGACTACCTACAAGTCAGCGGTGATGTCCTGTACGATCAACACAAAGATGAGGTCTCTAACGCGAGCGCCACTATCGAGTACGCCGACGACTCAGACCGCCTAGTCAGCCTGACGTACACCTATAAACGCGATGTGCGCGAGCTGGATATTGACGATGAGATCACACCCGAGCTGGGCTCAGAGCGCAACCAACTGGATATAGGCGCATTTGTTCCGGTTAGCAATAGTTGGAGTATCATTGCTCGCGCCAACTACGATTTAACCTACGATCAGGAACTCGACACCTTTGCCGGGTTCGAATACAGCGATTGCTGCTACCGGGTGCGCCTGTTATGGCGCAAATGGCTCAATTTTGACTACAACGACGGCAACATCCTCGATAGCGTCGAGGACGACGATTACGACGATGGCTTTTTTGTCGATCTTCAGCTCAAAGGACTGGCCAGCATTAGCGAACGCGTAGGTAGCCTACTGGGCAAAACCATCTTAGGTTACGACGAGCGCGAAAAAAACTTACGATAAACAAACAGTGATTACTATGACAAAGAAAAGCTTGGCAGCCCCCCTGCTTCATTTGATAGGCGCCCTCAGCCTTAGCATTGCCTCAAGCGCAAACGCTGAGACCGAAATACTCGACCGCGTTATAGCCGTCGTAGACCAGGGCGTCGTTTTGCAAAGTGAGTTTGACGAGCGCAAAAACTCCGTTCTGCAAAGGCTCCAGGGGCAATATGATCAGCTTCCGCCCATGGACGTGCTCGACCAACAAATCTTAGATCAGCTGATTTTAGAGCAGCTGCAACTAGAAGAGGCCGGGCGCTACGGGATGGAAATCTCTGACCAGCAACTCAACCAAACACTGCAACAGGTAATGGCCAACAATGGCTTTACCACGCTGGACGAGCTATCAGCCGACCTTTTAAGCCAAGGTATGTCACTCGAGCAACTACGTGAAAAACTGCGCCGCGATTTACTGGTCAATCAAGTCCAGCAAGGCGTGGTAAATAACCGCATCCGTGTTACCGAGCAAGAGATCGACAACTTCCTCGCCTCCAGCGACGGCAAATTTGCCACCTCACCTGATTATCACTTGGGTCACATCCTAATTAGCGTTTCTTCATCGGCCAACCCCGATGAAGCGCAGGAAGCCGAGGCAAAGGTCAACGACATCTATCAACAACTGCAAGATGGAGCCGACTTTAGCCAGATGGCCATTGCCAACTCGAACGACCAAACTGCCCTAGAAGGCGGCGATTTAGGTTGGCGCAAACTGGCCCAGCTACCCGAACTGTTTAGCGATGTCGTTAGCGAGCTGGACGTCGGGGATGTCTCCAAGCCCATCCGCTCAGGCGCAGGCTTCCACCTTATTAAAAATATCGAACAGCGCGGCGGTGGCGAGCAACTGGTACAGCAAACCAAAGCTCGACACATTCTGATCAAAACCTCTGAGATCATGGATGACGAAACCGCCAAAGAGAAGCTCACCGAACTTAAAACGCAAATCGAAGGTGGCGCTGACTTTGCCGAATTAGCCCGAGAAAACTCTGAGGATATCGGCTCTATGCTCGAAGGCGGCGATCTTGGCTGGGCCACCCCCGGCACATTCGTCCCCGCCTTCGAAAACGCCATGGCCAACAGCGAAATTGACGAGATTGCCGGCCCCTTTAAAAGCCAATTTGGCTGGCATATTTTGCAAGTCACCGATCGCCGTCAAGAAGACATGAGCGACGTAGTGATCCGCAATAAAGCGGCGCAGATGATGCGCGAGCGCCGCTTTGACGAAGAACTGCAAGTGTGGCTGCTGGAGTTACGCGAAAACGCTTATCTCGACATTAAAGACCTCGACAGCAGCACGGCTGACGATAATGACTCTGACAGTGGCGCTTAATGACTCAAGCAATTGCACGCATTGCCATCACCCCAGGGGAGCCGGCGGGTATTGGCCCAGACCTGGTTTTGGCGCTAAGCAAAACAGCTAGCGACCATGAATTTGTTATTATTGCCGACCCGACGCTATTAGAGACGCGCGCCCAAATGCTGGGCGTAGCCGTTAATATCGTCACCGTTAGCGCCGACGCCCCGCCCCGCATACCGGCCGCTGGCACGTTGCACGTTCTACCCGTGTCGCTCGCTGCCGGCGCCGCGGCGGGTAGACTCGATCGCAACAATGCCCGCTATGTGCTCGATACCCTTGATGCCGCCATTGATGGCTGCCAAGCTGGTCACTTTGACGCTTTAGTCACCGGCCCAGTCCACAAAGGCATTATTAACGATGCCGGCGTCGCTTTCAGCGGACACACAGAGTACCTTGCAGAGCGCACCAATACGCCCCGCGTGGTGATGATGCTTGCCACTGATGGGCTTAGAGTTGCGCTAGCCACCACTCATATCCCGCTCAGAGAAGTCGCCGACGCCATCAACAGTACGTTATTGCGCGAGGTTATCACCATTACCGCGCACGATTTAAAAACAAAATTTGGTATTGCGCAGCCGCGTATTCTGGTGTGCGGTTTAAACCCTCACGCCGGCGAAGGCGGTCACCTAGGCTGCGAAGAAATCGATACCATTGAGCCTTTATTAAGCGCCATGCGCCAGGAGGGCTACGATTTAATCGGCCCTCTGCCGGCCGATACGCTCTTCACCCCCAAACACTTAAATAACGCCGATGCGGTATTAGCTATGTACCACGATCAAGGCCTGCCTGTACTTAAGTACCAAGGGTTTGGTCGAGCGGTTAATATTACCCTTGGGTTACCCATTATTCGCACATCGGTTGATCATGGCACAGCACTCGATCTGGCCGGCACCGGCAAAGCCGACCAAGGTAGCCTGCTAACCGCCATTGATTACGCCCAAACCATGATCCACGCGCGGCGCGAGGCCGACCAATGAAAACATCTTTTACGCCGGGCTCCCCACACCGCGCACGAAAACGTTTTGGGCAAAACTTTTTAGTCGATCACGGTGTTATTCACCGTATCGCCAGCGCTATTCGCCCCCGTCCCGGGGAAACCTTGGTAGAGATCGGTCCCGGCCAAGGGGCGCTCACCGAGCCGCTGGTAGCCAGTGCAGAAACCTTGCACGTCATTGAGCTAGACCGAGACCTAGTCCCGTGGTTGCGGGTGCGTTTTGATAAATACCCAGGCTTCACATTGCACCAGGCCGATGCGTTAAAGTTTGATTTTGCCGAATTAGGCAGCGCTGAAAAGCCCTTGCGAATCGTTGGTAACTTGCCCTACAACATCTCCACGCCGCTGATTTTTCACCTAATCAGCTTTGCGGATAAAGTGCAAGACATGCACTTTATGCTGCAAAAAGAAGTGGTCAAACGGCTCGCCGCCTGCCCTGGCGAAAAAGCCTTTGGCCGATTGTCTGTGATGGTGCAATACTACTGCCGCGTCGAACCGCTGTTTGATGTGCCGCCCGGCTCCTTTGACCCAGCACCTAAAGTCGACTCGGCCATTGTCCGTATCACGCCCTACCGTGAATTGCCCCATACGGTGGGTAACATTAAAACCTTAGAAAAGCTGGTTACCGCCGCTTTTGGGCAACGCCGTAAAACTTTACGCAATGCGCTCAAAACACTGCTTGATGTCGCCGACATGGACGACCTTCCCGTCGACATATCCAAGCGAGCCGAGCAACTAACCATGGCGGAATTTATCGCCCTAAGCGACGCCATTGACGAGCGCCTTAAGAACTCACAAAATAATGCCCATGACTGATACCGCCTCTGAATTTTGCAACGATATTGCATCCAGCATTGCCATTGACGTAGACACAGGTTTTCTCGCCGAGCAATCGCAACCCGAGCAACAACGTTTCGCGTTTCGCTATACCATTACGATTCACAATCGCGGTGTCCAAGCGGCGCAGTTACTGAGTCGCCACTGGGTTATAACCGACACCAACGATCAAGTACAAGAAGTACAGGGCCTTGGTGTGGTGGGACAACAACCGGACATTCCCGCCGGTTGCAGCTATACCTATAGTAGCGGCGCCATATTGGCAACGCCTGCTGGCATTATGGAAGGCAGCTACGAGTTTCGCCAACCCGATGGCGAGACCTTTACGGCCCCCATACCGGCATTTGCCTTGGTGCCGCCCGGCGCGCTGCACTGACACCATAAACTAACACGGCGACTATAAGACCGATACGACCATGAGCACCTACGCAATAGGCGACATACAGGGTTGTCTCGACCCGCTACTGCGATTGTTGGATAAAATTGATTTTGATCCTTCCCACGATCGCTTGTGGATTGCCGGAGACTTGGTCAACCGTGGGCCCAGCTCACTGGCGACACTGCGGTATCTGTATTCATTGGGCAATGCAGTCACCGCCGTTTTAGGTAACCACGACCTGCATTTTATCGCCGTCGCCTACGGCCACAAGCGCAAAGGATCATTTGACACCCTTGATCAACTGTTAAAAGCGAACGATTGCGAAGAGCTGATCCATTGGCTACGCCACTGTAAGCTTCTTCACAGCGACCCAACACTTGGCTATACCATGGTGCACGCTGGCATCCCGCCTATTTGGGACTTGGAGCAAGCCACCGCCCACGCCCGAGAAGTCGAGGCGGTACTGCAAAGCGATTACATCAACGACTTTTTGGCCGAGATGTACGGCAACAAACCCTGCCAGTGGAAAAACAAGCTTATTGGCAATGCACGGTTGCGGCTGATTACTAACTACTTTACCCGAATGCGCTTTTGCGATGCTGACGGTTTACTCGATTTAGACAATAAAACGGCGGTGAGTAGCGGTGAGTTTTTGCCCTGGTTTGACCATCCACAGCACGCTTGTCGTAAAGAGAGGATTGTATTTGGACACTGGGCAGCATTAGAGGGGCAAGCAGCGGCGGATAACGTCATCGCGCTAGATACCGGCTGTGTCTGGGGTGGCTGCTTAACCGCCCTGCGATTAGAGGATGGCAAGCTGTTTCGTACGCGCTGTAAAAAGAACTAAAAGGTAGTTAATCATCACCCTCTTTCAATACGCGGTTGCGGCCCTTCTTTTTCGCTTGATATAACGCATCGTCAGCCGCCTTAAACAGCTGCTCTACGCTTCGGCCACCGGTTAATGTCGCCACGCCAAAGCTTGCCGTGACTTGCAGCTCACCATCAAATTTGTGCTCTGCGAGCATCGCTCGCAACTTTTCGGCAATGTGCTGCGCGTAGTGAATACGAGTATTGCGACATACCAGCACGAACTCCTCCCCTCCCCACCGGGCAAACAAATCCGTCGCGCGTATGTGCTCTTTAACCAAGGCGGATATACCGGCTAAAATATCGTCGCCTACCGCATGGCCGTATTGGTCGTTAATCTTTTTAAAGTGGTCAATATCCATCATTACGATAGACAAAGGTTTGGCGCTATGGCGCCACTCCCAAAGCCCGTTTTTAATACTCTCTTCAATACCCTCACGATTAAACGCCCCGGTCAGAGCATCCGTTTTGGTTTTCGCTTCAAGCTCACGAGAACGGCTATCCAAAAAAAGATTTACATCCATCAGCTCCTGCTCGCGTTTTTTGCGCTCACGCACCTCACCCGTAAGCTCCAGCACTCGATAAGCAAGAAACAACAGCACAATAACCACCCAAACCACAATAATCCCCAAGTACCAGTCTGCCGTATCAAACCTTTGGCCGACCAACTCGACGCGACGCAATACAAAACGATGCTCGCCGGGTAAGTGGCCTGAGCCTGTCTGTACCTCAAAGCTCACTATATTGTTAAACTCAGGGTGGCTCAGCTGAGGCGGAATATTCTTTTCACGCAGCCACCAATTGGCAACAAAAAAGTCGCCAAAGCTAAATTCGTAATAGGCCTGATCCTTGGCAGGCGAGAATTCGAGTTGGTTGTACTTAGTCGTAGTGTCATCGCTCGCGACACTGTAGCGGCTATTATAGTTGCGTAAAAAAATACGTACGCTGTCGTTGGGGCCTTCGTAATCTAACCAAATTTTGACCGTTCGGTAATTACTAAAGTTAATGCCTTGGGTATAGCTGCCAGTTAATCGCACTTCAAAACCACAGTGGGGGTAAGCGTACCCCGTGGCATGCAAATCGCAACGCCAGACATAGGAGTCTGCCGCACCCGAGATCATTTCAGATTGGCTGGTACCGCCAGAGAGGCGATCATTGTATAAGCGATTGTCGAGCCCCTCAGTAGGGTCAATAACAAAGGTTTCTTGTAACACCCATTTTTGCCCTAAAACCGCCAATGCCGTCAGTACAACCAGCACTAGCAACGCTTTTTCAAATCGCATTTTTGTAGGCATAACTGACCTCTAACCCTAACTGGGCGAATAGTCTCGCCAAGGCGTCATTCTTATTTTATATTTTCTAGAGCGTTTTATCTGTACTGAGCATCGGCCCTTTAAGTATCCTACCTAGCACTGACTGTTGCAGCACAGAGAATACGCCAAGCAATAATATTACTAATCGATTTTTACGATTTTGCAATTCACAGTTTAACCCTAACACACGGTGTTAACTATGTCGTTAACCATGACAAATGTGCCACATAATCATTGGCGAGTGGCAAAGAGGAGGGATTCAAAGGTGTAAGCACAAGAACCTGGAGGCAGACCAGCCGCCTCCACGCTAATCGAGACTGTAGCGGTAGGTTTTAGTAACCCAACTCCCACAGCTCATCACAACCGAGCTCATCTTTAAGCCGGCGGCGTTCCAAGCGATCTTCCAGTTGCCGCCGAATCGCCAGCTGCCGCAGGCTGTTTTCTTTTGCTGTGGTGATAGACGTATCAGAGTCTACGTCATCGTCTAGCAGGGTATCGTCATCGTGATCCACGGACATAAGCTTTTTACCTCATAAAATAGCGGAATCGCGAACAAACATCGATAAGCTAATTTCAGAGCGGTTTTTAGTGGTAAAACCCGCCCTGACGCTCACAAACGCTATTTACCACAGTTTTTTGACATTACCTAGCTTTTTTCTTAGGGTTTAAAAGGTGATTCATTTGAGCACTAACGGTTTCCATAATGCTCTAGGATATGACACAAGCATCCGCGATCCCATAACTGCTATAGTTAGAGATCAACACTTGAGGTAGCAATAACCCATGACCGATAAGCACATGTACTCTGTTGGCTGGCGCGAGTGGGTACACTTGCCCGACTTTAGCGGTATACACATTAAAGCCAAAGTAGACACCGGCGCAAAGACTTCAGCGCTGCACGCTTTTTTTGTCGAACCTTTTGAGCGTGAAGGTGAAGCGTGGGTTCGCTTTGGTCTTCACCCACGGCAAAAATCCAATGAAACAGAGATTATTTGTGAAGCTCCTGTCCACGATCAGCGCGAAGTAACAGACTCGGGCGGACATAAAGAGGTGCGTTATGTCATCGAAGCTGCTCTGACGATAGGCGGACAAACGATCTTAACAGAGATGACGCTTACCAACCGCGACACCATGACATTTAGAATGTTGCTCGGACGCAACACCCTAAATGGACACTTTACGGTCGACCCTCAACAATCATTTTTGTGTGGTGGCGACAAGCTAAACGCCCCTTAATCCAGGTTAAGCCGCCGTTATTAGTAGCGATCACACATAAAAATTAATTAGGACTCTAAATGAAAATTGCCATTTTATCTCGCAACGCCAAACTCTATTCTACCCGTCGCTTAATAGAAGCCTGTAAAGAGCGCGGTCACGATCCTCATGTTATCGATATTCTAAAGTGCTATATGGACATCACTCCCTCCAAACCCGCCATCTGGTACCGCGGGCAAGAGCTTGAAGGGTTTGATGCCATTATTCCACGGATCGGCGCCTCGGTAACCCACTATGGATTGGCGGTGATCCGGCAGTTCGAGATGATGGGTGTGTATTGCCTGACTGAATCTGTGGCACTCGGTCGATCGCGAGACAAGTTGCGAGCCCTGCAGCTGCTATCGCGCAAAGGCGTGGGCATGCCTCGCACCAGCTTTGCCCACAATGTTCACAACACCAAAGAGCTTATTCAGTTAGTGGGCGGTGCCCCCCTCGTGGTTAAACTGTGTGAAGGCACCCAAGGCCGTGGCGTCGTTTTAGCCGAAACCGCCAAAGCTGCTGAGAGTGTGATTGAGGCGTTTCGTGAGTTGCGCGCTGAGTTTTTAGTGCAAGAGTTTATTAAAGAAGCCGGTGGTAGCGATATTCGCTGCTTAGTCATTGGCACTAAAATCATAGCCTCAATGCAACGCACCGCCCCCGATGGCGAATTCCGCTCAAACCTGCATCGCGGCGGCAGTGCGCAACTGGTTAAGCTGCGCCCGAACGAACGCACCACCGCCATTAAAGCGGCACAAACAATGGGCCTAAAAGTCGCGGGGGTGGATATTCTGCGCTCTTCACGCGGCCCCTTGATTATGGAGGTGAACTCCTCTCCCGGGCTTGAGGGTATCGAGGGCGCAACAAGTAAAGATGTCGCTACAGAGATCATCAAATACATCGAAGAAAATGCCCGCCCACACGCCAACCGCACCAAAGGCAAAGGTTAATCCCCAATGGCAGCAAACCATACCGTCACGATTGGTGGAGAGCAGGTTTTACCGGGGCAAACCAAGAGCATTGATATCCCGCTGGCGGCGATGTACACCCACACCGACGTGGGGCTAACGGTACATGTCATTAATGGTAAGCGTCCGGGCCCCTGCCTATTGCTAACCGCCGCCGTACATGGTGATGAAATCAACGGGGTTGAGATTATTCGCCAGGTGCTCGGCAGCAAACAACTCAGCAAGCTGCGAGGCACTTTACTGGCCATCCCGGTGGTTAATGTGCACGGTTTTCTCAATCAATCGCGCTACTTACCCGACGGTCGCGACCTCAACCGCTGTTTTCCGGGCAGCCTAAAAGGTTCGTTGGCCGGACGGGTCGCTTACACGTTAATTGATAAAATTCTCTGCCACGCCACCCATTGTATCGATTTGCATACCGGCGCTCGTCACCGAACCAATTTGCCGCAAATTCGAACCGATTTAAGTCAGTCCGAGACTCAAGAGTTGGCACTCGCGTTTGGTTCACCTGTTATCTTAGACGCCCAGCTGCGCGAGGGCTCGTTGCGCCAAGCGGCCGCCGACAGAGACATACCCTTTTTACTGTACGAAGCCGGCGAGGCTTTACGATTTGATGAGTTTAGCATTCGTGCCGGCACGCGCGGCGTCATTAACATCATGCGTGAACTGAACATGCTGCCACGCAAAGTTAGGCCCGCCAAGCCGACCACGGTTACCATCGCCGATGACAGTCGCTGGGTGCGCGCGCCCAACAGTGGCGTTATGCGCACCATGGTTCGCTTAGGTGCCAGAGTAAAGAAAGGCACCGTGCTTGCGTATATCTCCGATCCGGTAGGCTTAGGGCAGAAGGCGGTACTGGCGCCGGCCGAATCCATTGTTATCGGCTTAACCAATTTACCTCTGGTACACGAGGGTGAAGCTTTGTTTCATCTGGCCAATTACAGCAAAAAAATACATCAAGTCGCCAATCAGGTAGCCACATTCCACGATACCTTCGGTAGCTCTGGCGACGAGGAAGAACCATTTTTTATCGGCCAGGATGACTCACTGGAAGACTAACCACGACGCTGGTCGCCATTAGGCCAGCCCCTTTAAAGACACTACATTTGCGTGAAACGAAAACTCACCGCTGGCGGTAAAATGCTCGGCAAAACTTTCGCGCGCCATGGGTTTAGCGTAAAAATACCCCTGCGCTTGATCGCATCCTTGTTCACGCAGCCAGTCGGCTTGCTCAACCTGCTCGACACCCTCTGCCACTACGGTTAACTGCATGTTGTGGGCTAAGGCAATAATCGACTTGGCAATAGCCGCATCATTCATGTCGAGCGGCAAGTCGTGAATAAAGCTGCTGTCAATTTTTAGCTTATCAATGGGGAAACGCTTTAAGTAGGCAAGAGATGAATAACCCGTCCCAAAATCATCGATAGAGAGCGACAACCCCATTTGATGCAACTGATTGAGCTGATTGATCGCTTCACCGGCGTGCTCCATGGCGCAGCTTTCGGTAATTTCCAACTCTAAATACTCAGCCGGCAATCCGGTTTCGCGTAAAATCGTTGCAACTTTTCCTGGAAAGTCGCGCTGGCGAAATTGTCGGGTCGATAAATTAACGGCTATTTTCGGGACTCTTTGGCCGGCATCAATCCATGCTTTTTGTTGTCGGCAGGCGGCGCCCAACACCCACTCTCCAAGTGGCACAATTAAACCGGTTTCTTCTGCCAGAGGAATAAAGTGGGCGGGTGATACCAAGCCGCGCTCTGGATGCTGCCAACGCACCAGCGCCTCAACCCCTGTCAGCTGGCCGGTATTAAAATCAATTTGGGGTTGATAGTGTAAAGTTAACTGCTCCAACTCGATTCCGCGGCGCAGGTCGTTTTCTAGCAACAGGTAATTAACGGCCGAAGCGCTCATGCCCGTGGCGTAAAACTGGCAGTTGTTCTTGCCCGCCTCTTTCGCCTTGTACATGGCGATGTCCGCGTTTTTTAATAACTCGTCAGTCGCCTCGCCGTCATCAGGGTAAACACTAATACCTATACTGGCGGTTATCGAGATCTCGTGGCCGGAAACCTCAATCGGCCGCGCTAGCTGCACCAACAGTTTATTGGCGATAAACCGAACATCTTCAATGTCGTGGACACCTTCAAGCACCACCACGAACTCATCCCCGCCGAGTCTGGCAACCGTGTCCATATCCCGCACACCTTCATTCAGGCGCCCGGCAATGGCCTTTAGCAACACGTCCCCGGCATCGTGTCCGAGACTGTCGTTAATGATTTTAAAGCGGTCTACGTCTAGCAGCATCAAAGCCAGCTTACTGCCAGCTCGCGCCGATCGCGCTAAACCATGCGAAATACGATCGTAGAAGAGCGAGCGGTTCGGCAGAGAGGTCAAGGCATCGTGAAACGCCATATAATTCAGCCTAGACTGCTGCTCGCGAAGCGCGCTTTCGGCGAGCTTTCGATCCGACACGTCGGTACAAATCGTACACACGCCAAACACTTCGCCGCTGCGATCACTAAGGGGAAACTTCACTACCAAGTAGGTGTGCACGCTGCCGTCTTTATGGGGCAAGTCCACCTCAGTCTCATAGGGGCGGCCTTTATCTAACGCCGCGGCCTCGACGTTTTTTAACGACTCAACCAGTTGCGCGGGATAAATATCCTGGGCTTTTTTACCCACAAGAGACTCATCCCCAATGTTGGCCAACTGTTTGTAATGCTCGCTCGCCATCACCACGTTGCCATTTAAATCTTTAACCGCGATCAACGCCGGGGAATAACGCAAAATGGCATTCAGGTAGGTTTCACTGGCCCACAGAGCGCGTTCGGCATCATTGTTGCGCTCGGACTGCAGCGCCAGACTGCGCATATCCGCAATTTGCCGCACCATCAAAGCACTAATCAACCACACAGGCTCAAGCGCTGTCACACTTTCACGCAAAACGCGCTCATCGCCCCTACACTCTAGGTAAAACGCCGCCGCAGGTGCATCAATAGCTTCTACCGGGATGATAGCGCAGCTAATATCAGGGCCACCTGTTCCGTATTGGTTTTGCTGCGCAGCAAAGCTACGGGCAATAAAATCGGTAGGAAAATTATTAAGCTGGGACAAGGGGGTGTTAATAGAGTGCGTATTAGGCGCGTTATCGCCCGCGGCCAGCGCAACAGCATCGACTTGTAACTCACCTTCACAATCGAGCAAAAGGGCTGCACGAATCACGCCCCGGCGTGCAGCAACCAGCCCCACCAGACGTTGAGCGATCTGCTTATGATTGAGCCGTTTAAAAAGAGTCTGATACTTTCTAATCAGCTCGACGGCACTGAGTTTGTGTTGCATAACATTCCACAAGAGACGTAACGATTCACATAGCGGTTAACACCCCTGATTATAGGAGTGAATACAGACGCTATCATGCCCTGTGGTGAAACCGGTTAACCATTTAACTCGGTTACCCCCTAGCCCGCCCCTTATACGCGTAACAGAGCGTTAAGAGATCGTTTAATAACTTCAATTTATTAGAATATAACCGCGGGTGCAAGCGCTAAGACGGTGTACGCCTCATAAACGTCGTCGCAAGCCACCTTCACCTAAGCCTTGTGGCATTAAGCGCCTTTTAGCAGCGACTCTACTACAGCCAATAAAGTGCCTATCTGCTCGTCTGTACCCACGGTAATACGCAAATAATCGCTGATGCGCTCGCGGTTAAAATAGCGCACCAAAATTTTGTGCTCGCGCAACTGCGCCGCCAACGTCTCGGCCGACACAGCGGCGGGCGGTTTCGCAAAAATAAAGTTGGCCTGTGAAGGCAGTACAGTAAAGCCCAGCGCCTCAAGCCTACTTGTCATCCGGTCGCGGGTCGCCACCACCTTGGCGCAGCTGGCCTTAAAGTAGTCATCGTCCTGTATTGCCACCGTAGCAGCACGCTGTGCCAAGCGATCCAGCGGGTATGAGTTAAATGAGTTTTTTACACGCTCCAGGCCCTCAATTAAGCTCCGCTGCCCCAAGGCAAACCCAACTCGCATACCCGCCAAGGCGCGCGACTTAGAAAAGGTTTGCACCACCAATACATTGTCATAGCGTGACACTAAGCTCGCGGCGCTCTCGCCGCCAAAATCTATATAAGCCTCATCCACTACCACCAGAGTATCGGGGCGTGCTTTTAGTAACTGCTCGATCTCATCCAGCGCCACCCCCATACCGGTGGGTGCGTTGGGGTTGGGGAAAATAATGCCGGCCGCTTCAGTGGAATAATCCGCAAGCGCCAAGCTAAAGTCCTCCCGCAGCGGAATCGGTTTAGCGGGCACACCAAATAATTGGCAATAAACGGGGTAAAAGCTGTAGCTGATATCGGGGTAAAGCACTGTGCCGCGCCCCTGTAGAAACGCCATAAACAACTGGGCCAACACTTCATCAGAGCCATTACCCACAAACACTTGACCAACATCAAGCTGGTAGTAGTCGGCCAGTGCCTGACTCAGCTCAGAGGCGTTGGGGTCCGGGTACAAGCGCAGCTGATCGACAGCGTCACGATCGATGGTTTTTGCCACCTCAGGCGATGGCGGGTAAGGACTCTCATTGGTGTTGAGCTTGATCAGCCCCGCTATTTTAGGCTGTTCGCCCGGCACATAGGGTTCAATCTCACGAACGACATCGCTCCAGAACTTAGACATTGCTGCTCCGCGCTTAAAAGTCGCGATTATATCAGAGCCACCGGGCCGTTACGCTTGATATTACTACCGTTAGGAGTCCGCCAACCAAATAAGGCTCGCCATTCGGCCACTGGTATCGCCGTCACGTCGGTAAGAGTAAAAGCGCTCCGCATCGTTATAGGTGCATACTCCGCCGCCGTAGACCGAGCTTACGCCACACTCGGACAATGCCGCGCGCGCCAATTGAAATAAGTCGGCGTAAAAATGCAGAGGGCGATTTCCTGGCCGTATGGCGGCGGCAATGGCATCGCTGTGTGTAACGCTGCCAGCCGTATCAAAAAAAGCCTCTAGCACATCGACGCCCACCTCAAAGTGATCCGCCGAAATCGCGGGGCCCAGCCACGCCATTATTTGATCGGGCGGCGCCTTAAAGCGCGCCACTGCACGCGGCACTATACCCGCCGCCAGTGATCGCCAGCCGGCGTGAATCGCCGCCACTTGGGTGCCTTGGCGGTCGCACAACAGGATAGGCAAGCAGTCAGCGGTTAATACAGCGCAAGGCAAACCACGCTGCATCGTCACCGTGCCATCGGCGGTACGCACACGGTCGTCGTTTTCAGCCTCAACCACTTTAATCCCATGCACCTGCTCGAGCCATTGGGGCTCGGCGCTTAAGGCCAGCTCAGCGCATAACTGTTGACGGTTAGACAAAACCGAAGCGCTATCATCGCCAACGTGAGCGGCGAGGTTGAAACTCGAATAGCCCCCTTCACTGCTGCCGCCACACCGTGTACTAACAGCGGCCTTCACCGATGCCGGCGCGGGCCACTCTGGCACGAGGTAATGCTCTGGAATCCAATTACTCATCGGGATTGTGTAGCGCGTGTAGCAGCTGCGCCATATCCTCGGGTAAAGGTGCTTGCCACTGCATGTACTCTCCGGTAACGGGATGATCAAGCCCCAATTGCGCAGCGTGCAGTGCCTGACGGGGAAAATCCCGCAAAGTTGTCGCGAGCTCGCGCGCTAACGTATGCAGCTTGCTGGGCCGTTTACCATACACCGGATCGCCCAATAAGGGGTGACGGATATGCGCCATATGAACCCGAATCTGATGGGTGCGACCGGTTTCAAGCTTTAATCGTAAATGGCTGTAGCCACTCAGACGCGCCAGCAGCCGATAGTGAGTCACCGCCTCTTTACCACCATGAGTCACCACCGCCATTTGCTTGCGCAACCGTGGGTGTCGGTTAATAGGTGCGTCGACTTTTCCGCCACCGGTCATATCGCCGCAGGCCAGCGCCTCATATTCGCGGCTGACCGTACGTGCTTGCAGTTGCGCCACCAAGTTAGCATGAGCGGGCAACGTTTTCGCCACCACCATCAAGCCGCTAGTGTCTTTATCCAGCCGGTGCACAATACCAGCGCGGGGTAAATTTACTTGCGGGGGGCAGTAATGCAATAGCGCATTGACCAGTGTCCCGCTGTAATTGCCGGCGGCCGGATGCACCACCATGCCGGCGGGCTTATTAATCACCATTAGGCTTTCGTCTTCAAAAACGATGTCGAGAGGAATCTCTTCGGGGAGCCACTCGCCTTCGGGGGTCAGTTCGGCCTCAAGCTGCACCCGTTCGCCCCCCAGTAATTTGTGCCGCGGGCGCACTTGGCAACCATCGACGGTTAACTGCCCAGCTTTAACCCAGCTTTGCAGGCGCGCCCTGGAATAATCAGGGAACAAGGTTGCCGCCGCTTGGTCCAAGCGCAGCCCGTGCATCTGTGCCGGTACGATGGCACTGTGTTCTATGGTTTCGGTCATTCCCAACCTGGCTCCCAGTTTACGGATCTGGTCGCACCCTGCCTGCTTTGGCTTGGGCGTCGACTGTGTTTAAATAGCGGGCTTGGAGACTGTAGAAAAACGACTAGCTCGGCCTCCAGACAGTAAAATTAAGCTCAAATGCGCACTTATCGAGTATAAACGACGCATTTTCGCTTACTTTTCCGTCCGGCTTTTGCTCGGAACGTTTTAAAACAACCCTCTTAGTGCCCACTGGCGCTGCGATGATAACGAATTATGAGTTGTAACCCTATGCGAGCCCTAGTTTTTTTAATTGTCGGTCTTTTTTTGGTCCTGCTCAGTGCGTGTTCTTCAAACGAGCAACAGGACTTCACCTCGGAGTCCGATTTGTATGAATCGGCCCAAGAGCAGCTTGAGCGCTCCCGCTGGGAGAGCGCCATCCGCTCTTTACAGCTGCTGGAGGAGCATTTTCCCTTTGGCAAATACGCCGAGCAAGCGCAACTTGAGCTGATTTACGCCTATTTCAGCTCAGGCGAACCCGACGCGGCTACCGCCTCGGCCGATCGTTTTATTCGTCTGCACCCGCAACACCGCAATGTTGATTACGCCTATTATATGAAAGGCTTGGCGGCTTACAGCAAAGATGAGAACTTTCTGTCACAGATCATGCCACTCGATCAGACCCAGCGCGACCCCGGCGCCGCCCGAGAGTCTCTGAGTTATTTTACCCAGTTACTCAACCGCTACCCTGATAGCCCCTACGCCACCGATGCTAAAAAACGCATGCTGTATTTGCGCAATCGTCTGGCTCGCTACGAGATTCACGTTGCCAACTATTATTTCAAGCGAGGGGCGTATCTCGCATCAATCAATCGCGGTAAGTACGTGCTAGAAAACTACCAAGAGACGCCCGCCGTACCCGACGCGCTAGCGGTTATGGTGCAAGGTTACCATTTGCTGGAAATGGACGAGCTATCGGATCGAACACTGGCCGTTTTGCGCTTAAACTATCCGGACCATCCGGCCTTTAATAAAAGCGGCGAGTTTGACTTTCAGCATGGCGACGTTAGTGGCGAGCGCTCTTGGCTCAGCATGGTCACCTTTGGGTTGTTTGATAAGCGCGACCCGCGCGGCTTTGATTCACGCCGGGTCTACGATCCTCAGTACCAAGACGCACCGCGTGCGACTCAGTAACACCCCGACAAACGCATAAAAAGGGCGGCACGTTACTTGAACGTGTCGCCCTTTTTTATAGCCGCGATTTTATTACCCAGCGGCTACTCGCCCGCTTGCCACCTAGAGGTAATAGGGTAACGCCTATCGCGGCCAAAGCCGCGCTGGGTAATCCTTGGGCCAATGGGTGCCTGACGCCGTTTGTACTCGTTAATATCCACTAGGCGCACAACACGGGTGACATCCTCGCGAGCAAACCCCTCCGCCACAATTTGATCCGCGCTAAAGTCGCGCTCTACATACAACGCTAAGATAGCGTCTAGCACGTCATAAGGGGGCAAAGAATCCTCATCTTTTTGGTCCGGCGCCAACTCGGCCGAAGGCGGCCGGGTGATCACCGACTCGGGGATCACCTCGACCGTCGCATTGCGATATTTCGCCAAGCTAAACACCAACGATTTAGGTACATCCTTAAGCGCATCAAAACCACCAGCCATATCGCCATACAAGGTCGAGTAACCCACGGCCAACTCGCTTTTATTGCCCGTGGTCAACACCAAACAGCCCTTCTTATTTGAGATAGCCATCAACACGACACCGCGACAGCGCGCCTGTAAGTTCTGCTCGGTTGTGTCCACCGCTGTACCGGCAAACTCATCATTCAACGCGGCCATAAAAGCATCGTACATTGGCTCGATGCTAATAGACTGGTAGCGCACGCCCATACGCTCGGCTTGATCAGCCGCGTCGGTTTTACTCAACTCAGAGGTGTAGCGAAACGGCATCATCACGGCCTCGACGTTATCAGCGCCCAATGCATCGACGGCAATTGCCAGCGTTAACGCCGAATCAATGCCACCAGACAGACCGAGCACGGCGCCTTTAAAGCGATTTTTTTGCACGTAATCGCGCAAGCCCAGCACCAACGCCTGGTACACCGCCGCCAAATTCGAGGGCTCCGGCGCCAAGGAGTGCTGCGCCAGCTCTAACCCGCCGGCGCCACACACTATATTAATGGGTAATAAGGCAGGCGCAAATGCGGGCGCACGGGCGCAAACAGTACCGTTGTGATTCACGGCCATAGAGCCTCCGTCAAACACAAGTTCATCCTGCCCACCCACCATATTAGTGTAAATAATGGGCATTTTGCCTTCGCGGCTACGCTGCTCAAGCAATTGTTCTCGTTCGCGCGCTTTACCTTGGTGAAAAGGCGAAGCATTAAGATTTAACATCAAGGTAGCGCCAGCATCGCGCGCCTGAGTCATAGGCTCACTCTGCCAAATGTCTTCACAAATACTTAGGGCTGTCGGAATGCCTTTTAAATCAAATACACAGGCTTTATCACCCGGCACAAAGTAGCGCACCTCATCAAATACTTGATAATTCGGCAAGTGTTGTTTGGCGTACTCGGTAATCAGCTGACCGCCGGCAATCACACCGGCCATATTAAAAATGCGTCCAGCTACCACCCGGGGGTAACCAACAATCAAGGTAATGGGCAGCGCTGCATCGAGCAACACGTTCAGGGCCCGATCGATACGTAACTGCAACGATGGCCGCAACAACAGGTCTTCTGGCGGGTAACCCGTCAGAGTCAACTCCGGGAACAACACAGCGTCCGCCGCATATTCATCCAGCGCTCGCTGCGCCTCCCTTAACACCAAACCGGTATTACCCGGAATGTCCCCAACCAGCGTATTTATTTGCGCCATACATACGACGACTTTACTCATGCCTTGCCCTCTTTGCAGCCAACCCCGATTAAGGCGCCATATTGTCCGATAAAGGCCTGCATTAAGCAAAGCGCAACGATTCTACCTTGGCGGTAACAGCCTAAATGACCGGCAAAGCCTGCTGACTAAAACAAAATATGTCAGTTCACACTCAAAAATGTGTATTTTTTAATCCGCCTAGACCAATTTTGAGTGTAGGCTGAATCGTTGCACTCAAGCAATGCTGTACAATCGCCTTATCGGCTTTTATCTCAACCAAGCCAACTTTACGGCCCAGAATAATACCTATGAAATCCATTAACACAGCGATAGATCCCAGTTATGACCCATATCAACTGTTACGGGTGTACACCTATTATCGCGTGCTATTGGGCAGTTTACTGCTGTTAATCTATCGCAGTAACCTCGCCAGCAATGTTCTGGGCAGTGAAAACGCCTCGCTGTTCGTCTACACCACCTGGACCTACACCATTGTCAGCCTCGTCACCTTAATCACTTTGTGGCGCAACAGAAGCACTCCCACGTTACAGCAACGATTTTTGGCCATTCTTAGCGATATCATCAGCATTATCCTAATCATGTACGCCAGCGGGGGGGCCACCAGCGGCTTAGGGTATTTGCTTATTGTTGCGGTGGCTGCAGCCGGCATGCTACTACCGGCACAACTTGCGGTGTTTATGGCCGCGCTAGCCACCATTGCGCTTATCGGCGAGAGCCTTGTCCATCACTTGGTTTCAGGAGTGGACTCTAAAGCCTTGTTTGTCGCCGGCTCGCTCGGAGCGATGATTTTTATCACGGCGCTAACGTTTCAGTACGTCACCCGTAAAATTAGAGACAGCAGCGACAAGCTGGCGGCACACGCGCAGCATATCGCTCACCTCCAAAAACTCGCCCGGCTCATTGTCGAGAGAATGCGTACGGGAATCGTCGTACTAAACAAAAACGACGACATCGAGCTAATTAATGAGGCCGCGCAAACCCTACTGGGCCTGCAGAACGCAGGTGACGTCAGCTTATCGCTGAACCAAATACCTACCCTCAAGAACCAGCTAGAGCAATGGCGCACCGGCCGTGCACAGGGCTCTGACATCGTCGACAATCGTTATGGCCCAACCAACGAACTGCGCATTAGCTTAGCCAATCTAGAGCTTGGTAAAACCGAAGATACGCTGGCTTTTATCGAAGACAACCGCGCCATTATTCAGCAAGCACAGCAGCTAAAGCTCGCCTCGCTCGGGCGTCTTACCGCCAGCATCGCCCACGAAATTCGCAACCCACTTGGCGCCATTAGTCACGCCAGCCAGCTGCTGGGCGAGTCGCAGCAAATCCCTGACGATGACCGTCGCTTACTTGAGATAATCAGCAACCACACCAAGCGTGTTAACCAGATTATTGAAAATATTTTACAGGTCTCGCGTCGTAAAACGGCCACGCCAACCACCCTGGAGCTTACCCATTGGGCACAGCAGTTTATCGATGAACACGACCGCGACAGCCAGATGGATATCGGACTGAAATTTGATACCATCCCCGTGTATGCAACGTTCGATGCGAGTCACTTGCAGCAAATACTCACCAACCTTATCGAAAACGCACTGCGCTACACACCGCAAGATTGCCAAGAGCCGGTGACCTTAGTGATCGGTATCGAACCGAGCCGGCAAACACCTTATATTAAGATCGTGGACAAAGGGCCAGGAATCGCTCCAGACAACCAAAAACATATCTTTGAGCCCTTTTTTACCACAGAGAGCACTGGCTCAGGCTTGGGACTGTTTATCTGCCAAGAGCTTTGCGAGGCCAATCAGGCCTTTCTCCACTACCAGTGTGACGATGAGCAACCCAGCTGCTTTATTTTGCAAATGGCACACCCAGACAAGGCACAACAATGAGCGAGAAAACCGCATTAGTCATCGATGACGAACCCGACATTCGCGAACTGTTAGAGATTACACTGGGGCGAATGCAAATCGACACACGCAGCGTCGCGACTATTCGCGACGCCAAGGCACTGCTCGCCAAACAAACATTTTCTTTTTGCTTAACCGACATGAAGCTACCAGACGGCAACGGCTTAGAGATTGTCGAACATATTCAGCAGCATCAGCCGCGCATGCCGGTAGCCGTTATAACCGCTCACGGCAACGTCGACATTGCGATTGAATCGATGAAAGCCGGCGCGTTTGACTTCATCTCTAAACCCGTCGACCTAACAACGCTACGCAAACTTGTTAATACTGCCATCCAATCGGGCGACCTACCCAACGAACCGTCCAACAAAACGACCCTACTGACCGGCGAGTCGTCATCCATTGTTCGCCTAAGTGCCAGCATACATAAGCTTGCGCGCTCACAGGCGCCGGTTTATATCAGCGGCGAATCAGGCTCGGGCAAAGAACTGGTTGCGCACTCCATTCACAACCTGGGTCCGCGGGCAGACGCGCCTTTTATCGCAGTAAACTGCGGTGCCATTCCGCGTGAGTTGCTTGAAAGCGAATTATTTGGCCACGTCAAAGGCAGCTTTACCGGCGCCCACCAAGACAAACCCGGCCTATTTAAAGCGGCAGAAGGTGGCACATTATTTTTTGATGAAGTCGCCGACTTGCCATTGGATATGCAAGTAAAGCTGCTGCGTGCTATTCAAGAAAAAACCGTGCGTCCCGTCGGCGCGGCAGGAGAAATAGCCACCGATGTGCGGATTCTCTGCGCCACCCATAAAAGCCTCGAACAAGAAGTCGCTCGAGGCACCTTTCGCCAAGATTTATTCTACCGGCTCAATGTTATTCAGCTGGCCGTTCCCGCCTTGCGCGAGCGCCAAGAAGATATCCCCATACTGGCCGAGCGATTACTCAACAAAATAGCGCGCTCGGTAGGGCATGAGCCACCCGCGTTATCAAGCAAGGCGTTAACGGCTCTTATGGCTTACTCATTTCCAGGCAATGTTCGTGAGCTAGAGAATATTTTAGAACGCGCATTTACCTTGTGCGAAGGCGATTGTATTGACGAGTCTGACTTACAATTGCCAACCGCAGCCTCTACCATCGCCACCGACGATGCCCCCACAAAAGCTGGCAACAACGCAAAACCCGACCACTTTCAACGGTGTTTAGAGCATGAATCTCTGGATGAGTATCTAGAAGAGATTGAAAAAGAAGTACTGTGCAGCGCACTGGAGGCCAGCCGCTGGAATAAAACTCAGGCGGCCAAAAAGCTCGGAGTGAGCTTTAGGTCATTGAGATATAGACTGCATAAGCTGGGGTTGGATCAAGAGTAAAGCCCGCGACAGCGGGCCTTACTCTAAGCGTTACCAACACCGATTGGTATCGGTGTCAGGGTCGGGCGTCCGGCGTCCAAAGCTATCAATTGTCATCGTTGTGCACCCGGCGTCACCGGTTTGCGGTGACTTAGCCGCCTTCGCCGTTATGGTGTAAGTCGAGGCAGATGAGTTTAACGATAAGCTGTAAAAGCCCTCAGTTGACTCAGTTGGTACCGAACAATTGGCGTATGAGTTGTCAATGGTAAAACAGCGCTGCATTTGCTGCGCTGCATTGCTTAGCGCAGACTTTGCGTCTGTTCGGTTTCCTCTTCTCACATGGTCGACATAAGAGGGAAGAGCAATCGCGGTAATGATGCTTAGGATAACCACCACTACCATCAGCTCAATCAATGAAAAACCCATATTGCGCTTTATACTTATACTCATAACTAGATCCTATCTATCTCGCCTAGGTTACTTTACTTGGCGCCAAGACTGCCGACCAAACGCACTTCCGGGAAATACTGCTTCAATCGCCTCAAGTTCACCATCACTTTTCTGTTTTACGATAGTACCGCCGTCTTTGGCGTTTTTATCCAAAATGACGTCCGACAATTGGACCAATGAGTCATTTCGACTTCCCTGATCCTCTAGCGTCGAGTGATTATTGTACAGCTGCCCTACGCCAACCAACTCCATTATCCAACTACTACCACCATAAGCACAGGGGCTTTCCGATGGAATAACCGTCGGGAAAATCAGTCGGTCAAAGATAAGTGTGGGCTTTTCTACTACCCGTTCGCCGCTTTCCTTGTCAAACTTCAAGTACCAACCATCTTTTTCGGACCAGTCAACAACCTCATTTTCTTTTTCTACACCGCCTCCTACCACCCTGGTAGCATCGGACTGCGTGTATTTCTTCAGATACATGCTGCCTTTATCGATCTCTTTATCAAGATCAGCAACCGCATAAAAGGCTTGCATGTCTTGGTTTAATGGATCTGTATTGGTCATATAGCTACCGGTACCAAAGTAGACCATATTAACAATATCGGTAACGTCATCCCTCTCACGAAAGATAAGCGGATTAATACCCAGCACCGGTGAGGCGGTAATCGGCTGAGGATCACCATCATCGTTGGTAGCTTGGAAGAGCTTCTTAGCGCTACCCTCTCCAGCAACATCGTCTAAGTCGAAACGCCATAAATTACCCTTCAGATCACCACCATAGGCGTACTGAGCCGTGCCGGCAGCCACCAGGCTGATAGCGGGCTCAGCAAGACCATTATCCCCCCCCACGCCAGTGTTAATAAATTTAACATCTGGATTTTTAGGATCTGCCAGGTTAGCGACCACAAGGCCTGAGACAGCGTTATCACTGTTATAACCATTACCAAAGATCAACGCCCAGCTGCCGTCTTTCATAGGTGAGACGATAGGACGCCCCATCACATTGCCAATAAAAGGATAGTCATCACCCGTCAGTTCAAACAGGAAATCTGTTTGCGGATCAAAACCATCGGTAATATCCAGCGCAAATAGGCCTTTGCCACCCCCGCCAAACGCAGAGACCAATATGGTGCGCCAGCTCCCATCCACCTTGAAGTCACCCACAAATATTTGACCGTCCAGCAAATACTTGTGATTATTACTAAATGCGCCAAAGTTGGTATAGCTTCGCTGGGCAAGCTTGTCATAATTGATCGACGGAATAAACGCAAATTGCTCAACTCCGTCACTCACCCTGAAGGCGTGCAGCATTCCGTCGTTAGCGTTTACATACACCATCGGCTCGGCATCGGCTTTTGTAGTATTCACATAGCCCCGATACCCAGATTGAACGAAGCCATAATCTTGGCCGCCCACGAATACCGGATCTGCATTGACTATATCCCCTAGAAGCCGCTTACCCTCGGCAGTACGATCACGCAAAGCTGAGTGACTAGCACCGCGTGTCCAGTCCACCCGTTCAGCACCCAAGTTGTCCGGCAACCCCGCTGGGCCCATGTTTAACGCATCTTTTTGGTCTTGGCTCAGCTCAGACCAATCAAAACTTACTACAGCCTCGCTTTCCGGATTATATGTATAAATACTGCGAGAATTGGGCGTGCCAATTTTATCGGCAGCATTCCACGAAGCCGTGGAACTTATTGTGGTGGTACTGTCACTGCGTTTAATTTCAAATGCTTTTAAATCCCCGCTCCAATTCTGGGTATCGAATGCAGCCTGGAACACCATACTGTCGGTACCCAAGCGGGTAGAGTTAGCCGCCACCGAAGCGGCCGAACCAATGCCCTCGGCCACTTGTGTTAACGCTACTTCCAGGCGTCTTTCCAGCTCAGCCGGGTTTCGAGCCGGCAGGTAGGTGTCGTTCTGACCATTAATTGGAGCATTATTCTCAGAGCCATCAGCTTTTTTGTCGGGATATCCACCCCAAAGAGCAGCGTACTCAAGGGGTTGTTTCATGATCGCGCCCTCGGAACCGGTCACCGTATAGCTCTCGGTGGTCGCATCGATATCACACTGCTCCGTATTAGGCCAATTCCACTCACTACCTGTATAGTGGTTCAAATTACCATTTTCCCATTTTGGCTTCTTACATTTACATTCGGTCCAGTTGGGCGAACCATCCTTTCGGGTACAATTCTCTCCGTACTCGAAATTATTCACACCGGAATGGACCTTAAATCCAGGCTCTTCAACCCCGCTGATTACATACCCAAACCCCATGGGAAAGTCGGTAGATACGGCCATTACTCGAGTCGAAACATCGATCGTGCCGGCGCTAAGGTTGGCACGATACTCGAGCATACCCCACATATCTTGGTCGTAGTCACCGCCTTGCTCGCTATCCTCCCAGTTAACGTAGGCTTTACCCGAACGGATATTACCGGTCGAATCCTGCTCTACCAGCTTAAAATCCACTATGGCACAGTTGCCATTGGGGTTTTGCCAATTATCGTTGTAGTTATTGTCCGAGGCGCGGCAGGCCGGCAGAATCGTCACGCTTTTCCCGCCTAAATTCAATTCAATCTTAGGTACAGCGGGGGCCAGTGCAATACCAAAGGTTCTTACTTTTTCGGTGGAGTTAGGAATACCGTATTTTCGGGCATGGTAGGCAATACCGGCAATTTGATAGCCCCCTTTTAAGCGAGGGGCATCAGGACATGTGCCATACACTTTGGAAAGAGACGTAACGCTCTTAGGGGTGCACAACTCATCGGTATTACCGCCATCGATAGCCCCCACTAGGTAAGTCCCGGCATCGTCAGACCCGACCTTATTAGTTAAAGAGTCTAAACTCTCCACAGGAGCCAAATCCGAAAACCCGGATAATTCGCCGCCACCGCCGCCATTGTAGTCAAACGAGCTTGTGGAAGCGTTAAACTGAAGAACACTTATGGGGGCGCAGGCGTTGTCTTCGGTAATCGGTTTATTCCACGCAGCCTTTTGTAAGTTCGGGATATAGCTAGTATCAGTAGAGTCAAAATTAGCACTTTGGGTGCCGGCCAAATAACGCAATGATTCTAGATATATTTCACTCTGCGGGTTACCCCAGTTGGTGCATTGGCCGTTATTAAATGATGTTTTACCGTAAGTACAATTGTCAGAGCTCACGTAACCATTATTGCTCGGGTTGTAACGGGCAATACGAATGCGATCAATGGTGTCGACAATGCTGCCGCCGTCGGCATCTTTTTTGAAGGTGCCGTTATCGTTAATTTCGTTCGAAAATTCTCCTACCTGCTTGCGCAGCACACCGCCGCTTTTACGCTTGCCGTAAGAGCCCGTCAACAAACCAAATAAGATATCGTCATTATCACCAAACTGGTGCAGCAGCCCTGTGGGTTTAGGGGTACCGCTGTCATAGGTTTTACATTTTTGCGATGCTTCGGTGCTGTCGAAACCAGAAACAGGAACACAAGCCTTAACTCTAACGATCACGTCTTTGCCATCGACGCTATTCTTAACGGGGTTATTTCCCTCAGCATAAATCCCAGTAACAGATGAATTATTACCATTACTGGCGGCCGCCTCGCCATCCCAGTGACATTGAAGCCCTTCATTGCTGGCCCATAAGGAATAATTACCCTTGGCAATACGCATCAAAGGGGGGGCACTGGTGTTCTGTGACTGCCCGCTATTAAAGTAGGTCGTATTGCATATCGTAATACCACTAGAATCACTGTAGGGGGTTAGATCACTGAGACTATCGCCATTATAAAACTTGGCAAAGGAATGGGCGTCTGTGGGAATAAAGGCACGTTCAAGGATTGTTTCGCCCGCTTTGTCTTTGAAGCGCTTCCCACCGTAAAGAATTTTTCGTACCGCGTCCATACGAGTCATGCTTGCCCAATTCAGAAAGTTACCACTCCAATCCCCACCTGATTTACAGTGGAAATTAGCATCCGTTGTAGCAATGGGATTAAACACTCCCCCGCTATGACTATAGCAAAGCTTGCTTTCAAAATAACCGTAGTACTCATAGCCATCTATGTAGCCTGTATCGATATTACCATCGCCATCCAAATCGGAATAATCATCATAGGCTTTGTAAAATAGCTGATGATCGCTGGACAAGTTCAGCATTACGATCGGCCGGACTGGCTTTGACAGAAATAATGGACCCTGAGATAGAGTAAAGGCGTTAACACTGTGTGCTGACAACGCCGATAATGCCGCAAAGGAGATCGCGATAGATGCTCTACATATACGTTTTAGCTGTGCCCTTAAATGTTTCATTTCCATCTCCTCCGACCGACTAGCGGAAAGTCGATTGAATAATTACACTTGAGTTTTCACTACCACCCACACCATGAGCGGTAATGCGATAGCGTGTTTCATCATCAATATTCATACTACTACCCTGGTCAACACCACCACCATCAAAACCTGTAGAGCGAAAACGTAACTCCTCGAGCAAGACATCAGGTGCCTTGGCCACATATTTTAAGTCCTGCGCATAGCTGGCCGAATCGGCATTCCAATTACTCTCGTCCTGCCAAAACACCGTTCCTCTAGGACTGGCCTTTTCCAGATCGGTAAAGGAAATAAAACCCGATTCGGTAGCATCTGGAACATTATTTTCAGCGGGCATATCTTCACCGCCTCGAACGCCCGACTCACCCGCCTGAAATGCAATATTCCGGTCACGCATATTACCAGCCATTTGTTCTTGCAGACCGCTGCCGCGAATAGCCGACAACCCCACAACCGCGATTAAAACTACCATAATCAGGCCAATTATTAGCGTTGCTCCCGATTGCGCGTTAATATTTTTTGATTGCATAACGATTCCTTAATTCAGCTTCGGACGAATACCAACCGTCGCCGTAAATACCTGCCTAATGCGTTTATCGTCGGCGGTTTTGGTTTCACCTGCGAATGTATAGGACTGCGGCTCTGACGCGACATTGTCTTCCGGGCTCTGCACCAAAAGCTCTAACCGCATAGCGGCCACTTGGCCCCACTGCGCGGACGATGTCATATCGGACGGGTTAACGTATTCATCCACGACCAAATCGGCGCCCGCATTGTCTAGCCCCAACTCTATATTCACATTTTCTACGCCTTCAAGCAGTTCGTAGGGGGTACTGTCACCGCGCTTATGCCACAGCGTTGGACGACCGGCTGTATTATCGCGTATGAAATAAACGGATGACTCTATTTTGTAAACTTCGCTAACCACACGATCGATGCGCCCAGCCAAACTCGTAGTAACGCCTCCCCACTGGGAGATACTATTACCCGCGCTACCATGTTCCAGTGACACAGCGTTTACAGACTCACCCTCTACAGTGATTGTTTCTTCTTCTGATGTTGTTACTTCAAAAATCCAAATTTTTTCGCAATCGGTCGCCGCAACAATATCTTTCTCGCAAAAACCGCTGGGACAACCAGAATCTTCAGAGGGAGTTTGCGCCACGAAAACCTCATTGCTAGTATTCATACCCACGACACTGACACTTTCACTATTGGCCCCATAGAGAGCTAAAATAGGTGTACCTGCTTTGGGGGCATCACCCAAATCCATTCCAGTCGGAGCGGCAGTAAATATCTGGAGCCAATTGGTGAGGCTAAAATCACGCCCAAACTTTCCAGCATTATTCAGTGTATTAAAGAAGTTCCATTTGGTCGGACGCGCGCAGCCAAAGAAACCGGACTCGCGGACATCCTCCGCAATAAAATCCACCGCTAGGCGGCCTGTTTCTTGGACACGGGAAATACCCTGCTGGGTGGAAAAGACTTGTTTACTGGACAAGAACATCTGAACCACACCAGTCATTAACACCAAGCCAATGACCATAGCAACCATTAGCTCTATCAATGAAAAACCTCTCTGCACTCGCTTCATAACCATCCCTTTACACTTGCGACACATAGCTGAAGGTCGTCTGTTCCGCCGCATTACCAGCTTCATTTACGGTGGGCTCGTCCCATTTCACAGAAACCGTACATAAACGATCATCGCAGTCGATATCGATAGAAGCGCCAGGCAGGTTTGCTACAATCAACTTCAATTCATTTTCCGCAGGAACACTAATCACATCATGAGCACTTTGGGCGCGAATACGATCTATCACATCGTACGCCATGATATTGGCTTGCGAACGCATATAAGCACTCGTATTATACTGTAAAGATCGGGTGTGCAATGCCGCCAACGCCAATATTGCAGTTGAGAGAATAAGCACCGTAATCATTACTTCAATCAGACTGATACCGCTTTGTTTGTTACTATCCACCGCTTCCCCCTCCTGGGCATTGCACCCGCTCAGCACTGACCATGCCCGCCCGTGTTACGCGGATATTACGCTGCATGGGCCCGTCACATTCATCGACATAAACTTCAAACCTAATTTCGGTATCATTGTTACTGATCTGGGCCATCATGCCGCCAGGAGCGTAGCGCAAAAATGAAGTCGCCGACAGACTACCAGCTGACCCCCGCTCTACACTTATGCTGGCACTGGGCGAGAAGCCCTCCCATATTTTTAAAATTTCTCCCACCGTTACCGCCGCTCCGTTCTCTTTGGCGATATCGGTCACGGCAAGCATACCATTGCTCCAATCACTACCACAGGCGCTCTGGTCGGCATTACTGGCACATAGGCTGACAAACTCTCCACGCTTTACCGCCTCTGAGCGGGTGAACTGGATCGCACCGATAACATCCTCTGCTAACCCCTGAGATTGATGATTAATAATCATGGTGCGGAAGTTCGGTAAAGCAATAGCGGCAGCAATTGTCATAACCACTACCACTACCATTAATTCGATCAAGGTAAACCCCGCTGATCGGTCTTTCATAACACTTTGTCCTTTTTATCTTGCGACTAACCAAACTCGCTCTTTGACGAGCGTCGCCAGTCAGACTACATTCACGTAACATAACAGACCAACAAGAAACTTACACAGTTAACAGATACACGGTCAGCAAGGAAGAATGAACGGCCCGCTCAAAGTCTCCGCGACTTGATCGAGCCCCTATCACAGGGAGGTACACCGCATGAAATTAAGTAATGGGTTCTCGCTACTAGAGAGCATGGTCAGCATCACCATCATGGCCATCATGCTCGCCATTGCAATACCTGGTTTTCAGGAGCTTGTACAATCTCATAAAGTAAAAGCCATCACCGAAGACTTGCTGGTCGCCATCCAAACAGCACGCAGTCACGCAGTTAAAGACAATCGGCGCGTCACTCTGGCCGCAGACCCTACTTGGGAGGATGGTTGGATTATATTTCACGACGGCAATCACGATGGTGACAAAGACAGCGAAGAGGCTCTGCTGCTACACGCCGACGGGGTATACGACTCTGTCACCATTAAGGGCAACCGCTGGGTAAACGATTATATTTCCTACTTAGGGACGGGTGAAAGTCGCTGGGCCAGCGGATCGAGAGCCTCGGCCTTTCAAGCAGGTACGATCAACATCTGCCCCAAGGAACCTGGGCCCGGCTACGCCCTCATACTTGCCAGAGGGGGCCGCTTACGGAAAGAGCGAATCGACGCAGCTAAGTGCGCCAACTCACCGTAACTCTTTGGGTAACGAAAAACTTATATTTTCCGGGATGCCCGCCACCTCTTGTGGGAGCTTAGCCCCCAAAGCCGTCAGATGATCAACCACTTGCTGCACTAATGTCTCTGGCGCTGAGGCTCCGGCCGTGATGCCGATCTGGTTTTTACCTTTTATCCAACGGTCATCAATATCAGCCGGACTATCTATTAAATACGCCTCAGTCCCACAACGCTCGGCCAGCTCGCGCAAGCGGTTGGAGTTGGAGCTGTTGGGCGAGCCGACCACCAACAATAAGTCGCACTCCAGCGCCAATTGACGTACGGCATCTTGGCGATTGGTGGTGGCGTAGCAAATATCGTCTTTACGCGGGCCTTGGATCTGGGTAAATTTTGCTCGCAGTGCGGCGATGATCTCAGCGGTGTCGTCCATCGAGAGCGTCGTTTGGGTGACGTAAGCCAGACGAGACGGGTCTGCAACTTCAAGCTTAGCCACATCCGCCACGCTTTCGACAAGATACATCTTGCCGCCATTGCGGGCGTCGTATTGCCCCATGGTGCCCTCAACTTCGGGGTGGCCGGCGTGCCCAATCAGGACGCACTCGCTGCCGTCACGACTATAACGCGACACCTCCATATGTACTTTGGTAACCAACGGGCAGGTAGCATCAAACACTTGTAAGCTGCGCTCGGCCGCTTCATTACGCACAGCTTGGGAGACGCCATGGGCGCTAAAAATGACAATAACGTCGTCAGGCACTTCTTCCAGCTCATCAACGAACACCGCCCCACGCTCACGCAAAGTATCGACCACGAATTTATTGTGGACCACTTCATGACGAACATAGATAGGAGCACCGAACACATCTAGAGCCCGGTTGACGATATCAATCGCGCGGTCGACACCAGCACAAAAACCGCGTGGGTTAGCCAATTTAATTTGCATAGTTGAAACCTATGGTTTCTGGAAAACGGGATACGGGGCGTGTTCAGCGCTCTCCGTATCCCGCAAAATTAATGTACCTGAGCCGGCTCGATTTGCAGAATTGCCACCTTAAAGGTGATGTCCCGGCCCGCCAGCGGGTGGTTAAAGTCAACCGTAACTTCTTCATCATTAAAGTCAACCACGACACCCGGCAGCTCGGTATTTTGCGCATCGGCAAATGACAACATTAAACCTTGGCTTAACTCCAGCTCCGGCTCAAAGTCCGAGCGCGGGATTGTCTGGATGTTATTGGGATTATGTGCGCCGAAGCCCGCCTCGGGTTTAACGGTTAACTCTTCTCGGGCACCTTCACGCAAACCAAACAACGCCTGCTCAAACCCTTTTAAAAGTTTGCCATCGCCCACCGTAAAAGTAGCTGGCGAACTTTCAAAATTGGAATCCACCAACTGGCCATCGGGTAGCGCTAACGAGAAATGTAGCGTCACACGGGTACCCGGCCCAACGGTCAAATCACGCATGGCCATCACCTTTGCTCGCCTTACCGGCAGTCTCTTTTTTAGCGTTAAACAACATATCTACAATTAACCAAAAAGCACCAAAACAAATGGCAGAATCTGCCAAGTTAAACGCCGGAAAATAATTATCTTGATAATGCACCACGATAAAGTCGACTACGTGACCAAGCACCACGCGATCGTACAAGTTACCTAACGCACCGCCTAAAATAAACCCAAGCGCCATCGCCTCAATCCAGCGGGCTTTTGGCAAACGCGCCAACCAAATCACAATCACCACGCTAAACACGGCAGCAATAGCGGTAAAAAACCAACGCTGCCAACCACTGGCGTCGCTTAAAAAACTAAATGCGGCGCCTGGATTGTGCAGCAAGGTAAAATTAAAAAACGAGGTAAATGCCACAGGCGAGTTGTAATCCAAACTCGCCACTACCGCCGTCTTACTCCACTGATCCAACAAGAACACAATGGCAGCCAATAAATACCAGCCCCACGGATGCGCTATCTTTTTCCACATAGCCAAGCCCCTTAGGCGTAGTGCCGAACTTCACCGGCGCCATCAATGTTATCAGCACAGCGCTGACAGATTTCCGGGTGAGCCGCCACGGCGCCAACGTCAGCGCGAAAATGCCAGCAACGTGCGCACTTAGGTTGCTCGGACTTGCTCACGGCAACGCGTAAACCTTCAACGTCGGTTGCAATCGCATCATCGCCAGCGCTACTTAATGGCGCCAACGTGGCCGCCGAGCTGATTAAGATAAAACGCAGCTCATCCCCAAGCAACGCCAGCTGGCTCAGCAATTGTTCATCGCAATAAAGCGTTAACTCTGCCGACAAAGAGCCACCGATTACGCCTTCACCCCGTTTAGCCTCCAACACTTTGTTGGTAGCCGCTTTAACATCAGCCACCTGCGCCCAAAAATCATCGCCCAAGCGGGTGTCGATACACTCGGGCAATGCAAACCATTCGGCGGTAAACACACTGCTTTCAGGCTTGCCGGGCAACTGTTGCCACATTTCAAAGGCGGTAAAGCTCAGCACCGGCGCAATCCAACGAGTAAACGCCTCTGCCAAATAATACAGCGCCGTTTGCGCCGACCGACGCGGACGTGAATCAGCTTTAGTGGTGTACTGACGATCTTTAATAATATCCAGATAAAAACCACCCAGCTCAACCACACAAAAATTATGCAGTTTTTGATAAACCTGATGCAGCTGGAAGTTGTCGTAGCATTGGATCAACTCTTGTTGTAGTTGACCGGCGCGGCCCACCACCCAGCGATCAAGTGCCAGCAACTCATTTTCCGCCACTAGATCGGTAGCTGGATCAAAGCCGTTTAGGTTAGACAAAATAAACCGCGCGGTATTGCGAATACGCCGGTACGAGTCAGCGGTGCGTTTTAAAATTTCTTCCGAGACGCTCATCTCTGAGCTAAAGTCAGTGGCCGCCACCCACAGGCGCAGCACATCGGCGCCCAAGTCATTAAAGACTTTTTGGGGCGCGACGGTATTGCCTATGGACTTAGACATTTTTCGGCCATCGGCATCGACAACAAAACCGTGGGTCAAAACGGTTTTGTACGGCGCTGTACCGTTCATGGCCATTGCCGTTTTTAACGATGACTGAAACCAGCCCCGGTGTTGATCGGACCCCTCCAGATATAAATCGGCCGGGTAGCTTAAGCATTCGCGCTGCTGAAGTACGGCATAGTGCGTAACCCCAGAGTCAAACCACACATCCAAGGTATCGGTTACCTTGTCGTATTCGTTCGCCTCATTTCCTAATAAGCTCGCCGCATCTAGGTCGTACCAAGCATCCATGCCGGTTTTTTCCACGTGCAGCGCGACTTGCTCGATTAGCTCGTCCGTACGCGGGTGCAGTGCGCCGGTTTCTTTGTGGACAAACAAGGCGATCGGGACGCCCCAAGTGCGCTGACGGGAGATACACCAATCGGGACTGGACTCCAGCATCGAGTCGATACGTGCGCGCCCCCAGTTGGGCACCCACTGCACTCCCTCTACCGACTTTGCGACCTGGCCACGTAAATCGTTTTTGGTCATGCTGACAAACCATTGCGGCGTCGCACGAAAAATTAACGGCGTTTTGGTGCGCCAGCAATGTGGAAAGCTGTGGGTGATTTTACTTTCAAAAAACAATGCGCTCTTTTCTTTGAGCAGGTCGATGACTTTTTCATCGACTTTATACACATGCTCACCGGCAAACACCGGCACATGATCGCGGTACAGACCATTATCATCGATATAGTTTAGTGTACCAATGTCGTATTTACGTCCCACCACAAAGTCGTCCATACCGTGATCGGGCGCTGTGTGTACACAACCAGTACCCGCATCAAGGGTAACGTGATCACCCAAAATCACCGGAACTTGGCGTTCATAAAACGGGTGCAGCAAGTTTTGCCCTTCAAGAGCGGCGCCTTTGGCTCGGCCTACCACGGTAAAATCTTCGATGCCGGCACGCGCCATAACCGACTCATACAGTCCTTCGGCCATCACTAAACGCTCGCCCGCAGCCGCCACAACAACGTAATCCAACTCAGGGTTAACACTAACGGCCTGGTTGGCCGGCAGCGTCCAGGGGGTCGTGGTCCAGATCACCACCGACAGTGGGCCACTGCCGCTCAAATCATCAATCGCACTGGCGGCGGCATCTTGGTCGGCAAAAGCAAATTTCACATCGATGCTAAACGAGGTTTTGTCTTGATACTCGACCTCGGCTTCGGCCAGTGCCGAGCCCCCCACCACAGACCAGTAAACGGGTTTAAAACCCCGCTGCAAGTGCCCATTGTCGACGATTTTGCCCAAAGCGCGAATAATATCCGCCTCAAACTTAAAGTCCATGGTGAGGTAAGGGTTGTGCCAGTCGCCCAACACACCCAAGCGCATAAAGTCTTTACGTTGACCATCAACTTGGCGCGCGGCGTACTCGCGGCACTTTTGTCTAAATGCTTTAACGTCTAACTTAACACCGGCTTTACCGTGTTTTTTCTCGACGTTGTGCTCAATCGGTAAACCGTGACAGTCCCAGCCCGGCACGTAAGGGGCATCAAACCCACTTAGGGTTTTGCTCTTAACGATAATATCTTTAAGGATCTTGTTAACCGCATGACCAATGTGAATATCGCCATTCGCATAGGGCGGACCATCATGCAAAATGTACGATTTACGTCCCTTACGCGCGGCACGGATCTGTTCGTACAGACCCTCTTTGGCCCACGCTTTGAGCATCTCGGGCTCGCGCTGGGCCAGGTTGGCCTTCATGGCAAAAGACGTTTGGGGCAAATTCAAGGTTGCTTTGTAATCAGTCATTGTCTTCAGTCAAATGTCAGTTAAGAGTGGGTAATCCAGTGGACGCTGGTGGCACGGCAGCAAAATAAGCCTGGGCGCCACGAATATCATCCTGCAATTGTGTGGTTAGTGCCGCAAGCGATGCAAATTTTTGCTCGGCTCGTAACCGCTGGTGAAACATCACCTTTATAGGCTGACCATAGATGTCTCGGTCAAAGTTTAACAGGTGCACCTCCAATAGGGGCTCCAGGTCTCCCGCTATGGTGGGCTTTGCCCCGACGTTAGCAACACCAGAGTAACACTTGCCATCGGCCAACTCGGCACTGATCACAAAAACGCCCGACAGCGGCGAACGATAGCGCTGCAAGCGGACATTGGCCGTAGGCACGCCCAACTGACGACCCAGCTTTTTACCGTGACCGACCCGGCCACTGATCGCGTAGGGCCGACCAAGGCAGGCCTCAGCCCGGGCAAATTCACCGGCCTGCAGGTGTTGGCGAATCCGGGTACTGCTCACTCGCTCACCGGCGAGGGTTAAGGTACAAGTATCGGTGACCCCAAAACAGCCCTGCGCGCCAACACGTTGCAACAGCTCGTAGTTACCCGCACGATCACAGCCAAAGCGAAAATCATCGCCCACCACAAGATGACGAATGCCCAGGCCATCGACCAACACCCGGTCGATAAACTGGCGCGCCGTCAAACTGCGAAACGCCTCGTTAAACTGCAGGCACAACACTTTATCGACACCGGCGGCAAACAGCGCCTCAAGTTTTTCACGCAGGCGCATCAGCCGCGCCGGAGCCCGCTCCCGAGAGAAGTACTCGTGGGGCTGGGGCTCAAACAAAATCACCACAGAGGGTAAGTTAAGGCGCTCGGACACGCCTTTGAGTTGACGCAGTATGGCCTGATGCCCCAGGTGAACACCATCAAAGGTGCCAATGGTGGCCACAGACCCCCGATGGCGCTCGCGCAGGTTGTATAAACCGCGAATAAATTCTGGGGCCTGACTCTTCACACGGAACCTGTTGACGGCGGAAAATCTGACGCGTGAGTATACAGCAGCAACCTTAGTGGCGCGAGACGTGGCGCAAATTCGACGGTTTAAAACCCGTCAACAACAACCCGGCTAGGTAGACGATGGCCCCCGCAGCACACACCAGCGCTAGGTGCCAAATTCGCTGCCCAGCCGACCAAACCTCCCAGTCACCCCAAACGAGCATTAGCGCCACCAGCACCACGGCCATAGCAACATTAGCACACGCCATTTGCAGCCCAAGCGCCGGCCACCCCTGATGGCGCCAATAGACACCTAATTTTCGCAAACCACGGTACAGTAAAAAGCTGTTGACGTACGCGGCCAGCGACGTCGCCAACGCCAAGCCCACGTGGCCGATCTGCCAATAAAAGTGCAGCGGCAACACAAAGGCGATGTTCAACACCATATTCACCGCCATAGCAATAATGCCGATACGCACCGGTGTTTTCATGTCTTGGCGCGCGTAAAAACCCGGCGCTAGTACCTTAATGAGCATAAAGGCCAACAGCCCCAATGCGTAAGCGCGCAAGCTAAGCGCCGCCATAGCGGTATCGGCGGCGCTCGTCGCGCCATACTGAAACAAAGTGACCAATATCGGCTCGGCCAGAATCACCAACGCGACAATGGCTGGCAGAGCGATCAAACAGATCAACCGCAGCGCCCAGTCGAGTGTGTGAGCAAAGCTGCCCGGGTCGCGAGCGGCGTGCTGGCGCGACAAATTGGGCAAAATCACAGTCGCAATGGCAATTGCGAACACCCCTAGTGGCAAATCGGCCAAGCGCTCGGAGTAATACAACCAAGAGATACTGCCTCCGGGCAGCAAAGACGCGATAATCGTATCGAGCATTAGATTGATCTGACTGACTGACACCCCAAACAATGCTGGCACCATCAACGCTAAAATACGCTTTACCCCCGGGTCCGCCCAATCCAGCTTCGGCGAAGGCAGTAGCTGCAAGCGCGCCAAAAACGGCAACTGAAACACAAGCTGCACGACACCAGCCGCCAATACCCCCCAGGCCAACCCCAGCGCGGGTGGGTTAAAGTGCGGCGCCGCCAACAACGCCGCCACAATCAAACACACATTCAGCAACACGGGGGTAAACGCCGGTACCGCAAACTGGTCGTAGCTGTTAAGAATCGCGCCAGTAAGCCCTGTTAGCGAGATCAACATCAGGTAGGGAAAAGTAATCCGAATCATATCGGTGGCGAGTGCAAACTGCGTTGGATCAGAGTGAAAGCCGGGGGCAAACACCGTTGCTACCAGTGGCGCGCCCAGAACCGCCAGCGCAGTTACCAGCAGCAAAACCAACCCCAAGCCGCCCGCAACGCGATCAATCAGCGCTTTTACCGCCGCCAGTGTGCCCTGCGAGCGATACTCCGACAACACCGGCACAAACGCCTGAGCAAATGCCCCTTCAGCAAATAATCGGCGCATAAAATTTGGGATTTTAAAAGCGACAAAAAACGCATCGGCGCCACCGCCGGCGCCGATAGTGTGAGCGAACACCACATCGCGCAACAGCCCCAGCACCCGCGAGGCCATCGTCATAACCCCTACTTTACTGCTAGAGCGCAGCAAACCCGGGCGGGCAACCGCACTTTCCGCTGTTTTAGGCTCCGGCGTTTCTGTCACACTTCACTCACTTATAGCATCAATATCGTGCGCCATTATCGCTAGCCCATCGGCAAATGAACAGGGCAAATCACCCACCCGGAAGCCATTCGCTTGACATTGGCACCGCAAAGAAATACTGTACATTCAAACAGTATCGCAATGGAGATTAATCATGGCTGTAGTCGCCGTTTGGAAATGTGACCGGGATGGAAAGATGTTTGATGATAAAAAAGCCGCCGAAGCCCACGACAAAATGCTCGAACTGGCCGCTAATATTACCGAACTGATCGAAACCTCGGTTAAAGGTATTAGCGAAGAGCACAGCGAAGCCATTGGCATGCTGCTGGCTGGCAAGAGTGACGTGCTGGCCCGCGCCTGTAAAGGCAAGCCCGAGCTGCTGCTAGAAGAGACGCCGGAAGATAGCGTAACACCACTGGCTGCCAATCAGTAAAAGCCGGCCGCGCGACAATGCTCACCACAGTGCTGGGCGACTCCTCCACGGGTCGCCATTCCACACAGCACTAGGCCTGTTGCCACTAACAGGCATGTCGCGGCAGTACACCGCTTCCACAACGTACTGTCGCTTGCTTGACCGCCGCATTCCCTCAACGGTGCGGCGGTTTTTTTAACCCCACCTAACCACTGCCCCACTCTGCGCCCTCGGTTATTTTGCGCTATTATCCACGCCACATATCTTTTGCTGCCACTGCCTACACAAGGAGCCCCTATGCTCACCGAGCTGCCACTACTGCCTGCCGACCCTATTTTAGGCTTAAGTGCCGCCTACCACGCCGATACCAACCCAGACAAAGTCGACCTAGGGGTTGGCGTGTACAAAACCGAACAGGGAAACACTCCAATTTTAGCCTGTGTGAAGCAGGCTGAAGCCGAGCTCTACCAAAACGAGTCCAGCAAGGTCTATACGCCACCGGCCGGCGTGCCAGGAGCCAACCGCGCAGCCGCAGCGCTGGCTTTTGGCGAGCAGCATGCGGTGGTTCGCGATCAACGGGTAGCCACCATTCAAACCCCTGGCGGCTGCGGCGCCCTGCGGGCCGCTGCCGAGCTTATTGCCAAAGCCAAGCCCAACGCCACCATTTGGGTCAGCAACCCGACATGGGGCAACCATGTTCCATTATTGAGCAGCGCCGGAATCACCTTAAAAGAATACCCTTATTACGATTTTAACCGGCAAGCCATCGATTTTGACGCAATGTTGGAGGCCTTACAGCAAGCCGGCAAAGATGATTTAGTCCTGCTGCACGCCTGCTGCCACAACCCGAGTGGGGCTGATTTAACCCCTAACCAGTGGCAACAAATTACCGAGCTTGCCGCCGAGCGCGGCTTTACGCCATTTATCGATATGGCTTACCAAGGTTTTGGCGACGGCATCGTCGAGGACGCTTACGGCGTGCGACTCATGGCCGACCAGCTGCCTGAGCTGATCCTTGCCACGTCTTTCTCAAAAAACTTGGGACTTTACCGCGAGCGCACCGGCAGCCTCAGCATTGTTGCGCCTTCCGCCACCGGGGCGGCGGCCAGCCTGAGCCAGATACTGAGTATCACCCGCGGCCTATACTCGATGCCACCGGCCCACGGCAGCTCGCTGGTTGACATTATTTATCACAGTGAAAGTTTGCATGCCCTATGGCTACAGGAGCTAACCGATATGCGCGAGCGCATCAGTGGCTTGCGCGAACAACTGGTGGGCGCACTCAATAGCACCCAACAGCAAATGGACTTTAGCTTTATTGCCCAGCAACGAGGCATGTTCAGCTTTTTAGGGTTAAGTACCGCGCAAGTGACTCGCTTAAAAAATGAGTTTAGCGTGTATATGACCGATAACAGCCGCGTAAACATTGCCGGCGTTAACAGCGCCAACCTCGACTATGTAAGCCGGTCTATCGGACAAGTGTTAAGCTAGCGCTCTTGGCAGCCGGGAAGGGTGAGGCGCCTGCCGAGCCAATCACACCAGCTAAGCGACAATAACGTCCGAGATATAAACTACCGTTTGCACCGGCGGCACCCGACCTGCAGCGGCGCCGCCTTTACTTACCTGAGCGCTACCATCAAAGACTGCACCCGTGGTGCAGCCATCTAGAACGTTAACCGCAAACGCGCGAGGTAAAGGTTTACCCCTCTTCCGGCGGCGGCAAAGGCGTTGCGCTATCCACTTTTAACACTGCCCGCTGTAACATCACCGAGTTAGGGTAAGTAACGGTGTTGCCATCATCTAACCGGATAATGACGTGAAACATGGTGATCTCGCTGATAACACCGGTCATTTTAAAGTCCGGATCAAGCACTTGAATGCGATCGCCCACTCGGTAGGGAAAACCAAAAAAGATAATCACACTGGCGGTGATATTGCTTAATATGGACCACTGGGCAAACAGCGCAATCCCCACAACAGCAAAGATCGACGACAAAAACAGCGTGACATCGCCATAACCTAACCCCAGTACCAAGCAGATAACCACAATGGCGCAGAACAGCAGCGCAAAATGCGTGACTTTGTTGATGTACTCCACACGATACAAGCTGACCGAGCGTTTAATGGCGAGATCCCGCACCACTCGATCCACTAACCGCGCCAACAACAAAAAAACCACTATACAGCCACTTAGCAGCAACACTTTTAACACGCCACACTCCTTTCCAACTCAGGTAAATTTGAATACTGTACAAGCTAAACGCCACCAAGGTAGGCAGGCGGCTATGCTAGGCTATTGCCCGTCACGCAACAACAGGATTAAACCGTTATGTCCCTACTGTGTATCGCCCACCGCGGCGGCCCCGGCAATGATTTACCCGAAAACTCACTTGCCGCAATTACCCGTGCACTTAACAGCGGCTGCAGCGGTATTGAGGTAGATGTATGGCACTTACAAAATAAGCTATACATTACTCACGACCACCGCTTGGGCCGGGTTGCCAGCGGCAGCGGCGCACTATGGAGCTGTAGCCGAGAGCAGCTCGACAATGCCCGGCTGGATAACGGCGAGCCGTTACCAACGCTGCAACAAGTTCTCGAGCTCGTCGGTGAGCAATGTTTATTGAACATCGAAATTAAAAATGCCAATGCCGCCGATGCCGTCATCAAAACCCTACAAGAGCAACGTGCAACGACCGGCGGAAGCCTAGAGCACATTATTTTATCAAGCTTTAATCATCACGAACTGTTTCGAGCCAAGCGTCTACTGCCCAGCCTTAAACGTGGAGTTTTGCTCGCCAGCGAGCCTCTTGATTACGCCGCTTGCGCGACATCGCTGGCGGCTTACTCCTGCAACACGGCGCAAGAAGCTTGCAGTCGAGCATTCAGTGAGGATATTCACCGCCGAGGATTTAAACATTGGGTTTATACCGCCAACCACCCAGATGAGTGGCAAAGGCTAGAAGATATAGGCGCGGATGCGGTTTTTACCGACCATGTCGATGATTTTATGGCGTATCGCCGAGCGCGTGAGTCATAACATTAACCCAACGCCCACCGAGCTTAGCTCGGCGCACTAATTGCCAACCCCGGCGTCGATAAAACTCCGATTGGTCAGTAGCCGTCAACCACAAACCTGTCATGCCCAGCTCGCGGGAGAACTGCCGAACCCCCTCAATTAAACCGCTGGCGACACCCTGCCGGCGCCATTCAGGAGCGACAAAAAGATTACTCAACCACAAAGGGGTATCTGCCTGGGGGGTGCCAGGGCGAGCACCTAAATGATAGCTCACCACGCTGACACAGCCGATTAAATCACCACTGCCCGGCTCAAGTGCCAGCCATGTTTGCGGTACACAAGCGCAACCGATCAAATGCTGCAGCAAACGCTCACGGCGCTTATTTTGATGGCTTTGCAGCCCTTGGCGTAAACACTCGCGATGATGCCATATCGCCACCTGATCCAGGTAGTCCGGGCAACTCGCAAGACTTACCCGGTGCCAAGCAAGCTCGCGCTCCACCTGCAATTAGTGTGTGACGCCAGACCACTGCTGGACGTCGTCACCCTGCACTTGTTTATCCGCATGATAACTGGAGCGCACCAGCGGGCCACAGGCAGCGCGGGTAAAGCCTAGCTCTTTAGCGAGCGCCGTATACTCATCAAACTCATCTGGGTGCACGTAGCGATCGACCGGCAAATGATCTTTTGAAGGCTGTAAGTACTGGCCAATGGTGAGCATATCAATATTGTGCTCGCGCATATCGCGCATTACCTGAAAAATCTCCTCTTTGGTCTCGCCCAAGCCCACCATCAGACCAGATTTAGTCAAAACATCCGGGCGACGCTTTTTATACTCCGATAACAGCTTAAGGCTCCACTCGTAGTTAGCACCAGGGCGCGACTGGCGATACAGGCGTGGCACAGTTTCGAGGTTGTGGTTAAACACATCGGGGGCCTCGCGCTCTAAAATATCCAGCGCCGGCTCCATGCGCCCACGAAAATCCGGGGTCAGAATTTCTACCTGCAAATTAGGCAAGCGCTGGCGGGATTCGCGAATACAATCGGCAAAATGCCCGGCACCACCGTCGCGCAAATCATCACGATCCACCGAAGTGATTACGACGTATTTTAACCGCAACTCGGCAATCGCCTCGGCCAACTTAATCGGCTCATTGGCATCCAGCGCATTTGGCTTACCGTGGCCCACATCGCAAAACGGACAGCGGCGTGTGCAAATATCCCCCATAATCATAAAGGTGGCGGTACCGCCACTAAAGCACTCACCCAGGTTGGGGCAGTTGGCCTCTTCGCACACCGACGACAAGCCATTTTTGCGCAGCAATTTTTTAATGCGATCAACCTCTGGCGAGGCCGGCACACGGACCCGAATCCAGTCGGGTTTACGCGGCACTTCGACTGCGTCGGAGGCGATGACTTTTACCGGAATCCGTTCAACTTTGTCCGCGTCACGCAGCTTCTCGCCTTGCTTGTAGCGGCGTGTGCGTTTTACAGGCTGGATATCGGGTATTTCAATCGTCATAGTCAAACTCTTTCGGGCCAATGGCCGTTGATGCAAAGATTGTTAGGCGTGTACGCACCTGACACAGGGCGCCAACCATTAAAGGGCAGGCATTATAGCGGTTTTATAGCCCAATTTCTGTACAAACTCATCGACAAGCGCCGATTTAACCGCCGCCATGGTGCAGGAACTGGCGCCTAGGCTGACCATGTCGGTCATTTGCAGCCCAGCGTAACCGCAGGGGTTGATCTGCTCAAACGGCGCTAAGTCCATGGCTACATTCAGCGCCAAACCATGAAAACTACAGCCGCGCCTGACCCTCAAACCCAAAGAGGCTATTTTGGCGCCGTCGACGTAAACCCCCGGGGCATCCGGTCGCGCGTACGCATCTATCGCAAAACGAGCTAACACCGCGACAATAATTTGCTCGATCAAAGTGACCAATTCACGGACACCCAGCTTGCGACGACGCAAGTCCAATAGTGGATACGCCACTAACTGGCCCGGACCGTGATAAGTCACCTGGCCACCGCGGTCGCTCTGTACCAGCTCAATTCCCTCCAGCGCCAACAGATGCTCGGGCTTTCCCGCCTGCCCCTGAGTAAAAACCGGTGCGTGCTCTACTAACCAAAGCTGATCCCTAGTGTCCGGCCCACGGTTGCTGGTAAACGCCGACATCTCGTGCCAAACGCTCAGGTAATCGCGCCGGTCCAGATCATGAACCTCTAGTTGATCAACTTCAGCGGTCACAGGACAACTTTGGTAACGGGGTTTGCTCGCAGGGCCTGGTGAATTGTTTCAAGCTGCTCGACACCCGTGGCGGTGATATATACCGTTACTGACTGAAAGCGACCTTTTCCACTGTCTTTAACAGTGGTGCGCTCGCGATCAAAGCCCGGGGCGTGCTCATCCATCACCTCCATAACCAACGAGTACAAGGTGTCGCCCGCCTCACCTAACACTTTGATGGGGTAACCGGGACAGGGAAATTCAATTTTGGGGGGTTCTTGCACGGATTGAGACCTCGCTATGGCAACAGCGGGCAATTGTAACAAACATTGTGCCTGACAGCTGCAGCCGTCAGACACAATGCGGTTAACTCAATAAGCTTCTAGCTCAGCAAGTCGGAGATAAACAACTTAATAGCGTCAACAATTCGAGCGAAAAAACCCGCCTCAGGTACAGCGGCTTGAGCTACTGCGGGCACTTCGGCCAACGTCTCACCGTTCAAGGTCAGCGTTAAGGTTCCCACTTGTTCACCTTTCTTAATGGGCGCTTTAAGTGTATCGGGCAATTGCAGCGCAACTTCAATACTGCCGCGACTCCCCCGGGGAATGGTCTGCATCACGTCTTCGGCCAAGGTAAGCGCCAGCTGGTCGGCCTCGCCGTACCAAATGCGGGCGTTTTCAATTACGTCACCCGCGCTATACAGTGTCTGGTTCTCAAAGTAGCGAAAACCATACGCCAACAGCTTTTGCGTCTCAGCCGCGCGGGCGTCCTCACTCGCAGTACCCATCACGACCGAAATCAAACGGGTGTCGCCACGCTTGGCCGACGCGACCAAGCAATAACCGGCGGCCTCGGTATGGCCGGTTTTCAAACCATCGACCGAGTCGTCGCGAAACAGCAGGCGATTGCGGTTAGGCTGGTTAATACCGTTGTAAGAAAAGTACTTTTCTTTATACAAATCGTAATACTGCGGGTGATCCTTGATAATCGCCCGCGCCAACAGGGATAAATCCCGCGCCGTCGTCAGGTGCCCTTCGGCAGGCCAGCCGGTGGCATTCACAAAGTGGCTGTTCGTCATGCCCAGCAAGCTGGCCGTCTGGTTCATCACATCGGCAAACGCGTCTTCACCACCGGCGATATGCTCCGCCAATGCCACACTGGCATCGTTACCCGATTGCACGATAACACCGCGCAGTAAGTCGATCACTGACACTTGGGTGCCTTCACGAACAAACATTTTCGAGCCGCCCATCTTCCAGGCAGCCACGCTAATATTGACCAGATCCTCTTCACTAATCCGCTGATTTTCTAGCTCCGAGGTCACAATGTAACTGGTCATCATCTTAGTTAAGCTCGCCGGCGGCAGCTGCTCGTCGGCGTTTTCTTCAACAATAACCTTACCGGTATCGGCGTCCAGCAATAAATAAGCGGAGGAGGCCAATTGCGGCGGCGCAGGGATTAACACCTGCTGAGCATTAGCAACAAGAGCGAGGGTAAATAGGCCGCAAGCGGCTAAAGTTTTGGCAAACATGAATATCCAGTCTTTAAGTCAGTTAGTCAGGCAAAGGGTTGGTAAAGTGTAACGCAAAGACACCGTGGACGGCAGCTTTGCTCAATCTTTCACAAGGTGGCTGTTGTAAACACCCACCGCCGGAAGCTGCTCGCGCACACGATTGACCTCCTGCTCATCAGTTAGCGGGCCAATACGCACCCGATACAAGGGTTTGGCCGCGTTAAACTCACTGATAAACACCCGAGAATTCATCGACGACGCCACTTTATCGCGCAAGCGCTTGGCGCTCGCCGCGCTGGAAAACGCCCCCACCTGCAGGTAAAAACCATCGGCGTGACTCGCGGGGCGATCATCGGGCTTCAGAGGTGGCGGTGGCGTATCACCCGGCACAATAATCTCTACCTCAACCGGTCCGGTGCCGGTTTTAGAAATTCCCAGGCGCTGCGCGGCAGCGTAGCTTAAATCGATAATACGCCCCTGATGAAACGGGCCGCGGTCATTGACCCGCACCACCACACTGCGGCCGTTTTTTAGGTGGGTAACCCGCACATAGGACGGAATCGGCAGAGTTTTATGGGCGGCCGTCATGGCGTACATATCGTAGGTTTCACCATTGGAGGTTTTGTGCCCATGAAACTTTTTACCATACCAGGAGGCGTTGCCACGCTCTTTATAACTGGACTCATCCTCAATTAGGTAATAGGTTTTGCCCAATACGGTATACGGGTTTTTGTTGCCGGCGCGAGTGCGGGGCTCCACCTTCGGCACGGCATCGGGGACATGGGATAAATCCACTTCACGGTCCGGCCCGACATCCTGATCGATATGATAGCGGCTCGGGGGTTTACTGCTGTTACTGGAGCAGCCCGCTAAGATCACAACAGCTAAAGCCAACCACCATACTTTATTCACGCGCACCTCCACTCTCGCGGTGCGCCCGCGCAATTGCCTCGGCCAACTGGTGCACCGCCATGGCGTACATATGGCTGCGGTTGTAACGCGTAATGACGTAAAAATTGTTAAACCCCAACCAGTATTCATCGCCCAATGAGCCATCGAGCTTAACCGCCAGCGCTTTCACCTCAGAGGGAACATGACGAATAGGTTGCAGACCTGCCTCGCGCCATTGCCCAATGGTACGCTCGGGCGGCACGATTTGGTTAAACACGATAGCGCTATCTAACGTATCGTCAGGGCGCGCGCGCAGCGTCACAAGCTCACCGCGCTGCCAGCCATGACTTTTAAAATAATTTGCCACGCTGCCAATAGCGTCGGTTAAGTTCTCCCAAATATCCGGTAAGTCATCGCCGTCAAAATCCACTGCGTAGTGACGGTAACTGGAAGGCATAAACTGCCCAAAACCCATTGCCCCGGCATAAGACCCCTTATGGGCCAAGGGGTCTTGCTGATGCTCACGGGTGAGCAACAGGTACTGCTCAAGCTCGCGGGTAAAAAACTCACTGCGCGGCGGGTAGTTAAACGCCAGGGTGCTCAGGGCATCCATCACCCGGTAGTTGCCAGTAATGCGCCCATACAATGTTTCGACACCAATAATGGCAACAATATACTCCGCCGGTACGCCAAACTCTTGCTCAGCACGAGCCAACGCCTCGGCGTTATCGCGCCAAAAGGTTACGCCACCTTCAATGCGCGCCTCTTTAATAAAAATTTTGCGGTAGTCGGCCCAGCTTTTGGTTTTTTCGGCCGGTCGGGATATCGCATCGAGAATCGGTTGGCGCTTCTCGGCTTGCGCAAATAACGCCTGTAGCGACTCGCGCGTAAAATTGTGCTCACTCACCATACGCTCGATAAACACTTGCGCCTCTGGGCTCTGCGTGTAATCCGCGCGGGCAGCACTTGCTAACAACAACACCGGCAACCACCAGTGCCAGACACGGGCAACCGACCTACAACGAGTAAACAGCAAAGTGCCTCCTGACAAGCTCTATAGATAAACAAACACGGTATTCGCCCGCCATAGCTAACGGATTACCTTGCGCGGCTCGGTGGCAATCGCCATTAAAATCCCAAAACCCGCCAGCAAAGTCACAATTGAGGTCCCCCCCTGACTTACTAGCGGCAGGGGAACACCCACCACCGGCAACAAACCGGACACCATACCGATATTAACGAACACATAGACAAAAAAGGTCAACGTAATACTGGCCGCTAATAAGCGACCAAAGCTGTCTTGCGCACGCACAGCAATCAACATGCCGCGCAGCACGACCAAAATATAAAGGGCCAGCAACACCAGCACGCCAATCAGGCCAAACTCTTCCGCCAATACCGCGATAATAAAATCAGTGTGCCCTTCCGGCAAAAAATCGAGGTGCGATTGCGTGCCGTGCAGCCAGCCTTTACCCGGCACGCCACCAGAGCCAATCGCGGTTTTAGATTGAATGATATTCCAACCCGCCCCCAAACGGTCAGCTTCGGGGTTAAGCAGTGTCAGCACACGTTTTTTTTGGTAATCGTGCAAGACAAAATGCCACAGCGGCCACAGGCTCGCCAATAAAACCGTCACCGCCGCAAGTATGTAGCGCCACGACAAACCGGCAAAAAACAGCACCATCAAACCTGAGGCGGCCACCAAAATTGAGGTGCCTAAGTCCGGCTGTTTAATAATAAGTACGGTAGGCACGGCCACCAACGCGAGGGTCCAAAATACATGTTTAAACACCGGGGGCAAATGTCGTTGCCCAAGATAAGCGGCAATCGTCATGGGCATTGCCAACTTCATCACTTCCGAGGGCTGAAAACGAAAGCTGCCCAAACTTAGCCAGCGCTGCGCGCCCTTAGCGCCAACCCCGTGTAACACCACCAACACCAATAAAACCACCCCTACGGCATAGGCCCAGGGAGCCATGCGGCGCATAAAATGCACAGGCACTTGCGCCACCACAATCATGACAAAATAAGCGAGCGCAAAATAAATACCTTGGCGCTTGAGCGTAGCCAGAGACTGGTCACTGGCGCTAAACAGCACCACCAAGCCGCCGGCGGTAATGGTGAGCAGCAATAATAGCAACCAAAAATCGACATGTAGGCGCTGCTGCAAGCGGTCGCGCTTGCGCAAGGCGCGATCAGACTCGGGCAGGCGACGAAGAAAGTCTTGGTTAGGCACTCTTAGGGTGACTCCTTTAGCTCGCCGTTTTCATCTAACAGCCACGCATCAAATACCCGTCGCATCACTGGTGCTGCCGCGCCAGAACCTGACTCGGCATTTTCTAACAATACCGCCAGCGCAATTTTAGGGTTTTCCAAGGGCGCAAACCCCACAAACAAAGCGTGATCCCGGTTGCGCTCACTGAGGGCGTCCGAATCGTACTCAGCGTTTTGTGCAATCGCCACCACCTGAGCGGTACCGGATTTTCCCGCCATACGGTATTTAGCACCGTCGGCGATTCGCCGCGCGGTGCCGTGCTGACCGTGCACCACCTCGGCCATTGCCTCGACGCCGAGCTCCATGACCGAGGCTTCCACATCCACTTTCTGATCGACGATGGGCGGGCGCGGCTCGCCCCCCACCGAGGCCACCAACTGCGGCCGCAACCGCACACCGCGATGGGCAATCGTGGCCACCATAGAGGCCAGTTGCAGCGGCGTTGCCAACACATCGCCCTGACCGATCGCCACATTTAAACTGTCACCCGGATACCACGGTTCGCCACGGGCACCGCGTTTCCAGTCCCGTGAAGGCCAAATGCCGCGGCGCTCATTGGGCAAGTCGATCTCAGTTTTTTGCCCCAATCCAAACTGATAGCCAAAGCTGTGCATTTTATCGATGCCCATATTAAAACCGAGATCGTAAAAATATACATCGCACGACTCAGCAATGGCCTGCTTAAAATCGACCTTTTCGCCGTGCCCCCAACGCTTCCAATCACGATACAGCCGTGAGCTGCCTTTCAGTTTGTAATAGCCCGGATCGTATACCGTTGTCTCGGGGGTAATAATGTCGTAGTGCAAGCCGCCCATGGCTACCACCGGCTTGATGGTGGAACCCGGTGGGTACTGTCCCTGCAAAAAGCGATTAAACAAGGGTAAATCGCGAGACTGATTGAGCTGACGATAATCTTTAAAACTAATACCCGTCACAAATAAATTGGCATCAAAACTCGGCGCACTCACGGCGGCTAACACACCGCCAGTCGCGACATCGATGGCAACCACTGCACCACGGTGTCCCTCCAGTGCGGCCAAGGCTTCTTTTTGCAGCTCGGAGTCAAGGTGCAGCGTCAAATCACTGCCAGGCTTAGGGTCACTGCTGTCCAGAATACGCAACACCCGACCCCGAGCATTAGTCTCTACGTTTTGGTAGCCCACCTCACCCAACAGCTCGGATTCGTACGAGCGCTCTAAGCCAATCTTACCGATTGAGTGCGTGCCACTATAGCGCTGATACTCCTCGGAGCTAAACCCCGACAATTCGTTTTCATTAATACGGCCCACGTAACCAATAGAGTGGGCAAACAGGTCACCTTCCGGGTAGTAACGCACCAGCTGCGCGTGCACCTCGACCCCGTCAAGGCGAAATTCATTAACCGCCAGTCGCGCCAGCTCTTCCTCGGTTAAGCCAAAGCGCAGCGGCACCGCATCAAACGGTCGGCGCCGTTGACGCAGCTGATCGTTAAATTTTTCGATATCGTTGGGGCTGATATCCACCAGCGTTGCGAGAAACTCTAGTGTCTCGGCGAGATCGGGCACCCGCTCGTGGACAATAGACAAGGTGTAGCTGGCTCGGTTTTCGGCCAGCAACTTACCATTGCGATCGTAAATAAGCCCTCGGGTAGGCGGGATAGGCAAGACATGCACGCGGTTGCGATCGGACTGAGTGACATAGTCGTCATGATGATCGACTTGCAACGAATAAAAACGCAAAATCAACATGCCCGTCAGCAGCACAATCACCACACCGGCAAACAACGTGCGCGCAAAAAACAAACGCGCCTCGCGGTGGTGATCTTTAAAGTGTCTCGCTTCGGACATAGGGGTGTCAGATCCTACCCAGCGCTCGACGCGCCTTCGTGTTATTTGTGATAAGGGTGGTTATGCAAAATCGTCCACGCCCGATACAACTGCTCGGCCAGTACAATCCGTACCAATGGATGCGGCAAAGTTAACGCCGACAATGACCAGCGCTGCTCGGCCAGTGCCAGTGCCGAAGGGGCTAAACCATCGGGCCCGCCAATCAGTAAACTGACATGGCGGCCATCCATACGCCAAGCGGCTAGTTGCTCGGCCAGTTGCTCAGTACCCCAGCTTTTGCCTTTCACATCCAGCGCAACCACCCGATCTCCTTTGCCAATAGCCGCGCGGATTGCGTCCGACTCCCGCTCCATGGCTCGCTGAATATCACTATTTTTACCGCGCGGGGCCAAGGGTAGCTCGACCAGCTCTAACTCCAGATCGCCGCGCGGCAAGCGCTTAACGTACTCGTTATAGCCCTCTTGTACCCAGCCGGGCATTTTGCTGCCCACGGCAATCAGTCGTATGCGCATGGCTTAGGCCTAGTCTTCGGTGCGGTTTGCCGGCGATACCGACCACAACTTCTCAAGGTCGTAAAACTCACGCGCTTCGGGCAGCATCACATGGAGCACGGTATCGCCATAGTCCACCAGTACCCAGTCGCTGCCCTCTAACCCCTCGGACCCCAGCGGCGCCATATTGGCTTTTTTAGACTCTTCGATCACATGCACAGCCATAGAGCGGATATGGCGATTTGACGTACCCGTGGCAATAATCATGGTGTCCATGACATCGCTTTTGTCACGCACATCTACCTCGGCGACATCGCGAGCTTTTAAATCTTCCAGAGCTTCCAAGATAAGGGCGTTGATTGAGTCTGACATTGGTTACCTATTTATGTTTCGTAAAGTGCGTGTGTAAATCCAAAAGGAACGCGCGACTTAACAGTCGTCTCGCGCTCCGTAAAGTTGTTGCTCGGCAATATAGCGGCGCACCGACTCGGGCAATAAAAAGCGCGTCGACAACCCCGCCGCCGTAAGTGTGCGAATTTCAGTGGCACTGATATCCAGCGCCCGTATATCAAGGTGCACCACAACCCCGGCAGGCGCGGCAGATAACGCTTCGGCCCCGGCGCTGTAGATGCGATCAAACTCGGCCAGCTCGCCACCCGCTGGCAACTGATACCCCGGACGATTCACCACCAACAAATGGGCAAACTCCAACAGCTCGCGCCAGCGGTGCCACTGGGGCAATCCCAAATAGGCATCCAGCCCCATCACTAACGTCAGGGAGCACTCGCCGCCGCGTTCGGCGCGCAGCTGCGACAAGGTGTCAACCGAGTAAGACGCACTACCGCGCACAAGCTCCCGGTCGTCCATTTGCAAACTGGGGTTGCCGGCAATACCCAGCGTCACCATCTGTGCGCGCCGAGCACTGGCCACCCCGGGATCAGCCCGGTGCGTTGGGATATGGCAAGGCACCAGGCGCATCTCGTCAAACCCCAGCTGCTGCACCAGATCCAGCGCCAAGCGTAAATGGCCGTTGTGCACCGGGTTAAAGGTACCGCCAAAAATGGCGACTTTTTTTCTCACAGCAAAATAACTCGCAACCCGCTAGCGTCCCCCGGCCTAACGACGAATCTGGCCATCGCCAAAAACGATCCATTTTTGCGAGGTTAACCCTTCTAGCCCCACTGGGCCCCGGGCGTGAATTTTATCGGTCGAGATACCGATTTCGGCGCCCAAGCCGTACTCAAAGCCGTCGGCAAAGCGGGTCGAGGCGTTGATCATGACCGAGCTGGAATCCACTTCGGTAATAAAACGCCGGCCGCGGCTGTAATCTTCCGTCACGATAGATTCGGTATGCTGCGAGCTGTAACGAGCGATATGATCCATCGCCTCTTCCAGCGAATCCACGATTCTAATAGACAGCACCGGCGCCAAGTATTCGGTCGCCCAATCCTCGTCGGAGGCGGCGTTGGCGGTAACAAGCGCACGGGTTTTTTCACAGCCGCGCAGCTCGACGCCCTCGGCACGGTAGGCATCAGCCAGACGTGGCAAAATTGCCTCGGCTACCGCCGCATCCACCAATAGCGTCTCCATCGCGTTACACACACCGTAGCGGTGAGTTTTGGCGTTTAGCGCAATGGCAAAGGCTTTGTCGAGGTCGGCTTTGGCATCAATGTACACATGGCAAATACCGTCTAAATGCTTGATGACCGGCACCGATGCCTCACGGGAGATCCGCTCGATTAGGCCTTTGCCGCCGCGCGGTACAATCACATCAACAAACTCCGGCATAGTAATCAGCGCGCCCACGGCCGCACGATCGGTGGTTTGTACCACTTGCACGCAGGCCTCGGGCAACCCCGCCGCCCTAAGGCCACGGGCAATACACTCGGCAATTGCGCGATTGGAGTGAATCGCCTCACTGCCGCCACGCAAAATAGCCGCATTACCCGATTTAAGACACAAGCTCGCGGCATCGATGGTCACATTGGGGCGAGACTCATAAATAATGCCCACCACGCCCAATGGCACGCGCATTTTGCCCACTTGGATACCACTGGGGCGGTAGCTCATATCGGTAATTTCACCGCAGGGATCGGGCAGCGCCGCGACTTGGCGCAAACCTTCGATCATGCCATCAATCGTGGCGGGCTTCAGCGCCAAGCGGTCCAGCAACGCTGCGTCCAAACCATTCTTGCGGCCGGCGTCTAAATCTTTGGCGTTTTCTGTGGCAAGCGTGTCGCGCGCGGCATCAAGCTCACGCGCCATTGCTTGCAGCGCTTCGTTTTTAACACCGGTGCTGGCCGCTACCAGCGCCCGCGAGGCGGCGCGCGCTTCGCGCCCGACCTGAGTCATATACTCTGCTACCGAAACCGTATCCAACATGCCGTAAACCTGTCTTTTAAAATATGCGGGAAAATAGCGGCGATTATACCTGTTTACACAGGTATTTTGCGGGTTTTGCCACAAAAGCGGGCATATTTAAACCGGACGCGAGAAAAACGTGTGTATCCAGTGCCGCCAAAGCGCATCAAGCCCATTATTTTCAGCGCCGGTTCAGGCTCAGCGGGCTACTCTAGGGTACTGCTAAATATTTACGTTAGCCTTCGGACTCATAATGCCAGCCAATATTGCGCCCACCAACCACACCAGCGTCACCTGGCGAGCTTTCGAACTAAGGCTAAGGCACAGTACAATGGTCTTTCACACTCACAGCGCTGACCACAGACTATGATTCGACTCATTTGCATTATCGCGGGCCTGTTACTCGCCACTTCAATGGCCGTCGCCGCGCCGGGCGCACCCACTCTAGCGGGCCACCTTGCAAACCCGGTTGCCGCGGGCAGCGCCCAGTGTGCCATCAGCGCCGCCAAAGCAGGCCAAATTGCCAGCAAGCTATACGGCGGTAAAGTGATCGACGTAAAACAGGTAAGCGTACAGGGGCGAGCGGCGTTTCGAGTCAAGCTACTGCAAAGCAACGGCCGCATCCACTCGGTGCTTATCGACGCAGGCAACGGCCGGCCACTGCAATAACCACTCAAACCACAAGGGATGCTTTATGCGCTTACTGATTGTCGAGGATGACAGCGCACTGCGCACTGAGCTGGTCCGCCAGCTAAGCGTGGAAGGTTACGCGGTCGATGGCGCCAGTGATGGCCGCGATGGCCTGTTTATGGCCAGCGAATACGATTATGACTTGGCAATTATCGACCTTGGCCTGCCCGAGATTGACGGCCTTAGCCTAATCGCCCAGTTGCGTGCCAATGGCCGCGATGCGCCCGTTTTGGTACTCACCGCTCGCGACGCGTGGCAGGACAAAGTCAAAGGGCTTGAGGCCGGCGCCGATGATTACCTTACCAAGCCGTTTCACCCCGAGGAGCTGCGCGCACGAGTACAAGCATTATTGCGCCGCGCTCACGGCGCCGCGCAAAACCGGTTGGCGTTTGGCCCTTTAAGTATCGACACCGATGCCAAAACCGTCGCCCTCGAAGAGCGGCCCATCGAGCTCACCAGTTACGAGTACAACACCTTACTGTATTTAGCGCTCAACGCCGGAAAAACGCTGTCCAAAACCGAGCTCACCGAACACCTTTACGCGCAAGATTACGACCGCGACAGCAACGTCATCGAGGTATTTATTGGGCGGCTGCGCAAAAAGCTCGACCCCGACGGCAGCCTCACCCCCATCAGCACTCTGCGTGGTTTGGGGTATCGCTTTAACCTAACCCCCAACTCAAGCCGAGAGCCTTAACGTGGCACGCGCCACCCTTAAGGCTCGGCTGCTGATTGGCTCGCTATTGGTATTGCCAGTGGTGCTTATAATCGCCGGGGTCGCGCTCGATCGCGCCTACCGCAATAGCCTGGAGGCCGCCGAACAAGTGCGGTTAGAGCGCTACTTTTATTTACTGTTTAGTCTGGCTGAGCTTAGCCCAACCCACAACGGCGTGCACCTAGAGCTACCCGAGACACTTATAGAGCCCGACCTTGAGCAGAACACCTCAGGCATTGCCGCGTTTGTGTACAACACGCACAGCCATCTAGTCTGGCGCTCCAACTCCAGCCGCCTACTCAGTCCCGCACCGGGCTTTGCCGATTTTTCGCCTCAGTGGCGCCCCGGTCAAATGCACTTTCGGCGCAGCAAGATCGGCACCGATCACTACTTTTTTGCCCAATTTGACACTTTATGGGAAGACGATCGCGGCATTACTCACCCATTCCGTTTTGCCATACTGCACGACACCGACAGCTTTCGGCTCGCCCTAGCCGCCTACCGCACCCAACTATGGCAGGGACTGGGGCTGGTCGCGCTGGCGCTGCTCGCCACTCAAGTACTACTGACCGGCTGGGCCCTTGCACCTTTGGCCCGCTTGGCGCAGTCTTTGGGTTTAATGCGCAGCGGCGCCAGCCAAACGCTTATAGGCCATTATCCGCGCGAGATTCAACAAGTGGTCGACAGGCTGAATGAAGTATTATCGCGTGAGACCCAACTGCGCGCGCGCTATCGCAACCGGGTTAATGATTTAGCCCACAGTCTAAAAACACCGCTGGCGGTACTCAAAGCCACCAGCGACAGGGAAGACTATCAACAACACGTTAATCAACAGGTGGAACGCATGGAAAAAGTCGTCCGGTACCAACTGCAAAAAGCGGTAAGCGAGCACGCCGGTAGTGGCTCACAAATACCGCTACGGCTAACGCTTGAGCGCCTAGTCGATTCGCTTAAGAAAATTTACCGGGACAAAGGTTTAAGTATCAATCTCGACGTACCCGCCGATATCGCGTTTATCGGCGACGAGGAAGACTTAATGGAGTTGGCCGGCAACTTATTGGACAACGCATGCAAGTACGGCGACGGCACAGTAACCGTGACCGCGCACCTAAGTGATCAATTACTTACCATGCAAGTGGACGACAACGGCCCGGGCATCACCGACACTATGCGCAACAGCTCGATGGAGCGCGGCAAGCGACTTGACACCGCTATGCCCGGCCAAGGTATCGGGCTGGCGGTGTGCGCCGACATCGCTTGCAACTATGGGGGCAAGTTGACTATCGGCCACTCACCGTTGGGCGGCGCCCGCTTTGAACTGGCACTACCCGGCGCCACACTCGCCTCCCCATCACCCTAACGGGCAGTACTAATGTTAAACGTAGCCGTCGGGGTTATTACTCTGCCAACGCCAACTGTCCTGCATCATCTGCGCTAAGTCTCGCTCGGCACGCCAGCCAAGCGCCTCGCAGGCAAATGCCGGATCGGCATAACACTGTGCAATATCCCCCGGGCGGCGGGGCAATACTTTATAGGCAAGGGTTTTGCCGCATGCCTGCTCAAACGCGCGCAATACCTCTAATACCGAGCAGCCAATACCGGTACCTAGGTTATAAGCGCGACAGCCAGGCGCCAGCGGCAGCGATATAGTTAACGCTGCCACATGACCGGCCGCCAAATCCACTACATGAATATAATCGCGCACGCCCGTACCATCGGGGGTCGCGTAATCATCGCCAAACACCTGCAAAAACGGGCGCTTACCCACCGCTACTTGTGCCACGTAGGGCACTAGATTATTAGGAATACCCGACGGGTCTTCACCGATACGGCCGCTCTGGTGCGCGCCCACTGGGTTAAAATAACGCAACAGCGAGATATTCCAGCCCGACTCCGGAGCGGCGGCCACATCCTCCAGCATTTGCTCGATCATTAACTTACTGCGGCCGTATGGGTTGGTGGCACTGCGGGGAAAGCTTTCGTCGATAGGTACGCTGGCCGGATCGCCATACACGGTTGCCGATGAGCTAAAAATTAAATTCCGTACCCCGGCCTCGGCCATCGCCTCGCACAAGGTTAAAGCGCCAGCGACGTTATCGCGGTAATACGCTAAGGGGATTTGTGTCGACTCACCCACGGCTTTTAAACCGGCAAAGTGCATCACAGCTTGAATATTATGCCGCGCAAACACATCCGCTAAAGTAGTACTGTCATTAATATCCAGCTCGTAAACCGCTGGTCGCACACCGGTTATCTCGGCAATGCGATCTAACACCAGCGGCTTGCTGTTGCAAAAATTATCGACAATCACCGGTGTAAAGCCCGCTTCAATCAACGCCACACAAACATGGCTACCTATGTAGCCGGCGCCGCCGGTCACTAACACCTCTGTATCCTGCGGGGACATAAGCCGCACTCCTTAGCCTTACTATAGAGACGGGATTATCGCATATTGCCAATACCAAGGGAGGCGGAAAAGTACAGACAAAAAAAGGGGCAAACCGAAGTTTGCCCCGACAGCTTCATGCTCGCTGTGATATCTGTTAAGCGGAACAGATTTTTTGTCTGGCTTGCTTAAAATTCATATACTTAGAAATCGATAGGCAAACTCAGGGAAACAACCACTTTGGCATCTTCATCTACTGTGCCATCGACATCATCGACCGGAATACCCAAGGTAAAACTCAGGTTGTCGTTAAACGAGTAACCCAAATCTACGTGCGAGTAATCATCTTCATGCAAACCGTAAGTTACACTGAACTTGTCAAAAGTTGCACCTATAGTGGCATACCAATACTCATCCAAATCTGCCACACCGTGATAGTAGGTCAAAGCAACAGGACCAAATCCCACGGAGCCAACAATTTCAGTTAAATCGCCAATATCTGGAGAGCCATCGATAATCACTTCGTTACCGGCGTCATCCAAGTATGTCTCATTCGGCGCGCTGGGGTAGTTGTAGTTCCATACACTGATGTCGTAGCTAAAGCTGCCCGCTTCACCGCCGTAGCCTACGTACAGGTCATACTCTGTGCCGAGCGACGCATCACCAGAAGAAGCCCACACACCACCGTACAAACCGCCCGTGCTAACGGTTAAGTCACCTGAAATAGCCGGATCGCCATTACCCAAGTCATAACCGCGCCAGTAGTACATGTTGGCTGCCCCCACCGATGCCGATACTTCAGCATTGGCAACCGGTGCAAACGCGCTCAAAGCAAGGGTTGACGCGGCAACGGCACTGGCCAGTACTTTTTTGTTAATCATCTTCATGAAATCTTCCTCTAGTTTCTAATGGCAACTGTTTTTTAAGGTAGCTCCCGATTCTGTCGCAGGAGTCCCGTAGCCGTCGATAGCACACCGATACAGCTTGCGATGCTAATAGCGAAGACCGCGCCAACTTGTAATTTCACTTAGAAATCATAGAGATAGAAGATTTCACGGGCAGGCAGAGCAAACCTTACCAACTACCCAAGCACCAAGCCTGTGCATTTATTAAAGCGGCGCGATAGGCACAGCACCAATATAGCGCACCACCATTACCTATGCTTTGGGTGGCGCCGAAATGGCAATAAATCGAGGTAGAGGACCAGCGCGCAAAACACCAATGCCGTCCCTATAAGCGCTTCAGTACTCAAGCGCTCACCCGCCAATAGTGCGCCGCTGCTCAGGGCCAGTATCGGCGTTATTAAGGTAATCAAGGACACCACCGAGGGCGACAAACGCGACAGCACAAAAAAGAACAGCGTAAAGCCCAGCAGAGAACCGCACAGTGCTAAATAGACAATGGCCGCCACCGCTTGGGTGGGCAACGCCGGCATGGGCGCATCGGCCAGCCACCAAAATGCAAGCAACCCGGGCATAGCAAACAACAGCGAGCCAGTGGTCTGGTTAAACGCATCGACGCTGGTGCGCTGCGCTTTTAACAACACGCTACTGGTCGAGAACAACACACACGAACCCAAAATTCCGGCAATGCCTATGGCCGCCCCCTCATCCAGCGCCAACTGACTGCGAAAAATCACCCCCAGCCCTAGCACTGCCAACACCAACGCACATAAGCGCTGCCGGTTAAACGGATTATCTTTAAGGATAAAGGCAGACAACACGCCCGTTACAAACGGCGACAACGCAAAAATCACGGCAATTAAACCCGAGGGAATAAACTGCGCCGAGTAATACACCAAAGGCATATTGGGAAAGATACCGAGCGAGGCAAATAAATACACCCAGACAGCCCCCGGGCGATCAAACAAGCGCCGGCCAAGCAGCGCGTTAATCACTAGCGCCACCACCAATGCCAGCAGCATGCGCGACAACACCGCCGTCATAAAATGGCCCGAACCATTGCTCCAGACAATGGCGAGAGGCGTGGTGCCCCAAATAAGCACCACAAGAATATAGGCGATCAGTACCGGCATGGTTTTTCCCTCACAGTAAAAGCCGCCCCGTCCATCGGCGCGACGTACCGCAAAACCACCAAAGCCTTAAACGAAAAAAGGCCGCAGTGGAGTGCTGCGGCCTTTAAGAAACAAAGTGTTGTTAATCTAGCTTTAACATCTACTCACCTGCTCTTTAACACCGCAACAGCTCGCCGCCACCGCTAGCCAGACTCGGCGCAGTGCAATACAGACGGGGTTTGCGATCAACAAGTGCAACATAAACAACATCTCAAATAGATTAAGCGTTTAACTCTACCTTCAAGGGACGCGGCAAACAAGCATAAAACGCGCATTTCGTTAAGAAATTGTCTACCATGGACGCCTCCGTATAAACCAATGAGCAACCGACGTAATGCAAGTGTATTTAGTGGGCGGCGCCGTGCGCGACAAACTGCTAGGTTACCCCTACCACGAGCGCGACTGGGTGGTGGTAGGCGCCACCCCCGAGGCAATGCTCGCCCAAGGCTTCACTCCGGTGGGCAAAGACTTTCCCGTATTTTTACACCCAAACACCAAAGAGGAATATGCCCTCGCCCGCACCGAGCGCAAAACCGCCCCTGGCTACACCGGCTTTGCCTTTCACGCGAGCCCAGACGTCAGCCTAGAAGACGATTTGATTCGGCGCGATCTCACCATCAACGCCATTGCCGAAGACGAACAAGGCAGACTATTTGACCCCTTTAATGGCGCGCAAGATATTCGCGATAAAAAACTGCGGCATGTCTCTGACGCCTTTAGTGAAGATCCGGTACGCATCCTGCGCACCGCCCGCTTTGCCGCGCGCTATCACCACTTAGGTTTTACCGTCGCCGAGTCGACCATGGCCCTGATGCACGCCATGGTCGAGGACGGTGAAGCCGATCATTTAGTCGCCGAGCGCGCTTGGAAAGAAATGTCGCGCGCGCTGGGCGAGCGCAATCCCGAGGTGTTTTTTACCCTACTAAAAACCTGCGGCGCTCTGGCTAAAATATTACCCGAACTCAACCGACTGTTCGGTGTACCGCAACCGCCCGAGCATCACCCAGAAATCGATACCGGCGAACACAGCTTAATGGTTTTGCAACAAGCGTGTCGGTTATCGACCGACACCTGTGTGCGCTTTGCCGCCTTGGTGCACGATTTAGGTAAAGGCGAGACACCGCCGGACAAATGGCCCCGCCACATTAACCACGAGCAATTGGGTCTACCGCTTATTAAGGCGCTGTGTAAACGGCTTGCAGTGCCCAACGATTGCCGCGACTTGGCACTCCTGGCCGCGCAGTTCCACACCCACGTGCACCGCGCCTTTGAGTTGCGCCCGGCCACAGTGCTAAAACTGCTAAAGCAAACCGACGCGCTGCGTCGCCCCGAACGGTTTGCACAGCTGTTATTAACCTGCGAGGCAGACTCCCGTGGTCGCACTGGGTTTGAGGCGCGAGATTACCCACAACCTGGCTACTTACATCGCGCGCTGGAGTTGTGTCAAACCGTAGACGTAAAAGCGTTAGTTGCAAAGGGTTACCAAGGTGCCGAGCTAGGCGCCGCCATTGATGCCGAGCGACTACAAAAGCTCGATGCGTTGAAACAGCAAACAGATAAGGAACGACAAGCATGAGCGAACCCGTGGTATTAATCACCGGTGGTGCTCGCCGCATCGGCGCGGCCACCGCACGCGGCTTACACGCCAAAGGCTGGCGCGTTATCGTGCATTATCGCAGCTCGAGCCGCGCGGCCGAACAACTCATCGGCGAGCTTAACCAGCAGCGCGCGAACTCGGCGCAGGCGTTAGCCGCCGATCTGACACAACTCGATGATGTCGAGTCATTAGCGCACGCGGCTATTAATGAGTGGGGACAGCTCGATGCGTTAATCAACAACGCCTCTACTTTTTACCCTACCCCTATCGGCAGCGCGACTGAGCAACAGTGGGATGACCTGATTGGCAGCAACCTAAAAGCGCCGTTTTTTCTCGCGCAGCATTTGTGCGAGGCGCTAACAAAAACATCGGGCGCCATCGTTAATATCGCCGACATTCACGCCGACCGACCACTGAGCGAACACTCCTTGTACTGTATCGCCAAGGCCGGCAACGTTATGCTAACCAAATCATTAGCGCGCGAGCTTGCCCCCGGGGTGCGAGTAAACGGCGTAGCCCCCGGCGCCATAATGTGGCCAGAGGACAGCGCCGAATTAAGCGATACCGCAAAAGCAGCCATTGTTGATAAAATTGCACTAAAACGGGCTGGTGCTGCCGACGATATTGCCCGTACTATTGATTTTTTACTGAACGATGCACCCTATATTACCGGCCAAATTATCGCTGTGGATGGCGGCCGAACCCTCAGCAACTAACTCGCTACACGCAAGGCTAAGGATACCACTATGATAAAAACCCTCCGACTCACAACCGATGGTCAAACACAGTACGGCGGCGTCGAGCAGATAGACGCTTGGCGTGCAGACGACAGTGGTTACCTGTGGATTGATATCGAAAGTGAAAATATCGAAGATGAGAAAGCGCTGCTATTAGCCCAGGGCTGCCACCCTCTCGCCATTGAGGACGCACAGCGCAAACGCCACCCACCCAAAACCGAAACCTTCGACAATCAAGTGCTGATTCTGTATCGCGGCATTACGGACTTTGACGAAGAGCTAAACGTCAGCCAGGTACCCATCGCACTGTTTGCTGAAGAGCGCTGTTTAATCAGCATTCACCAGGGCCGCTCAATCAGTATCGAGAAAAACTGGAACAACCCAGATATCGACTTACTGCGCCAACCGGCGCTGCAAGCGGTGCGAATCATGCACTACTCTGTAGGCCGCTACTTAGAGGCGGTTCTCACCTTTGAGGCCCGCATTAACGACCTTGAAGACATGATGCAAGAGCGCCCCAATGACGAACTAATGCGCTCTTTAATCGCCTTTAAATCGCGGTTGCGCAAACTAAAGCGTACCTTCAATTATCATGAGCGCGTCGCAACCACACTACTGCATGAAACACCGGATGTGTTTGCACAACAATCCCCCGACATCGGCCACGCTCTGCAAGATTTATTTGATCGTTGCGAACGCGTTAACAGCCTTTCCGCCATGTACTATGAAATCTGTGGCGATCTTATTGAGGGCTATTTATCGCTGGCATCGCACACGCTAAACAACACCATGCGAGTGCTTACGGTAATTACAGCGATTTTTGTTCCCCTGACGTTTGTCGCGGGCATTTACGGCATGAACTTTGACTACATCCCAGAACTGCACTACCGCTATGGCTATTTTATCGCCATGGGGTTGATGGCAACCATGGGGGTGGCCTTGCTGGGGCTGTTTAGAAAGCTGCGCTGGTTATAATAAAAAGCTACATTAACAATACGGCCTATAAAACCCGCTGGCCGTATTGTTAAGAGCCAAAAAAACTCTAAACGTGGCCCACTGTGACAACCGATAAAAACACGGCAAAACGACGCGCCCCAATGTTGTGGCTAGCAATAATACTGACCGCCATAGCGGCTGTGGGGCTGCCGCAAACCCTGCACGCGGACTACTATCGCCCGGCCAATACCGGCGCGGATGCGCTATACACACCACTAAACAGTTTTTCTCACTATACCTTTGATACCTTGCAGCTACCGGATAACTTCGATCAACACAACATCGATCACCGTTTTAGCACACTGTTTGACAACCTTACCCACCCAGACGCCGCCATCAACAGCGAAGGCGGCTGGGGGCGTTTTATCAACCGCCAGATTCTGCCCTACGACACAGAGCACTCCAGCGACTGGCCTACCGCGCTCCCCAATTACGCTTTACATTTGTTTGGTGGCGGTATCGTTTATCGGCGCGACTTAGAATACTACCGAGCCCACCAATACGCCCATCCGCTATGGGCAGCCGTCGGCACCGCGATGGCCGCCGAGCTGGCACAGGAGGCGATAGAGAAAAAAACCTCCGCCGCCGACGACCCGGTTGCCGATGTTTTTATTTTTCGCCCTCTGGGCATCTGGCTGTTCTCTGATGACCAGCGCGCAGAATACATCGAAAAGAATCTCAAGCCGGCCGTTTGGCCGCATTTGATTCTCTACGACCCCAGCAATGATCAGTTACGCAACACCGGCATCAGCTACGTGGTGCGCCCGCAACTTCTCAGTCACGGCAATACGGAGCTATTTGCTTACATGGGCATGAATAATCTGGTGGGGCTATCACATACGCTGGCCAGCGGTAACACCTTGTCGTGGGGTGTGGGCGCTGCCATCACGCGCATTGCGTTTCCCAATGGCGAGCTAAACTATAAAACCCGCCCCAGCGTCGGGCTCTTTGGTGATCGTAACGGCAACCTTTTGTGGTCAGCGATTTACAATGGCACCGAGGATTTAAAACTGCGGGTTAATATTTACCCGTGGCAAAATCAACCGATAAAATTTGGCGTGGCTCTTGGCATGACCGATGATCAACGCGGCTGGCTTGGTGTTACGTTTAATATGCCGCTCGGCTTGGGGGCAGGTTTTTAACCGGCCGCTTACCACCGCACGGCTGCCATAACGACTAATAACGACAGGGCAGCGTCAAGTCTCGCCAGACAAAATCAATAGGCCACAAATGCTGACGGGATTTATCGTAACCGTGCCACAGCTGCGCATAGCTTTGCTCCAGCTCTGGGTGAATCGTTTTCGGGGCAAGCTCCGCTAACGGCTGCAAGACAAACGCGTTTTTGGTGATCTCATCTCGCGGCAACTCAATGCCGGCGGTGGTGCCAACAAAATCACCGTACAGCAAAATATCAATATCCAGTGTGCGCGGGCTAAACTTAGGGCCGTCGCGATTGCGATCGTTATCGTCCTCTATTTGCTTAAGTCGGGCCGACAGCTCGGCAATATCAAGCTCGCTGTGAATACCCACCACCAAATTTAAAAAGTGGCTGCCCTCAAAGCCAACGGACTCGCTTTCGTACACTGTCGAGATATCCAGCTCACCAAATTCATCGGCCAGCGCATCAAGCGCGGCACTAATGTGGCGATAGCGATCAATATTACTGCCAAGACTTAAATACACAGGCTTCATGCCGGTTTTTCTCCGCGCTCGATGATTAAACCCACATCCCGCGCACCGCGTAAGGCACCTGGCTTACTGAGCCGCAAGCGGAGCCAGGGCACAGCAAACTCCTCGCGTACCAAGGCGGCGATTTCTTCAGCGAGCGACTCAACCAGCAACGCATCGCGCCCTTCGACGTAAGCGATAATACGCTTTGAGACAGCCTTATAATTGAGCGCATACTGAATGTCGTCCGTTTCGGCCGCGCGGCGAATATCACTGGCCATTTCGATATCAAGACTAACGGTTTGACGCACTTGGCGCTCCCAATCGTAAATGCCAATAATGGTCTGAATCTCAAGGTCGCGTATATAAACAATGTCCATCGGGTTCTCTTTATTCACCTTTAAGCAGGGGTACTTACATCAAGCGGCGGCAAAGTATCCAGCGGCCAGCGCGGGCGCACATTAACCGCGAGCGATTCACTCTGCCCTGCCGCCAAGCGCTGCGCGCCGGCGTACGCGATCATAGCGCCGTTATCCGTACAAAACTCGTGACGTGCGTAAAACACCTCGGCACCTATTTTGCCAAGCGCTCGCTCTAGCTCCGCGCGCAAACGGGTGTTGGCCGATACGCCGCCGGCAATCACTAAACGCTTTAAACCAGTGGCCTCCAGCGCCCGGCGGCATTTAATCACCAAAGTCGAGACCACAGCCTCTTGAAACGCGCAGGCAATGTCGGCAGAGGTTTGCTCATCGGGCAAGCCATCGGCGCCGGCGTATTTGGCCACGGTATTTAAGGTGTAGGTTTTTAAGCCCGAGAAACTAAAGTCTAGCCCCGGTCGGTCAACCATAGGGCGTGGGAAGCTAAATCGGCCAGGGGTGCCGCGCTCCGCCAAGCGCGCGATATGCGGCCCACCGGGGTAGTCCAAATCGAGCATTTTAGCGGCTTTATCAAAAGCTTCGCCGGCGGCGTCATCCAGCGACTCACCCAATAACTGGTAGCGGCCGATACTCGCAACACTCACCAGCTGAGTATGACCGCCAGACACCAGCAGCGCCACAAACGGAAACTCCGGCGGGTTGTCTTCCAGCATAGGTGCCAGCAAGTGGCCCTCCATATGGTGCACCCCCACCGCCGGAACATCCCAGGCATAGGCCAAGGCGCGGCCAACGCTTGCTCCCACCATCAAAGCACCGACCAGTCCGGGGCCTGCGGTGTAGGCAATACCATCGATATCCGCTGCGCTGCAATTAGCATCGGCCATTACTTCGCGAATCAGTGGCAGTATTTTGCGCACGTGATCGCGCGAGGCCAGCTCGGGCACCACCCCGCCGTATTCGGCGTGCACCGCCACCTGCGAGTACAGGCCATGGGCCAGCAGGCCGCGCTCGGTGTGGTAGACGGCCAGACCCGTCTCGTCGCAGGAGGTTTCAACCCCCAATACCAACATGGGTTTAGTCACGAAGGGCTTACTCACAAAAGTTATCTCAAAATCCGGGTTAAATAGAGCCCCACTGGGTCCATTTTTGCCGCTATCATATAGGCCAGACACGGTCGGGGCCAGCAACCAACCAAAAAACTCCCGCGATTCGATAAAAAACCCGCCTCGGGTGCTTGCAGGCATCTGGATAAGTGGTTAGAATCTGCGCCCCTTAGAAGTTGAGTCATTTCAGGGCCGCTGGCCTTTATTAACCAAAGGTAAAAACATGCCTTCAGTAAAGATTAAAGAAAACGAGCCGTTTGACGTCGCTCTGCGTCGCTTCAAGCGTTCTTGCGAAAAAGCAGGCGTCTTAGCAGAAGTTCGCAGCCGCGAATTCTACGAGAAGCCCACCGCTGTTCGTAAGCGCAACATGGCGGCCGCCGTTAAGCGCCACGCCAAAAAAGTACAGCGCGAATCACGTAAGTTTCAGCGCCTGTATTAATGGCGCCTGCTGCTAAGCCAAGGCTTTGCAGCAGCTAGCTCTCAGAGAAAGACAGGGTCTATTATGGCAGTTTCTGCAATGAAAACCCGCATCAATGACGAGCTTAAAACCGCCATGCGAGCCAAAGAAAAAGCTCGCGTGGCGGTTTTGCGTCTGGTGATGGCAGAATTTAAGCGTATCGAGGTCGATGAGCGCATCGAGCTTGACGACGCCCGCGTACTTGTTGTTTTAGATAAAATGCTAAAGCAGCGCCGCGATTCTATCGAGCAATTCGACAGCGCCGGTCGCACCGAATTAGCCGACCAAGAGCGCGCCGAAAGCGTCATTATCCAAGAATTTTTACCACAACCACTCAGCGACGCCGAGTTGGATGAGATTGTCGATAAAGCCATTATCCAATCGGGTGCCAACGAGATGCGCGACATGGGTAAGGTAATGGGCCTAATTAAGCCGCAAGTACAAGGCCGTGCCGATATGGCTGACGTTAGCCGCCGCATCAAATCGAGCCTTGGGTAGCCTGGCAAAATCGCTACCCGCCGAATTTGAAAGCGGCTAAAATCTCTCTATGAGCCGCATTCCACAGTCTTTTATTGATGAGCTGTTAGACCGCGTCGACATCGTCGAGGTGGTGGATCATCGCGTCAAACTAAAAAAGACCGGCAAAAACTACAGCGCCTGCTGCCCGTTTCACGACGAAAAGACCCCCTCCTTTACCGTCAGCCCCGACAAGCAATTTTTTTACTGCTTTGGCTGTGGCGCCAGCGGCAATGCCGTGGGCTTTTTGATGGACTACGAGCGCACCGAGTTTCCTCAAGCGGTCGAGCAACTGGCCCACCTGTGCGGGATGGAAGTACCCCGCGAAGAGCAAAAGCCTGAAACCACCCGGCAAGAGCGAATGCGCCGGCGGCTGTACGAGCTGCTGGAAAAGTCCAACGACTTTTACCAAGAGCAACTGCGCCAACACCCCGGCAAAACCAAAGCCATCGAATACCTTAAAAACCGCGGACTAGACGGCCATATCGCCCGCGATTACGGCATCGGCTACGCACCGCCGGGCTGGGACAACCTGTTAAAAACACTGGGCACCAACGGCGACGATCGCGACGGCCTACTTAAGGCAGGCATGCTGATTCAGCCTGAGGACTCCGACCGCCTGTACGACCGCTTCCGCCTGCGCATTATGTTCCCGATCCGCGACACCCGTGGCCGGGTAATCGGCTTTGGCGGGCGGGTGCTGGACGACAGTAAACCCAAATACCTGAACTCCCCCGAAACCCCCGTGTTTCACAAAGGGCGCGAGCTTTACGGCCTGCACGAGGCGCGCCAAGCGTATCGCAACCTGCCCCGCCTGCTGGTGGTCGAGGGCTATATGGATGTGGTGGCGCTGGCACAATTTGGCATTCGCTACGGCGTCGCCACACTTGGGACCGCCTGTGGCGAAGAACACCTAGAGCGAGCGTTTCGCTACACCAGCGAAGTCGTATTTTGTTTTGATGGCGACAGCGCCGGGCGCCGAGCCGCCACCCGGGCGCTGGAGGCATCACTGCCCGCCATGACCGATGGCCGCCAGGTTAAGTTTTTGTTTTTACCCGACGGCGAAGACCCCGACACCCTAGTGCGCCAGGTCGGCCCCGAGAAGTTTGAAAACTTAATCGACATGGCGGTACCGCTCGAGGACTACCTGTTTGACGCCGCCGCCGAGGGCATTAACATTCGCACCATGGAAGGCCGCGCCCACCTAAGCAAACGTGCCGCCCCATTACTGGCAAAGCTTCCCAAAGGTGTATTTCGCGAACTGATGTTTGAGGCGCTGGCCACCCGAACTGGGCTAAACCGCGCCACACTGGAAGAGCTGGTCGACACGCCAGAGCCTCTTCCCTCGCAGCAGCCCTCGCCACAAGATCGCTCACCACAGCCCTCACCGCGCACCCACAGCAGCCAAAGTCCGCGGCGCGAACCGCACGATCAAGATTCCAGCTTGTCCACCCCCGACTGGGACGAACAAACCGAGCCGCCACCCGCCGAGAGCGAACAATGGACCCCGGCTGATTACGCCGACTTTGAATCACTGCCAGTCAGCGCCTATGACGACGCCCCGCCCACGGATTACACCGAGCAACGCGATGAGCCGCCGGGCGAGCCGGACACCACTGGGCCAGAAACCGCCATTGCGCGCAACAGCCAATACTTAATGCCGCCCCACAAAAAAGCCATCGCCCTACTGCTTGCGCACCCAGAGCTGGCCGCCGAAGCCCCCGATTACGAGCAGTGGCTCAGCCAAAACAATGGCGAACTACGCCAGCTAGGACGCCTCCTTAAATTACTGCACGAGCGCAGCCACTATCAGCTATCGCACATTCTGGGACACTGGCGCGCCAATTACGGCCCGGATGACACCGAAAAGCTTGCCGCCATCGCCGGCCACGATATGCTGCGCGCCGCCGCACACTTAAGTCGCCCCAAAGATGAGCGCAGCGAAGTCATCGAATACGATCGCAGCGCCGCCTTTGCCCACAGCCTTGATAAAGCGCGCCAGCAACTGCAGGCGAACGCCCGCGCCCGCGCCCTAGCAAAATTAAGCAGCAGCGACGCCCACAAGCTGAGCCGCGCCGAAAAAGAGGCGCTGTACGCCGAAGCGCTCGGGCAAAAACTCCACTAACCGCACCACGCGCCAAAAAAGCGCGCAATCGCCCGAATATCATCGTATTTAGTGGCACTTATTTACCTATTACCTAGTATCTAACACGCGCTTTACGTTATAATCCCGCGCTTGCTTTTTTAACCGCTACGTTTTACAGGGTCCCTAATGGCTGACGACGCTAAACAGCAACAGTCTCGAATCAAAGAGCTCATCGCCCGAGGCAAGGAACAAGGTTACTTAACCTATTCCGAGGTGAACGATCACCTGCCAGAGGACATCTCCGATCCGGATCAGGTCGAAGACATCATCCAAATGATCAACGACATGGGTATTCGGGTGTTTGAACAAGCCCCCAACGCCGATGACCTGTTGATGGCTGATGGCGACTCCTCTGCCGATGAAATTGCCGCCGCCGAAGCCGCCGCCGCACTGGCCGCCGTGGAGACCGAAGCCGGTCGCACCACCGACCCCGTGCGTATGTACATGCGTGAAATGGGTACCGTTGAGCTGCTAACCCGCGAGGGCGAAATCGCCATCGCCAAGCGGATCGAAGAAGGTGTGCGCGAGCTGATGCACGCCGTCGCCTATTGGCCGGGCTCGGTTCAAGCCATCATCAACGAATACGAAATGGTCGAGAAAGAAGAGCGTCGCCTGGCCGACGTGATTATCGGCTGGCTCGACCCGTCTGACGAGATCCCTACCGCTGGCGCCCCCGCCGCCGCGAAAAATAACGACGACGATGATGACGACGAAGAAACCACCTCGGGCGTTGACCCCGAAGAGGCCAAAGAGCGCTTTGGCGCCCTAAAAAAGCAATTGGCTAAAGCCGACAAAGTTATCGAAAAGCACGGCCGCGCTAGCAAGCAAGCCGAGAAAGAGCTGGACGAGCTAGGCGAGATCTTCAAATTCTTCAAACTGCCGCCACGGCAGTTTGATCCGGTGTATCTCAGCGTGCGCATCATTCTTGATCGCGCCCGCCGCGAAGAGCGCGCCATCATGGAGCTGTGCATCCGCAAAGCCAAGATGCCGCGCAAAACCTTTATTAAAGAGTTTCCCGGCAACGAGTCTAATGACGAGTGGATCGGTGAAATCATTGCCAAAAAGCGCGATTACTCTGAGGCCCTAAAAGCCTACGAGCCAGAAATCGCTCGCGCCCAACGCAAACTGCAACAAATTGAAGAAGACAGCGGCCTGCCGCTTAGCAGCATTAAAGAAATTAACCGCCGCATGTCCATCGGTGAGGCGCGCGCCCGCCGCGCCAAAAAAGAGATGGTCGAGGCTAACCTGCGTCTGGTTATCTCGATTGCGAAAAAGTACACCAACCGCGGCCTGCAGTTTTTGGATCTGATCCAAGAGGGCAACATCGGCTTGATGAAAGCCGTAGACAAGTTCGAATACCGTCGCGGCTACAAGTTCTCAACCTACGCCACCTGGTGGATTCGTCAGGCCATTACCCGCTCGATTGCGGATCAGGCCCGCACCATCCGTATTCCAGTGCACATGATCGAGACCATCAACAAGCTCAACCGCGTATCGCGCCAAATGCTCCAAGAGATGGGTCGCGAGCCCACCCCAGAAGAACTGGGCGAACGCATGGAAATGCCAGAAGATAAAGTTCGCAAGGTGCTTAAAATCGCCAAAGAACCTATCTCGATGGAAACCCCCATCGGCGACGACGAAGATTCGCATCTGGGCGACTTTATTGAAGACAGCACCATCGTCTCACCGGTAGAATCCGCCACCAGTGTCGGCCTAACCGAGTCGACCCGCGAAGTACTCTCGGGCCTCACCGCCCGTGAAGCAAAAGTACTGCGCATGCGCTTTGGTATCGACATGAACACCGACCACACCCTTGAGGAAGTGGGCAAACAGTTCGACGTTACCCGCGAGCGTATTCGCCAGATCGAAGCCAAGGCACTGCGCAAACTGCGCCACCCTTCACGCTCCGATCATCTGCGTAGCTTCCTGGACGAATAAGGGATTTACAAGAGTTTTGGGACGGCTATAATGCCGCCCCAGAACGGTGAACGGTGAACGGTGAACGGTGAACGGTGAACGGTGAACGGTTTATTATTCACCGCAAAAAGAACATTACTACTGAACGCAGTGGATAAGACAAATTTAAAAGTTAAACGCAGGGCTTTTTCGCTGTAGCTAGGAGCCGCGCAGACGAAAGAGGGAGCATACATTAAGTATGTGACCGAGTGAGGCGAGCACGCGACAACGCTACAGCGGAAAAGAACAAGTTTAAGGGCCTTTAGCTCAGTTGGTTAGAGCATCCGACTCATAATCGGCAGGTCCCCAGTTCAAGTCTGGGAAGGCCCACCATTTTTAACCCGCTAATCGTATTTTCCAAACGATAACTATTAACAGTTTTTTAGCGGGCTCACTGCTATACTGCTTGCGCAAACAGCTTAATTAAAAGCATTTGCTAAGCAAAAAGGGAGGACAATATGGCCACAATTTATGACGTTGCAGCATACATCGCTGAATCAGTCGGCGAAATGTCTGCCATGAAGCTCCAAAAGCTGATGTTTTACTCTCAAGCATGGAATCTTGTTTGGGAGGAAGAGCCACTATTCTCTGATGATTTTGAAGCTTGGGCAAACGGTCCCGTATTGCCTGCTTTGTATGATCGTCATCGCGGAATGTTTAAAGTTGAAAAATCGCTATTTAAAGATGGCAGCAGCTCAAACCTATCAACCGCCCAAAAAGAAAACATTGATAAAGTGCTTGGATTCTATGGAGAGAAAACAGCCCAGTGGTTGAGCAACCTTACTCATCAGGAAGACCCTTGGCTTAACGCCCGAGGCGACTCACCCGTAGGCGCATACTCAAACGAAACGATTCCGCAGTCTGCGATTCACGAATACTATTCCTCGATTTAGCGTAACTCAGCAGCGCAATGGGGAAGAAGAGCGAAGAGCGCGCTAAACGGAAGGCGCAGAAGCAAGAAAGATTTGAAGAGGCGAAAGCCTCTTTTGTTCAAAAAGTATCTGAGTCGCACCAACCTAAATACATATCCAATCCTGACACCCCCAAAACCCCTCACATAGCCCCGCAGGTTAATCTAGCAGCAGGCAACATACCGAAAGCCATCAAAGACGGCGGCAGGTTCGGCGACATTGTTACTTGGTGCAAAACAAAGAAAGACGTTGAGGGCAAATGGAGCTGGCACTGTCCACGCCAATGGACCGACGAAGAATGGACCTCAGATATTTCCCCACACTTTGAAGAGTTCAGTCAAAAAACATGGGCTGAAATTGACAAGCTAGCATCTGGCAGCGGTCACAAGATGCACCACGATCAGGAAGTTTCAACTCTTATTAAAGAGGCCAGACGGCGATGGAAAAACCTCGGACTTGAGCAGTTCGACACAGCCTTTAGGTTCAGGCTAGGTGGAACCAAGCGAGCTTGGGGCTATATCGTTCAATCCCATTTCTTTTTTGTATGGTGGGAACGCAAACACAAGATTTACCCCACCAACAAATAAACGCTTACACACACCTATCTGGCACCTCTATATGTGCACCGTGGCGACTGCAATGATCTAGCGCTCACCCGCCTAATTCTTATTGAATTTGACAAGTTCCACTTCGTGCTAATGTGGCCAGCATAGACAACAAAGCCTTAGGCTTTCTGTCGACGCAGCTGACACTGGATCTTCCTCTACGTAACATCAAGTCATTAGATGAGCTGCACGGATATAATCACCGGCCAGCTCATGCCACCCTAATGGCGGATAACGGCTTTTTTATTGGCCGCTCGCTCAGATGGTTAGAGCATTCGACCAGCCTATCATCAAAGCCGGGGCGGGCCCCAGTTAAAGCCTACCAAAGCCTCGGCCTATAAGGCTTTCGAGGCTTTCGAGGCTTTTTAAATCGATCATTTAAAATAAGCGTACAAACGAGCATGTGCGGTTACCGCCTCACTAATTAACTCAAGCACACTTGACCATACCGCTTTTTCCACCTAAAATGAGGAATGAAAACCGGCACGGAGAACTCAATGCCCCAGAACAATCTAGCCAAAGCCTTAGTTAAGACTGCTGAAGCTTCCGAGCACCTATCCCAAATGAACCTAAACGTTGATCACTTACTTGAAGCAGTTAAAGTCGGGCATGGCTCAAGATCTAACGCCGGTGGATTACACCCACCTACAACTCCGGGCTTCAATGCTTGGTCAGATACCAATTTCGGATTAAGTCGGCGCTTAATTGATGAGGGTTGGTCAAGAGATGTTGTAGATAACATACCGATCCTTCGACATCCAAACGGCGCTTTTCAAATCGTTGTCTCAAGCGGAGACATTGCGACGGGGACAGCGCTTGAGAGCTTGACCCCCTCGACACTCCAAAAAAAGGGGGTGAAATTTTCCTCGCTTTTTGGCGGCAATACACGCGACCTATTCGACAAAGAAGCTCCACTTGAAAATCTGATGCAAAAGACGCCTGGCGAGTGCCCTACATACATCCTTCTTTACTACTACGATCAATCGAAGAAGGAAACTCGTTGTGAACTGTCTTTGCCCAGCCCTTCTGACAGAGATAAAATTGCAAACAAAGAAAAGCAGTACGTATCCGAATGGGAGCAGAGAATTATTATTGGTTCTGTTGGCGGAGAACCAGATTTTCCGACAGCAGACTTCACTGAAGATTCTGACTTTGATATAAAGAGAAAGACATCTTAAATAGAGATTTTATGGAACAGGTATTTAATCCCCAGAGATTAGAAGTTGCCAGACAAAGAAGACAGTTATCCAAAAAAGCTTTCGCAGAAAGTTCGGGGATCGCAGACAGAACACTCAGAAAATATGAAAAAGAAGGGTTTGAAAACCTAACGATAGACGAACTTTCGAAATTTGCCAAAGCGTTAGATTATCCGTTGGCTTTTTTTTACGGAGATGATCTCGAACCTATAGATTTCGAGTCTGTGAGTTTTCGCTCGCTTTCATCAACCAAAGCAAGCCAGAAACTTAGCGCCATTGCAGCAGGAACACTGGCGTATGAATTCAATAAGTGGATGGAAAATAAATTCAATCTTCCCAAGGTAAATGTCCCTCAGTTAGGCCTTCAAAACTCTCAAGATGCCGAAAAATCAGCCATAGTAGTTAGAAGTATTTGGGCAATTGGTAACAAAAGTATTTCTAATGTAGTCCACCTTCTCGAAAAGAACGGCGTACGTGTGTTTTCTTTGTCAGAGAACAATTTGAACGTTAACGCTTATTCCTTCTGGAAGGATGGCGTACCATTTGTTTTCCTTAACAACAAGAAATCTGCTGAATGCCAACGGTTTGATGCTTGCCACGAACTTGGGCACCTTGTAATGCACCACGATGGCACGCCTCGCGGAAGGGAGGCTGAAATGGAAGCTAATAGGTTTGCGTCCGCCTTACTAATGCCGGAGGACTCCATAAGTCAATACTCCTTCCGGCATACCAACTTATCAAATCTAATCCAATTTAAGCACAACTGGAAAGTATCGCTTGCCGCATTAGTTAGGCGGCTTTTCGACTTAAATAAAATCTCCGATTGGCACTATCACGACTTCAGCCGGCAGATGGGAATGAGAGGGTATTTCAAGGCTGAGCCAGATCCTATGCCGGAGCGCGAAAAATCTAAAATTTTAGAAGTTATATTGAGCTCTCTTAGAGAGGAGAGAAAAACGCTCAATCACTTATCGAAGGAATTGCGCCTACCAGTAGATGAGCTGCACCAATTATTGTTTGGCCCTTCGACTCCAGACAGCAAGCTTTTGAGGCAGTCTAATAAATTGCCTAGTTTAGCGGTCGTGTAAGCCTCGCAACCATTTACAGCAGTAGCTAACGCTCATCGCCTGCTCCACCCAACAGCCTAAAATAGCAAGCTCCCAGCTCAACTTTGAGACGCCACCATACAAAAAGCCGCTATCTTCTCTGGTAGCGGCTTTTTATTTAAAAGAGCGAATCAAGCCGCCTAACTCACCATTCTAAGTCGCTTTTTAAAGCTTTAACTAAAGCATCTGCCAGACGTTTTTGCGTGACAACATTGGGGTGATAATCACAGCCGTAACCATCGTCAGGTTCAATTTTACCCAAATCGATAACCTTAACCTGACCAGAGGCAATAGCCTCAAGATCGGCTTGCTGCGCCGCACGGGCGTCACCCGTGAGCATGGGGCTTACCATTAAATAAATGGGTCGCTCGGGGTAGTCGGTTTGTACTTGCGACACAAATTCGCCCATCGCCGCGCGATACCCCGCCGCACTGCCCTGCCAAAAATCGTTAGTGCCAATCGCAATCACAACCGCATCGGGGCGAAAGCGCGAGCTATCCCAAGCGCTGTCAAAATCGTCACCCAGCGTCAATTTACGGCGCTCGCCAATAGTCGGATTGATGGGCTCTTCTTCGCCGTACGAACGCCATACCCCAATACCGGACCAGGCGATGGTGTGGATATCGGCATTAAGCTGGCGCGCCGCAACCCCGGCGTAAGCAAGCAAAGGGGTACTGGTTGCCTGCGAGTAACTGCAATCTTTACTGGTGCCCTCGACACCATAGCCTGCGGTAATGGAGTCGCCAATCACCAGCACGCGACGCGACGCGGGTGCCGGAGGCGCCAGCAGTCGGCCATCAGTAACCGGATCGGAAACTAGCGCTGTCACCCCGGAGAAGGACTCGGCTAACCGGGTTAATCGCACCTGATGAGGTTTGTCTTCGAGGCCGGAGGTTAGGGTGTAATCGGCCTCACCCGCTTTTACCCAAAGCTCGGACTTCTCACCGTCGACCTCCACCATAAAGCGTATATCGGCCGTACTGGCAAGCCGGATGGCAGCACTTGATCCTTTAAACCGAAACGCCACTGAAGAGCCCGGCCAAGTAAATGCCGCGCGCCCATCCGTGCGCTGATCAAAGCGGCCCACCAACGTAACAGACTCCCCCGAAAAGCCTTGCTCTGTTTGCAGTGTCGCCGTAGGGGGTAGTACGCCGGACACTGGAGCACACGCAACCACCGAGCAAAGTGCCAGCGTGGCGATTATTGTTTTTAACATGAATACAGCCCTTAAAACTGAGTTGTGGTAGCCATACTACAGCGTGTTGCCCAAAAACACCTGCAAACAGGTACCGAAGCGTAAAAACACAAAAGTGGGAGCCGGTTTCCCGGCTCCCACAAGGCTATGTACATGCTACACAAGTTTTTGGGTCGGAGAGCTTACAAGCGCGCGCGGATACCCAAAGCCACACGACGCTCTTGCACGTTCAAAGAGCGGAACTGATCTTCAAACTGCGCATAGTTGCGATAATCGGTCTCGGTCAGGTTAGTACCTTGCAAATAAACCGCCACGTTATCGTTGATATCGTAATTAATCGAGGCATCCAAATAACCGGCGGACTCAGACCAATTGCCCAAGCTGATAGCCGCCTCGTTGGTATTCAAACCCACTTGGCCTTGAAAGATATCACTGCGCCAGTTGTAAGCGACCCGCGAGCTAAGCTTGTCACCCTGATACCACAACACCAAGTTGGCCTGGTGCTCGGAGTTGGAGTTAAGCGGGAAGCTGTTGCCTTCAAGGTCGACGCTACCGGAGTCGTTATCCGAGTAGGTATAGTTAGCCTCGATACCGGTGTTAGCCAAAATGCCCGGCAAGAACGTCATCGCCTGCTTATAGCCCACCTCAAACCCTTTCAGGTCAGAGGCCGGAACGTTTTGGGTGGTCCAGATATTAACGGAGCGACGGATAACGCCGTCAGAGTCTGGGTACTGACGCTGCTCTTGCATCGCTTGCGCGGCACTTTCAACCTCAATTAAGAATACACTGGCACCCAAGATACCGCCCTCGCCAAAGTACCACTCAGTCGAGATGTTGTAGTTGTTGGCACGCCAAGGGTCGATGTATGGGTTGCCCTGATCGTTACCACCGCCAGGGCTTGCGACCATTTTGTAAGTTTCACCATTATCGTCTACGAGATCACCTTCCGGCGTATAAACGCGATACTCCTGATACCACAGAGACTCGCCCTCACCTACATTTTGTAGATCGTTACGAGACATAGTTTCGCTATAACCAAAACGAACAATTAAATCCTCGCGCGGGTAAAAGTTAATATTAGCCGAGGGTAATACATCGGTGAACGACGTCTCGGTCGTCTCGTTGCCCAGCACTTTAGGCAAGACCTGCCAGCCTTCCGGCTCGCCGTAAGTGGCTGAGTAACCACCGCCGTAATAAGAGCCCTCCTCAGGGGTTGCGCTCTGATCATAAACACTGTTGACGACTTCACGGCTAGTTTCAACAACGCTCACACCAATGTTTCCATCAAATGGAACACCAAACAGGCCATCTAAACTTTCAAAGTTAAACTGTACATAACCCGAGGTTTCTTCCTCAACTACCGAGTAAGCGCGCGACGGATCCGCAAACTCTTCGGCGCCGGGGTAGACGAAGTTCATAAAGCCATTCAAATCGTCTAGGCTTTTAGGGTCTAACGCCGCAACACCATCGCCCCAGCCACCAAAGGGGCCAAAGTCGTTATAAGAGATCAGTTGCTCGCGCAGGTCATCATACGGCGCCAAGCCTAGATCAGCATTGCCTTTAAAGTCTGTCCAGTCGGGGTATTGCTGCCAAATAAAATCACCCGGCAAAGGTTCGTACCACAGATCTTCTGGAACATTGGGATTGGCCCACGTAGAGTGGTAGCCTGTTGGGGTCATGTAAATAAAGCGAGTATGATCGACATCGCGACGACCGTAGCGAACGCCAAAGTCTACCGAAGTAAAGCCCGAGAACTCAAACTCGTAAGAGCCATCGGCGCGGGCAGCGTCGAGTGTAGCCTCATCGTTAGTCCCGTCGGCAAAAGCTTGAAACAGGTTTAAACGATCGGTGCTGGATAAATCATCTTCAAACTGAAAAGTTGGGTACTCTTCGCCGTAATCCACCGTCACCCAAAACGGTTCGACCGGATCATCCTGGCCATCTTCGTCTTCATCGATCCAGTACCACTCGGGAGTACCCTGCTGAAAGCTCGCGTTGGCGTAGTCTTTCTCGGCCTCAGCGTGAATATAACGCACCGAACCCGTAAACGGGCCACCATTGTCGAAACTCAACTCTAGGTTGGCATTGAGCGCATCGGTATGGTTTTGCTTACTTTGCGTGGTTGCCTGAAAATCAGGCGCCTCAACTACAGCCACTTGAACCGAGTTAATGACGCGCTCTGGAGTATCGCCTTCGGCTGGCACAACGGCCTCAACTTGGGTTTGCGTGCCGGGCCGCAACACATCGTAATTGTCTTCATTACTGCCATTAAACTGAGTGCGAACACCGCGATCGTACTGATCCATTTTGGTGTAAAACACATCCGCGGTTAATTCCAGCGCATTGCTAATGTCAAACTGCAACGAGCCGGCAAAGCCTTCGCGCTCGCGCTCCATCACAAACGCACTTACGCCATAACCAGCAGGCACTAAGTAGCGATCATTCAAATCACCGTTATCATTAAGGTCCAACGGATCGCCACCCGCATTCACAAAACCTAAACGCGCATCCTCCCAAATTTGATAATTGGCAGCATTAGAGTTGGATTTAAAAACGCCGAGGGTAAAGCCAAATCGATCACCGTTATAACCCACAAACGCATTGGTGTTGTAGTTGTCGTCTTCGGTAATGGAGCCTTGTGAGACTTCGGCGCTGCCAACGGCCGTCCAGCCTTGCTCTAGGTTGCGCGGGCGACGGGTTTTTAAATCGATAACGCCCGAAATACCGCCGGCTGACAGGCCCGCACTTTGCGATTTATAAACATCCACACCCGAGATCATCGAGGCGGGAATATCACCGTAATTAGCGCCTACATCGGTAATAGACCAAGGGCTTAAAAATTGCTCGCCGTTCAAAGTGGTCAACACCTGAGGCATACCGCGCACGTTCAGGCTCGTACCTTCACCTGCGGTGCGCTGAATTTGCACGCCGGTTACACGCTGTAATGAATCCGCAATGGTTACGTCGGGTAGCTTACCTATGTCTTCTGCAACGATAGAGTCGACAATAACTTTGGAGTCGCGTTTTACGTCAACCGCCGCCTCTTGAGAGCTGCGAATACCGCGTACAACAACCTCTTCAAGTAGCAATTGCTCATCGGACGTTTGTTGGGCCTGAACCACACTGGCAGTTGCCGTCAGGGACAGTGCCGTAATCCATGTGGACAGAACTCGCTGATTAGGGAGTGTTTTTCTCATGACTTGCCTCTTTTATATTTTATTGGCCTTTGCTCATTAGGCTGGCTGAGGAGCAACCAGAGCCGGATGGGCAAACGGGCATACCAGACTGTTATCTTTTTATACGATAACTGCCTTTATCGTCGCGGTATTCTCCACAAAAATGTAACCGATTACAACAAAATATTACAAAGATTTACCGCCAAGACATTCACAACTAAGGTCTTAACCATGCAGAACGAGCCTTTCACGCCCAAACACCAGCCCATAAAAAAGCCAAATAATCTATAAATTTCAATGGGATATAAAGATATTGCTCGATATTGAGGTACCCGAGCGACATCCTATTGATCGTGCGTCTGAACGAGAGGGGGTTCCCTAAAGACGGCGAGGACGCTGGAAAACTCAAATAAAAGAAAGTCGGGGCGGGCAATTATGTAACCGGCGTTCACGGCGCAAGCCAAGATGGCCTACTTTACGTCTAGTGCCTGTACGATTGAATCAATATTCACTGAATACACGAGCAAACGGCTCATAGCTCTACTCCATCGTCCCTCCAATCTCGTACACCCCGTGCAAGGTTCGGTTGACAGCCGGGCTGCGGAGTTGACTGACCGAGAAGATAAAGCTGGATGGGCCGGAGGCACGAATGCCGGAGACACTGCCGCGCACGGTAACACCCGCTAAGTCCAGCTGGCTATTGTGGGCGAGAATTCCGATAGCGCCGATAAGCTGGCCATTGGTCATGTTCACCCGCGATTGGTTTACCTGCAGTGCAACCTTTTGCGATAACACATTCACATTGCGCAGCTCCACGTCAGAGTCTGTCACAACAATCGATTCGGCTTGTACATCTTCTAGTACCGCGCCATCGCATTCGCGCAAGTCAATGGCGGTAAAAACGCCCGTGTAATATTGGTCGCGCTGATTGCGACACACCAGATCTCCGTTTTGCAAGGAGGGGGTAGCCGGTTCTGATGCTACTGTGTTGCCGGCAAAAAAATCGAGCAATAGCGGGTTAAACGCATTGGGCTGCGCCATAGGCACGTGCCCGGTATTGCGAAGAACCACTCGCCGAGCTTGAGGTAGTTGCCCCGCCAGCAAAACGCCTGTTCGCGGTGGTGCCACAGGGTCTTGATCGCCCCAAACAATTAAGGCCGGCACACTTACCTGCGCAAAAGCACGCGTAAAATCTTCACCAATTAAAGCAAGTGCGGCGTTTGCGTTGGGCTGATCGTCTAACAGGGTCGACCAGGCGGTATCGCTAGCGCGCAATATTTTTATAGGGTCGGGCAGACTTTCGGCAAAGCTTAGCACTTGGCTGCTCCACTGACGCAACTGATCGCCCGCCATCTCTTTGACAGAGGCAGGCAACGAATCAATATAAGGTGCGGTGCCGCTGCTGATTGGCAATGCACTGGAGTGTGATAAAAAAGCCGTGCGCTGCAAAACACCAGCAACACTGACCAGCGCCACGCGGTGCAAGGTATCGGGAAAGCTCGCCGCATAACGTAAGGCAACCGCGCCGCCCATGGAGTGGCCCACTAAATAAACGCGCTCATGCCCGTTTTGACTCACTAACCACTGTAGTACGCGCGCATATTGCGTGGGCGAATAACGCCCTTTAGGTTTTTGCGATAACGCAAACCCGGGCAAATCCATCGCCAACACATGGTAACGCTGCGCCAGTACGGGAATAACATTGCGCCAATCGCGATAACCATTTTGCCCTAAACCGTGCACCAGAATGACGGTCTCGGGATTGCCCACTCCGGCCTCAACTAAATACATACGGCTATTGAACACCGGCTCATAGACAAAACCCGCCTGCGCTATCCCTGTTAGACTAGGGACGACCGGCGGCGCCTCGATACTCTTTTCTGCCAAGCGCTCAAGCACCTGTGCCTGAGCGGTAACGCTTAAACTCAGCGCTATACTGACCAACCAACTGCCTCTACAAATTAACGACAAAAACTTCTCCAAATTCTTTTGATCGGTACGCAGTAATAATGTTTTAGCGCTTATGTTTATCGTTAAAGGCCACGTCTTCAGCTTGCGTCGTGCCGGCATCGTCCTGCAGAACCCGGCGTAGCTCATCAAGATTTTTGCGAATGGCGCGGCCGTAGCTTTTATCGTCGCCCCACAGCTTAGCCAGTTTGCGCAATGATTTTTCATCGTGCTCTTCAAACAATTGCCCCGCTCGCTCGGCCGCCTGCTCTGGCTGCCCCAGAGCCTTGAGCGCATCAACGCCAAGCATCAAGGCCGAGTGAAATGTCTCGCGCCGCAGCCCTGCCACATCAGCGGCAATAAGCTGGTAAGCGTGCCGTCGGTCAATGGCCCGCACCAGTATTTTTAAATTGGGAAAGTGCTTTTGCGCCGTCGTCACAATGCGCATTGCCCGGTCGGGCTCATCGACCGCCACCACCAGTATTGCGGCTTCGTCGCCACCAGCGGCACGCAACAAGTCAGCGCGCGACGCATCACCATAATACACTTGGTTGCCAAAGCGACGTACCAACTCTACCTGCCCCGGACTATGATCCAAAATCGTCATGCGGTAGCCCTGCGCGCTAAGCAAACGTCCGACAATCTGCCCAAAGCGGCCGTATCCGGCGATAATCACATGATCGGTAGGCGCAATATCGGCATCCGCCTCTGGCTCCGGTTTATTTTGTCCGGTTCGGCTAAAAAACACCTCATACGCGACCAGCAACAGTGGTGAAACCAGCATCGACAGCGCGACTATCACCGTAATAAGTTGTCCAACCTCGTCACTAAAAACAGTCATCTCACCCGCGGCCGAGACAATTACAAAGGCAAACTCACCGCCTTGCGCTAAGGCCAATGAAAACAACAGGCCGCGCTTAACGCCCATCTTAAAAATAAGCGCCAGAAACATCAGTACGCTCGCTTTAAGTGTAATCAGGCCAACAACGGCCAGCGCGATCACGATGGGCTTATCAAGTAGCACATCAAAATTCACACTGGCGCCGACGGTAATAAAAAATAACCCCAACAACAGCCCTTTAAAGGGCTCGATATCGACCTCGATCTCGTGACGATACTCACAGTCAGCCAGCACCACACCGGCAATAAAAGCCCCGAGCGCAGGCGAAAGCCCCACGGCCTGCATCAATACGGTTATGGCAACGACAATCAATAACGCAAAGGCAGTAAAGATTTCACGCGTATCTGTCTCAGCTAATAACCGGAACACAGGTGCGGCCAAAAAGCGCCCGGCCAAAATCACCACTGCAATGGTCGCAATGCTAACCAGCACCTGCATCGGCGCCGATAAGCTCGCAATAAAATTGGCATCGGGGGTAACCGCATCAGGACTGCCACTACCGCTGCTGAGTAAAGGCAATAACGCCAGAATCGGAATAATAGCGATGTCCTGAAACAGCAGTACCGAAAAACTATTGGAGCCGGCAGGGGTTTTTAACAGCCCCCGCTCGGTGAGCGACTGCAATACAATGGCTGTCGACGACAACGCTAACGCCAAGCCGATGGCGAGAGCGGGCTTCCAGGCGAGATCGCTCACCGCGACGATGATTAAGGTTAACAGGGCCGCCGTGAGCACAACCTGAAGGCCACCCAAGCCAAGAATCGGTCGGCGCAGTGCCCACAATCGCGCCGGTTGCAGCTCGAGGCCGATCAAAAACAGCATCATAATAATGCCGAACTCGGCCACATGCATGACGTCGGTCTGATCACCCACCAAGCTTAGTGCGTAAGGGCCTATAATAACGCCGGCAAATAAATACCCCAGCACCGAACCAAGCCCCAACCGCTTGGCAATTGGCACCGCGATAATAGCTGCACACAAATAGATCAGCGCATTTTGTAACATCAAACCGTCTCCTGGAAGTTATCCCTCAACGCCACCTCTTGCACACAAACACTGAACCACGACACTACTAGCCGCCGTACAATGCTAAGATAAACGCTTATGCTAATAGCGCATAGTAGCGCCCACACACGTATTTATATACCAGCAATAGGAGACTCGTCCCCATGATCACCATCGAGTCCGTAAAAGTCACGCCAGTTGCCGCGCCCCCGACGGGATTTGGCGGCGATGCCCGCAATATCGCTCAGGGTGGCCCCACGTACGCCAATGTTTATCTACAGCTTGGCACTAACGATGCCCAACTAAGCGGCAGCAGTATTATCTTCACCAACGGTCACGGCCTTAAGGAGATGTGCGATTTAACCGAGCAGTTTGCAACACGCTTCTTGCTTGACGCTAATACCCCGGTGCGAATCGACACGTTACACGAGGGCACAAACTTTGGCCGCCTGTGCCAATCGATGCTGCAAGACTCCGATTACGGCTGGCTGGGTGCGGTGGGCATGTCTCGTATGGCCATTGGTGCCGTTATTAACGCGCTGTGGGATCTGCTCGCAAAGCAGCAACAAAAGCCCGCGTGGCATGTGCTCGCCGAGATGACCCCGGAGCAACTGATTGCCTGTATTGACTTTGAACACATCAGCGATGTGCTGGCACCAGCCGAAGCACTCGCCTTGCTGCAGGACGCTCAAACGGGCCTTGCAGAGCGTATCAAGCGGGTGTATCAACGCGGCTTGCTCGCCTACAACACCGCGGGCTGGAGCGGTATTAGTATCGACGAGCTGCAAACGCAAACCCGGCTGATGATTGATCGCCGATGGCCACAAATTAAAATTAAGGTGGGCGCCAGCTTTGCCGAGCGTCGCCTTAAGCTTAACGAGCACGCAAAAGCCCCCAGCCGTACCGAGCTTGACCAGTTGGCCCGGCAAGCCGCCGACGACGATCTGGTGCGATTGCAAGCAGTGTTTCAAACCATTGCCGCGTATGACCGCCGGCACCACCCACTGCAAATTGCGGTGGACAGCAACCAAGTGTTTGATACACGCTCTGCCGTCGTGTTTATCGGGCATCTCGCAAAAGAGCTGTACCGTCTCAACCCGGACTATAAAATCGTCTGGTTTGAAGAGCCCACAACCCCACACAGTGCCATGGCACATTTAGCTATTCAGCATGCCCTGCAATTGGCCTTTACCGATTATGAGCCCAGCTTAAACATACCATTATCGACCGGCGAGCAAGGTGCGTCACCGGTGGTCTTTAAAGACCTGTTATTTGCCAACCTTGGGCGTTTTGAGCACGAACAGACCTGCGCCATTGAGGTCATTCAGATGGATTACTCTCGAGTGGCAGGCATTGCTGATAACCTTGCAATTTTATTGCTCGCCCAACAGGCGCGCCGCCAAGGCCGCGATGTGCGGATTTGCCCACACACTGGCGGCATCGGCTTGTGTGAGGGTATGCGCAATGTACAAGCCCTGCAGCACGCGCTGTTTGGCCACACAAACGCTGGCGGTACACCCGACATTTTAGAGTTTGTCGAAGAGCCCGACCGCAGTGTTCACGAAGGCGTGTTCCGCAACCCCGCCATTGTCGTCGACGGCCACTACCAAATGAACACCACCCCAGGGGTCGGGGTCGATTACAGTGAAGAAGGCTTAGCCCTCTACCGGCTTCCCGATGGCCAAGCCTGGAGCGCGAACGAAAAATACCGCGAGCTCGCCAAACGTCTTAGCCGTTAAGCGCGGGCTCTTACCCGCCAGGCATGAGCCGTGGACGCTCTGCACTGCAGCCACGGCTCAATGATCGGCACCTGCAGCTCGCCGACGTTACCTACCTTGGTCACCGCCTGAATCATCATCGGTAGACGGCTGTTGCGCTCCGCGCTGTGATACGGGCGATTTAGCGTGCTTGGCATCCGTATCCGTGCCGTTAGCAGCAGCGTCCTCGTCGTTATCGGCTTTCGCCTCTAACGCATCGTCGGCATCTGTCATACGCTCAACCATAATGCGCGCCGGCGGCGCAGTGCCGTCTTTATCTTCACCAAAGTACAGAGTCTGATGGGGAAACGGTATTTCGATATCGTGTTTGTCAAACGCGTACTTCATGCGGCGATTAAACTCTCGGCCCACGACCCACTGTTTGATCGGCAAGGTCTTAATGCGCGCTTTAATAATAATGGCGCTATTGGCAAAGGCATCAACCCCGAGCACTTCCAATGGTTCTAGAATAAGCTCTTTAAAATCCTCGTCTTTTTCCATTTCTGCGCTAATGCTTTTTAACACATCAATCACCTCGTCGGGGCTTTCACGATAGGCGATGCCAACATTAAACATATAGTAACTAAAGTGCTTGGTGTAGTTCTCAACCACTGTAATCTCACTAAAGGGTACGGTATAAACTCGACCGTCCAAATCCCGCAGCTGCACTTTGCGCAGGGTGATCTTTTCAACCAGGCCCGTACGGTTACCCACACAAGCTACATCACCTACCTGGATAAGGTCTTCAACAATAATAATAAACCCATTTAGCACATCTTTAATAAGCGCTTGCGCACCAAAGCCGACGGCGACACCAATAACACCGGCACCGGCCAGTAGAGGTGTTACATCGATACCCAGCTCGGCAATAACAGTGATACCAAAAATGACCAAAACCACCCCGTAAAGCACATTGCGCGCAATGGGTACTAGCGTGTTAACCCGCGAGCTTCCGCGCTTTTCCAAGCGGTAAAAATAACGTTCCACGGCGGCTGATATCAGCTCGAATAAAATCACCGAGAAAATCAGAGCGATCAGGAAGCTAAACAAGCTTTCAAACCATGACACAACGGTTTTACTGATGGTGAGATCGGCAATACCACCCCAGCCCACAACCATAATCGCCAAGCCGGTAAACAGAAACACAAACAGAAAGAAAATAATGTTGATTAAACGCTGATAAAAATTCAGCCGGTTATGGTTAAAGCGAAAACGTTTTCGGGCTGCATGCAGGCGAGTAAACAGCTTTTTATTCAGCCACTGAAACAACACCACGACCGTTACGGCGATAAATACAATTAAGCCAGTCGCCAGCCAGCGGCCAGAGACCGTTGACTCAATACCGAGAGCATCCAAAGCCCCTTCTACTCCGCTCTCCCAGCTTTCGGTTACCTCGTCGACATTAATCACCTGGTTGACATCCACCGCCAACGAGTGGGACTTGCTCGCGCTTTCTTCACACGAGTCGCCTTCGCAATCGCTTGATGCCGAACTCGCACTTGAGGATTCTGAGCTCGAAGAAGAGGAACCCTCACCCAAATCAAGACTAAACCCCGGCATAGCTACCGCGGCTTGACTGACACAAGCAAGCAATAAAAACGCTAAGATTAGGCGCCATCCGACGCAACGAGAAGGGTTCATAGCAAGGTTCTCTTTGATTACAGTTAGGCGTATAGACTGTGCACCGTCAGGTCACACAATAAAAAAACGGTGGCGTACTCTAAAGTACGCCACCGTTTTAGTACTACTTGGTATTACTTAAGTAAGACCCACAATGGCAAGATTAGCAATTCTCGCCAGAGACTTCTTCACAAGCGTCTTCCATGCCGTCACCGACGTCATCAGCCGCATCACCCATTGCATCTTTGGTTTCTTCGGCCGCGTTATCCATGCTTTCGCCCATTTCCTCGACAGGGCCATCATTGGTATCGCACGCCATAAGAGGGACAGTGATCATCATCATTAACAGTAATTGTTTAATTGCTTTCATTTTTTGCTCCTTGGTATTGGCTGTTTTTTCTTCGCACCCAACATAAGACTGTTATTTACAACCTATGTCTGGCGTTACGTGTTTTACCTTATGCGTGAACCGTGCCAACTTTTAATAAGACCGTATTAGTGGCCTGCAACGCGACTCTAACTCTTTAAAAAGGCTTTTCTTGCAACTTTTACACGCAACATCTGGTAGCTTACAAAAGCAATCATCACCAGCGGCCAAGGCTACAGGCACTAACGCCTCGGCCTCCGATGCCATCAGCTGCTATTAGGTTTTAGCACACTCCCCGTTAATAGCAAACAAATGCTCTGCGCGCTTAACCAAGCAATCGCTCCAATGCCGCCAGCGACAATGGCTTTAACAGGCCCGATTCAATACCGCACTGCTTGGCACGCGCCTCGTCCAAGGGATCACCGCTGGCCAAAATCAGCCGGGCATCAGGCACTAATGCCCGGCATTGCTGCGCCAGCTGATAACCATCCATATCCGGCAGGTTGGCATCCAGCAAAATAATACTGGGCGACTCGCTCACCAGCAAAGATAAAGCTTCGGCCCCGTCGTTCGCGCCCAGCACTCGCCACTGCAGCAGCTCCAGCAAACTGCTGGTGGCCAGCAATGCATCAGGGTTGTCCTCGACCACCATAATAACAGGCTGCTCTGAAGCTTGAGCGTCAGCCGCTTCGGCCTCCGGGCCATGTATTGCGCTGGCGGCCTCGGCGCGCAGATGGCGCAACAACAAGATGTGCAATTGCGCCTGATCGACTGGTTTACTTAAATAAGCATTAAAACCCGACGCCAAACAGGCATCCATATCGCCTTTCATATGGGCAGCGGTTAAGGCGATAAGCGGCGTTGTAGGGTCAACTTCCCTCAGGGTTTGGGCCGCTTCATGCCCGCCCATCACGGGCATATGAATATCCATCAGCACCAGGTCGTAGGGCTTTCCCTGTTGTTTATTGGACTTAATCCGCTCTATGGCCTCAGCGCCGTTCTGAGCGTAATTGACCTCGACCCCCGTCATTTTAACGAAGTGGCCAATCAACATTCGAATATCCCGCAGGTCATCCACCACCAAGACACGACCGCTAAGCCGCGGCACCTCGCTTAACGGCCCGCGCTCGTTGTCCACCTCAAGAGAAAACATCTCGCGGTCTTCGTCCGGCACTTCACCCACACCGACATGGAAGCTAAAGGTGCTGCCCTCCCCCGGCGTGCTGGTGACGTCGATAGCACCACCCAGGCGCTCGACCAACTGGCGACTAATGGCCAGCCCCAACCCGGTACCCGCCTGAGACTGCGAGTAAGAATCTTTGGCTTGGACAAACGGCTGGAATATTGCCGCCTGGGACTCAGGCGTAATACCCACACCAGAGTCGACCACCCAGAAGTGAAGTTGCTCAGCTCCCTCAACCGCCACCATTTCAACCCTAACAATAACGCGGCCATGATCAGTAAATTTAATGGCGTTACCGATTAAATTTAACAACACTTGGCGCAAGCGGGTCGGGTCAGTAACAATCCGGCGCGGCAGCGGCGTCGGGGTTTCCATCAACAACTCAAGGTTTTTATCCACGGCAGCGCCGCGCATTAAAAAATAGATGTCGGTTAAAAACGACGACAAATAAACTTGCTGGGGCTCAAGCTCAAGCTTGCCCGCTTCAATTTTAGATAAATCGAGAATATCATTCAGTAAGCCCAACAAGTGCTTACCATTGCGATGCACCACCCGTAAATGACCGGCGGACTCCACATCTTTGTTGGTGTTAAGCAACAGCTCCGTAAACCCGAGAATTGCCGATAACGGCGTGCGTAATTCATGACTGAGGTGGGCTAAAAACTCACTTTTTGAGCGGTTTTCGGATTCGGCTTTTAAGCGCTCGACTCGCTCTCGCTCCATTTCGCGCCGCGCCAACGCGTAGCGAATGGCTCGAGCAAGCTGCTCGGCACTGAGACTGGCTTTTACCAGATAATCTACCGCGCCGGCCTGCAACGCCTGCATATCCACCTCGCCCTGGTGCATACCGGTCAGTAGAATAATCGGCCCGGTAAAGCCCAGCGACTGCGCCTCGCCTAGCAGCTCAATACCGTCGCGGGCACCTAAGCTGTAATCCATAAGACACAAATCGTGCACATTGCTGCGCAACTGCTCTCTACCGGCGTCGTAACTAGGGGCCCAATCCACTTGATTGGGCCCCGTTGTTATTTCATCCAGCAGGTCGCGGGCGAGTAAAAAGTCATCTTCATCGTCATCGACGATTAATAGCTTTACGTCTTGCATAAAAAGTTACGGCAACTCGACAAATTCTACCCAGTACTTACCTAAGGTGCGCATCAGATCTACCAAAGCATCAAACGTTACTGGCTTAGAGATATACGACGCGGCGCCCAGATCGTAGCCTTTAATCATATCCTCTTCCGCTTTTGAGGTGGTTAAAATCACTACCGGAATACGCCGTAAAGCCGGATCGCCTTTGATTTCCGCCAAGGCCTCGCGGCCGTCTTTTTTCGGCATATTTAAATCGAGTAAAATTAACCCTGGCAAAGGATAAGCACTGCGATCGGCAAACTTTCCATCACCTTTTAGGTACTCTAATAGCTCGACTCCATCCTCGGCGAAATGCAGCTCATTGAGGACACGACTTTCTACCATCGCCTCTTCGGCCAGCAGTCGGTCATCAGCATCATCATCAGCCATCAGGATGATTAACGGCTTCTTTTCTACATTCATGGAAGGTTATTCCTCTATCGTTGCCAGCTCGAACTGAGTGGTTGGCATAATAATAATAAATTGGGTTCCGACACCGACTTCACTCTCGGCAATAATACTACCGCCATGGCGCTCGACGATTTTTCGGCAAAGCGCCAATCCAATACCCGTGCCAGCGTATTCATTGCGGCCATGCAAACGCTGAAACAAGTTAAACACCCGATCATTGTATTGAGTGTCAAACCCAATACCGTTATCGCTAAACACCAAGCGAATCCATTCGCGAGTCTCTTCACCTTCGTCCTCTGGTACATCTTCTGCCGCTACCGGCTCACTATAGACTTTAATCACAGGGGCCGTGTCCGGGCGTCGGAACTTAAGGCTATTGCCTATCAAGTTCATAAACACTTGGCCCATTTGCGAGGGGTCGGCGTCAATCTGTGGCAGATCACGCGCCTCAATTGTCGCCCCGGAATCTTCGATGGCATACTCCAGGTCTTCTTGCACACCCTTCATCACATCATTGAGGGCAACCGGTTCAAACGGTTTTTGCTGCGTGGTCACCCGCGAAAAGCTCAACAAGTCATCAATAAGGTGCGACATGCGCTCGGACGCGGCGTGCATTCTGGCGATATAGTCGGCGCCGGTGTCCCCCAGCGCCTCACTGTATTTTTTAAGCAGGCGATCACCAAAGGCCCGAATTTTGCGCAGCGGTTCTTGCAAATCGTGCGAGGCCACAAACGCAAACTCTTCTAGCTCGCGATTGCTGCGCTGCAATTCATCGGAGTACTGCTGCAGGGCATAGGTGCGTTCTTCAACTTTCTCTTCTAGCTCGCTATTGGCCTGTTCAATCTGTGCGTAAAGCGCACTCACGCGCCGCGAACTGCGATACACCGCCAGGAAAATCACCAACGACAGCAGCAACCCTAAAATATTGGTAGCAAATAACGACTGCAAAATAAACTGACGATCCTCTTGCGATTCGTAGCGATTTTTATACAGCAACATCAACTCATCGGCTTCCATATCATCAAGCAGCTCACTGAGTTGGCGCATCAAACGAGCGCCCACATCCGAGCGAACACGATTCATGGCTTGCTCACGCTCACCGGCATGCACCAGCGAGACAGTCTCTTGCATCTCATCAATTTTTTGATTAGTTAGCTCAAACACGCGTTTAAAACGTGTTTGCTGCACAGGTAGCTCCGTAGAGGCACCCGAAAGCGATGCGAGTAACTCGTCGGTTTTTGCCAGCGCGTCATGGTAGGGTTGCAGGTATTGGCCGTCGCTAGTCAATAAATAACCGCGCTGACCACTCTCGGCATTCACCAGCTCTGTTTTTAGCTCTTTGATAAGAGCCAACACTTCTAGAGTATTAGTAACCCCTTGGCTGTTTTCGTGCATTACACCAATGGAGCGATAGGCAGTACTCATGCTAATAATAAAAAATGCCACCAGCGCCAAGAGTACAAACAACCAAGAGCGACCTGGTAATTTCTTACCTTCGCGAAAAAATCCGATCAAGCGTTATCTCCTGCATCAGTGCCATTAGCTGACTGCTCGTGAGACAGCTGATCACGAAGCTCCGACAGCACAGTATCGCAGCGTCGGCACTCCTGCAAAATCCGTTCAAAAATAGCCGTTGCTTTGTCGGTGTCACCGGTCCGCTCTAGTGTTAGCTTGCCGAGTTCGGCATTTACCGAAATGTTATTAAGTGGGTTTCGCACATCGTGAAGCAACCGCTGCGTGTCGCTACTCATACAAATCCTTGCATATTTTAAAAAGTGAATTAAACCAAAACTTACCGCTGACCATCTCAGTCCGAGCTACTGCTCGGAGTAGCTATTCAACCGGTTGTAGAGAGTCTTTAAACTAACACCCAGCATCTCGGCCGCTTTTTTCTTGTCGCCGCCCAAGTGCTCCAAGGTCGACTCAATCAACTCACGCTCAACATCTTCGACCGTTTTACCGACCGTAATACCAGCATTTTTGTTATCGCCAACTTTAGAGAAAGGCGACGACAAGTCATCTGGCAACACCAGCATCTGAGTCTCAGGATCGGCCATAATAAAAGCGCGATGCACCGCGTGGCGCAACTCACGCACATTGCCCGGCCAGTCGTACGCCTGCAGCCGCGCCAGATCTTTAGGGTCGATCGCAATACTCGCTTTATACTGTCGGTTAAAGCCCGCCAAGAAGAACTCGATCAACATCGGAATATCATCGGGTCGCTGACGCAAAGGCGGAATATGTATCGGGAACACAGCCAAACGAAAGTACAAATCCTCCCGTAAGCACCCTTGCTCCGCTATATCCATTTCGCTGCGGTTGGTAGCCGATACCACTCGGCAATCGACATCAATTGCACTGGTAGCGCCCAACCGAGTGACTTTATGGGTCTCCAGCACCCGTAACAGGTTGGGCTGCTGATCGATTGGCATCTCGGTAACCTCGTCCAAAAACAAAGTCCCCTCGTGGGCCAGCTCAAACACCCCGGCTTTGCGGTGAGTGGCCCCCGTAAAAGCGCCCTTCTCGTGGCCAAACAGCTCACTGCTGATTAAATCCCGGGCAAACGCGCCACAGTTTGCAGGGACGAACGCGCCCTTGGGCTTACTCGCCGCATGAATAGCTGACGCTACCACCTCTTTACCCACGCCACTCTCCCCCATCAGCAAGACATTCGCCTTAGTCTGAGAAACGCGCTCAATCATCTGATACAGCTTTTGCATAGGCGCCGACTCGCCCACCAAATGACCAAAATGCAAAGCAGCATCGGCTTCACCGACATCATCATCGGCCTCAAACAGCGATTGCAACTGGGCCAGATCAATAGGTTTAATCAAATACGAGATATTGGGGCCGTACAGATCTTTAACGATAGATTTTACCGAGGGGTGCCCGGTTACTAGAGTAACCCGGGTTTGATCACGGTTTTTAATGGAGTCCAGCACATGCAGGCCGCTGCCATCAGGCATAATCAGGTCGAGTATTACATGATCAAAAGATCGTCCCGAGGCGGCCCGTTGCGCCTGCTCGACCGTACTGGCTGACACCACGGTGTGCTGAAGTAACTCTAACAGCTCGGTAGTCGCCTCTAAAAATCCTAAATCGTCATCAACCAGTAAAATTTGCGCCACGCCGTCTTCCTCGTTTCTTTAATCCAGTCTTACTCAGGGCGATAATGCTACACCTTTTTGCAAAATATGCGCACTTATTTGCACCCGAATTGGGCGCATATTAACGCCTTTACGCCTCAGCCCACAGGAGCCGGGTGCCCGCCAAAGAGAATTTAATGGGCAAGCATGGCATAAACGTTGCTCAGGTTCCAATCAGACAAGCGTCAACAACATGACTACGATTGGTTTTAACGAGGTATACCATGAACAACTCTCCCCTTAGCGCCCCTAGCGGCAAGACCTTAACTTACTTGGCAGGACTTAGTGGTGTTGACTCGCTCGAGGCCGATAACCTTTCGCGGCACAACCACAACAGCCACCCCCAAAAGCCTCGCAGCTTAACTCAGCGCCTTCGGGTCATATGGAAAAAACGCCGGCGCGACAGCGCCAGGGCGTAAACACCCTGTCGCTCTTCTTGTAACAAATTCCACGCAGGAGGAGCGATTAAGGATTGCTAACGTAAGAAAGGTATCACGCCTAATGACTACGATTGAGTTGAGATACGCTGCTAACCTACCCCCAAAAGACAACGCCAAAAGTACGCAAAAAACAATATAGCCCTCTGGCTAAGACACCTCAGGGGAGCAGCCGCAGCCAATCACCCAAATAAACGCATCGATAAACTGCCGTAGCGCAACGCTTTAAGGGGTAAGTTTTTATCCGGCGCTATACGCTCGGCCAAGACGCCCGCCACCGCCGCAGCAGCAACGGCACCCCAAAATAAGGAGCGGCGGTCAAAACCGCCATAATCGACATCAAGTTTGCTACCCAAGATCGCCCTCTGGCGGCTTAGCTCCTGACTCTTTTGCTTTACCCGACCGGTCAAGCTCATTGCGAACCCCCTGCATAATAGTCTTAAATTGACGGCGCGATTCAGACATTGTCATCCGACGACGATAGCGCTTAACACTAAACCACAGTGTCAAAGACAACAGTAACTGCATAACAAAAAGTACCGCAAACCCGACTATCGGCATTCCACTAAGACTGTAGCCTGCCCATGCGAGCAATGCTGACAACGACAACCAGGTCAGTAATAACGCCAGCAGCAATAAAAGCCAGCTACCCAAAAGAGCAAAAAAGCTCTTAAAGGCCAAAAGCAGCTCTAAGCCCAACAGCTCAGAATAGCTCTTTAAGCAGCCAATTAACTCTTCACCAATAACAACGGCTTGGTGAAACTCTTCCGCGATTCGGTCAGCGGGTCCACGGCTTTTCTGCCCGGACGACGCCTCTGCTTCTAACTCAGGATCGACTGAGCGGGGCTTACTCGCCCCGCTCTCATCTTTAACGCTTTCAGGCGCCACTTAGGATTAATCTCTGTTAGAAGATTTCAGTAAACGAGAGACTAACCAGCCCGCAGCAAAAGCAACCCCAACGGTCACTAGTGGGCGCTCACGCACAAAGTCCTCAGCGCGGTCACCGTACTCACGGGCTCGAATTTTTCCTTCCTCTGCTTTTAAGCGTGCGCCTGCGGCACCGGCCGCACCGATGGAGCCTACAGCATCATAAACACTCGAGGTCGCTTGTTTAACTTGGTCCATTGCTTCAGACATGGTTACTCCTTCTGCGTTGGTTGTGGCTCCAGCTTTCTGCGATTTACCTGATTGTGTAGCCATTGTTAAATTCCTCTCAATAATGGTCTTCCGGATTGATGTAGGTAGTAGGAGCCCCTTTAACTATTGTGCAGGGGCTCAGTACTGTCAAATACACTTAAGCTACATCTCTTTTCTTGCCTTTTACGTTAGCCGGTACAGTACCGACTGTTAAGGCCGGCGGCGACCAAAAATAAGCGACAAGATAAACAACACCAAAAATACGACAAACAAGATTTGTGCAATGCCCGTCGCGGCACCAGCAATACCGCCAAAACCAAATACTGCTGCAATCAGTGCGATAACAAAAAATAAAATTGCGTAACCTAACATAGCCTTTCTCCTTTGCTGTTAACGCCGCCATTTGCAACTGTTAAGTTTTGGCGGCTTTCACGGTTTATACTTCAAGCCTCGTGCCAACTCTTAAAAACCCTGCCTTTACTGGGCTGCAGAGCAACCGCAAGAAACTAAACCGGGGTAAAAACAATTTGGCCCCTTTTTTATTGCAACATCTGCACGTAACGACGCAGCTTTTACATATAACCTGAAGATCTTTTGCGTTAGCGATTAAGACTCTGAAGGCGCCTCATGATGTTCGGTCGCGGCAATGCCATCGTCTTCGTAACCACCATCCAACACACCTACCCAGCGCCCCATAAGGTCTAGGTGGGTCGCCAAAATACGGCCACAAACCAACAGCGGTATCGCTATAAGCATCCCTACCGCGCCCCACAGCCAACCCCAGGCAAACATCCAAAGTACCACCAGCAGCGGGTTCATATTAAAGCGCTGCCCCAACAAGGTTGGCGTTACAAATTGGCACTCAATAAAATTTAAAACCAAAAAGGCACCCGGTACTAAAACGATACTGCCCCAACTGGAAAACTCCATAAAGCCAACCCCCGTAAGGATGACCGCCAACAACATGGGCCCTACATAAGGTGCAAAATTTAAAATAGTGGCCAGCGCCCCCCACAAAAGCGCATCCTCAACCCCCAGTAAATGCATCGCACCCGCGGTCGCCAACCCCAAGCCGACATTAATAAGAGAGATCACCAACACATAATGCGAGATATCATTCTGAACCGCCTGAAACACCACGACTGTGGATTTTTTAGCGCTAAAAGTTTGGCGAGCTTTTACCACATGGCGCATTAGCTCCTCGCCAAACACCAAAAAGAAGTATGTGATAACCACCACCGCGCCTACCTGGATGGCAAAAGACGCGGTTGTTTCCGCTAATACCGACACCGCAGAGTGCAGCGTCGAGTCGACGGCGTTTTCTATCGAATCACTATTACCTGAAGAGCCAGACATAACACTCTCCTTGATCGCCGACAGCGACTTACTCATCTCGCCCATCTCACTGGCAAGCTTTTCGCTTAATCTCGGGATCACTTGCAGCCAACGTGTCGCCGGCTCAACCAACAAGCTAAACAAATAGCCCAGCCCGCCGGTTAATGCACTAATGACAAGTATGGCACCGACAGGCTTGGGCACATAAACGACTGCCAGCAACCGCACCAATCGACTCGAAAACAATGCCACAAATGCCGCCACGAAAATGGGCACCAATAATGTTTGCGAAAAATACAGCGTGTACAACACAGCGAGCACCGCCAACAGCTTAAGCGCCAGCCGAGCCCCGTTAGCCACAAACCTAGCGCTAACATCCGTTTTTTCATGATCGATTTTTAATGATGTAGTCATTCGTTGTGCGCCTCTGGCCTTCGCCTTTGTGGTGTTGCAGTGCCAATAGCCGCACCGCGCCCTATAAACAAAAGCGTAATCAGCTGCGAAAAGCGTACCAGCGCACAAAATCGTACCAAACGGCCGCGCAAGCCCTCTCCGCCGGCCATTCAAACGCGCTTTGCAAAATATCAGCGCATTTTATCTGTAGATTTTTCACAAATTTGCAAATTGCGGCACGACGATTTCAGGTAAGCGCCGTAAAGCGCGACCGCACGCTCTGACAAACAGAGCAGCCGCACCGGCCATACCGGCTGCGCACCTCTTATATAGACGGCGCCCGAAGGCTTTTACGCGATATGTAAGAGTGCGCTTTTTTACACAACAGCCCTACTGGCACGATTTACGCATACGTCCCACCCATTAAGGTTAAGTAAGCAAAAGAATCGCCCCGTCAGTGTTATCGACGAACAGTAGGTTTAATAGCGGAGTTACCCCATGAACAGCCCGGAAAAACATTCACTGCATCATATGATTGCCCCCGTTACCTCAGTCGCGTTGGTCACTGCATTTTCGGTTTCAACGGCCATTGGCGCCAACGGCAAAAGCGCTTACGCGGATAAACCCAGTGCCGATGAGTACTGGGCCGAGTTTAGCCAAGATCAAGGCCAGAGCTGGGACTCAGAACAGGAGGCATTTCGCGATGGCTGGGTAGAAGGACGGCTCGGCGCGGTACTTGCGTTAAACGAGCATTTAAACCCCTTTAACATTACCGCCAAAGTGACCGCCTCAACCGCCACACTTACTGGTGCAGTTGCCAACGAGATCGACCGAGAACTTGCGACCAATGTCGCCATGGGTATAGAAGGCGTCGAAAAAGTCGCCAATGAGATCACCATCGACAACTCGCTGGCAAAAAACACCGACGAAGAACAAGGTCGTGATTTTTCCGAATACCTTTCGGATATGTCGACCACCGCCTCAATCAAGACTGAGCTGCTTGCTTCGTCCAACCTCAACGGTATTGGCATTAATGTCGATACCTACTTAAACGAGGTAACCCTGTCGGGCTCCGTTGCCAACGAAGCGCAATTAAAATTGGCCGAGGCGATGGTCACCAAACATTCCGACATCGAAAAAGTACACAACCAATTAACCATTGAGCCATAGGCCACTGGATTTTATAAAACGAAACAACCGAGAGGCAGCCAAATGACACACAGTGCATTTATCAAAGATCTGGACAACCGTCGCGCACTCGCACGCAAGCACATGATGAACGGGGCGGTCACCGAAGACTTTACCCAAGACAAAGATAAGATTATCGATCTGCTCAACGAAGCGCTCGCCACCGAGCTTATCTGTGTGCTGCGCTATAAAGCGCACTATTACACCGCCCATGGCCGCGGCGCCAAAGTGGCATCGGCCGAATTCTGGGAGCACGCCCAAGAGGAGCAAGAGCACGCCGACCAGCTGGCCGAGCGTATTGCGCAACTCGGCGGCGTACCCGAGATGAATCCCGATGAGCTATCAAAACGTGCCCATAGCGATTATCACAGCGGTGGCGACACGCTGGAAATGCTGCAAGAAGACCTAGTGGCCGAGCGCATTGCCATCAGCAGCTACCGAGAAATGATTAACTATGTCGGCGAAAAAGACCCGACCACACGCCGGATTCTGGAAGAACTGCTGGCAAAAGAGGAAGAACACGCCGATGATTTGGTCGACTTAATTGAGCATATCGACGGTGAACGGTGAACGGTGAACGGTGAACGGTGAACGGTGAACGGTGAACGGTGAACGGAAAGACTAACCGCTCACCGCTTTTGAGCAAGCGTTACTGACGAGATTTTTTAACTATATCGTAGGCCACCTGTATTTCTTGCGCACGTTCAGTCGCGGCCTTCACCGCATCTTCGGGCAAACCCTGACCTGCCAGTTTATCGGGATGGTACTGGCTCATTAATTTTCGGTAGGCTTTTTTCACTTCGGCATCTGTGGCGCTGGACTCGACTCCGAGTGCCGCATACGCGTTGTCTAAATCACCCGCTCGAGACTGCCCACCACCGGCTGATTGATAACCACCACCGGCTGAGAACGAATGTTGCGCTTTAATCATGCGCAGCAGCTGCTCGAAGGCAAAACCGCTAATACCCAGCGCCGCAGCCACTTCACGCAGAACCCGTTCTTCATTGGCGTCAAACTGACCGTCGGCCAGCGCGAGGTTCACAAGATACGACAGCAGCATCTGCACCAAATTACGGTTATTGCCGCACTTGGCCCGAAATTGCGAGTAAGTCGCCTCGGGGTTAAAATCGGCCGCCGCCCCCTCTTTAAACAAGTTAATGGCCACCCGGCGTTGATCGGGCGAGAGCCCCATTTGGGTCATCAACTGCTCAGTCTGCGCGATTTCATCTTCACTCACCCGGCCATCGGCCTTGGCAAGGTACCCTAACAGGGTAAAAGTCGTCTCAAAAAAGCACTGACGGATAATCGCCTGCTGCTCTGGAGAGGCCATACGGGCTTGGTTGCGATAGCCTTTGTCGAACATATGGCCAATAAACACACCCAGCATCGCCAACAAGGGGCCACCGACCACAAAACCTAAGACACCACCAATTATCTTACCAATCATGCTTTAATCTGCTCCAATACAACTTGTAGGTTGCAAGCTTACCATTAATAAAGGTCGAAACGCGTGCAACAAATCTTTACAGAGCGCGCCCCACTTGCCGCAACAGCGGCCCGCCTTCGCCCGAGCAACTCGATAACCCTAGGGCGATTCCGTATAATCGACGCTCTAATAACATAGCGAATTTCTATGAACGATCAAACAACAGCAACACTCGCGCAACTGCTTGAGCCACGCCTTAGCGATGCCGCTCTCGACTTCTGGCAAAAATCCCAGCGAGAAGTGGCCGCCGGCGTCGAGCGCTCGCGCTTTTCCGCGCTTATATCAATGGCTAGCCGCCACGCCAAGCGGGTGCCACTGAGGTTAACCGAGGCTGAGCTGGCCGCTTGCGAGAGCGCCAAGCCCGGCTGGCGAGCACAAAACTGGAACCTGCTAGAACTGCTGCGGGTTGCCCTGATCTGCGCCCGCGAGGATGTCGGCGAGGCGAGTTTTGCCGAGGATTTTGAGTCGCTATTCGTCTATGCCGACGAGGGCGAAACCTGCGCGCTGTATCGCGCGCTGGCACTGTTACCGGCCGCCGAGCGGTTTGTCTGGCGTGCGGGCGAGGGTTGCCGCAGCAATATGCTAAGCGTATTCAGCGCCATAGCGCTGGATAACCCCTACCCGGTTAAGCATTTTGACGACACCGGATGGAACCAACTGGTCATTAAGACACTCTTTTTAGAGCTGCCCTTACACCGTATCATCGGCTTGGACGAGCGCCGCAGCGCCGAGCTAACCCGTATCGCGCTGGATTTAGCCGATGAGCGCGAAAGCGCCGGGCGTACCATTGCCCACGACTTATGGTTGTGTTTGGATTCCAGTCACGCCGAGCGCAGCCTCGCACTGGCCGAGCGCCTTTGGCCCGACGCCGACAGCGTGACCCGCTCGGCGATCGTATTGGGCCTGGCGCGGGCCGAGCAACACACGCAAGTACAACGTCTGGCCGAAACCGAGTCAGATATCGACGTCGCACACGCTATCGATGCGGCCCTAGGGGGTAAGTTTGATCAGGCACAATTTGCCCGTCTAGTCACAGACAAAAGCGAGAGTGAAACATGAGATTTTTTGACCCGCATATCCATATGGCCAGCCGCACCACGGACGACTACCAAAATATGGCCGCCGCTGGTATTCGCGCCATTATCGAGCCCGCCTTTTGGATGGGCCAGCCGCGCACCAACGTGGGCAGCTTTGTCGATTACTTCTCAAGTCTGGTCGGCTGGGAGCGTTTTCGCGCCTCACAGTTTGGTATTGCCCACTACTGCGCCATCGGCATTAACTCTAAAGAGGCCAACAATGAGGGCCTTGCCCGCGAGGCATTGGAGCTTTTACCCAACTTTGCATTAAAAGAAGGTGTGGTGGCAATTGGCGAAATTGGCTATGACGAAATCACCCCCGCCGAAGAGTTTATCTACCAAGCACAACTTAAGTTTGCGGTCGAGCACGACATGGTAGTGATGGTGCACTCACCCCACCGCGACAAAAAGAACGGCATTATTCGCAGCATCGATGTCGCGCTTGAGATGGGCGTGCCACCGCATAAGCTGGTGATCGACCACAACAACGAAGAGACAGTACAGAGCGTGCTCGACGCCGGAGCCTGGGCCGCCTTTACCATTTACCCCAACACCAAAATGGGCTCTGAACGGATGGCCGAGATTGTTCGTCAGTACGGCCCCGAGCGCATTATTGTCGACAGTTCGGCCGATTGGGGCGTAAGCGATCCGCTGTCAGTCCCCAAAACAGCCCATTTGATGAAACAGCGCGGCATTGACCCCGCCGCTATCGAACTGACTTGCTGGGGCAATGCACTGGAGGCCTATGCACAATCCGGACAGATCGACGTCGAGGCACTCATGCAGGACGCCGTGATCGACCAATCGCAATCGTTTAGCGATAACTCCGTACTACGAGGCCAGCAGCCCCGTATCGACGAGCCTGTTAAAAACTAGTTAAAAAGAGCGTGCCCGTGCGACAGATTGATCAAAGCTTTACCATGACCTACCAGTTCCCGGTCTGCTTCGACCGGGATACCCTCGCGCCCGAAAACCCGTTGCTGCGGGATATTGTCGAGCGCGCTGGCGACGGGCCGCACCGAGTGCTGCCGGTCATTGATCAAAATGTGCTGGAGGCACATCCCGATATCGTCGACCGCTTGCAGCTGTACGCCGACACCCACGGCGAAGCGCTGGAGCTGATCGAGCCGCCGCTGATTGTGCGCGGCGGCGAGATCAGTAAGTCCGAGCCAACCGAGGTGGACGAGTTTTATCTGCGCACGCAAACACAAAATATCGATCGCCACAGTTTTGCGTTGGTAATCGGCGGCGGCGCGGTGGTCGATGCCATTGGCTATGCCGCCGCAACAGCCCATCGGGGCATTCGGCTGATCCGTATGCCCACCACCGTGCTGGCGCAAAACGACGCCGGTATCGGGGTAAAAAATGCCATTAATTATCGTGGCCGGAAAAATTATTTAGGCACCTTTGCTGCGCCTTTTGCGGTGATTAACGACTTTGATTTTTTAGCCACTCTGCCGGCGCGCGATAAAGTATCGGGCATTGCCGAGGCCATTAAAGTCGCACTCATTCGCGACGGCGAATTTTTTAGTTGGCTGCACGACAACCGCGAAGGCTTAGCCGCGTTTAATGCCGAGCCCACCGAGTACATGATTACCCGCTGCGCCGAGCTGCACTTAAACCATATTCGCACCAGTGGCGATCCGTTTGAGCAAGGCAGTGCCCGACCGCTGGACTTTGGTCACTGGTGCGCACACCGATTAGAGGAAATCTCGGCCAGTGAATTGCGTCACGGCGAGGCCGTCGCCATCGGCATCGCGCTCGATTCAATCTACTCGCACCTCAAAGGCATGATCAGTATCGACTCGCTCAACCGCATTCGTGCCACCCTTGAGGGCGTTGGTTTTACCCTGAGCCACGCCGCGCTCGAGTCGCTGGATATTAATAAGGCACTGCAAGATTTTCGCGAGCACTTAGGGGGCAAATTGTGCATTACCCTGCTCACCTGCGAAGGGGCCGCGCAAGAGGTTGATGAAATTGACCACGTGTTAATGGAGCGCTGCCGCCAGCACTTGCTGGAGGGCACATGGCCGAGCTGACCTATTGCAGCAACATTCACCCGGGCGAGCACTGGGCCGATGTAATGCACAACCTGGACAGTCACGCTCTGGAGGTAAAAGCGCAGCTTAATTCCAGCGCCCCCTTCCCTCTCGGGCTGCGCATTGCCCAGCAAGCCGCGCTTGAGGCCGACGCGCAAGCGATCGCCGAGTTTCGCGCTTGGTGCGAACAACACAACTGCTACTTATTAACCATCAACGGTTTTCCCTACGGCACGTTTCACAACCGCCGCGTAAAAGAAAACGTTTACCTACCCGACTGGCGCACCAGCGACCGTGTCGACTACAGCAAACGACTGGGAGATTTGGCGGTAAAGCTTGAGCCTCACGCTAAACGTATTTCTATTTCCACCGTCCCCATTGCCTTTAAACCCGCGTTTGATGAGACAGCCGAACACGAGTGGGAGATCGCCTGCGCCAATGTGCGCGAGGTAGCCGAACACTACTACCAGCTCTACCAACAAACCGGAGTTTTCTTGGTGCTCTCGCTTGAGCCCGAGCCCATGTGCGTACTCGAAACCACCGACGAAGCCATTGGCTTTTTTAAACGCTTGCGCTTACCCGAGCGCCTGCGTCAGCACGTCGGCCTGTGCTTTGACTGCTGCCACCAAGCGGTAGAGTTTGAAGATGCTCAGGAGTGTTTACAGCGCCTTATCGACGAAGAGATCCCCATTGGCAAGGTGCAGGTATCCAGTGCCCTAAAAGCCACTGGCGACGAGATCGCAAAACTACTCAACTTTGACGAGCCGGTGTACTTACACCAAGCGGTCGCGCACTGCCCACAAAGCGGACGGCTACACCGCTTTACCGACTTATCCGACTTTAAAAATGCGCTGCAACAAGGACAGCGTTTTGATGAGTGCCGGGTACATTTTCACATTCCTATTTTTCTTGAGCACCTCGGCGAGTGCGGCACCACCCAAGACTTTTTGCGAGCACTGCTGCCGTTACTGGATAAAAACACGCCACTCGAAGTTGAAACTTATAGCTTTGCCGCCATCCCCGAGCACCTGCGTACCGACACGGTCAGTGCTAGCATTGCGCGAGAACTCCTTTGGGTTAAAGCGCTGCTACACTGAATCCAGCTGTCTAAATAGTCGCCGCAACATTTACTGCCAACACGAGGCCCCAAAATGCAAAGAACCGTCGTTCTCAACGTGGTCGGCCTGACCCGCGCACTCTTGGGTGAGCACACCCCCAACATCAACAAACTCGCTGGCCGCAGCACCACCATTAAGCCGGTTACACCCGCGGTTACCTGCTCGGCACAGGCGACTTACTTAACCGGCAAGCTGCCCAGCGAACACGGTATCGTCGCTAACGGCTGGTACTTTCGCGATCAAAATGAAGTCTGGCTGTGGCGCCAAAGTAACAAACTAATTCAAGCCCCCAAGATTTGGGATATGGCGCGCGCGCGCGATAAAGACTTTACCTGCAGCAATACTTTTTGGTGGTACGCCATGGCCACCGATGCCGATTACACCTTGACGCCGCGACCACTGTACTGCGCCGATGGCCGCAAGCTACCCGACTGTTACACCTATCCGTTACAGCTGCGCGAAACCCTCAGCAAAAAATTTGGCAACTTCCCGCTGTTTAATTTTTGGGGGCCGGCCACTAGCATTAAATCCACCCGCTGGATTGCCGATGCCGCTATGCACATAGAGGCCGAGCACGAGCCCACCTTGCAATTGGTTTACTTGCCACACTTGGATTACTGCCTACAAAAAGTCGGGCCCGATGGCGACATCGCCAAAGACCTACAAGAAATTGACGATTTAGTGGGCGAGTTACTGGATTACTTTAGCAAGCGCAATTGCCAAGTAATACTGTTATCCGAATATGGCATTGTGCCCGTCTCGCGGCCCGTGCACCCCAACCGCATCTTACGCGAGGCCGGCAAGCTATCGCTTAAGGTAGATTTGGGCCGCGAGTATTTAGACTTTGACACGTGCCGCGCCTTTGCCATGAGCGATCATCAAATTGCTCATGTGTATGTGCAAGCTAAAGCGGATATCGCCGAGCTTAAAGCATTGTTCGCCAACACTGAGGGCGTGGCAAAAGTGTTAGAAGGGGCCGAGCGCGCCGAATACGGGCTCGATCACGAACGCGCTGGCGAGTTGGTATTGCTGGCCGAGCCGGATAGTTGGTTTACCTATTACTACTGGAACGACGAAGCCCAGGCACCCGACTTTGCCCACCAAGTGGAGATTCATCGCAAGCCGGGCTTTGACCCCTGCGAGCTGTTTCTTGACCCGCGTTTGAAATTCCCCAAACTTAAAGTGGCCCGCCGCTTGGCACAAAAGAAAATGGGGATGCGCTATGTGCTGGATGTGATTTCAACCGACCCAACCCAGGTAAAAGGCTCGCATGGTATCTACGATGGCAGCGATTACTCCACCCCGGTATTGATGAGCACCGCGCCCGATTTATTACCCGATCATCAAGTACACGCCACCGATGTCTGCGATTTAATTTTGCAGCATATTTTTAATGAACAAACTCACTCTACGACGGAGCAAGACCATGCCACTGACGCTTAACACCGCCCTAAAACTCGGCCGCGTCAGTAACCTACCCACCGTATGGATGAATGCTATTGCCAGTATTGCGCTAACCAGTGCGGCTTTGGGGACAGGTTTTCCCATCCTCGCTTGTGGTTTGGTTTTACTGGCATTGTCGTGCTTTTACGCAGGCGGCATGAGCCTTAACGATTACTGCGACCGCCATTGGGACGCCGAACGTCAGCCTTACCGTCCTATTCCCGCAGGCAGTATCAAAGCTGGCAGCGTACTTACGTTGTCTTTGGCTCTGTTTAGCGCAGGCTTTATTCTGCTGTGGTTTACCCCCAACGCTCGCGGCATTCTGGCGGCGGGCGGATTACTCGCGCTTATTGTCGCCTACGATGCATGGCATAAACGCCACTGGAGCACTGTGGCACTCATGGCTAGTACGCGCCTTGGGGTTTATTTGGTGGCCGCGTTCGCCATTGCCGGCTCTGCCACTCAAGCGGTGGTCCTGTTGGGGCTTATTCAATGCGGTTACACCCTGCTAGTGACGGTGGTGGCACGAGCCGAAAACAAGCGTCCCCAGGGCTACGGGTTTCCTGTTATTCCATGGATGATTGCCGGTATGGGTCTAGTGGACGGTATCGCATTAGCGTTACTGCTTTCCCCTGTGTGGCTACTTGCCGGTATCGCTACGGTGGTATTAACCCGCTGGGGGCAACGCTATGTGCGAGGTGACTAGCCCACTCAGTGCCACGCTACATCGCACTATAATAGTCAAACAAAGGGAATGCGTGTGAGCTAACCTCCGCACCCAAACCATCAATTCTGGTGCCTTCTGCTGCTTACTTGGGCTGCCGAGCGCACCGGGGTAAATCGCCACAGCCTTGGCGCGCGCAACCATTAACAGAACCTTTAAGCAAAGAGTCACCAGAGCTTCAGCCCCCACTTCGCCCTTGCGGCTTTTATAAAATCGCTTATATCGCATACCGGTCCAACCTCAAACAGCCTTTTCAGTACCGACGCCCTCCTATCGTCACATGGCGCGATTTGCCCTCTGTCTAAAACACGTTAAACCGCCAGCGCACCTAACGCGATTGCTTTAAGGTCCGCAGGCTCTATCCAATAAATAATAATTATATGGAATAAAAGATTTAAAAACCGGGAATCCAGGTAATTAAAATAAGTGTTTTCATGCCAAACATGATTATTTTTCGATCTAACCGGCTTATTTTTATCACAGTTTTTAACAAGGTCACACTTTAACCGACCACTTATTGACCGAGGTATAGGGTTTTACGGCAGAATGTGACAACGTTGTCTAACAGGGATGCACAACTCCGGGTAAATCTACGGGGACAGCGCTGAGGTAAAAAGTGTCACTACTGCAGGACGAGCAGCGGCACTGCCAGCGGTTGTGTATCGAGCCCTTATGTTGGGAGCGATCAATTGCGACCGCCCATACAACAACATAACAGGGATAACCCCATGAAAATATTGCACTCCATTGGCTTGTGCTCTGTGGCCGCTATCGCGGCACAAAGCGCCCAAGCCTACACCTGCACTAATCTCGATAGCTGGAACGCGCAAACCGCCTACACCGGCAGCTCACAAGTACAGCACAGTGGCGAGGCCTACCAAGCTAACTGGTGGACTCAAGGCGACGATCCGAGCAGCAACTCTGGCCAGTACCAACAGTGGTCCAGCCTCGGCACCTGTGATGGCTCTAATCCGGACGCCAATCAAGCGCCGCTCGCCCGCGTTAATGGCCCCTACAGCGGTATGCCTGGCGGCACAATTGCGTTCGATAGCGCCGGCTCGAGCGACGCCGACGGTAACATCGCCAGCTACGCATGGGACTTTGGTGATGGCGGCAGCAGCACGCAAGCCTCACCATCACACAGCTACGCCTCGGCCGGTAACTACAGCGTCTCGCTCACCGTCACCGACAACGAGGGCGCCAGCGCCAGCGCCAGTACCAGTGCCACTATCAGCGCCGACCCGGGCGATCCAAACGACTGTAATGCTGCTGTCTATATGGCCGGCACCCAATACGCCGCCGGTGACATTGTGCAAAACGCCGGACAAGCGTATCGCTGTGACATCGCCGGCTGGTGCTCGTCATCCGCAAGTTGGGCCTACGAGCCTGGCAATGGCGCCCACTGGCAAGACGCCTGGAGCCAAACAGACTCCTGTGGCGACCCAAACACCAATGTAGCGCCCACCGCGCAAGCCAATGGCCCCTACTCGGGCAGCGCCGGCGGCAGCATTACCTTTAGCAGTAATGGTAGCAGCGACAGTGACGGCAGCATCAGCGCCTACCGTTGGGACTTTGGCGACAGCACCACCAGCACCGCCGCCAACCCATCTCACAGCTATAGCGACGCGGGCACTTATCAAGTCACCCTAACGGTTACCGACAATGCCGGTGCCACCGATGCCGACAGCGCCAACGTAACCGTGGTGGCCGCCGACCAAAACCAACCGCCCGTGGCGCAAATTAACGGCCCGTTTAACACCGACGCTAACACCAGTATTAGCCTGTCTAGTGCCGGCAGCGCGGACCCGGATGGCAACGTTGTCGGCTACAGCTGGAACTTTGGCGATGGCAACAGCAGCACGGCCGCCAACCCCAGCCACAGCTACACCAGCGATGGCCAGTACACTATTACGCTAACCATTACCGATGACGAAGGCGCCACCGACAGCGTTACCACCACCGCTACGGTAGGCACGGTTGACGTCACTCATGGCGATAAAGTTATTGGCTATTTCACCAACTGGGGTGTTTACGATCGCGATTACCACGTCAAAGATATTCACACCAGCGGCTCAGCCGAAAAGCTAACGCACATTGTGTACGCCTTTGGTAATGTGCAAAACGGCAAATGTGTGGTGGGCGATTCGTACGCCGATTACGACAAAGCTTATAGCGCGGCCGAGAGTGTCGACGGCGTTGGCGATACCTGGGATGCTGGCGCACTGCGTGGCAACTTTGGTCAGTTACGTCGTTTAAAAGCCATGTACCCACAAATTAAAGTGGTGTGGTCATTTGGTGGCTGGACTTGGTCTGGTGGTTTTGAGCAAGCCGCCGCTAACGCTCAGCAGTTTGCCCAATCGTGTCACGACTTAGTCGAAGATCCACGCTGGGCGGATGTATTCGACGGGATCGACATCGACTGGGAATACCCTAACGAATGCGGCCTAACCTGTGACAACAGCGGCTTTGACGGCTACAAAAACTTGATGCGCGCTCTGCGGCAAGAGTTTGGTCAAGACGCTCTTGTAACGTCCGCTATCGGTGCAGGCGAGGCTAAGATCAACGCCGCTGACTATGGCGGTGCAGCGCAGTACCTCGACTTTTATATGATCATGACCTACGACTTCTTTGGCGCTTGGAATAAGCAAGGTCCTACCGCGCCCCACTCACCTTTGTATACCTACGATGGCATTCCGCAGGAAGGTTTTACCACCAACCACGGCATTGAAGTGTTGAAGAGCAAAGGCGTTCCCGCCGAGAAGATCATGCTGGGTATCGGCTTTTACGGTCGCGGTTGGACCGGCGTCAGCCAAGCCGCCCCCGGCGGCACCGCAACCGGCGCAGCCAGCGGCACCTACGAAGCGGGCATTGAGGACTACAAGGTTCTTAAAAACACCTGCCCAGTGACCGGAACCTTTGCCGGTACAGCTTACGCCAAGTGCGGCAATAACTGGTGGAGCTACGACACCCCTGCCACCATTAACGGCAAGATGCAGTACGTTAAGCAGCAAGGCTTGGGCGGCGCGTTCTTTTGGGAGCTAAACGGCGACACAAGCAATGGTGAATTAATTAACGCCATTGATAGCGGCCTTAGCAACTAAACGCCACATGGCTAGCAACATAAAAAACGGCGGCCTAGGCCGCCGTTTTTTTTACTAAATATTAAACCTATTGCGGCGCAAGCTGCAGCGTAAACTCGCTCTCGCCACCGGGTAATAGCTCAATCGTGCTTTGTACCTGCTGGCCATCAGCCATCACGGTTACCTTGTACTTACCGTAAAAGCCCCGACTGCTAAACTCGCCAGCGTCACTCGACACGCCTGAAAAATCATTCCACCAAGTGTCATAAATGGCTTGCTTCCAAGCAACCGCGTTGGGTTTTTCTTGCCAGCTTTGCGTGTACATTGCGGCGTTGGGGTTCCAGTGGGCGCCAGCCCAAAAGCCCCAGTTTTGTACGCCTACGGTGGCTGGATGACTGAAAAATATGGTGAGAAAATCCCGGGTAAAATCCGCCTGTAACGCTTCGTCCGTGGTGTTAACGTCAAACTCGGTGGAGCGAATTTTTAAATCGGGAAACGCCTGATGAAAACGCTCAATAATATCGTAAATACGCGAGATCGATGTGGGGGAGTTACCAAAGTGGCTCTGCAAGCCGATACCGTCAATCGGCGCGCTAGCATCTTGTAAATACTGGATCGTCTGTTGATAGTGATCCTGATGCGCAAAGTTACGCCCGCCCCCCGACAAAATCGAGTAGTCATTAATATACAGTTTGTGAGCCGGCAAATTGGCGCGGGCTTGCTCAAACCAACCTACCATCACCTCATCGCCAAAGGCATCCATTAAATAATGGTTATCGTAGGGCTCATTTAATACATCCCACTCGTCCAACACGCTCGCCGTGGCACTGGTGATATCATCAATATGATCCAGTGTTACTTGCTTCGCCGTCGGGTCGGCCGCCGCGGGATTACCCTCAGGCAAATAGCCTTGCATTAACTCCGGCAAATTGCGTTTAGAGGGCCACACCAACACGTGGCCACGGGTGTAAAAGTCGTGATCTTGCAGCCACTGCAGTGCCGCGATGGTGGTGGTTTGATTAAAGCTACTGCCCCACTCGCCTTCCCATGGGCCCCACTTTAAGTCGTTTTCGGGTCCACTTTGGTTAAATAGCTCCAGTACTTTCTCACGGTAAATGTCACTGTCATCACCTTCACCCATCAAAATATTACCTACGGTAACCGAGCCAAAGTGATAAGCGTGTTGTACAAACTCAACATTAACGTCGGCACCACTCACGGCCGCGCCATCGGCATCGACGACGTTTACGGTAAAGTCCCCCTTGCGGTATTGCTCGATACGCGCATTAGCGTCTGCCCGCCAACTGGCGTCCGGCTCCCGGCCAACATAGCTCAGTTTAGTCAGCGGTAAATCGTCCATCGTTAAGGTATTGCTATAATTCAGCAACTGCACACCACCCACCTCAAACACTTGCGCGCGGTCGCCATCGCCAAAGCCCACTTTAACAATCGTTTCACCGGCAGCTTCGGAGCGCGGCATTTGCAATGGAATAAAGTACTCTTCCCATTCGCCCGTACTGTTTAATTCGTGCTGAACGTACTTGGTAAAATCGGGCGTCTCCATAAACACAGTGGCAAAGCCGGCACCGGTTTCGTAGGTGTTCTCGACCGAGCGAAAATACAAATGCAATAACAGCACATCGCCATCGTTTAGGGCTACGGTGGTGGGATACTGCAACTGACCATTGTAAAACTCGCCCGACGGGTTGCTAACCGACACGCGCACCGCTTGCGAGAACTCCTCGTGCTCGGCGTCAACGGTTTCGGCCGAGCCCACGGGGCCGGCGTTATTGCCTTCCCAAAACGCGTATCCGGTTGCCGGCGTTGAAGTAATAACCGATACGCCGCCTGCCGGTATCTCGGTAACAGGTTCTGGCTGGGGTTCAGGTTCAGGTTGGGGTTCCGGCTCTGGCTGGGGCTCGGGCTCCGGTTCGGGCTGGGGCGTTACCGCTGGTGGGCTGCTAGTACCACCGCCGCCGCTACCGCAAGCGGTGACAAGCAAAGCATACGATACGATAAACAATAAAGCCCAAAGAGAGCGACGGGCGTGATGAGCGTGCATGTGTGACCTCCTAACTTCTTGTTATAGTTAATTACACTATAAGCTAGGTTGCCAACATGGTAAATAGGCAGTAAGCGTCACCAGAACGCATCACCTACTGGTATCAACATAAAACCTCACGACGTGCAAAAGAGGCGCAATGCGCTGCCAGAAAGGCTTTAGTAAAACCCGCCGTTTGGTCGATATGACGTTTACTACAACCGATATTGCTACGGGTTCGTTGCCGGCGTGAGCCCCAACCAGTGGCGTAGCGCGGGTATACGGCGCAACACTAACCACTCAAGTAACAATACGGCGATCATAGAAAGGCCCACCAATGGCAAAGCAACACCCAGCGCGAGAATCAGCCCCGTCACCACCATAGCGGCATTGCCCGCGGGCATAGCAGTTGGCGCCCCCAGCCGTTTTGCCGGCTTACGACGCCACCAGAGTATGGTCCCGCTCACGCATAGCAGCACTAAGCCCAGTGTGGTCAGGACACCCAACAATTGGTTAAACCAGCCGAACAAATGCCCTTCGTGCGCGGCAATTCCAAAACCTATCACTCGGTCTAAGGTGCCCTTTTGAGCAAAGTTTTGCGCCCGCTGAACATCTCCGGTGCGCCCGTCCAGCCAAACGGTCGCCCGCTTAGGTCGGTTTTGGCTCAGCGAGCTGGCTTTAATGACCAAGGGCTCGCTGGCCGCTACCGACAACTCTACGGGTTGCGCCATAGTTAAATCCTGCACGGCGCGCACCACGTGATCGGGCAAATCAACAGACTCAACGGCTTGTGGCCGCCACGCTGGCGCCGCTTTAACCGCACCACTGCTCCAGCTCTGTACCACCGGAGCCGAATTCCATTGACGCAGCTCTTTAAATGCCGCGCCCCACACAGTCGTCCACGGCAGCCCCGAGACCAATAAAAACAGCGTAAAGCTTGCCAACCAAAAACCCGTAACGGCGTGAATATCTCGCCAAAAAATGCGCCGTCCCTGGCGCAATCGAGGGTATAACACGCCAGCGAATCCGTTCGACGTGCGTGGCCACCACAAATACAAACCAGTGACCACCAGGATGACTGCCCAACAGGCGGCAAGCTCGACAATCACCGAGCCCGCCGTACCGGCCAAAAGCGCGCCATGAAACGCTTTGACCTGCTGCATAAACTGATCGCTATACGGGATTACTTTGAGTGCTTTATTTTGATACGGATCGACATAGACCAGTGTCCGCGCGCCGGCATCATTCACACTGATAATCGCCGCGCTAGTAGCATTTGCCGGCAGTTGATACGTCATAAATTGCGCACCGGGAACGGCGGCGCGCGCCGTCGCGATCTGCGCATTCACCGACACAGAGGTAACGCCCACCGGCAACTGCTGATAGGGGCGATCAACCCAGGCCTCAAACTGCGGTTTAAACAAATAAATCGCACCCGATAGCGCCAAAATAATTACAAACGGAATGCAACAAACCCCGGCGTAAAAGTGCCAGCGCCACACAGTGCGATACAAACGCTGAGGGCGAGACTTTTGCGGCCGGACACTTTCCCGGGGCGCGGTGTGACTAACGGCTTGATTCATTGCTTAACCCACTTACCAATCGTACGAAAAATTAACGTAGAGTGTGCGCCCAGGCCAAGGGTGTGCCACATAGGCGATCTCATTAGTGAGGTTGTCGATACCGACACCGGCTTTAAAATGCTTAGAGAACTGGTAACTACTTTTAAGGCCCAGCCGGGTGTAACCGTCTTGCGCGCCGTACACATTGTCAGCGGTATCGGTATTATCTAAACGACCATAGCTATTGCTGGCATATTGCACGCTGCCGCCCACATCCCATTTATCGCTTAGGTGATAGGTCGCCAACAGGTTTCCACGCCACTTTGGCATACGCGGAACTTGATTGCCCTCTATGGATGGGTCGGCGGCGTTGCGGCGAATTTCGGCATCGGTATAGGCAAGATTAAAACGCACATCGAGGTTCTCGAGCCATAAATTATAGGCATTAGCGATAAACTCCACACCGCGAGTGCGCACCGAATCAATCGGAATAAACGTACGAATAGACGTGCCGCCGGGTAACGTCGTCGCCTGAGACTCAATAGAGTCATCAATGTCGTCTTGGTAGATATTGACGCGCAGGTAGCCGTTATCCAGCTCCCGCTGCAGCATAAGGTTTTGGTGCAAACCATCTTCCGGTTTTAGCTCAGGGTTTGCCTCGCTAACAGAGTTGTAAGCCTCGTACTGACTAAACAATTCTTCGACAATCGCAAAACGGTACGCTTGCCCAATCGAGTAACGCAACTGCCATTGCGGCGCTGGGGAATAACCCAGCGAGAACTTGGGCGAGAAGCGTGCAATATCGTTGCCCGGCACCTTCTCAAGATCAAACTCTGGCGTCGCGGCATCGTCGTTAGAATAATACCCCCCGTCACTGCGCCAATCTTCATAGCGGCCACCAAAACTTACATCCCACTGCTCGGATAACTGCCAGTTAAACTGCGCAAACACGGCAGCGATATCGGTACGGCCGCCACTGCGACTGGTGTAAGCATCTTTACTGCTGGCGAGATAATTATCCGAGGCGTATACGTCGTAGTTAAGCTCATACGCCTCATAGCGCGCCCCGGTAATAAAATCCAAGCCCGGCACCACAAAGTCGTTAACACTCAGCTTAACATCGGCCGTTTGCCAGCCAGTATCGTCGTAATCTGCGACCTGGCCCGTAAGATTGTAATCAGGGTGCATCGGGTTCGTGGCCGAGCTGCGAGTAACGTCTTCGAGAATATCAAACTGGCTAACATTGGCCTCCAGTGTTGTTTGCTCGGTCAACTCACCAAGCAAACGCAACCCTAGCGACAAACTGCGACGATCGGCACTGCTAACATTAAGGCGATTGCTGGGCACGCTGTAATACTGTCCATCCTGCTCGATTGTGCCACCCCAAAACGACTCACCTCTGGCGGTGGTTAAATAGCTATTGGCACGACCGGTATCCGAGTGGCGATCTTCATAGGCCACGTTGAGCAACGTTGAGAAACGGCCAAATTCATAACCGGTTTTAAATTTAAGATTATCGGTGGTGGTATTAATGACGCCCGTATCGCCAAAGTACAAACGCTCAACATCCTGTGAGTCGGCGCCGAGTATGCCCCCGGTTACCGACGTAGCCGTGGTGTCTGCCGCGCTATTGCCCGCATAGTAAAACGACTGTGGTTGGGAATCGTTTTCGAGGTGGTTATACGATAAATAAACACTTAAATCGCCAAACTTATCGCCGTAAGAGGCAAAGCCCTTATACCCACTGACGTCATCATCAAAACCGTAATCGTTAAAGCTTTGGCTAAAGAAAGAGCCATCGACATGGACCTGACGCTCTTGGGGGATGGCCGTTTCGATATTGACCACACCACCCATGGCGTTGCCACTGTACTCAGCCGAAAACGGCCCGTAGATCACATCGACGCGGGCGATCTCACTGGCCGACACCATGGTCCAGCGCGGTGCGCCGCTCCAGCGCGACTGCAACAAATAATGCAGCGGCACGCCATCGGCAAACACCATTGAGCGTGAGGTTTGAAACATATTGGCGCTGCGAATACCCAAAGTGCCGTTTGAATCGCCAATAAAGCGCCGGCGAATTACCAAGCTCGGTTCGTACTTCACCACATCCTCGGTGGTGGCAACATTAATACTGGTTAAATCTTGCGGGTTCAGTACGCTGGTAGGCCCAACCCGCTCGGCGCTGGAGCCTCCATCTTGCGTGCCCCACACGGTGATTTCTTCTACCGCCGGAGCCTGTGCTCCCGCTTTGACCGGCAAGAGCGCCGTCATTAGTACTGCAATTGATATTTTTGTTGTTGTCATTGTTCTCCCCCAGAGTGGAAAGAACTTTACGGTACCGCGCGGTGCCCGCACAGTGACAAATTGTCGCACCTAGGCGCCACGCAGGCGACGCGGTCACAGTTTGGGCGTTTAATGACTCACGGTTTTAGAGAACACGTTAATAATTACGACACCCGTAACAATCAAACCCAGGCCCAGTAATGCGGCGCCATCGAGCTTTTGGTCGAACACCAACCAGCCCACTAAAGCAATAAGCGCCACTCCCACCCCAGACCAAATCGCATAGGTAACACCAAGGGGCAAGCTTTTAACCACTTCTGATAAGCAATAAAATGCCACGCCATACCCCAACACCACCACAACTGACGGCCAGAGACGGGTAAACCCCTCAGCTGATTTTAAAGCCGAGGTGGCAATCACCTCTGAGACGATGGCAATAACCAATAACATCCAAACCATCACTAGCCTCCAAACCACACCAGTACAGACTCACCCACCAACTTAAGGCCTGCCACGGCGAGCAATAAATAACACACCCCGTAAAACCATGTATCGCTCACCCGGTGATGCAAAAACACCCCTAGCCGCACACCAATAGGCGCCAGCGGCAGCAACACCAACGAGGTGACAAAAGCACTTAAATCCAATTGCCCCATCGCTACATAAGGCACTAACTTAATAAAGTTGACCACACTAAAAAACAATACCGTAGTGCCCACAAACAAGGTGCGCGGTAAATGCTGCGGCAGTAAATAAATAGAAATAGGCGGACCACCGGCGTGGGCAATATAGCTGACAAAGCCGGCGATACTACTCCAAAAGCTACCGCGCACCACGCTCGCCTTTTGCACCGCTACACGCTGCAAAATATGCCGGCCCCACAGGTAGTGCCCGACAAAATACAGTGCCATTAACCCCACCATCAGGCGGATCATATTGGCATCCATATAGGTAAACATAGCCGCGCCAAGGGCAAGACCAAGCATGGCACCGGGAAACATGATTTTAAGGTTGCGCTTATCCCACTGGCCGCGAAAACTCCACAGGCTCACCAGGTCCATACTGCACAAAATGGGGAGTAAAACAGCCGCGGCTAAACGCGGATCGACAGCCAGCGATAACACCGGCACCGCAAGCGAGCCAAGCCCGCCACCAAAACCGCCTTTTGATAAACCTACTAGCAATACTACGGGTACTGCTAGTAGGTAAAACAACCACTGATCTATCATCGCACCGCCGGATTAAGCATTATCGGCGCGATTTTACACCAACTGCTTACATACGTCTTACTTGGGCGTCACTTGGTAGGGGTTTCCACCCAGCGCATTCGAGATATCGGCAATCGCTTTTTGCGCCCGTACGCTGTTGCCAGCGGCATCCAGTGGCGGCGAGATCACCGCAATACCAAACTTGCCGGGCGAAACCGCAACAATACCACCCCCGACACCACTTTTAGCAGGCAAGCCGGTTTTATAAAGCCATTTACCGGCATCGTCGTACAGCCCTGCGGTGGCCATCACCGCCAGAATCTCTGGCACGTTTTCGGCTTTAGTCACCTGCTTACCCGTTACCGGGTTTTTACCACCATTCGCCAGGGTGGCAGCCATTACGCCTAAATCTTTGGCGTTAACCCCCACAGAGCACTGGCGGGTATAAATATCAGTGGCACGCAAAAAATTATTATCGATATGACCATAGGCGTGCATCAAAGAAGCGATTGCCTGGTTGCGCTGATTGGTCGCCGCTTCTGACTCATAAATATCGTTTAGCACGGTTAGTTTACGACCGGCAAACTGTTCGTATTTGGTCAGAATTTTTCCCCAGATTTCATCGCCGTCTTTACCATCTACCAGGCTTGTTGTGGTAATAGCGCCAGCATTAACCAGCGGGTTCATCTCGGCGCCCTGATATTGCTCGATCGCGACAATGGAGTTAAACACTTGGCCGGTGGCATCCACCCCCATATTTGTAACCAACTCCTCAGTACCGTCTTGATCCATCACCAGCGCCATGGTGTACACCTTGGAGATCGACTGAATGGATACCTCAGAGCTGATATCACCTACGGTATAAAGCTTGCCATCGGTGGTAACAAGGGCAATGCCGTAAATATCCGAGTCGACCTTTGCCAAGGCCGGAATGTAATCGGCGTTGGCGCCCTCATCGATATTTTTATATTTATCGTACGCCGCTTTTAAGGCGCCCTCGATATTCTCTTGGGTTAGCGAGAACTCGCCTCCTTGGGCTGCCGCTACGGATACCAAACTCAGGGCCAAACCCACAAGGAGCTTAGCGGCACGCGCATACAGCGTGTTAATGTGCCGCCCCACAAACCTCTTTTCCATTATTCGCATCATCGTTCACTCCCTGCTGCCATTGGCATGCGCAATTTTTTAAAAATCTTGGCTAGAAAAAGAATACTTAAACGAAACCTGCACGCGATTATCCGTTCCCGCTGCCCCATTAAAATCAGTGCGCTGTCCCCAAAGGTATTCAACCCCCAGCAACAGGTTTTTACGCGGTGCAAACAGCACATTGGCCGACAGGTACTCACCTTTTTTGAAGGCAGTGCCCAACTGAAACGCCTGGTTGTCCACCTCAGTAAAACTGTAGCCCATCGATGAGCTGTAGCGATCGCTCCACTGGTGATCGTAATAAGCAATCACACCCAACAATGGCACGCTGCTAAGTGAATCGGCACTCAGCCCTTGGGGCGCCATATCCATGCCGCCGTCGTTCATATAGCTGGCGATACCCTCGCCGTAAACCGTACCCAAGCGCACAGTATCACGCCCCACTTTAAGCGTACCGGTTAGGTTTACGCCCCACCCGAGATCACCGCCAGAGGGCTCGTTGTCGGTGCTTTGTACTGACTCATACGCCACATCGCGCAAAATACCGGCCACTTGAAAATGCCCCCAATCGGCTTCACGGCGAAAATGCGCGGTCAGATCGGGCAATGGCTGATCGCCGGTAATATCGTACCCCGCCGCCCCCAAAATACCATCGTCGACATCGTTGCCGGGTTTTTCAATCGCTACTGCCAATGTGTTAGTGCCGCGCACAGGCGTCCAGCGAATTTGCGGGTTGCGCAAAAACACCATGCCCGCCGGCCCCCAGTAATCAATCACATTGGGGAAAACATTGCCGTCCATAAACAGGGAGTTGGTTTGGCCTGCCAAAACAGACTGCCACTCGCCATAAGCGTGACGCACGCGCATGGTGGTTTGACCTTCGTCACTGCCGACACCGTATAAATCAAATTCAAAAACGGTATGGATGCTATCGTCGCCCAGCGGTAACGTTGCCTCGACGCCTAAACGGCTCTGGCGCACACTGGCAATGGTTTGGCCGTCGCTGCCGTACTGGCCATCTTGGGTGGGAGTGCGCGAGGGCCTTAAAGTGGCCTCCCAGTTGGGGTTAACGCGCTCAAAGTCTTGAATCATATCCAGCTGAGCAAAACCGTAGACCACAAAACTCTTCGCGCGCGCGGCCGTGTTTTGCTCCCCGGCGGTAACCCGCGCCTGCAACGCATCGAGTTGCGCCCGCGTTTGCTCAAGCTCGCGCTGCACTTCGTCTAACTCAGCGCTATAGACGCCAGCGCTGCAAACCAATCCCATCAGTAACGGCACTTGAACGATTGCTTTCACCATGACTTCCCCTTGTCAACAAATCCCGACGGCGAGCGTCTGACGCCAAATGGCGCGATGCCTTAGACTATAGGAGCAATTCAGTGAATCAACAATGTGTGAGGGTAAGTTCTAGGATTTAAATGCGACGCCGCACCAAAGGCATTTATTCGAGCGATATTTACGCCACATTAACGCGAAAGATTAACGAGGTGTTAATCCCGCCAAAAGCAAAATTATTGCTCATTAGAGTATCGCCATCGGTGGTGCGGGGCGAGCCGATAATATAATCAAGCGCGGCACAGTCTGGGTCCACCTGAGATAAATTAAGGGTTGGCATCAGCCACTGCTCGCGCATCATAGCAATACTCGCCCACGCCTCAATGGCACCGCTGGCGCCCAAGGTGTGACCAATATGCCCTTTAATGCTGCTCACAGGTAGGGAATCGCCAAACAACCGCTGTGTCGCCAGACTCTCGGCAACATCACCCCAGGGTGTGGCGGTACCATGAGCATTGATGTAATGAATCGCCTGTGGCGCACAGCCGGCATCGCGTAAAGCCAGTGCCATGGCCGCTTGCATGCTATCGGCGTCGGGCTGGGTAATATGGGCACCATCGGCATTGGTACCAAACCCGATCACCTCGGCATAAATAGTGGCGCCACGCGCCTGTGCATGATCGAGTGACTCCAAAATTAACGTGCCCGCCCCTTCGCCAATCACTAAGCCATCGCGGTGAGTATCAAACGGGCTGGGGGTCGAGCCAGGGGTATCGTTTTTGGTACTGGCGGCGCCAAAGGTATCAAACACCGCGGCCTCTGACGGACACAGCTCTTCGGCGCCACCGGCGATCATCACCGATTGATAGCCACTTTTAATCGCCTCATAAGCATAACCGATCCCCTGACTGCCAGAGGTACAGGCCGACGATGTGGTGTACACCCGCCCTTTTACACCAAAAAATATACTTAAGTTAATGGCCGTGGTGTGGCTCATCATTCGCACGTATGTGGTAGCGGTTACCCGGGTTAAATCCTGGCGGTTAAGTAGCTCGGCAAACTCTCGCGTAGCCGGGGTGCTGCCAGTGGATGAACCATAGGCAATGCCGCATTGACCGCTGGCGATAACCGGATCATTAATTAAGCCCGCATCCATAAGCGCCAACTCAGTGGCACGAGTGGCCAGTTGTGCCACCCGGCCCATGCCGCGCACTTTTTTACGCGGGTAAGAGCTGGGCATTGCAAAATCATCCACCGGCCCCGCCAACTGGGTGTCTAAGCCTTTATAGTCGGCCCACTCTGGCATAACCCGGATACCACTGCGGCCGCCTTTTAAGGCTCCGGACAGGCTTGCCCAGTCGCTGCCAATAGAGGTAACCCCGGCCATGCCGGTCACAACCACCCGGTTCATGCAGAGTAGCGCTTAATAATCAAAGACGTATTGACGCCACCAAAGGCGAAGTTATTACTCATCACATAATCGCAATCAATCGCGCGACCGGCGTGTTGAATATAATCCAGCTCGGCGCACTCGGGGTCGACACGATCAAGGTTAATGGTCGGGGCAAACCACTGGCTGCGCATCATCTCTACACTCATCCACGCCTCCAGTGCGCCACAGGCGCCTAAGGTGTGACCGATGTAGCTTTTTAGCGAGCTGATGGGTTTACCTTCGCCCAGGGCGGCTGCGGTCGCGCGGCTCTCGGCGATGTCGCCTTTGGCCGTGGCAGTGCCGTGGGCGTTGACGTAGCCGATAGCGTCGGCGCTGACCTTAGCATCGGCCAGCGCCAGCTGCATGGCCCGAGTCATAGTCTCGGCGCTGGGCTCGGTGACGTGGGCGCCATCGGAGTTAGTGCCGTAACCGACAATCTCACCCAAAATAGTCGCGCCGCGAGCGCGGGCGTGCTCGTACTCTTCTAGTATTAACGAGCACGCACCTTCGCCAATCACCAGTCCGTCGCGCTCAGCATCAAACGGGCGCGGGGTTAGGTTTGGCTCATCATTGCGCGTACTGGTGGCAAACAAAGTATCAAACACCGCGATCGGTGTTACGTGAAACTCTTCGGCGCCGCCAGCCACCATAACGTCTTGCATGCCGTACTTAATCGCCTCGTAGGCGTAACCCACCCCCTGACTGCCGGAGGTACACGCCGACGCGGTAGGGATGATCCGCCCGGTCATATTAAAGAATAAACCGATATTCACCGTGGCGGTGTGGGTCATGGTGCGTAAATAAGTCGAGGCGTTTAAATCGATGGTGGTTTTATCAGTGACCACGCGGGTTAGCGCTGGCACATCGGCGGGCGTGCCAATACAGGAGCCATAAGAGACACCGGTACTGCCATTGGTTAAACACGGCTCGCCCACTAAACCTGCCTCGGTTAATGCTTGTTCCGTGGCGCTCACGGCCATCACCGACACGCGTCCCATACTGCGCAATTTTTTACGCGGATAATGCGCGGGCGTCGTAAAATCTACCGGAGCCCCCAAGCGGGTGTTAAGCCCTTCGATCTCATCCCATTCGGCAAAGCGCTGAATTTTATTGTGTCCAGCGGCCAATGCTGATTGTACATCCGCCCAATTGTTGCCCAAGGCACTGACGGCACCCACACCGGTAATCACGACTCTGCGCATTAGAGCATCCCACCGTTTACCGAAATAACTTGCCGGGTAATATAGCTGGCCGAGTCGCTCATCAGGTAACCCACTAAACTTGCCACCTCACGAGCCTCGCCAAAGCGCTTAAGCGGAATCATTTTTTTCGCCTCGTCAGCAAACACCTCATCGATCATATCGGTTTCGATAATGCCTGGCGCGACACAATTAACGGTGATTTTGCGCTTGCCAAGCTCAAGGGCTAGCGCTTTAGTTGCGCCGATTAAACCCGCTTTAGTCGCGCTATAATTCACCTGACCACGGTTGCCCGCTAGCCCGGCAATGGATGATAAAGTCACGATTCGGCCTCCGCTACGGGCCTGCACCATCGGCATCACCAACGGTTGTACGACGTTATAAAAGCCGTCTAGGTTCGTGTGAATCACACTGTCCCAATCATCTTCGCTCATGGCCGGAAACGCGTTATCGCGGGTGATGCCGGCGTTGCAAACAACGCCGTAAAAGGCGCCGTGATCGGCCACTAAAGCATCGAGCACGGCGCGTGTCTCGGTGCGATCGGCGACATCAAAACACACCAGCTCGGCATCGGCGCCCAGCGCGCGAACCTCCTCGACCACGGCCTCACCCTGAGCGCGGTTGGTGCGACAGTGCACGGTGATGGCAAACCCTTGACTAGCCAGCTCAAGAGCGATTTCGCGACCGATGCCACGGCTCGATCCGGTAACCAGTACCCGGCGACTCATGGTGTTACTCCTTGTGTTTTCTTTGATTGTGACAGCGGTGATGCTGCTGACAACGTTTGCGGCTCAGTTGCCGCCATATAGGCGGCAATATCGTCGGGCCGGTACGCGGTAAAAATCGCCTCGGCCAGCAAACCGGTGCGGTTGTGTATCGTCCCGCGAAATGCGACCAAAGGGCCGTCAACCAAGTCGGCGTGCACGCGAATACGCAAAGGTTCTCCCAGCGCAAACAACGGGCAGTGGGCAGTGTATTGCCGTGAGCTGATTAAAAACGCCGGCTCGATCGGCTTGCTCAAGCGAGTATCCTCAATACCCACCCACACAGCGGCGGCTTGAGCCATATACTCAATCCCAGTCCAAGCGGGCACACCGCCCCGAGACGCATCGTAAAAAATATTGTCTGCCAGAATATGCGCCTCGACCTCGACCTCTAGCGGCGAGCTACTGAGTAGTGTATCCACCAAACGCATCGGCGCTTGGTGAGGAATATAGTTAGCTAAGCTCACGCGCGCGAGTCCCCCAAAACAACAACGGCATTATTGCCCCCAAAGGCAAATGAATGACTCAGCAACACCCGTGGCGAGGCGGGTAACAGCAGGCTATTGTGCTGCGCAAGCTGTAGCTCGGGCAGTGCCGGGTCGGGACTATTGTCCCACACATGAGGCGGCGCACAGCTTTCAATTAAAGCCAACCAACACAGTGCGACTTCAGTGGCGCCCGCCGCCCCCAAGGTATGGCCCACCTGACCTTTACTGCTGCTGCAAAGCGGCTGATGACCAAACAGTCGTGCTACCACCGCCGACTCCATGGCATCGTTTAGTGGTGTACCAGTGCCGTGCAAATTGATGTAATCCACATCATCTAGCCGGCATTGCGCCGCTGCCAGCGCTGCCCGAATAGCCGCTTCAGCGCCGGCGCCAGAGGGGTCAGGCGCCGAGATATGATGGGCATCGGACGAGGCACCAACGCCAAGCAACTCAATGTCGTGGAGTAATGGCTCCCGGGTGACTAAAAAAAACGCCGCCGACTCACCAATGTTAATGCCAGCGCGGTTTACACTAAAAGGCACACAGGGCTCGGCACTAACCGAGTCGAGCGCAGCAAAGCCATTTACCGTTAAACGACACAAGCTGTCGGCGCCACCGGCAATCACAGCATCGGCCAGACCGGCATCCAATAAACGCTTGGCCGAGCCCAGCGCGTGGGCGCTGGATGAGCAGGCGGTCGATAACGTGTAAGCGGGCCCGGCGGCGCCCGTAAAACCTGCCACTAACGCCGACAAATTGCCGATCTCTTGCTGGCGGTAATCGTAACTGGCCGGCAACCGCCCAGTTTGCTGCAGCGCTTTAATTGCCGCCTCGCCCTCGGCAATACCCGAGGTGCTGGTGCCGGCCACCACCGCCACACGCTCGGCGCCATAGCGCTCCAGAGCCAATTCGATGGTCGAGCTAATTTGCGTCAGCGCCGTCACCGCGAGCTGCGCATTGCGGCTGCGCAAAGGTGACAAGGCATCTGGCAGGGGCGCCAGATCGGCCGTAACCGCGGCCGTATACGTCTGACGGCCGGGCACCCAATCGCAGGGCGTCAAGGCCCGCTGGCCGGCAAATAGCGCCTGACCCACGGCTTTTTGGCCGGCACCAAGGGCATTAACCAGCCCTAAATCTGTTAGATATGTCGCCATGGTTATCTCTCTAGAGGGGTCACGGTTACACGCCCCCCTTGCTGAGGCAAATCATACTGTTGCGGTCGCGCGGCATCCCAATACCAACTGGGGCGCCCCTGATAAGCCAAGCTTATCGATGTTGCGGTCTGATGCAACTGTAAACCTGCACTCTCGGTACATGCGCTCAGGGGTGTTGTGCGCAAGCGCCACCAGTTATACCCCCACAATAAAGCGGCGGGGTCGAGCCCGCGGTATAACGGCGAGCGTTCCAACGCCAATTGGCCACTCGCGAGAGTCGCCGTAAACTGCGGCGAGCCAATCGTATCCAGAGCAACAAACACCGTCTGTGCGTCGCTGCGCTCAGTGCGCAGCAATAAATGCTGTACTTGCTCGCCGTGCTGTACCGCTAAGCGCACCGTACTGTCGACGGCAGGAGCACAAGCGCCACTTGAGCTAAAGCGTGCGGTGCTAGTACACGCGCTCAGTAATACGCTGATAAATAATAGCAAGCCGGCTTTAACCGTGTGCATTCACGAGGCCTCTTCCGGCCGACAAAACTGGGCCAATGCATTCATACGTCGGGTTGGGTCTGCCACAAACGGGTTAGCTCTATCCCAGGCGTATCCGGCCAATACAGACGAGATCATATCTCTCACGCTAACGACTTGCCCTTCAAAAAAAATAATGTCCTGAAACAAGCCCTCGTACCAAGCGTCGACAAACACCCGAAAAGTATCAACCCCTTGGCGCAGCGGTTGTTCGTAATCGGCGTGCCAATCAACCGTCTCACCTTCAAGCTGACGCACCAAGGTTGCTACAGCCGTACTGGCCGAGCGCATGGCGATGGTAATGCCAGAGGAAAATATCGGATCGAGAAACTCACCCGCGTTACCCAATAGTGCATAGCGATCGGTGGCCAGCTGCTTTACATTGCGCGAATAACCCGAGAGCTTATTCACCGGTATTGGCCAGCTGGCGTTCGCCAACAGTTTGGCCAATACCGGCGCCTCGGCAATCAGCTCATGCAATAGCTGCTCGGGGGTTTCACCGCGCCGCTGGGCGAGCTTTTCGTCGCTGATAATCACACCGCAAGAGCATTTAGTATCACTGAGCGGAATCAACCAAAACCAAATGTCGCGCTCTTGGGGATGCACGGTTACCAAAATTTTATCGCGATCGAACGCCCCGGGAGCAATGCCGTCCTCCACATGGGTAAAAAATGCCTGACGCACCGGAAAATTGGAGGGCGTTTCTAAATCCAACAAGCGCGGCAACACCCGGCCAAAACCACTGGCATCCAATACGAAACGGCAATCTAATTGGCTAAGGCTACCGTCGTCTGCGCGAGCGGTTAAACGCGAGCCCGTGTCAGTAGCAACACAATCGGTGATCGTCTGACCAAAGCGGATATCCACACCGCGCGCCTCGGCTGCATCGGTAAGCAATTTATCAAATCGCGCGCGCTCTACCTGAAACGTAGTGCCCGGCCCCGCGGTAAACTTCTCTTCAAAATTAAACCAAGTATAACGATCACCCCACGCAAAGGCGGCACCGTTTTTATAGCGAAAGCCGGCATTGTTGACTACATCGGCAAGGCCGGCCTCTTCGAGATAGACCATACACTGAGGCAATAAACTCTCACCAATCGAAAAGCGCGGAAAGTGTTGTCGCTCTAACACCCGCACCCGATAACCTTTTTGCCACAGCAATGTTGCCGCAACTACCCCCGCTGGGCCCGCGCCAATAACAACTACATCTATACTTTCTATTGGCTCTGCCATAAAGATTCCATTACGCTTTTGTTGTTGTCCGTGCCAGCACGACCAGCGGCGCCAGAAAATACGCCAATAAAATGCCAATCAGTACCGTCAGGCCAAAACTGTGAATAGCGGCGGTGGCCGATAGCGCTAAAAGGCCGAACGATAGCACGGTCGTCAAGGTCGATAAACCAATGGCCAAACGGGTGCCCAACTGCTCTGAGTGCGCCTCGCGCAAAAACAAGGTGTAATCAATACCAATACCTAACACCAGCAACAGCGCCATCATATTAAAAACATTCAACGCCTGCCCCAGCGCACTGATGAGTGCCAAACTAACGGCACTGGCAAGCGCGGGCGGCAAAATCACCATCAAGGCACCCGGCGCACCGTAGCGACGCGCCAACAACAAAGCAATCACGCCGTAAGCGAGCAACAACAAACCGGTGGCGCTATGACGATAGTGCTGCAGCAAGCGGTCGGTGCGCGCCACAGGGTCAACCAGTGTGACGCCCTCAACCCCCGCTAATGCCTGTTTGATGGTATCTAACTCACGCGGTGCAGTTAGGCTTATCGCACTGTAATGCAAACCCTCCTCGACAAAATACAGGGGTAAATCGGGCCGCTCCATCAACACCGGTTGCAAAGCTTTTAGAGTAATCGTGTTTGATGTTGCACTGGCATCAAGCATTTGTTGATAGGCGCTATCGGTTAGCTGTAAACGCTGGGCAAGCTCTTCCAGCACCCCGGCATCGACCACCGCGCTTTGCCAAAGCGCACGATTTTCCTGCTGCTGGCGCGGCGAAGGCAACACTCGGGTCAGAGCATCAAAGCCGTCTAAAACCGACGCCTCTTGCAGTGTTTGCAAACGCTCGGCGGCTTTTTCAAGGCGATGCATTAACACCGTGTCGCTCGGCGCTTGCAGTAAAACATATTGCAGCGCTGCGCCCGCCCCCAAACTCTCACGCACCCGCGTTTCCATTTGCACCAGCGCCGGATTGGGGCGCTGCATTTGGCGAATACTGTCACTGGTAGGGGCTAAACTCAGCCAACCAATAAGCAGTAATAAAACCAAGAGCAACCAGCCGGGACGGGCCAGCGGTTGCAGTATGTACTCGTGGGCCCGACTCAAACCTCGCACCAAACGCTGCAAGTAAGTCGGCATAGCTCGCTTAGGCGCTTTGGCCAATAAGCTCGGATAACAGAACAAAACAGTGGCCAATGCCGTCACCAACCCCGCGCTCGATACCACCGCAATTTGGCTAAAGCCCGGAAAACCGGCCGCCATAAAACTGAGATAACCCACAACACTGGTGGCCAAACCAAGCACTAACGGCGGCAGTAATCGGCGGCTGCCTTCACTGACCACCCACTGGCGCCCAGTCGCCATGCGCGCGGCGAAATAATGCAAACTGTAATCGATGGCCACACCCACCAACGCTGCGCCAAACACCAATGCCATCACGTGTACTGCGCCAAATACCAACGCGCTAACCGCAAGGCCGGCCAATACCCCGGTGATTAACGGCACAAAGGCCAATAGCAACAACGCCGGAGAGCGAAACACCAGCAATAATAAAAGGATAATACCCAGCAGCGAGCCCGCGCCCACGGTAGAGATTTCTTGTCGTGCTTGATCAGTACCCGCCAAGGTATAAAACAGCGCACCGGTTTTAAGTACATCGGCGCCGGGTAAATCTGCCCAACGGCTTGCAGCGCGTGCCAGTGCCTTGCGGGCCCGATTTTGCAGTGAAACATTAAAAGGCGAGCCATTAAGTTCTAGCGGTATTACGTAGTACCGGCGCTCATCAAGTGAAATATAAGCATTACCCGCCTGATCGAGACGGATATTGGTGCTGGGGGCAGTAGCGCGGCTAAAATCGGACAAAGAGCCAAGAGGATCATTAATAAGCGATTGGGCACTCATACCGCCGGGGCGCGTTAACAAACGCCGCTGGGCTTGGTCAACCAACTGATTAGGCGTTAGGTTGCTCAGTTTGTCGCGCCAAGCCTTAGTTAACAACGATGCGTTGTGACCACGATAAAACTGATCCAGCAAACCCACCTGGCTATCGGCAGCAGCAACCTCAAAACAATCGCACTGACGTAACGTTTCAGTCAAAAACGGTAATGTTTTGCGGGCTAACACTTCGTCATCCGCGCCAAACAAGAGTACCACCCGACGTTCAAAGCGCGCCGAAAACGCCTGCTCAACACGCGTCTCAGCGCTGCGTGAGTCAGCGTCGGGAAACAGCGCCAAGATATTGCTATTAAGAGCGAGCTTAGGCAGCTGCCAAACCATTAAGGCCAACATCACCAAAAGCCAAAAGCCACTTAAGCGCCGCGCCAGAGACAAGCTATTCACCGGGGTTACTCTGTCTCGTCAGCGGCTGCATAAGAAAAATACAATACAGTGTAGTCCTCCCCGGGCTCGGTGAGCGTAACCTGGTCAATCATGCCGTCTTCGCCCTGTACAACAATGTGCGACAGCACTTTTTGCAAACGCGAATCCTGCGGCGTCAAACCAATCACCCAATGCTCTCCGGCCTCGGCCGCCGTTAACAAGTAAACCGAGAAATAACTGTTTAAATCTTGCAAACTTAAGTCAAACAAACGCCCGAACAACTGAAAAAAGCCGTACAATGCAGGCTCGGCCGACGCGGTAATAGTTTCGCTTTTGCCATCCATTTCTCGCGTCAACTCGCCAGCGGCCATCGAATAGGCAACCGCAAATGGCTCAGTGATACGCCATTGCAAATCACCGTCAGCGGCCAACGTAAACGCCCCTTTAGACACCATCGGCTCGCGTAAGATGGCTAAATGCTTTTGCTGCTTAATAGCACCGCTGACCGGTAGATTTTGCCGCAATTCGTCGGCGATAACGTCCAGCGATTCTGCCTCAGCACTGCCTGCTTGCACCGGATGATCAAATACCCCTTGGGCCACACCCACGCACGACCAAACACACAAACAAAAACCCAACACCTTTGCCAGAACAACGGATTTTCTGGCGCGCCACTCAATTAAATCACTCATTTATTTCTCCCTTCTGCCCGGCAAACACTCGAAGCTTTTGCCGAAAAATATCGGGCAAGGTAAAACACATCTCACCGGTATCGCGCGCCACCGCAACTTGTATGCTATAGCCCTTAGTCAATACCGTATCCGTTGCAATATCAATAATTCGATAGTCGATTTTTAGCCGCACATCAGATTCAACTAACGTCGCATCGACCCGAATGGTGCGATTAAACGTGGCGGGCTTAACATATTTCAAACGAACATCTACCACCGGAAAGCCATACCCTGACTCGCGCATGGCTGTGTAGTTGTAAGCGATCTTATCCAATAGCGCGCAGCGCGCGTCTTCGAAATATTTTAAGTAATTGCCGTGCCAGACGATATCCATACTATCGACATCGTAAAAGGGCACACGCAGCTCAACACTGGCTTGCACAAGCGGAGCACTATTGCTCATTGGGGTAAAGCTCCCAGCGCTGCGCGCGAATAGCCTCTACCGTTTGGCGTAGCACACCCTCCAGCGGCCGATCTTCGGAGACAATATCAAAGTCCTCGCGCACCTGAGCCATCATACTGGCTAGCGGTGCGGTAATCGCGGCCTGATCAAAATCCGGTTGTTGCTGTCGCAAGTGCAGCGCTTGGGTTGCCGCCAAAACACCAGCGGCAACGACTTGCTCGGTAAGCTCCAACACCCGCTCGCAATCGCGCGCTGCGATAGTGCCCATACTGACTTTATCTTGGTTGTGACACTCGGTCGAGCGAGAAAACACACTGGCCGGCATGGTGTTTTTTAGCGCCTCGGCGGTCCAAGCTGAGGTGCCAATTTGCACGGCCTTAAAGCCATGATTAATCATCGCTCGCTCGGCGCTCGCACCAGACAAATTAGAGGGCAAGCCATTGTTAAATTTGACGTCCATTAACAGCGCCATTTGCCGGTCAATCAGGTCAGCTAAATTGGCGACGGCGACCTTTAACGAATCCATCGCAAACGCAATGTGGCCACCGTAAAAGTGCCCGCCGTGCAGCACATGTTCACCCTCGCCATCAATAATTGGGTTGTCATTGGCGCTGTTTAGCTCGGTTTCAATAAACTGACGCAACCAAGGTAAAGAGTCTTGCAGCACACCAATAATGTGCGGCGCGCAGCGCACCGAGTAGCGATCTTGCAGACGATCGGAATTGCGCTCTACCTCGTGGGCGTTTAAGTCCGAGTGAATCCAGGCGGCAATTTGCCCCTGCCCCGGATGCGGCTTAACCGCAAACAGACGTGCATCAAAGTGATTGGTGTTGCCCTTTAATGCCACACTCACCATAGCAGTTACCCGAGTGGCTAGGCGGGCCAGATACTGCGCGCGCTCAAAGGCCAAACAGGCGACGGCGGTCATAACCGCCGTGCCGTTCATAATGGCCAAGCCTTCTTTCGGCATCAATTTTAACGGGGTTAAATTGTGCTCTTGTAAAACCTCAGCGGTGGCGCGCTTGCGACCATTAACATACACCTCTCGCTCGCCAATTAAAGCAGCAGCAACGTACGACAGCGGTGTTAAATCACCGCTGGCCCCCACCGAGCCCTCCTCGGGGACGACAGGGACAATGTCGTTATTAATATAACTGACCAACTGCTCTAACAACTCTTCGCGCACGCCAGAATAGCCTTTGCACAAAGAGGCCAAACGGGCGGCTAAAATAGCGCGACCGTGGGTCGGATCAAACTCACGCCCCATACCACAGCCGTGAAAACGCGTTAAATGCAGTGGCAACTCCTCAACCAAATGCGGTGGAATAGACACAGTACAGGAGTCACCGTAGCCGGTTGTCACACCGTAAATAACGCCCTCTTCACGCCACAAGTCGCGCACAAATCGCGCACTGGCATTAATCCGCTCGCGGGTGGCGGGATCATCGGTTAAGCGTGCGCCATCACCTTGGGCAATGGCAACAATATCCTCAATGGTGATGTGTCGAGCACCAAATTCGATCGCGTTGGCTGATTGCTTATTGCTCATTGGTTACATCACTCCTGGTGCTGTTTTCAGCGGAGCGCTCATCGCCCCAGTAATCGAAAAAATTAAACCACTGTAACGGGTAGGCGCGGCACAACTGTTCAAGCTGTTCGATGTAGTCGGCGAGCATTGTCTGACAGGCGCGGTCGCGCTCAGAACGACGTACCCGGCCCGCTTCACGCAGTGGCACCAGCCGGGCGCGATAGCCACTGCCAGTGTCAAACCCCGCCATAAAAAATACCGGGGCATCAAGCAACAAAGCCAGCCAAAATGGCCCCGTCGGAAAACGAGCCTGAGCGCCAAGAAACGGGGCTGAAAAATATCGCTGGGTATTGCCCGGTGGCAAACGATCGGCCAATAGAATTAAAAATTCACCTTCGTCGAGCTTGGCTTTCAGCATCATGGCAGTGGCCGGGGTAATATCATCAACCTGAATCAAACGCACGCCCGAGCGCTGACTTGCGCGCTCCACCACTTTATTAAACTTGGCGGTATTGGCGTTGTGCAAAATAACATTGAGTTTAAGCGAGCCGTCGTTCTCTACCACCGCGCGACACATTTCTAAGTTGCCAAAATGCGCGCCAAGTAATACACCACCCTTTTTATCCGCCTGCAATTGGCGCAGTGTTTGGTGCCCTGGAAAATCGACATCTTTACGCTGAATACGCCCCATCCAAGCATCGAGCCGATCCATTAAGGCCCGGGCAAACGCCAAGTGATGACGCCACACTTGCAACGCACGGGCTTTATGCCCGGTCGCCCTTGCCAGATAACGCGCCGAGTGGCGCCGCACCGAGGCGCGCGTTAGATAAAAATACGAGACAATAATGCACACCACCGGATACACCAGAATCCGGCCACCAAAGCGGTACACCGAAAACAATAGCTGCATACCCCAAGCGCTGCCGCGCTCGCGCGCTTCGGACCAATGGGGGTCAGTCATAAACGCCCCCAAAACTACGGCGCACTTTGCGCGCCAACAACATCGGCGAACGCACCAGCATGCCCAAGACTAAACGAGTGTGCATCCAGCTAATCGCCACATTATCGCCCCACAATCGAAAATTAGAAATGCCGTGCTCGGGATACACCACCCGGGTAGGAACGCTCATGATTGTGACGCCACGCCAGTGCAAACGCACCAACACTTCGGTATCAAAATCCATACGCGAACCGAGTGTCACCGCGCGGGCAAGTGTTAGCGTCGGCGCTAACGGATACACTCTAAAACCACACATAGAGTCGCGAATATCAAACGATAGAGTTTCTATCCAAACCCAAACGTGAGTTAAGTATCGGCAATACAACCGCAGCCTGGGCACTGACTGGTCGTACTGAGGCACACCCGAAATAACCGCCTGCGGATGCCGAGTAGCCATTGCTATTAGCTTAGGAGCATCGCTCACCTCATGCTGGCCATCAGCATCGATTTGCAGCGCGTGAGTAAAACCTAAGCGCTGCGCGTGCTGCATACCCAGCAGTACCGCACTGCCTTTGCCGCCGTTGGGAAACTGCTCACACAGCTCACTGCCGGTGTCATCGCACAACCGACGCAACGTAGCGCTGGCATCAGCATCGCCGCCATCGTTGACCAACACACAAGTAACACCTTGCGCCCGCAACTGACGTACACAAGGCTCTACTACATGCGCGTGCTTGTAAACTGGGATAACCGCACAACACTTAACGTCAGTCTCGTTCACGACATCTCCTGAACATTGATCGCGCCACGAGAACAGACACCATTTGGCATGCGATACACAAACTTTAAACGTTTGTGCTCAGGCTGATACTGCACCGTTAACTGTAAGCTCACCGGCGGGCGTACCAGTTGTAAAAATTTATTGGAGGCCAATCCCAAAAACTCAAAACGCTGCTGTAAAAAACGCTCGGCGTAAGCGATTACCCAGCCCACCTGAATAACACCCGCCAACACCGGCAGCCCCTCAAAATGACCGGCAAAACACGGCTCTTGAGGTTGCAGCTCTAGCGTCAAGATAAATTCGTCGGCGCGCTGCTGAACAGCAATAGGCTCGGGCAACTGCATTACGAATGACGCTCCTCTAAACAGCGAACAATATCAGCCATTAAAACCTTTCCTTGAGCGTTGCTCGGCATGTGTTCAAGATAACGCCAGCGCCTGGGGATCAAGGGTCGATCAAAAAAGCCTGACAAGTAATGTCGCAATTGGGTGTTCAACTTATGTTTGCCGCTGCGCTCAAGCGCCTGTGCCCCCGCCTCTGTTAGCGTTGCCACAACGCCCACTTCATCGCGCCGACCGCGAACCACCGCCGCACGAGCTTGGTCGATTAAGGGTGATTCGCTAAGACGCGCCTCCAGCTCCGTCAAAGACAAGCGCTTGCCCTCCACCTTAACAACCGTATCGACCCGGCCCAAGAGTTCAAAACCGTGTCCGTCAAGCGTTGCAATTTTATCGCCCATCTCAAAGGCGTCGGGCAAATTCAGATGGCTACTGCGCACCAGCAGGCAACCGCGCGCCGATTGCGCTAATTCAACCTCGTGCAAAGCGCGCCAGCGCGGTGAGTCGCTCTGGCGCCGCCATGCCACACCGCCAGTCTCGGTACTGCCCAACACCTCAACGGGCGAGCGAGCAAGCTTGGCGGTAAGTCCGGCGGCGGCCCGCTCAGACAGTAAGCCGCCAGAGGAGAATACCTCCAACAAAAGCGGGGCGGAGGCAACAAACACCGTAGACTGAGGGATACGCGCCAAATGCGTCGGGCTTGCAACCCACACCGCCGGGCCATACCGGGACAGTTGCTCGATCAGATCCTCTGGGAATTGCACCGGCTCGACCACAAACGGTGCACCGCGATACAACGGCCACAAGAGCACATGCAGCAAACCGTAAATATGATGATGGGACACGCTGGCAATCACGGGGCTCGCACCGACACTCGGAAAATCGTGGGCCAGCACCGCCACCTCCGCTTCCAGCTCTTGCAAGGTTTTATGCACCGGCTGCGGCGCGCCGGTAGAGCCAGACGTAAATAGAGTAATGGCAACCGGATTATGGCAAGAATACTCCCGCTCGGGTTCGAGCAGACCACGGGCCATTAGCTCAGAGGGGGAGTACTGCGGACAAGTAAGCGCAGGCTGAGGCTCATACGCCAATAACGCATCAAAATGTTCGGCCATTTGCACACTGGCGCCCGCTTGCAAGGTATGAGGCAAAACGATGCGTTTACCCGCCAACGCGAGCGCTAAAAAGGCCGCTAAAAAATCGTAACTATCGGGGAGCCACAAAGCTATAGAGTGCGCGTCCAGACGTGCAAGTGCGCGCGCCAGAAGCAGCACCTGAGCGCGTAGCTCATCGCCGTTAATAGCGGCCTTCGAGCGCCACGCAAGCGTTTGCTTACCGCCCGCCAAAACGACATCCCTGACATTAACCGAGGTGTTCATAACCCGTGTTTTTTGTGAAAAATCAATATTCGGTAACCATACTCAAACGCAAACAGCAGCCCTATGGCAATGTAGGCAATCAGGCCATTGTAAAGTGTCCAGACTTCGCGACTAAAAAACAGTGCAGTTGCCAAAGCAACGCTGGCATTTACGATAAAAAACCCACACCACAAACGCGTAATTGCGATTGTGTACCGCTCGACCACCGGGGGTAAATTACCGTGATATTCTAAGGTAGCAACGCGAGTCGGGATACTAGGCGGACACCAAAGGGTATACGCAAAATAACTCGCCAGCCCTAGGTTAATAAAAACCGGCAACAGCTTTAGCAAGGTCTCGCTGTTAACCCACCACAATATACCAGCGCCCAGAAACATTGCGCCTATTAACAGTAGTCGCTGCCAGCAACGACGCGCAACGACAATCAAACGAAGCAAATAAACGCTGGCAAACAACAACCCCAACCAGCGGGGCTCTAGCCACTGAGTACCAAAATACACCAGCAGCGGGTACAGCAGGAGTAATAACGCAATTACTACTCCCAACCCGCGCATCAACCGTTTCTCATAAGCTCATCGACAACATTAACCGCATCGCCAATGGTGCGAACCCCTTTAAACTGCTCGGGCTTTAACTGCTTACCGGTAACACTATGGATTTTTGCCGCTAGGTCGATAGCATCAATACTGTCAAAGTCCAAATCAGTATACAGATCGGCGTCCAAAGAGATGTCGCCTTCGTCGATCATAAAAGATTGAACCAGAACCGCTTTTAGCTCTGAATATATTTCGTCTTTAGTCATGAAACTCTCGTTTAACTTTGTTGCGCCAAAACAAAATCGCGCAGCGAGGCGACACTGCGAAAGTGCTCTTTGTTCTGCTCAGAATTTGCATCAATTTTAACATTAAAGCGCTTTTGCAATGCCAAGCCGAGCTCCAGCGCATCGATAGAGTCGAGCCCCAAACCATCGCCAAACAGCGGCGCGTCGGTAGCGATATCAGCCGTACTAATATCCTCTAGCTCCAGCTCATCAATGATCATCTGTTTAATCTCTTCAGCTGTATCAGCCATAACGCTTTAACCCTTCCTCAAAATAATTTTCTAAATGCCTAGTCAACAGTCGCGCTGCACGAGGCTTATCAGCAAAATCGTCAACTAGCGCCTGCGGCTGCAATAGCTCGGCAAAATAAACATCGATATCAGCGCGGCGCGGCGGAATCCGATACCAAGGCGCCCCTTTGGTCAAGGTCAATGGGTTGCAGGTTATAAACGCTGTCAGTATCGGCGCGCCGGTGCGCACCGCAATATTAGCCAAGCCGCGCTTAAATCTAGGCGCCTCACCGGGGGCGGTACGCGAGCCCTCCGGAAAAATCAGCACAGCCTCGCCAGAGTCGAGCGCCTGACGACAGCCTTGTAGCAACTGCTCGCCGCTGTCGTTACTGATAAAACCAGCTGCCCGCATCACCCCTTTTAAATACCGGTTGCGCCATAATTCGCCCTTCACTACACAATTTGCACGGGGCAAATTAGCAAACAAAATCACAACATCGATCAAGGTCGGATGGTTGGCGATCACCAGGCAACCCGGCGACTGCGCTAACAGCTCGGTATTGTGCAACCTTACCCGAATCAAACCGAACAACTGCATAAGCTGAACAAACCGGGCAAAGGTTTTTTGCTGTATCGCCCGTACCCGCCGCGCCTTTTTAGCTTTGCTGCCAGGCAAGCCATATACCACCGGAAACACCAGCAAAGATTGCAGCAGACCGCCTACGAAAAAAAAGCCAAAACAGAAGCCCGTTGCACTGATTCGCCAAAGCCGGTCCAGACGTCGCTTAAGCCACATGGTCGAGGCGTTCCCAGCACCACCTTTTGTCGCCTGCACCATAATGCAATTTGGGCTCAAACGAAAACCACCAAGCTAAAAAAGCCAACAACAGCGAGCGATTATCGGGCACCCCCGTAAAAGACTCGCAGCTCAAGCTAACCGGTACCGCCCCCGCTGTTGGCTTGCGCTCCAGCACCAGGGCAATAGAGGCGGGGATGTCGAGTTCGTCAATAAACGGCTCATAAGTGCCCGCCAGCGGCTCATCGGTATGCACCAACAACACCCGCGGCGCACCGGCCGCAAGGTGAGTAACCGCTTCGACCCAAGCGTGAGCCAAAGTCTCGCGGCCGGCGGCGAGCGCCAGTGAGGGCGCTTGCAGTTTATGCAAAATGGTAAATAACCCGAGCGCCGAGTTGTGCACCGATAGACTAAAGGCATTGGGTGACAAAGGGTCGCCCGCCGCAAGCGCCTCGAGCAACCCCAGCGTACGCTGCGTATCTCCGTGGCGGGAGCTAAAAATAACTGGGGTGTCAACATTCAAACGAGTGGCGCAAGGGCCCGCAACTTCCAGTGCTTGGCGCCCCCAGCGAGTTAGCCGCCGCCGTGTCATCGCCGGCACTTGCGCGGCGGCAGGGCGCTCGCTCGACGTCACCGCCTGCGGATTATCTGACCAGATAGACCACGCGGCAGGCGTCTCTATGCCCGGCGCCCAAGCTCTAGCCTCTGATACCCACACAACCATTGATGCACGCAATTATTGTCATCTCCTCTCGCCCGCCACAACGGGCAAATCGGGCGACATTTTACACCACCTTGCAGGCTATTGGCACACTGGTAATGATCCCGAGAGAATGTTTAACCGGCCGCGAGCACTGCCGAAGCTTCTAACACTCGGCCTTGCTCAGTGCTAAGCTGGACGCTCAGCCTAGGCCAGCGGGTGTCGTCGATCGTTATCTGCACCAGCTGTCCCGGTAATACTGGGGCAACAAACTTAACCTTTTTAATATCGAGCACAGGATTCGCCGGAAACCGGCTGACTATGTGAGCATGTATTTTGCCCAATAAATACGCACCCGGCACCAGCGGATAACCGACAAAATGCCCCTGCACGCAGGCGGCGAACTCATCAACACGAAATTGCTCTGACATCGGTTATCATGCCCTCACTAACCGGATAACGATAGACTCTATGACTGCGACACTGATTCCCGACATTGCCGAGCTGATCCCCCATCAAGCACCCATGGTGCTGGTGGATTCTATCACCGCTTGGGACGAACACCATATTATCTGCCACGCTACGTCACACATAGAGCGAGACAACCCACTGCGCGATGACGGCCGCCTTTCAGTATTTGCCGGTGTCGAGTACGCCGCTCAAGCGTTAGCCGCCCACGCGCGCCTAAGAGAACCAGACCTGCCACCCAAAAGGGGGATGATTGCCACCGCATCCAAGCTAACCCCTTGCTGCCAGTGGCTCGACGAACATACGGGCGCCTTAACCATTCGCGTTGAGCTGCTCGCCAGTAACCTTACAAGCTCAATGTGCCAGTTCCATATAACCTGCGGCGCCACTGACGTTCTCAGCGGCCAACTGACCGCCTTGACCGCCGAGCCTTAAGACTATGCCAACCAACGTCTGGCTTTGCCCGGCCGATCTACTTACTGCCAACATGCCTCAGACAACGCTCTGGCTAAAGCGACTTTGCGATACCGAGCGCGCGCGTATGCAGCGCTACCGCACCGAGCGACAAAAGTACGGATTTTTAAGCGCGCGAGCACTGCTGCGCACCATTTTGGCCACTTACTGCCACCAAAAGCCCGGGCAACTTCGATTTACAACAAACCGCGCCGGCAAACCGAAACTCGAACACCCACACGCACCCCATTTTAGCCTGAGCCACAGCGGCCACTGGATCGCCTTAGCGGTGGCTCCCGAGGGCGCTATCGGCATTGACCTAGAGCACCCACGCAAGCCGCGCAATGTCATGGCCATCGCCCGCCACTACTATCATCCAAGTGAGCACCAACGGCTCTCGACCCTCGATGAGCCAGCGCGTAGCCGCGAGTTTTACCGACTCTGGACACTGAAAGAGGCCTTTTTTAAAGCCCGGGGCACGGGCATATCAGAGGGTTTAAACCGCGTACGTATCGCACCAGAAGGCCAACAACCGCCGGCGTATTTTGACTTCGAGCCAGAGTTCGCCCGTAAAACCGGCCGCAACACGCTTCCCAGGCAATTGTATTACCACCACGAGCCTATGGGGATCGAGGGTCTCCATATGGCGCTGGCACGAGCGGGGCAACCACTCTGCCCCCAGATCACGCTATTTTCTCATAACCAGCTGGCAGAATAAGCACACAGCGGTAGCCCGTCAGCTACACTACACAGATAAGACCCACTGATAGAGCCACACAGCTATACCAAATGCAGCAAAACCGACAGATCATCATAGGAAGCAAACCTATAGGGACGTGGCCAATTTTGTGCTGGATTTTATTGCTCCTCCCGGCCATCAACGCCTATGCTGAGGAGCTTGCAGACAACAGTGCCAGCATCACCAACTACCAATACCGCACCCCCGGCTCCACCGGCGACCATCGCTTTAGCTACGAGATGGAACTGTTGCGTTTAGCGCTCGACAAAACTACGCCCGAATTTGGCCCTTACACCCTAACGCCCGCCGCCCCCATGAACTTACCCCGCGCCATGGCGCTGGCCACAGGCAAAGACAATTTAATTTTTAAAACCAGTTACGCGCAAAAGCTAACCAACACATTTTACTACCCCGCCTACCCCATCGATCGCGGAATATTCAGCTACCGAATCTGTTTTGAAAACAACCAATCGGCCACACAAACCGGCAACATCGTCAACCTCGAGCAATTGCGCAAACTCAGTATTGGGCAAGGTGTCGGCTGGCTCGATAGCGACATACTTAAACACAACGGGTTTTCCGTCATGGAGGCCGCCAACTATGAAAACCTATTCCCCATGCTCGCAGGCGAGCGCTTTGACTTATTCTGCCGCGGACCGAGCGAGATACAACCAGAATGGCAAAACTATGGCGACATCGGCGGCTTTCGTATCAACCCAAATTTAGCCCTTTATTACCCATTACCGCGCTTTTTTTGGGTTCACAAAAGTAAACCCAAGGTTTTTGCCCGCCTTAACCGTGGGCTTCAGCTCGCCTACACCGATGGCTCGGCACTCGAGCTTTGGCGCAAGCACTACCAAGCCAACCTCGGCGCCATTAACCTTAACAACCGCCGGATTTTTATTTTGCGTAATCCATACCTTGAGGGCATTAATGAAAAGTACAAAGAGTACTTTCTCGGCCGCCAAGAGCTAGAACTACGTTAATGCTGGCACCCAACTTTAGCGATAAACACCACCAATCGTGACATTCACCAGACATCTAGCAATGCTGCAATGCATACCAACAAACAAGAAGAACCCTCTAATCCAAGCTAACACCTATAAAAAAGACCCTGCGCTTTGGCGTAGAACTGAGTATCGGGGATGAGGCAAGTACACTTCAAACCTTAGCTCGACCTGTCAGGCATAAAAAAAGGCCCTTCACTTTCGTGAAGAGCCTTTTCTTTGAGATGGTGCCCAAGGCCGGACTTGAACCGGCACGGCTTACGCCACTACCCCCTCAAGATAGCGTGTCTACCAATTCCACCACTTGGGCAATTCTATATTAGCTACTCACTGTTAAGGAGCGGCTGGAACCTCATCTTCTGCAACACCGGCACCTTGCTCGACGCTCGGCACATCAGAGCCGCCGGGGACGTCTGACTCATCGGCAGATGCGTCAACAGCACCGCCAGCCGCAGGAACGTCACTCTCAGCGGGTGCGGATTCTATCACGCTCGGAATTGAATCGTCAGCTATGGAAGAGCTATTTTTTGCAATAATAGCGAGACCAAAACTGGTGCAGAAAAAGACAAACGCAAAAATAGCCGTGGCGCGGGTAAAAAAGTTACCACTGCCCTCACTACCAAAGACGGTTTGCGATGCGCCAGCACCAAAAGAGGCACCGGCTGAGGCGCCTTTGCCCTGCTGCATTAAGATCAATGCAATGATGGCCAGCGCCGTTAAGATATGAACAATCAGTACTATTTTTTCCATTACTCCGCTCTCTTTACGAGCTTACTGTGTCATGCCAGTAGCAACCTGTTCGGCGCTCTGACATATCGCTATAAATTCTTCTGCGTTAAGCGATGCTCCCCCTAAGAGGGCGCCATCGATATCCGGCTCGGCAAACAAGCTCAGCGCGTTGTCGGCCTTAACGCTGCCGCCGTACAATATGACTAAACCGTTACCCTGGGCACCGAACTGACCGCGGATAAAAGTGTGTACCTCTTGGGCTTGCTCTGGCGTCGCCGTTTTACCTGTACCTACCGCCCAAATTGGCTCATAAGCTACCACGGCACGACTAAACGCCTCTAAGCCCGCCGCCTCAATCACAACTCTAAGTTGCTGACCAATAGCGTCAAGCGCATTTCCCGCTTCACGTGCTTGCTCGGATTCGCCGACACATAAAATGGGGGTTAGACCACTCTCTTGCGCCGCTAAAAACTGCTCTGCCACATACAAATCACTTTCGGACTGCATCCGGCGGCGCTCGTTGTGACCGACAATCACATAGTGACAACCACAATCCGATAGCATTTCACCAGAGATCTCGCCGGTAAAAGCGCCATTGGCACGCGGATTAAGACTTTGCGCCCCCACAATAAGCGGGCTACTCGCAAGCGTCTCGGCCAGTTGTGGCAAATACACAAATGGAGGACAAATCGCAGCATCAACGTGTTGCAGCGGACGCCAGCCAGACAAAATTGCTTGGAGTAACCGGTCGTTGGCGGCACGAGTGCCGTTCATTTTCCAGTTACCGACGACTAACTTGCGTCGATCTCCTCTGGACTGCAATCCCACTTTGGTGTCCTCCGTAAAACGGCCGCCAATGGTATCCGAACACTCTTCAAGATACAACGGCAAATTGCCCTAAAAACCGTAGGTTACGCGACTAATTCAGCGCCTTTTCCACCTCTTGCGCGAGCTGCCCGGCCAAGCGCTTTACCTCGGCGCGATCTTCACCTTCAACCATAACCCGAACGACCGGCTCAGTGCCCGAAGGCCGCAGCAGGACCCGGCCACGACCACCCAGCTGTTGCTCCGTGGCGGCGACGGCGGACTGAACGGCAGGATCACTGCTTAAATCGACTTTTTTCAAGCGATGGACATTGATCATAGTTTGCGGCAACTTCACCATCCCCTGTTTAGCACTGTGCAGAGTTTTGTCCATAGCACTAATCGCCAGCAAAACCTGCAGGGCCGAGATGATGCCATCACCGGTGGTGGTCACATTGCCACAGACGATATGCCCTGACGACTCCCCACCCAGCGTCCAACCATTATTGCGCATGGTCTCGATCACGTAGCGGTCCCCCACTTTAGCGCGAGCAAATGGAATACCTAGCGCTTTAAGACCGAGCTCGAAGCCAAAATTACTCATAAGGGTGCCCACCACACCGGGGCAGCCACCGCCGAGCTTGTGCTGATACGCCGCAATGATGTAGAGCAGCTCATCGCCATCGACGACCTCCCCCTTGTGATCGACAAAGATTAAGCGATCACCGTCGCCATCAAAGGCGATACCCAAATCGGCCCCCACTTCCTGCACTTTTTCTTTCAGTGCCTCGGGGTTAGTCGAGCCACAACTGCGATTAATGTTCGTGCCATTGGGCTCGCAAGCAAACGGGATGACTTTAGCGCCCAACTCACTAAAAACACTTGGAGCAATGTGGTACGTGGCGCCATGAGCGCAATCCACCACGATTTGCATCCCCGAGAGCTTAAATCCCCAAGGCATAGTACCTTTGCAAAACTCAATATAACGACCCGCGGCATCCGTGATCCGGCGCGCCTTACCAAGCCGCTCCGCCGTCACCATCGGCTGTTCAAGCTGCTCTTCTATGGCGTGCTCTATATCATCGGGTAGCTTAGTGCCCTCCGCGCTAAAGAACTTAATGCCGTTATCAAAATAACTGTTGTGCGAGGCGCTAATGACAATGCCGGCTTGCGCCTGAAACGTACGGGTTAAATAAGCAATGCCAGGCGTAGGCATTGGCCCTAACAGCCCGACGTCGACCCCTGCGTTAATCAAGCCCGCCTGCAGTGCAGACTCAAACATATACCCCGATATCCGGGTGTCTTTACCAATTAGGATCAAGCCCGGCCCGTCGTAGTGATCCACTAACACCCGGCCCGCCGCCCAACCCAGTTTAAGCATAAAGTCAGGAGTGATGGGCGTTTCGCCCACGCGTCCGCGAATACCATCGGTACCAAAATATTGTCGGCTCATATTTACTAACTCTCTTTCTCGCACCAGCCATCTTGCACAGCTAGGTGAACACTAATCATATCGCTGGTGGCGGCCACATCGTGCACTCGAATAATATTGGCACCGCGCAACACACTCTCGTGCGCTAGCGCCTGTGATCCAGGCAAACGCTTATCAACATCGCGGCCAAGTAACGCGCCTAACAAAGATTTACGCGACAAGCCTACTAAAAGCGGCCGCTGATATCGTTGGAACTCAGATAAACCATGCAACAAGGTTAAATTTTGCGCCAGTGTTTTGCCAAAGCCAAAACCTGGATCTAGCAGTACCCTGTCGCGATCGAGGCCAGCGGCTTCACAAGCGTCCAGCCGCTGAGAAAAAAAGTCATGCACCTCGCGCATTACGTCTGGGTAAGTTTGTAGGTCGCTCATATTGTCTGGCTCGCCACGCATATGCATCAAGCATACTGGCAGCCCAGTCAGTGCCGCGGCTTTCAACGCGCCCTCTCGGCGCAGCGCGCGCACATCGTTGATCAAACCGGCGCCTGCCGCAGCCGCCTCGCGCATAACCACTGGGTTGCTGGTATCCACCGATACAAGTGCCCCCAGCTCGCGGGTAATCGCCTCAATCACTGGAATAACCCGCTCCAGCTCTTGCGCCTCAGAAACCGGGGCGGCACCGGGGCGAGTAGACTCGCCGCCCACATCGATAATAGCGGCGCCTTCGGCCAGCATTTGACGGGCGCGCTCTAACGCCAGCGCAAGATCAACGGAGGCGCCCTTAAAATAACGGCCACCATCAGAGAAGGAGTCGGGTGTGGCATTCAAAATGCCCATCACTTGCGGCCGCTCAAACACCAAGCGATGAGCAGCGCAATTTATAGGGGCAAGCGAACTAGAGGCAGACGAGGGCAAGGGCATACTGGTCACGGCTTAACGAATAAGATTTGACTAAAACAGTCGAGTTATAAACGGCTTTATAACAGCGCGGAATTTTAGCCGGATACAAATAACCCCGCAAAAGCGGGGTTATAGTACGGCATGTGCGGCTTAGTGATCTTCCGCAGGGCCGCCGATAGGTCCAGCTTTACCCTCTTTCGGAGAGTCGTCAGCTTTATCACTCACACCGCCACCGCCAACATGGCCATTAAAGTCACCATCGTGCCAATCCCGCGGTGGACGAACTTTACGGCGCGCCATCAAATCATCAACCTGCTCGGCATCAATCGTCTCGTACTCCATCAGTGCGTCTTTCATAGCTTCCAGAATATCGCGATTATCGTGCAACAGCTGCTCAGCACGCTTGTAACAGCCATCGATAATCTGACGCACTTCCTGATCAATCAACTTCGAGGTTTCCCCCGAATAGTTAATTTGCCCCGAGCCAGGCATCATGCCTTCGTCTTCACCATAGTGCAGCGGGCCAAGCTTTTGCGACAAGCCCCATTTAGTCACCATATTGCGCGACAGCTCCGTCGCCCGCTCGATATCGTTAGAAGCACCAGTGGTGATACCGTCATCGCCTAACGTCATTTGCTCGGCAATGCGACCACCAAACAAAGTGCAAATGCTCGACTCAATAGAGCGGCGGCTCATACTGTACTTATCGGCCTCGGGCAAAAACTGCGTTACCCCCAGCGCCCGGCCACGGGGAATAATCGTCACCTTGTGAATCGGGTCGTGCTCAGGCACCAAACGACCAATAATCGCGTGGCCGGCCTCGTGGTACGCGGTGTTCTCTTTTTCTTTCTCGCTCATCACCATGGAGCGGCGCTCGGCCCCCATCATGATTTTATCGCGCGCTTTCTCAAACTCTTCCATCGTGACCAAACGCTTGTTGGCCCGGGCCGCAAACAGTGCGGCCTCGTTGACTAAGTTAGCAAGGTCAGCCCCCGAGAAGCCCGGTGTGCCACGGGCAATAACGGATGCCTCGACCGACTCGGAGATGGGCACTTTGCGCATGTGCACTTTAAGCACTTGCTCGCGGCCGCGAATATCGGGCAAGCCCACAACGACTTGACGGTCAAAACGGCCGGGGCGCAACAGGGCTTTATCCAATACATCGGGGCGGTTTGTGGCGGCGATAACAATCACGCCTTCACTGCCTTCAAACCCGTCCATTTCGACCAGTAGCTGGTTCAGCGTTTGCTCGCGCTCATCGTTGCCACCACCATGACCGCCGCCACGATGGCGACCAACGGCATCGATTTCATCAATAAAAATGATGCAAGGCGCCTGTTTTTTGGCCTGCTCAAACATATCGCGCACGCGCGAGGCGCCCACGCCGACAAACATCTCAACAAAGTCGGAACCCGAGATAGAAAAGAAAGGCACTTTGGCTTCACCGGCGATGGCTTTCGCCAACAACGTTTTACCCGTACCAGGGGCACCGGCCATCAGTACACCGCGTGGAATACGGCCACCCAGGCGCTGGAATTTAGTCGGGTCGCGCAAGTACTCAACCAACTCTTGCACTTCTTCTTTGGCTTCATCGACCCCGGCAACGTCGGCAAAGGTCGTTTTAATTTGGTCTTCGCCCAAAAGGCGCGCCTTAGATTTACCAAAGCTCATAGGGCCGCCGCGACCGCCGCCGCCTGCACCGCCCTGCATTTGGCGCATAAAAAACAGAAATACCGCAATGATAATCAAAATAGGGAAGCTGGCGATTAACAGCTGATACAAAAGACCGGGTTTTTCGGGCGCCAAGGCGGTGATCTTAACGTCGTGATGACGTAAATCGCCCATCAAATTAGTATCGGGAACGGATGGCATTTTGGTCTTAAAGCTTGAGCTGTCGGCCATGACACCACGAATATCTGTCTCTTGGATGGTCACTTCTCGCACCCGATCCTGCTCCACAGCGGTGACAAACTCCGAATAGCTCATAGACTCGGACTGTGCGGGCTGCTGAAAGCCCTGAAACACGCTGAACAGAACAGCAGCAATAATCAGCCATAAAATCAGATTTTTCGTCATATCGTTCAAGGTATAACCCTCAATTTACATCAAATCGGGCGCCTAGCGCCGCTGCTTGGCCTTCTGCGTTATAACGGGCAAATTTAGAAGGCTCATAATAATGACAGCCGTTTTACAGTATAGCCCCGTAGATCACATTTAGGCCGTAAAATTCCGCCTGTCATGAAATTTCAACTCGCTAGAACAGGGTACCCCATTCGGCACTCGATATTCAGCATTTAAAGCCCTTACCCGTGAGATATACCTCATGAAAAGCGCTTCGGATGGTACAAAAAGAGCCAGTATACGCGCCAATGAGCACGCAAATTCTCTGGGGCGCGCACCGATGTCAGGGCCTTGCAAGAGCAAAGCTGTTTAGGGCTATAACCCGGGTCTCTCACCCAACACTTCGCGCAGGGCTAACTGACAGCGCCTACCTCACTCATATGGGGGCCGCATCGGAGATTACAAGGTCAGACGGGCGCGTCAGAACCTAGTATTCGTCCAATTGAGCACCTCAACACCGGATTGACCGGTTTTGGCCGATTTATCACCGACGTACGGCGCCGCGACTACTGCGCTAGAATTACCTAATGGAAGCGCGGAGAAATACATTTCCTGCCGGCGTTTAGGGTACAATAGCCGCCCGCCAGTGGGTGGCACGAAGTCTCGCAAAAGGTAACTACGCTATGTCCTCAAACTCCGAACGCAAAAAACAGTTTCGCTCGCTCGGCCACAACTTAAAACCGATTGTGACCATTGCCGACAACGGCCTCAGCGAGGGCGTACTTTCGGAGCTGAACCGCGCATTGGATGACCACGAACTGATCAAAGTAAAGCTCGCTCTGACCGAGCGTGAAGACCGTCAGCAAATTACGGATGAGATTCGCAAGCTGCCCAAAACCGAAGTTATTCAGCAAATCGGCAAGGTGTTGCTGTTGTTTCGCGCCGCGAAACAACCTAACCCTAAGCTGTCCAACTTACTGCGCTAAAGCGGGCAACAGCAGACGGGGCATGGAGAACGAAAACGTTCCCCATTCCCCGTTCCTTAAATATGTTCCACCTTGTCGATTTCGTACTCGACTTCTCCGCCCGGCGTTTTAACCACCACCACGTCGCCCTCTTCTTTGCCAATTAATGCGCGGGCAATCGGTGAGCTAATAGAGATTTTATTAATTTTAACGTCGGCCTCATCGTCACCGACAATACGGTAGGTTTTTTCTTCATCCGTCTCGACGTTAACGATGGTCACAGTTGTGCCAAAAATCACCTTGCCAGTGGCCGGTATCGCTTTAACATCGATAACCTGAGAGTCCGCCAGCTTACCCTCGATCTCTTGAATACGGCCCTCGCAAAAGCTCTGCTGCTCCCGCGCGGCGTGATATTCGGCATTTTCTTTTAAGTCACCATGCTCGCGAGCATCGGCGATGTCTTGAATAATACGCGGACGCTGAACTTTTTTAAGGTCTTCCAGCTCGGCGCGCAGCGCCTCAGCGCCCTCTACAGTCATAGGGACTTTTTTCATTGTGCGGCCTCCTTGTGTAGGTCCTGCAAGCGGCGAACTTCAATCTCACCACCGGCGCGCAGCGCCATCGCTACGGCTTCACCACCGGCCAACGTTGTGGTGTAGTAAACGCGGCGAGCTTCGGCACTGCGACGGATAGGCGCCGAATCGCGGGTAGCCTGACGCCCCTCGGTGGTATTAATGATTAAGGTCACCTCGTCATTTTTAATCATGTCGACAACGTGCGGACGACCTTCGACCACCTTATTAACCACATCAACATCAAAGCCGGCGGCGCTCAGTACTTTGGCAGTACCGCGAGTCGCCACGAGCGAGAAGCCAAGCTCCAGCAGGTTTTTCGCCACCGCAACAACGCCACTTTTATCCACGTCACGCACACTGATAAAGGCGCGTCCACCCTCGGGTAATTTGCTACCGGCGCCCAATTGGCTTTTGCCGTAGGCTTCACCAAAGGTCGCGCCGACGCCCATCACCTCACCGGTGGATTTCATCTCGGGGCCCAGAATCGGGTCGACCGCCGGGAATTTATTAAAGGGGAATACCGCCTCTTTAACATGGAAGTGCTTGGGTACGATTTCTTCAGTGAAACCTTGCTCGGCCAGAGAAATGCCCGCCTGACAACGCGCGGCAACTTTAGCCAAAGACACGCCAATACACTTGGACACATAAGGCACGGTCCGCGAGGCGCGAGGGTTAACCTCGATCACATAGATTTTGCCATCTTGGTAGGCAAGCTGAGTATTCATCAAGCCCACCACGCCCAGCTCCACCGCCATAGCCTTTACTTGCTCGCGCATTAAATCTTGCACATCGGCTGGCAGCGAGTAAGGAGGCAACGAACAGGCCGAATCACCTGAGTGAACACCACACTGCTCAATGTGTTGCATAATGCCGCCAATCACCACTTGAGAGCCATCCGATACCGCGTCGATGTCGACCTCGATAGCGGCACTCAAGAAGTGATCCAGCAGTACCGGCGCATCTTCAGAGACTTTAACCGCCGAGTGCATATAAGTGCGCAACTCTTCTTCTTTATAAACAATCTCCATCGCCCGGCCGCCCAATACATACGACGGACGCACGACCAGCGGGTAGCCCACTTTCTCGGCGCTAATCAAGGCCTCTTCCAGCGAGCGAACAATGGCATTCGGCGGCTGCAACAAACCGAGATTCTCGATCATTTGCTGAAAACGCTCGCGATCTTCGGCGCGATCGATGGCATCGGGGCTGGTGCCGATAATGGGCACACCTTCGGCCTCCAGAGCGCGGGCGAGCTTGAGTGGCGTCTGGCCGCCAAACTGTACAATCACGCCTTTGGGCTGCTCTTTATGGACAATCTCCAGCACGTCTTCCAATGTCACCGGCTCAAAGTACAGGCGATCGGAGGTGTCGTAATCGGTGGAGACCGTTTCGGGGTTGCAGTTGACCATAATGGTCTCGTAGCCGTCCTCGCGCATGGCAAGCGCGGCGTGTACACAGCAGTAGTCAAACTCGATGCCCTGTCCAATACGGTTGGGGCCACCGCCAATCACTAGGATTTTTGGCTTACCCGAGGGCTCGGCTTCGCACTCTTCGTCGTAGCTCGAGTACATATACGCGGTAGACGTCGCAAATTCGGCCGCGCAGGTATCAACCCGCTTATACACCGGGCGAATATCTTGCGCGTGGCGCGCGGCGCGCACTTTGGCCTCTTTAACGCCCAACAACAAAGCCAAACGCTTATCGGAGAAACCTTTGCGCTTTAACAAGTACAGATCATCGGCCGTTAAGTCTGGCAACTTCGCCGCGCGGACTTTTTGCTCAAGGTCGATCAACTCGCGCAACTGCTCTAAGAACCAGCGATCGATTTTAGAAGTATCAAACACTTCATCGACCGTCATACCTAGACGGAAGGCATCGCCCACGTACCAGATACGCTCAGCACCCGGCGTGGTCAGCTCGCGACGAATACGCGCCGGGGTCTCTTCGGCCGACAAGTCCAGCTTAGACTCAAAACCGGCAGAGCCAACCTCTAGGCCACGCAACGCTTTTTGCAGCGACTCCTGGAAAGTGCGGCCAATGGCCATCACTTCACCGACCGACTTCATTTGAGTGGTTAAGCGAGCGTCGGCATCGCCGAACTTCTCGAAGGTAAAGCGCGGGATTTTAGTAACCACGTAATCGATTGACGGTTCAAACGAGGCGGGGGTGGCACCGCCTGTGATTTCGTTTTGCAGCTCATCAAGGGTGTAACCAACAGCCAACTTAGCCGCAATTTTGGCGATAGGAAAGCCGGTCGCCTTAGAGGCCAAAGCCGAGGAGCGAGACACCCGAGGGTTCATCTCGATCACTACCAGACGGCCGTTGTCCGGGTTCACCGCAAACTGCACATTAGAGCCACCGGTTTCCACACCAATCTCACGCAGTACCGCCAGCGAGGCGTTACGCATAATTTGCAGCTCTTTGTCCGTCAGGGTTTGTGCCGGCGCTACGGTAATAGAATCACCGGTGTGCACACCCATCGGGTCAAAGTTTTCGATCGAGCAGACAATGATGCAGTTGTCATTTTTGTCGCGCACAACCTCCATCTCATACTCTTTCCAACCGAGCAGAGACTCGTCAATCAGCAACTCGTTGGTGGGCGACAAGTCCAGGCCACGAGCACAAATTTCCTCAAACTCTTCCCAGTTGTAGGCAATGCCGCCACCCGATCCGCCCATGGTAAAAGACGGGCGAATAATGACCGGAAAACCATATTTTTTGGGGACTTCTTTGGCCTCTTCCATCGAGTGCACGATGTCGGCGCGGGCGCATTCAAGACCAATTCTTTTCATGGCCTTATCAAATAAGTCACGATCCTCGGCTTTGTTGATGGCCTCTTCGTTGGCACCAATCAGCTCCACACCGTACTTTTCCAGCACGCCGTGTTTGGCCAGATCGAGCGCACAGTTAAGCGCGGTTTGACCACCCATGGTGGGCAACACTACATCGGGGCGCTCTTTCTCGATGATTTTGGCAACGGTTTGCCACTCCACCGGCTCGATGTAAGTCGCATCGGCCATAGCCGGGTCGGTCATGATGGTGGCGGGGTTTGAGTTCACCAGAATCACCCGGTAGCCCTCTTCGCGCAGCGCTTTACACGCCTGGGCGCCGGAGTAGTCAAACTCGCAGGCTTGGCCGATCACAATCGGGCCTGCGCCGAGAATCAATACACTGCTAATGTCGGTACGCTTTGGCATCTTCTCTCCAAAATCTGTTGCCAATCCCGAGGGATCACTGGGCCGCTTTGTGCGCCTCAATCAATTCAATAAAGTGGTCAAACAGACCGTCGGCATCGTGCGGGCCAGGGCTGGCCTCGGGGTGCCCCTGAAAGCTAAAGGCTGGCTTGTCCGTAAGGTGAATGCCCTGCAGTGAGCCATCAAACAGCGACTTATGGGTTGTTTTGACGTTGGCGGGCAAGGTGGATTCATCCACCGCAAAGCCGTGGTTTTGCGCGGTGATCATCACCAGGCCGGTTGCGGTATCTTGCACCGGGTGGTTGCCGCCGTGATGGCCAAACTTCATCTTAACGGTCTTAGCACCGGCAGCCAGCGCCAGCAGCTGGTGACCGAGGCAAATCCCAAATACGGGGATGTTGGTGGTCAAAATCTCTTTGATGGCGGCAATCGCGTAATCGCAGGGCTGTGGATCGCCCGGGCCATTGGCCAAAAAGATACCGTCTGGATTCATCGCCAGCACATCGGCCGCCGGGGTTTTTGCCGGTACAACGGTAATATCGCAACCGCGATCGGCCAGCATACGCAAGATATTGCGCTTAACACCGTAATCGTACGCCACCACTTTAAAGCGGGTCTCGACGATATCTGAGTGACCAGAGCCGAGACTCCAGCTGCCCTCGGTCCACTTATAGGGCGCTTCGCAGCTAACCTCTTTGGCTAAATCCATGCCTTTAAGGCCCGGAAAGGCTTTGGCAGCTTCCAAAGCTTTGACCTCGTCGATATCACCGGCGACAATACAGCCGTTTTGCGCGCCTTTATCGCGCAAAATGCGAGTCAAGCGGCGAGTATCTATGTCGGCAATGCCTACCACGTCCTTTTGCTTGAGGTAGTCATCCAAGCTCTGGCTTTGACGGAAGTTGCTGGACAGACGCGGTAAATCGCGAATCACCAGACCTGCCGACCAAATGGTCGCGCACTCTTCGTCTTCGGGCGTAGTGCCGGTATTGCCAATATGTGGATAGGTCAGCGTTACAATTTGGCGGGCATAGGAAGGATCGGTGAGGATCTCCTGATAGCCGGTCATCGAGGTATTAAACACCACCTCACCAACCGACAGGCCGTCGGCACCAATAGCTGTACCGCGAAAGACACTACCGTCCTCTAGCACCAGTAGCGCGGGTCTCTGAGCCCCAGTAATCAAGTCAACCTCCTCAACAATTCACTTTCTTCATGCCGAGCGAAACGACCACACAAACCGGGGTGCGTCGCTGATTTAGATACATCTGCTCGGAAATAAAAGCCCGGTCACAAGTTGCAAAAAAGCGAGATGAAACATCGGGCTTCATCTCGCTTATTGTTCATTACTCTGGCGACCATCGGCGCGGCTTAGGTTACAGCCAATCTGACCGCAAATTTTAGGCGAAAACCGGGAAATTGTCCAATGCTAAATCACACTTATGGATCGAAGGAGGCTAGTACCCGCTGCAAAAACGCGTTAACCCAAAATGCAGTCGACTCAAACCAGGGGTCAAACAACCAAAATGGATGCGGCGTATTGGGCAGCGTATGCACCTCGGAGTACACTCCCGCCCCATCAAGCCGAGCCACATACTCATCGCGGCCGGCGTGAAAACGCGGTTGCGAGCTATTTATAAACAACGTGGGCGGAGTATGCTTGTCAACGTAAGCGAGTGGCGAGGCCTGCTCCCACAACTCTGGCACCTGCTGGTAACGCCCGCCAAACCACGCCTCCGCCGCCGAAGGCTTTTTGGCCGGATCATTTTCGTATTTCAGCGCCACAGGTGTCGTAAAACTCACAATGCCGTCGATATTAACAATCGCCTGCACCTTGGACGACTGCGCCTGATACGGCCCACCTTGAGCGTACTCAGGCGACGTCTTTATCGCACCCAGTAAAGTCGCCATCTGGGCCCCCGAGGAACAGCCAAGAATCGCGATAGCTGACGAATCGATATTGTAATTGGCGGCTTTTGCACGCATCCAGCGAACAGCCGCGTACAAATCACTCATCCCGGCCGGATACCGCGCCTCGGGAGACAACCGGTACTCCACCGTCACCGCCACAAAACCACGATTAGCCAAATAGGTTGCCATCGGCTCCTGATGGGAGCGGCTGCCCGACATCCACCCACCACCATGCACCAACAATACCGCCGGGGCCGGCTTGTCGCCCTTAGGGGCAAACACATCGACATGCAACGCACGACCAACATCATCCCGGTACACCAAGTCCCGACTGATCGACACACCAGCACTCGGCGCCACACCCGCCACCGCAATACCAGGGTGCTCTTTTTGCGCTTTGGCAAACGCGCTTTCTGGGGTGAATCCAGTATTAACCAGATATTCGCCCGCATAACCAGCGGTCGCCGCGGCCAGTAACGCCCCCAAGCCCGCCACCTTAAACATCACAAGCAATCTTCCACGACTTTCACTCATCATCACACCACCTAAGTCAAGATTTACGATTCAACACGCTCACCACGGACCCTATGGTATCATCCATACCTTTGTTTCATTTTGATGACACGCCTACCTTTACGGCCCCGCATCAATCTCATTTTTGTATATCAGACGCCACCTATGCCAAGTCACAGCCGCCAAAAACTCTTTTTATTGCTGACCTTACTGACCAGTCTAATTGCCGCCCCCGTGCTCTATGCTGCAGCGCTAGTGCAGCAGCTAAGTTTTTATGCCGCGCTGATCATTGCCATGGGGGGGGGTGGTATTGCGTTACTACTCTACGGTTTACGCGCGCTACCTCGCCCTATTGGCGGCGTCATTGTTATCATCATACTCAGCGTGGCACTACTCATTCGCCTAACCTATCTCGGGCTCATTCAATTCAGTGGCGCCGGCTTTAACGCGGAATTTTTTCTGCATTTTGGTGGCGAATCTGTCATCGCCGCCTGGCGCATGTTCGGCCTATGGTTAGTAGCCGGCGTTACCGCCTCGGTTATTTACCTAGCTCTCGGCTGTTTTCTCACCATACGTATGGCGCGGCCAACGCCATTACTAGCCGTGACTATTGTACTTTCAGCGACTTTTATTCTCCTCCTTAGCCGTAACCAGCTACCCGAAGCACAGCTAGCCAGTGCCAGCCGCACCTTAATGACCCCGGCCGACCTTCCAGGCTACGCCGAACTAAAACTGCGCTGGCAAAACAATACTCTGGTTGAGACCGAGATCACCCCAAAGTCACAACTGCTAACCGAATTACCGAGCAAGCCGCGCAATTTAATTTTGGTGTATCTCGAGTCAGTCGGCATACCTGTTATCAATCATCCCGACTGGCCGGGACTTATGCCGCACTTGAGCGAACTCGTTGCGCAACACTCTCTCGCCGACAACATATACGCCAGTTCATTTATCACTATCGAAGGTATTGTTAACACTCAGTGTGGCACGCTATTTCCGTTTGGTCGCGGTAGCGACAGTTTGGCCAACGGCCACAACCTAGGTGAAAACATGCCCTGCCTCGCCGATGTTTTACAGCACGCCGGCTACCAAAATCGGTATCTAGGTGGTGCCGAGCTCGCCTTTGCCGGAAAAGGACGCTTCTTGCAAAGCCACGGTTTTAACAACCCCATGGGGCTCAGCTATTGGCGCGAACAAGGCATTAAGCAGCGCGCTGGCACGTGGGGCATCAGCGACCCGGATATTTTTGCGCAAGCGTTAACGCAATACCAAGAACTCAGCACCGAAGACCGACCGTTCAATATCACATTACTGACAATCGGCACCCATTTACCCGGTTTTTATTACGATGAATGCGAACATTACAGCGTCGACGACGACCCTTTTTTAGATGGACTACACTGCACCGACCAGCTATTGCACAACTGGCTTGAACAGCTTAAAGCGCTGGGCGCTTTTGACAGCACCACCGTGGTAATTACTGCCGATCATAGCGCCTTTAGCAGTCCAGCAATGAAGCGCCTATTTGGCGAGACCATTGAGAATCGTCGCGTCCCATTAATTGTATTGGGGCCGGAACAACCACGCGCTGCGGTAACCGGCGCAGGCTACGACCTAGCACCCACAGTGCTCGATCTACTCAACATTAAACATAACGCCACTTTCGCTTTGGGTCGTTCATTACTGCAACCCAGCACAAGGCCGCCTTATTTACTAAGCCGTTACACCGAAATCTACGACGATAGAATTCACGGAAACAGCGCACGCCAATGTAACGAAAATGCACCCACTCCCTACACAGACTCCATACCCAGCGCCTGCCAACGAGATGACTTATTCAGCTTATTGCGTCGACAAGTCGAGAGCCAATCCCAAGTTGCCGCAACACTTAGCTGCGACAAAGCAACACCCGTTTCAGTAACATTTCCAACAACCGACGATGAGCCGCTGCTGGTACAACTACAAGGCAGAAGTATCGGACATTACTTCTCGCAAGAAGGACGTAAAATCAAAAATTCAGCGGGACTCTATCTTTTATGGTTTGACGCTAACGGCAGGCTAGAGAGCACCGAATATGCAACCGCCGAACGCGCCGCCAATCAGCTTCGAACCCTACCGCAAAGCGACATCACCCGCAGCTGGATAGCCATTTGGGTATCACTTAGCGATGCAACAACCAGCACACTCCCGAGTTGGCTAGAAGCCCCTGCCGGCAGTAACGGCGTTTATCTTGGGCACAAAAACACCAAACAAACTATCGATTGGACATCTCACGAGCTCCCGCCTGGCACTGAACAATGGGAATTAACCCCTTCGCCCTGCAAGATGATTTTTGCTCCGAAAAACTAGCACGACTTATCGCCTACACCACAGCGATAAGGCTAAAATCAACCGCACTTTTTAATACGGCCCTTGAGTAGCTGCAGCTCACTCTAGGGCTGAGTGTGGCATGCTCAGCAAAATACTTGCCCCTTCAACCACCTGACCGTAAATGGCATAATTAGGGATCACTTCCTTTTGCGGAAAAGATAATGGTTCTTCACAAGCCCCACGTAAACCGTCCCCACATACAATTACGCGCTCATAGCCAAGTGAGGCAACCAAGCTACGTCGGTAGTGGGCTGACCCAAGGTCTTCAGAGAACATCGACGGACTGACTAACGCTTTACTCCGTGTGACCCAATCAGTAAAGCTGCGCCACTGAGTATCGTCAATACGAATATAAACAGCATCTACTTCCTGAGGAGCCAGTGGCATAGCTTCCCTCACCCCCTTCACGATCCCATCGGTTAGCCCTTTGTACCAATCGGTATAAGCACTTGTAACCTGAGCCATCGTAACCCCCATGCACAGTAACAAAAGTGCTCCGGAAGCACGATACCAATGATTAGCACGCTCGTGTGCACACAACGCAAAAAGGAGTGCCAACATACTAATAAAAGCCGTTCGGCCAGACACCACAATGCCATACGGTAACGTCGTCACATAGGGAGCAAGAAAAACTAAGCCGGCCGTACCCCACAAGGCTGCTCGCCGTAAAGGACTACCGCCAGCCAAAGACCAGACTAACGCCAACAAAAAAAGCGGTGCGGTAAACGTAGCCACCATAAACTGAAAGTGGCTGCTCAAATACACCCACATAGATTGCAAGTTGGCTGTAAATGAAAGCAAACTATCAATTGGTTTAGGGTGACGCCAACCGGCGACCTTTATAATATCTCCGGTGACTTCCCAAACAATCAGCTGTGACACTAAGTACCCAAAAACAAAGCTCGCCACCCACAAAAACAATATTCGAGCACAGGTTTTTATGCTCGTATAAGGTAGGTAAAGTAACGGCAATAAAAAATACAGTGAGCTAAAGCTGCCAAACAACAACACACCATAAACAGGAAAGAAAACAAAATCTGGTATACGGCGGGCCAACCACGGAGCAAGAAAAAGTAGAATAAAAGCCGGTAGCAACGTGGTCGGCCACTCCAGCTGCATACGCAACAACGGAATATTCAACGTCGCCAGAGCGAGCAACAAAGAAAACCATAAATCTCGATTTAAACGGTAACTACAGCAATATGCAAAATAGCCTATCGCTCCATAGCTAACCAAAAGACTTAACCAAGCCGGCACCAGCTTCAGCGAAGAAAAAGCGTAATAGTTAAGCCAACGACCCTCGCCTTCAAGCTTATTACCGTAAGACAAAACATAGTAAATCGAGTCATGTCGCCAAAACTGCACTTGTAAAAAGTCGATGAAGTGCGGCAACGTAAAGGCAGCCAGAAGTACCACCGTCAGAATAGTCCACCATCTAACGATTAAATCCGAACTCCCTATATTCATGTATTATCCTTTGCCCAACCAAGCACTAACAATCAAAGAGCACGCCACGGCGCCCTTCACTTAAACGAACCGAAGGCTTTATTTTAAACCCAACACATCCTGCATATCGTAAAGCCCGGGCTTTTGGCTCAACAACCAGCCGGCCGCTCGCACCGCGCCATTGCCGAAGGCTAAGCGACTAGAGGCTTTGTGGGTAATTTCAACGCGTTCGCCGTCAGCCAAGAACATCACCGTGTGTTCGCCGACCACATCACCGCCGCGTACCGTGGCAAAGCCGATAGTGTCGTGATCGCGCGCGCCGGTTTGGCCCTCGCGGCCGTATACGGCCACTTTGCTTAAGTCTCGCCCGGTGGTGTCGGCAATGACTTCGCCCATGCGCAAGGCGGTGCCCGAGGGGGCATCCACTTTATGGCGATGGTGCGCCTCATAGATTTCGATGTCCGACTCTTCGGCCATGACGCGCGCGGCGGTTTCGAGCAGCTTAAAACATAAATTGACGCCAGTGCTGAAGTTGGCCGCCAGGCACAGTTGAATTTGGCTTTGATAGCCGAGCAGCTGGGCTTTTTCCGCATCGGTAAAACCTGTGGTGCCAATCACCATCGCTTTGCCATGCTTGGCACACAGCTCGGCGTTGGTCAGCGTTGCGCTTGGCGAGGTAAAGTCGATTAAGGCGTCAAAGCTATCGATTACCTCGGCCAAGTCGGTGGCAATGGTGACGCCTTGTTTGCCGACACCCGCCAGCTCGCCGGCATCAGCCCCCGCCAATGAGCTACCGGGGCGCACGATAGCGGCGGTCAGTTCAGCACCTGTGACAGCAACCGCCGCCTCGATTAAAATTTTTCCCATACGGCCGGCGGCGCCGGTCACGGCAATACGTACTGTCATGAATAAACCTACTATTAATTAATCTGCGCTGTTGTCGTCTTCAAATAAGTGGCCAAGCTTACCTTTCTTTGTCTCAAGGTATTTGGCGTTGTGGGGGTTGCGACCCGTTTGGTGAGGGATACGCTCGGCAACGGTAATGCCCATATCCTCTAGCGCTTTGACTTTGCGTGGATTGTTGGTCATTAACTTCAGTGAGCGAATCGTTAAATGATCCATCATGGGCTTTAAAATGCTGTAATCGCGCATATCGGCACCAAAGCCTAGCTGCTCGTTGGCCTCAACCGTGTCGGCGCCACAATCTTGCAAATGGTAGGCTTTGATTTTGTTCAGCAAACCAATGCCTCGCCCCTCTTGGCGCAAGTAAAAGATCGCCCCGCGCCCGACAATGGAGATTTTATGCATCGCCGCCTGCAGCTGGGGGCCACAATCACAGCGCATGCTAAACAGTGCGTCACCCGTCAAGCACTCTGAGTGTACCCGCGCCAATACCGGCTCGGGCCCGGCTATATCCCCCATGGTGAGCACTATGTGCTCTTTATCCATACCGGTATCAGAGAAGCCGTGCATCACGAACATTCCCCAAGGGGTTGGCAGCTTAGATGACTCGACGAATTGTATGGTCACTAATTTCTCTCTATTAACGTAACAAAAACTGCGGGCTACTGGCTGGCGCGCAACACCAACACACCGTTTTCTGTCGACATACTGACGTTGCCCAAAAAACTGTTACCCAACAAAATATCTTGACTGCCAAAGTTGGCAATCACCATCGCCTGAATATTGCTCAAGGTAATACCTCCTACGGATACGCTTCGCAGCCATACACTGTACGCATGGGCCGGCCCGTTGGCGGTGGTAACCATGCCTTGGTCACCGCTTAAATAATTAAGCCCCAACCGCTCGGCTTGAACGACGCCCATGGCAATCGAGGTCGCCCCGGTATCTACCATAAAGCTCACGCTTTGGCCGTTAATCATTCCCGACGACCGATAATGACCACCGCGAGATTGATTGAGCCGTACCTCTATAGTCTCGACTTTGGCAAAATTGGTGGCTATGTGGCTCGATAACGTCAATGTGTAGGTGGCACCCTCATACTCTACCTCGGCGCCAGCGCGGGAGGCGTTAATAAGTGTGACGCCTTCGGGGCTGGTTTGTCCGGCACGGAGCATCCGCTGCTTACCATCAATACTAATCAGCGCAGTGCCATTGGCCAGCATTTGCGCTGATAAATCCGCCGCTACGGTCACCATGCTCAGCACGAATGAGCTTAAAAATACAATTAGCTTTAGTCGCCACATATCCCTCTCCTTTCTCGCGCTTCCTTATTTACGAGTCGTGTTTAAACCACCAACCAAATTAATAGCTGCATGGCTAACCACGCGTAAACGGCCGCCAAAACATCATCCACCATGATGCCAAGACCGCCCGATATTTTTCGGTCGGCCAACGATACCGGCCAAGGCTTGGCGATATCAAATATCCGAAACAACACAAAACCGGCCAGCATCCAGTACCAGTCTGGCGGCGCCAACAACATGGTAAGCCAATAGCCAACCATTTCATCCCAGACAATACCCGGGTGGTCGTGCACACTTAAAGCACGGGAGCTTTTTTCACACCAATAAACCCCGAGCGCAAAGGTCACCACCAACCACACACAGTACAAGGGCACACTTAAATCGCTAATCAGCCAATAGATCGGTATAGCCGCCAGTGTTCCGGCAGTACCCGGCGCTTTAGGCGCAAAGCCGGAGCCAAAACCAAAGGCAAAGAAATGGTTACTGTTGCTAAACAGCTCGCGGCGGGTGGGCATGGGTAAAGGGTGTGACTGGCTCATATTAAAAGTGTCGGTAACCTGTTGTGTCGACGCTAAAGGGAGCGCCATCCAATTCGCAATGTACTCCGGCGCCACTGACAATACGGCCGATTACAGTGGCTTGAATACGGCCTTGAGCCTGCGCCATCGCAAGCTGTGGCATATTTTGCTCGGGCACGGTAAAAACGAGCTCGTAATCGTCACCGCCCGTTAAGGCCCATCGCTGCGCCTGCCCGACATCAAACTTTTGCAGCGTTAGACTTAAAGGCAGCTCGGCAATATCGATTTCGGCGGCAACATCGCTCGCCTCGCACAGGTGCCCAAGGTCGGCTAACAAGCCATCAGAAATATCTTGTGCGCTGCTGGCAATATCGCGTAACAAAACCCCTTGACTAATGCGTGGTTCGGGGCGGTAGTAGCGCGACTGCAGGTACGCGCGGTCTGTCTCGTCCAGCGCTGCTTCAGCGACATTTAGGCTGTCTTCGTCCAACGTCGCAAGTGCCGCCGCGCTATCGCCCAGGGTGTGGGTTACCAGCACAAAATCATCAAGGCCGGCACCGTCGCGCCGTAACGCTTTAACGGCTGGCACCTGCCCAAGCATTTGAATACTAATGCTCAATGGGCCGCTGGTGGTATCACCGCCAATTAAGCTGCACGCGTAGTCATCGGCACAGTCTTTAAGGCCGCGGCTAAAATCAGCAACCCATTCGCGGCGCGTCTCATCGGACCACGTTTTAGGCAGTGTCAACGCCAACGTAAACCAGCGCGGTTCGGCCCCCATGGCAGCCATATCACTGAGATTAACCCGCAGCGCTCGCTGCGCAACCTCAGCGGCGGGCGCATTGGCCAGAAAATGTACTCCGCTTACCAAAGTATCGGCGGCCACCACCAGCGCCTGACCCGCATCCGGTTGTATCAGCGCGGCATCGTCACCAATACCCAATAATACTGACGCCGGATTAAGTGCATCCGGCGCAGGCTTAAAGTAGTGATTGATCAGTTCAAATTCACCAGCGCTCACGCGTTAATCCTTATTGGCCGGGTTAACGACGCTGCGCCTTAACTTCGAGGGCGCGAACATCCACGGCGGCTCGATCTAACACACCGTTAACAAACTTATGACTGTCAGTGGCGCCGAATTTTTTTGCCAAGCCGACCGCTTCGTTGATGACCACTTTATAGGGCACATCGATACGATACTTAAGCTCGTAGGATGACAGGCGCAACAGTGCTTCGGTTACCGGGTCTAGCTCGGCCAATGAGCGGTCTTGCAAGTGTGGCTCAAACAACGCTTGAACTTCGTCCAGGCGCGCGGGAACTTCGTGCAAAAGCTCGTGAAAATAAGGCACATCGACATTTTTCATGTCGTACTCGGCGCGAAACGACGCCTCAATCACGTTGACGCTATTGCCCGACATTTTCCACTGATACAAACCTTGCAGCGCATAGTGCCGCGCTTTGCGCCGCGCCGAAGGTGACGGACCTTGTTTATCGGTTGTGCTCATTAAATCTTACCTAACAGTGAAACCATTTCGAGTGCAGTTGCGGCCGCCTCGACGCCTTTGTTACCGGCTTTGGTGCCCGAGCGCTCAATGGCTTGCTCGATAGAGTCTACCGTTAGCACACCAAACGTAATAGGCACGCCGGCATTCAGCGATACTTGCGACAATCCTTTGGTGCACTCGCCAGCCACATAATCAAAGTGTGGCGTCCCACCGCGAATAACAGCGCCCAGTGCGATGATTGCATCAAACTCGCCTTTGGCAGCAATTTTTTGCGCAACCAGCGGAAACTCAAACGCGCCGGGGGCATAGTAAATGGTGACGTTGTCTTCGCTAATACCGTGGCGGCGCAGGGTATCCAACGCACCGTCTTTTAAGCTCTCTACCACAAAGCTGTTCCAACGGCTGACAATCAGGGCGTACTTACCGCTCGATGCCGAAAAATCACCTTCAACAATTGTGTTGCTCATAATCGCTATCTCTTACCGTGTAATATTCGCTTAATCGGCATCAGGGCCGACGTAACCCACAACTTCTAAATCAAAACCCGACAGCGCCGAGAAACGCATCGGGGCAGACATAACACGCATCTTGCGCACGCCTAAATCGCGCAGAATTTGCGAGCCGGTGCCTACCTGCTTATAAACCACGTCCGGACTGCGGCGCTGAGGCCGGCCAGACAATAACCAATCGATAGACTCTTCGACATCGGTGGTAGCTTCATCGTGACAAATGAGCACTAATACGCCTTTGCCCTCGCGCTCGATGCGTTTGAGTGCTTCGGCGTAAGTCCAGGAGCACACACCGTCGACCGTTGGCCGCTTAATGGCCAACAAATCCCGCGCGGTATCCATCACATGCACGCGCACTAAGGTATCGTCTTCGGCCTCTAGCTCGCCTTTAACCAACGCAAAATGCAGGTCGCCACGGGCTAGATCGCGGTAGGTGTGCAATTCAAAGTTACCGTGCTCGGTGGCAACCGTGCGCTTGTTAATACACTCGACGGTTTGCTCTTTGGTGGCCCGGTAGTGAATTAAATCGGCAATGGTGCCAATTTTTAAATCGTGGGTTTTCGCAAACGCTTCTAATTCGGCGCGGCGCGCCATCGAACCATCGGGATTCATCACCTCGACAATCACCGCCGAAGGATCAAAGCCTGCCATGCGGGCCATATCACAGCCGGCCTCGGTGTGGCCGGCGCGGCTCATCACGCCACCGGGCTGAGCAATAATCGGGAAAATATGCCCCGGCTGAACGATATCGCGTGGCTGGGCGTCGGCCGCCACGGCAACCCGCACAGTGCGTGCTCGGTCGGCCGCCGAAATTCCCGTAGTAACCCCTTCGGCCGCTTCAATCGAGGCGGTAAAGTTAGTCGAATGTTTGGCTTTGTTATCTTGCACCATCAGCGGCAGGCCCAATTGCTGACCGCGTTCGGGAGTAATAGTCAGGCAAATTAAACCGCGCGCGTGGCTCGCCATAAAGTTGATGTCTTCGGCGCGCACTTGCTCAGCCACCATAATCAGGTCGCCTTCGTTTTCGCGGTCTTCGTCATCCATCAGGATAATCATTTTGCCCTGACGCAGATCGTCGATCAGCTCTTCAACTGTATTCAATTCCATCATCGGTTAAAGCCGTTCTCTGTCAAAAATTCCAGGGTGATATCGCCATCGGTTGCGGCGGCCTTATCGCCTTGCAGCAAGCGCTCCAGGTAGCGAGCCAATACATCCACCTCTAAGTTAACTTTACTACCCGTACCATAACGGCCCATAACGGTCTCCGCTAAGGTATGCGGCACAATATTCAGTTCAAACTCAGCGCCCTCAACTTTATTTACCGTTAGGCTGGTACCATCGACGGTAATGGAGCCTTTATGCGCAATATAACGCGCCAACGCATCGGGTGCGCGCAAGCGAAACCGCTCTGAACGTGCGTCCGATGCGCGACTAACCACCTCGCCCACGCCATCAACATGGCCACTGACGATATGCCCCCCCAGGCGGGTAGTCGGGGTCAGGGCTTTTTCTAGGTTTACGCTTTGCCCGGTGCGCCAGTGCCCGATTGTCGTCAGCGCCAAGCTCTCGCGCGATACATCGGCGCGAAAGCCGTCGCCGGGCAAGTCGACAACCGTTAAACACACGCCATTGGTGGCAATGGAGTCGCCCAGCGCCACATCGGCCAAATCAAGCTTGCCCGTGCGAATGCGCAGGCTAATATCGCCATTGTTGGGGGTCAATTCAATGACTTCACCCACCGCTTCGATGATTCCGGTAAACATCGCGCCCCCTCTAGCTATCCATATCCGGTACGGCCGTGATACGCCAATCTTGGCCCACCGCGCGGATATCGTTAATGTGCAGTGGCAACTGACCGGACATTTTATCCACCGGCAAGTCAAACAAACCGCGGGCATTGTTACCCATCAGCTTGGGCGCCATATAAATAATAATTTCATCCAGCAGGGCGCGACGCAAAAAACTGCCCGCCAAGGTTGCGCCCGCCTCGACCAGTACATTATTACAGCCGCGCCGGCCCAGCTCATCCAGCACGGCCTCGACCCGCACCCGCCCTTTTAGTGCGGGTAGTTCGATATGCTCGACGTGCTCTGGCCACTCGTGGCGCAGCTCACCGCCAGTGTGCACCACCAGTATAGGTGAGGCATTCTTTACCAGCGCGCAGTCGGGCTTTAACCGCTGATTAGAGTCGAGAATAACCCGCAGCGGCTGGCGCAACTCTCCCTCGCTGGGCGCTTCTATCCAGTCTTCGCGCCGCACCGTTAAGCTGGCGTTATCCATTAACACGGTGTCGACGCCTGAGATCAACGCGCAACTAGCAGCGCGCAAACGCTGTACGTCCTCGCGCGCGCGGCGGCTGGTTACCCAGCGGCTCTCGCCGCTTTGCATGGCAGTGCGACCGTCCAGGCTCATGGCCAGTTTGCAGCGCACCCAAGGGCGACCGCGAGTCATCCGGCGCACAAAACCGGCATTTAGCGCCAGCGCGTCTTCTTCCAGCAAGGGGCCAGACACCTCAACACCCGCCTCGCGCAAGCGCATAAAGCCGGCGCCGGAAACCTCAGGGTTGGGGTCTTCCATGGCGTAAACCACCCGCGCAATACCTGCTTGTACCAAAGCCTCGGCACAGGGGCCGGTGCGGCCGGTGTGGCTGCAGGGCTCAAGGGTGACATAGCAGGTGGCGCCGCTGGCGGCATCGCGCCAGACATCTGGACTGTCCGGGTCACCACCGGCGCTGCGGGCGGCATCGCGCAGGGCATTGATCTCTGCGTGGGGGCCGCCGGCGCGCTCGTGCCAGCCGCGGCCGATCACCTCGTCGTCGCGTACCAACAGGCAGCCGACCATAGGGTTGGGGGTTGTGGTGGTAAGGCCACGGCGGGCAAGGCCCAGCGCCTCGGCCATATAGGCGCGATCGGTGATTGTCATAGTGTCTGTCATGAAAACGGGCCCGAATCTGGGCAAATAACGGCTATTGCTCGATCGCCGGGTCGCCCTCGTGGGCTTCCAGGCGGTCAATCTCTTGGCGGAACTCGTGCAGATCTTTAAAGCTGCGATAGACCGAGGCAAAGCGCACGTAGGCAACTTCGTCCAAATCTCGTAGCTCATCCATCACTTTTTCACCCAAGCGCCGCGAGCCTACTTCGCGCTCACCGGTAGCTTGCAAAAAGTGTTTGATGTTGTTGATCGAGCTCTCGATGGACTCCACAGATACCGGGCGCTTTTCTAGGGCGCGCTGCAACCCGGCGCGCATTTTTGCCTCATCAAAGGGCTCGCGAGTACCGTCTTGCTTAATAATACGGGGCATCACCAGCTCGGCAATTTCGTAGGTGGTAAAGCGCTCGTGGCATGCTAAGCATTCACGACGCCGACGCACCTGGTCGCCCTCGGCCACCAGCCGCGAATCAATCACCTTGGTTTCATCGGCGCTGCAAAATGGACAATGCATGACGTTCAGCCTCGCTTGGCGCAATTTGCGCGCATATTAGCACAAAAAAGCGGCACAAAGGTGCCCACTTAAATCAACTGTTACGCTGACGCACCGCCTCAAACAGGCAAACTCCGGTAGCCACCGAGACATTTAAACTGCTGACGCTACCAGCCATAGGGATTTTTATTAATTCATCGCACGTCTCGCGCGTTAGACGGCGCAGCCCGCTGCCCTCGGCCCCCATCACCAGCACCAAAGGCCCGGTTAAATCTGACTGGTACACTGTTGCTTTTGCCTCACCCGCCGCACCGCGCAGCCACAAGCCACGCTCTTGCAGCTGAGTAAGCGTGCGCGCCAGATTAGTCACTGGAATAAACGGTACCGACTCGGCCGCGCCACAGGCCACTTTGCGCACCGTGGGATTAAGCCCTGCAGCGTTGTCTTTGGGGGCGATCACGGCGTGCACGCCGGCGGCATCAGCCGAGCGCAAACAGGCGCCCAAGTTGTGCGGATCGGTCACGCCATCGAGCACCAACAAAAAAGGCGCCTCATCTAAGTGATCCAGCAAGTGATACAAAAAGTTTTCATCGTGAGCCTGGCCTGGCCGACAGTGGGCAATAACGCCCTGGTGGTTACCATCACCGGCCAGGGCATCCAGTTTTTTACGCGCCACTTGCTCGACAGAGATGCCGTTTTGCACGGCCAGTTGCAGTACTTTTTGCACCCGCTGATCTTGCCGCCCCTGCAGCGCCATTAAACTCAGCACCCGCTCTGGGGCGCTTTTCAATACCGTAGTGACGGCGTGCAAGCCGTACAGAGTTTCGGTTTTACTCACGAATCTTCGCTCTCCAATGGAGGCGCGCCGCCGCTGTACTTATCGCACCAGAACAGCATGGCATTGGTGCGCCTAAGACTTCTTTTTAAACTTCGCCAACGTCTTCTTAAATCCAGCTGCTGCCTTCGCAAATAGAGATTTGCCCGTCGCTGCTGAGCCATCTTGCGCCGGTCGAACTGCTGCAGTTTGCGCCGATTTACGAACCGACGAGTCGGTTTGAGAGCCATTAGAACGCTTCCTCTTACGTGGTTTGCGATTGCCATCTGAACCCGAGTAAGACTTTTGACCGCCACCGCGCTTGCCTTGCCGCTCATCAGCCTTGCCTTTACCGCCAGCACGCGAACCGGGCTTTTTACCCTTACTTTTGCCTTTGGCGCCAGACTTGCCTTTGCCCGAGCCGCGACTATCTTTGGCGGCGGCGCGCCGACCGGATTTAACAGAGTCCAGCTCAAAGTCGATTTTGCGCTCTTCCAGACTAACGCGTACTACTTTAACGGTCAGCTCGTCACCCAGGCCAAATACCTGCCGGGTACGATCGCCCACCAAACGGTGCTTGGCCGGATCAAAGCGGTAGTAATCTTGTGGCAGTGCGGTAATGTGCACCAAGCCGTCGACGTAGATATCTTTTAGCTCGACAAAAACCCCAAAGCCGGTCACGGCGCTGATAATGCCGTCAAACACATCGCCGACTTTATCCTCTAAGTATTCGCACTTAAGCCAGCTCACCACATCGCGGGTGGCCTCATCGGCGCGACGCTCGGCCAGCGAGCAGTGCTCGCCCAAAGCAATCACATCGACCATCTCGTAGGGGTAAATTTTTGCGCGGGGTATATCTTTAACGCCTTCGACGCGAACCACATGCGACGACTCTTGCGAGGAGCGCACTACCGAGCGAATAGCGCGGTGCACCATTAAATCGGGGTAGCGACGAATGGGCGAGGTGAAGTGCGCATAGGCGTCGTAACCCAAACCAAAGTGACCGTCGTTTTCAGCCTGATACACCGCTTGGCGCAAGCTGCGCAGCATCACGGTTTGAATCATATTGGCGTCGGCACGGCCTTTGATAGCCTCCATCAATACCTGATAGTCCGCCGAGGTTGGCTCATCGCCGCCGCCTAAACCTAACCCTAATTCACCTAAAAACTCGCGTAAATTCTCGAGTTTTTCGGCTGTCGGGCCTTGGTGCACGCGGTATAAACAGGGAATTTTGTGCTGCTCTAAAAAGCGTGCGGCACAGACGTTGGCGCACAGCATGCATTCTTCGATCAGTTTATGGGCGTCGTTGCGCTTGACCGGCACGATGTCTTGGATTTTGCGCTCGTCGTTAAACAAGATACGCGTTTCTACCGTTTCAAAATCGATCGCACCGCGCTCGCTGCGCGACTCGCGCAAAACTTTGTACAAATTATGCAACGCTGCAATATCATCCAAACGGTCGGCGTATTCAGCTTTAACCGCCTCGTCGCCCGCGATAATCGCGCCCACTTGGTTGTAGGTCATGCGCGCGTGAGAGTTAATAATCCCCTCGTAAAACTTATAGCCGGTAACCTTGCCGTGGCTATCAAGGTTCATCTCACACACCATCACCAAGCGATCGACGTGCGGATTGAGCGAGCACAAGCCATTGGAGATCTTCTCCGGCAGCATGGGCACGACATGATCGGGAAAGTAAACGCTGGTGGCGCGGCGCTTAGAGTCGTCATCTAAACCAGTGCCGGGGCGGACATAGTGAGACACATCGGCGATGGCAACAAACAAGCGCCAGCCGCCTTTGCGAGGCTGACACAATACCGCATCGTCAAAGTCGCGGGCGTCTTCGCCATCGATGGTGACAAAGGGCAAATCGCGCAAATCGGCACGCCCGCCCTTATCGTCTTCGTCGACCTCGCTCGGCAGCGCCTCGGCCTCACTCAGGGCGTTGTAGCTCCACTGATTAGGGATCGAATGCGCCTCAATAGACAATTCGATTTCCATGCCTGGCGCCATATGATCGCCCAGCACCTGAATCACCTTACCTTGTGGCGGACGCTGTTTTTCCGGCTGGCGGGTAATCTCCACCACCACAATCTGCCCAGAGGTGGCGTTCATCTCGGCGCCCTGAGCGATCATGATGTCTTGGGTAACGCGGCGGTTTTCGGGGCGCAAGAACTGCACGCCATCTTCTTTGATAAAGCGGCCAGCTAGCGTTGTCGTGTTGTGCGACAACACCTCAACAATAGCGCCCTCTTCTCGGCCGCGGTAATTCTCGCCCTGCAGCCTAACCAGCACCTCATCGCCATCAAACACTTTGCGCATTTGGCGGTTGTGCAGATAGAGATCTTCGCCACCCTCAACGGGCACCGCAAAGCCGTAACCGTCGCGATGGCCCTGGACACGGGCGCGCACCATATCCATGCGGTCGACCCGCGCAAACGCGCCGCGGCGATTACTGATCAACTGGCCGTCGCGAGCCATGGCAATAAGCCGGCGGCGTAGCGCCTCGATGTCGTCGTCGGTTTCCATGCCCAGCAAGTCGCAGGCTTCGGGGTGGGTGACAGGCCCGTCCTGCCGATCCAGCAACTCTAGAATGACCTCGCGGCTGGGAATAGGATTGTCGTACTTCTGCGCCTCTCGCTCGGCGAAAGGGTCCACCGGTGGACCTTGGCGTTTACTCAAATGATTTGCCCCATAAATTAGCAAAAATAAAACGGCCACCCAATGCGGGTGGCCCGATGTCAGACATTATAGGGTATATAGAAGGTTAAACCTACGAACCGGCGTTTTTACGCCAAATCAGACTTCTCCAGCTTTTGCTCAATAAAGCTCAGTGCCTCGTCAATCAGCAAAAACATGGCATTTTTGGCGCGTTCGGCATTGCCGCTGGCAATCGCCTGGTACACCTTAGCGTGGTCATCGATCACCCCATCAGGGTTACCCTTAATGACATTGGTGTGGCTGATACTAACGTTGAGTGCCGTGCGGGTAAAATCGCGCATCCGAATGTAAAAGCGGTTTTCGCTGGCGTACAGGATGCTAATATGAAAATCGATGTCAGGCTCTAAGCCATTCTCACCGGCTTCAGCCGCCACGCGCATCCCTTCCAGTGCATCGCCAATCGCCTGAATGCGCTCGGGTCGGGCAAACCTCGCCGCCAAGGCCGCCGCCTCGGGCTCAATAGCGATACGCATTTGCAGGAACTCTTTTAGCACTTTAAGCGAGGGGTTACCCTCGAGGGACCAACGCAACAAGTCAGAGTCGAAAATATTCCAGTCTTCCTCGGGCATAATGCGAATGCCTTGACGCGGGCGGCTCGATATCAGCCCCTTGGCCGATAACATTTTTACCGCCTCGCGCACCGCCGTGCGGCTAACGCCAAACTCTTCGCACAACTCCGCCTCAGTTGGCAGGCTTTCGTGTTGACTATAGTCCCCGCAAACGATCGCGCGCCCCAACTGTTGGGTCATGCGTTGTGACAAATTATTATTTCTTTCAAGTACAGCCATGTAATCTCTCACTCGACACAGGGCAATTCAATACCCGTAAACGCTAAAGGTATCGGCTAGACGGCTTTGAATCAAGCGTAATTAGCGATAAATAACAGCAAACAACAGGGATTAAACATAACAGACGGGCACAAAAAAGCCCCCGCATAGCGGGGGCAAAAAGAAGAGACCATGCATAACTGCAAATTTTACCTGCGGCCGACTGCCCATAGCCGACACACGTCATCACAGCTAAACACTTGTTCCGCATGTATTCGGAACAGTGCGACGCGCAAACGCCGCTCCGGCCACCGGAGTTGACTGGCAACCGGACTCGGGGCAAGCCCGATCTAAGTGCCGCCGGGAAACTCCCAGCAAGCGAAATAAGTGCCTCGGCACGGCTTTGCCGCCCGAGGCATAACGACTACGACACAAATGCAGCGGCCGTTAGCGCTTCTTTAGAAGCTGTAACGAGCACCCAGTGCAAAGGTGCGAGCGATCTTCCAGTTACCCAAGGTGTGATATTCGCTGTTGCCGTAGCGGCTGTGTGATGTCTCATCGGTCAGATTAGTGGCATCAAACGAAACGGTTAAGTCGTCAGTGACGTTGTAATTCAACTGGAAGTCCAGCGATTGCTGAGCGTCGCGATAAACTGCCAGCGGGTTCGCAAAACCAGCAGCTTCGTTGTTGTTGTAAAAGTCGGAACGCCATACATAGCCCAAGCGGGTATCGAACGAGTCACGCTCGTAAACCAAAGTGATGTTATAAGAGGTATCAGACACACCAACAATATCGGTGTCTTCGGTACCAACCACATCACCAAACTCATCCGTCACCGGAATCGTTTGCTCGGAGTCCAGCAAAGTCAAAGCCGCCTGAACACCGAGGCCGTCCAGAACACCCGGCAGATTTTCCGGGAAATAGCTCGCCCCCAACTCTACACCGCTCAGCTCACCGTCAGAAGCGTTATCGGGCTGCGACACAACAAACCGATCCGCTTGATATCCAGGAACATCCTGCTCAATCATATTGCGAAAGCCGACAACCAAACCTTCGATATCGCGCTGGAATGCAGTCAAATAAACTGAGCTGGCATCACCGAAGTACCACTCCAACGACAAGTCCATATTTTGCGAGGTGGTCGGCTCCAAGTCTGGATTCCCCCCCTCACCGGTACCGTAGCCCAAATTAGACAGATCATCGAAGTAAGTGAACGTGGGGTTCAGGTCGGTAAACAGCGGCATGCGCAGAGTTTCACCGTAGTTAAAGCGCAATAACAAGCCTTCGGTAAAGTGCCAGCGCGCAGTCAAGCTCGGCATGAACTCGGAGACCTCGGTAGAGCCCTGACTACGCTCATCATTAATGCTATCCACAAACTCAGTATCCGTTTGTACGTTTACGTAACGACCACCGATTTCACCGTCAAAGCGCATACCCGCCAACTCGGTTTCAAACTGAGCGGAGGCATAAAAAGCAGTATTCACTTCGTTGAGGTTAAACTGCTCAGTTTTTTGCTGGTTAACATCCATGGCATCTTCGGTGCCGTCATCATAAAGGCTGATGAACTGCTCACGGTTGTCAAACAGAAACTGGCCATCCACATTGGCCCAAGTGCTCGGCACACTGTACTCACCATCCATAAAACCACTGTTTACGTAGGCAATGCCGTCATCTAAGTAAGTGGAGAACTGGCATTCTTCTGCCGTGCCCTGACAAAACTCTTCCCACTGATCACGGCCATACTCCGTAGCATCATGATCATCGTAGCGCACACCAAAATTAAAGGTGTGAAAGAAACCGCCTTCGTTCAGGTACTCACCATCCGCCGTAAAAGTTACTGCCGAGCCCTCATTGCGGGCACCATTGTCGTACAAGGGGCCCATGCGATAGTGCGTCAGGTCAGTCAGATCAGCCTCGTTAACATCCGGGGTATTCGGGTCATCCACGAAGGACAAAGAGGCATTTTGGGTGAAATCCAACATCATCTGATAGCGCTTCGGGTCAGCTCCGCGCGACGCGATAAAATCGTTTTCGAACTCACTGTCCTGATAAACCAGCTCAGACTCTAAGGTAAAGCTGTCCGAAAGATCCCACTCACCGCGCAACGCATGCATAAACGAGTCGGTAGCGGCCGTGTTAAAATCACCACTCACAAAGCTACCCAGCGGGTTAGCAACAGTGCGCGACTTAATAATATTGGTGCCTTCGTATACCTCAAAAGTATCTTCAATATTACCCAAAGTGGACAGATCGCCCCACCAGTCCGCATACGAAAAGAACAGATTATTGAAGGTATCATTGCGAAAGCCAGTGTACATAGACTCAAAGGTATAAATAGACGAGTCATTAGGAGCGTACTGCAGCGAGATATTCGCAGCAGTACGCTCGCGCTCGCCAGTATAGTCGGTCATAATAAAAGCATCGCGGCCTAAGTAGTACTCTTGCTCGACACCGCCCATCGTCAGAGTCGAGCCAGCCTCTGAAGGCAGGCCATTCTCCAGACCGGGAGTCCACACATTGGTATCAAAAATACGCTGCAGCGGCGTATAGCCTTCCGCGATCGGATCTTCGCTCACAAAAGGAACCTGAGCACCCGGGGTCACAGACTGCGTACGAAAGTTAGTTTTGGCGTACGAAACGTTCACCAAAGCACCAAAATCGCCTGCCCCGGTTTCCCATACGTTACTAAACAGACCACTTAGGACTGGATCTGTCTCTTCAGACTCTTCGTTGTATACGCCGCGAGCCGCCAGCGACACTTTTGAGCCGTCAAAATCAAACGGACGGAAGGTGTGCACGTCGACCTGGCCGGCAATACCTTCTTCAAACTGACCGGCAGAGCGGTTTTTGATCACGTCGATACGCGATACCAAAGTAGAGGGCAAATCGGCCAAAGCCATGGCACGACCAGAAGCAGTAAAGACAGTGCGGCCATTGACGGTGGTGCTAACGTCAGTTAAACCACGAATGGTAACGGCATTTATCTCGCCATCGGCGCGGTCGGTCACCTGAACGCCAGGAACGCGCTGCAGGGACTCTACCACGTTATTGTCGGGAAGCTTGCCGATGTCTTCGGCGATAATCGCGTCCATCACCTGCATGGAGTCGCGCTTAATATCGATGGCTTTATTCAGACTGGCTCGGATGCCGGTGACCACCACCTCTTCGAGCATCTCCATCTCATCATCACTGGTGGCCTGAGCGACAACCTGTGTAGAACCCAACGCAGCAACCAGGGCTATGGATGAGCTGAGCACACTTCGCTTGAACATAATTACTCTCCGTTCATTATTTTGACAGGCCTTAAACGTCGGTTTGCGCCTGCAGCTAGATTATTATCAGTAAATACAAACCGCACCGACCAGCGTCGACACAGGCGATAGCGCCAGTGGACTATCGCGGCTCTCCTCAGTTATTTGTATTACAATTAGAATGTTAATGTCTTAAAGAGAGATAGTCAACACCCAATAACACCTTATTTATCCTACTTATAAAAGCTATAAAAAACAGTAAAAACCATATGCAACACTTAAAACCACCAATAAAAATAAGAAAACATTCGAAAACTCGTGTAAACCGCACGGAAAAGCGCAAAAAGTCAGAGTTCGCACCCATCAACACCCGCCTCCTCCAGATAAACAAGCTAACTGCCACTTTCACAACAGAATATATATTATAGTACAATATAATAAGCCCTAGGTTGGTTTACTAAAAAACTAAAAACAAATGTTTCTTCCCACAATAATAGTCAATATGGAGTTGCCATGATCGAGTTCGCGCCGCTGGACTACTGGGTTCTCACGTTATTTTTTGTCCTTCTAGCCGCTGTTGTCGGTTTCGCCATGCGCCAAAAAGAGCGTGATACCACCGATTACTTTTTAGCAGGGCGCAATGCCGGCTGGCTGGTAATCGGTTCATCCATCTTCGCATCTAACATCGGCTCGGAGCACTTGGTTGGCTTATCGGGTGCCGGCGCGCAAACCGGCATGGCCATGGCTCACTGGGAGCTGCAATCGTTTATTATCATCTTGCTTGGCTGGCTGTTTGTGCCCTTCTATTGGTCCAGTAAAATCTACACCATGCCGGAGTTTTTAGAGCGACGCTACGGCCCCTCATCGCGCACGTTTTTATCGGTTATCTCACTGGTGAGCTATGTACTGACGAAAGTCTCGGTCACGGTTTACGCCGGTGGCGTGGTGTTACAAACCGTATTGGGTATCGACACTCTATGGGGGTTTGACTTTTTTTGGGTGGCGGCCATTGGCTTAGTGGTGGTAACCGGCATTTACACGGTGCTTGGCGGCATGAAGGCAGTGCTCTGGACCTCGGTTATTCAAACGCCGGTGCTTATTATTGGCTCGGTGGTTATTTTGGTTACAGGGCTTGAGGCGGTGGGCGGCTTTGCCGAGCTGGAACGCATTAATGCCGAAAAGATGCACCTGATCCGTCCGGCATCTGACCCGGACTTTCCCTGGCCCGGCGTTATTTTTGGGTCATTAATTATCGGGTTTTGGTACTGGTGTACCGACCAATACATTGTGCAGCGGGTTCTGTCGGCCAAGGGGGTTAAGGCCGCGCGGCAAGGCACCATTTTGGCAGGCTACTTAAAGCTGTTACCGGTGTTTATCTTTTTGTTTCCGGGCTTGATCGCATTCGCCTTACACGAAAAAGGCATTATCAATTTAGACAGTCCCGATCAGGCGTTCGCCACGCTCGTCTCTACGCTATTGCCAGCGGGCATAAAAGGCATTGTGATCGGCGGCCTGATTGCCGCTCTTATGAGCTCGCTCGCCTCGCTGTTTAACTCCTCGGCCACTTTGTTCACCATCGATTTTTATAAGCGCTTTCGGCCCGAATCGAGCGAGCAGCAACTGGTAAAGGTGGGGCGCCTTGCAACGCTGGTTGTTGTCGCGCTGGGCATCGTCTGGATTCCGGTGATGCAACTGGTGGCCGATGTTTTGTACGAATATTTGCAACTGGTGCAATCGCTATTAGCCCCCGGCGTAGCCGTGGTGTTTTTACTTGGGGCCTTCTCAAAGCGCATCACCCCCACGGCCGGGTTTGTTGGGCTGATAGCGGGCTTTGTGTTGGGTATGTCGCGCTTGCTGTTGCAGGTATTTTCCGAGTCCATTCCAACCGGCGGCTTGCTGCATCAATTATTAACCGTTAACTGGCTGTACTACTGCATCGGCCTATTTATTGTTGTGTGCGTTATCGTACTAGGGGTGAGCTTGTTTACCAAGCCCGCGTGCGAGGCACAGCTGGCCGGCATTACCTACGGCTCCATTAGCGCCGAGCAGCGCGCCGAAATACGCGCGGGCATCTCTAAGTGGGATATTGTTCACTCGGCCATTATCGTTGCGATTACCATTGGTATTTATGTACGGTTTTGGTAGTGGCCTGTGTCCGTACGAGTAACCCATCACTCGTACGGGCGATCAAATGCATCATTAAAAACCTGGTTAAACACGGCGCCCACCACACCATCAAAAAAGGTAAAAGCGATCGACTGCCCGCTATTGCGTAAGGCAGACTGCCGCTTCAAGCAACGCGATAAGTAGTCAGGCTTTCCTGGATCATCCACCTGTGGCTGGGTGCGGATGCAATCGCCAGTATCGCTGGCAAGCTTCGCGGTCGTTGGCTGCCGCGGTGCGGCGCACCCTGTGAGCAAGACTAGCGCGCCGACCAGCAACACCAACCTTACGCGCCGCACGCCCATCACTTCTGTCACGTTGTGCATCACGCCTCCGGCCCGCTAACTTGATGGTAGTGCTCAACCACCGGGAACGGATCGTAAAAGTGATGCAGCAGCGCACGCCAGTGCTGATATTCAGCGCTTTGTCGAAACCCTTCGGTGTGATCTTCAAGGGTGTCCCACCACACCAACAACAAATAGCGGTTAGGTTGCTCAATACAATGATGTAACTGATGGCCCACGTATCCCGACATGGCGGCAATAATGATTTCTGCCTCAGAAAAGGCCCGCTCAAAGTCCACAGTTTGGTGTGGAATAACATCCAGTGTCGCTTTTTCCAAAATCATTTCAAGTCCTTTTACCGATCAACGCAAGCGCTTAAGGATACTCTTGTCCCGTGGGCCGCACCAGCCTACCGCCTACAAATCAGGGGCCCGCGGAATCACCATCAACCCGCTCGCGCGGGCGATCCCTTCACGCTGCAGCAGGTACTCGCCAACCTGTTTGGCACAACGGCTAAGTCGCCGCGCGATCACAGCATCAAGCGTTTGCAACTTATCGTCTTGCCTGCCATTGCCCACGGTATTAAAGCCGTCGTCAGCAACTGTCGCACGGCGGCCTTGATAGTACCCGATGCTGCTCCGGTGACAATCGCTTCGCAGTGTATTGTCCACGATCCAGCGTGTTTAATCGCCTGCTAATAGCTCCCACTGTCATTTATAATAAGGCGAAACAGTTATAAGCGCCTAACCTGTATCACGTGTTAGGCTTTAGGCATAAAACTAAGCGGAGATCTCTATGGGCAACCACATTCTGGCGATTGATCAAGGCACCACCAGCAGTCGTGCCATTGTTTTTTCGGCCGAGGGCCGCGCGCTGGCCAGCGCCCAAAGTGAGTTCGAGCAGCACTTTCCCAATGATGGCTGGGTGGAGCACGATGCCGAACAAATATGGCAAGTCACCGCCAAGGCCTGTCGCGACGCACTGGCCGAACTGGACGATCCAAGCAGCGTGATTGGCCTTGGCATCACCAATCAGCGCGAAACGACGGTGGTGTGGGATCGCACCACCGGCAAGCCCATTTGCCGCGCGATCGTCTGGCAAGACCGGCGCACCGCCGAAACCTGCAGAACATTAAAAGCCGAAGGTCATGAAGACACCGTACGCCAGCGCACCGGTCTGCTGCTCGACCCTTACTTTTCGGCCACTAAAATCGCCTGGATACTGGACAACGTTAAGGGCGCACGGGAGCGTGCCGAGCAGGGCGAGCTGGCGTTTGGCACTATCGATAGCTGGCTGATCTGGAACTTTACCGGCGGCAAAGTTCACGCGAGCGATGCCACCAACGCCGCCCGCACCTTACTGTTTAATATTCACCAGCAGTGCTGGGACGACGAGTTACTCGACCTGTTTAATATCCCAAAATCTATGCTACCCGAGGTGCTCGATTGCGCCGCCGAGTTTGGCACCACAACTGATGGCTTGGACGGTCTGGCACTGCCTATTGCCGGCGTCGCGGGCGATCAGCACGCCGCTATGATTGGCCAAGCTTGCTTTAGCCCCGGCATGATCAAAAGCACCTATGGCACCGGTTGTTTTGCGTTATTACACACCGGCGATAAACCTATCGCCTCCGAGCACCGATTGCTCACTACCCTCGCCTACCGCTTAAACGGTAAACCACAATACGCACTAGAGGGCTCAATTTTTATTGCCGGCGCCGCGGTACAGTGGTTGCGCGATAAGCTCGGTATTATCGAGCAGGCAGCCGAGACCGAGGCTCTAGCCGAATCATTAGACGGTAATCACGGCGTTTATTTAGTGCCAGCTTTTACCGGCTTGGGCGCGCCCCACTGGGAGCCCGATGCGCGGGCGCTAATATGCGGTATGACCCGCAACACTGGCCGGGCCGAAATAGCCCGCGCCGCATTAGAGGCGGTGTGCTACCAAACCCACGACTTGCTAGAGGCCATGACCGCCGACGCTGGCAAGCGCCCGGACACCCTGCGCGTCGACGGTGGCATGATCGCCAATAATTGGCTCATGCAGACCTTAAGCGACGTCACCGACATCTGCGCCGAGCGCCCTGAGATGATCGAGACCACCGCCTTGGGTGCCGCGCGTTTGGCCGGTTTACAACTGGGCGTCTTTAGTAGCTTAGACGACATCGCATCAAGCTGGGCGCTAGAGCGCCGCACCGAGCCGGCAATGGCCGGCGACACTCGCGAGACCATGATCAAAGGCTGGCACAAAGCAATCAAAAGAAGCTTATTGGACTGAATAGAACAAGGACGTTTTGCATGTCAGCACCCACTGCAACCTTTACCGTCGCAGCCGCCGAGCGAGAACTCGCTTACCTCGATAAGTTTTTTCGCGAGAACGATGCTGGCGCACCGACACGATTGACAGAGAAAGGCACCGCCTATTTTGATAACGCCTTACTTAAGGCAAAAAAACAACTGCAACAAGCCGGCACATGGAGCGAGTGCTGCCCTATTTATTACCGTTACCTTGAGCACTTTCGGGTTAACCACATGGGCTTACAGTTACCGGCGCATTTGCAACAAGCGACTCCAGACAGCGAATTTTCCGCCCGCGAACATACAGATGAATCACCCAGTGCCGAGGCATTATCAGAGCAAACGTTATTACTGCGCCTGCCAAGTTTTGAAGATCATTACAAAGAACCCTTAGCGCAACTACTCCACGCTCACCGTTCACTACTACAGCAGTGTAACAACTGGATCATTGATATGCGCTACAACGCCGGTGGCAGTGATCATAATTATGACAGTCTACTGCCTTGGTTAGTGGCCGACGAGACTGTCTCCATCGGCACCCAATGGCTTGCCACAGCAGACAATATAAAATGCCGTGAGTTTGTAAAAGACATGTTGCAGCGCAACGGAGGCAACGAGGAGATAGTGGCTTACTTAGAGACTGCCGTAACGCGCATGAAGCAGGCCGCGCCCGGCACCTTTGTTAACCCCGAGCCCGAAGCCGTACACTTTGAGCGCGTTACACCCGAGCCACAGCGGCCCGACCGAGTGGCAATTTTAATTGGTCCGGAATGTTACAGCTCGGGCGAACAATTTTTATTGACCGTGCGCCAAAGCTTTAGCGTTAAACTGGTTGGTCAGCCGACCGGCGGCGCACTCGATTACTCCAACCTGGCCTTTCACGAGTTGCCAGAGTCGGGCATCACGCTCTGGTACGCAATCTCCCGCAGTAATCGCCTACCGCAATACCCGGTCGACAACACTGGCGTGCTGCCAGACATCTACCTTCCCACCGATCAAGATACCTCGGACGATCAGGTTGCCAGAGTACAGCGGTGGCTGGAGGGCGGTTCCCTCGGGCCTCTCTAACGTACGTAAGCGACGATGGAGATAAAGTGGCAAAAAGATCCGGCCAGTACAAACAAATGCCAAATACCGTGGGCGTGACGCAACTTTTTTAACCCGTCAAGCACGTAAAAAATCACCCCCACTGTATAGGTGACCCCGCCGGCCAATAACCAGTAAAGCCCAGCGGCGGGAAACCCCTTAGCAAGATCCTGGTAAACCACCACGCACACCCAGCCCATGACCAAATAAATAAGTATCTGCAGCCACTTAATACGCTTTTTAGGCAAGATATCCAGCAACAACCCCGCCACGGCAAGCCCCCAAATAACCACCAGCATGATCCAGCCCGTAGTACCGCCGATGGTGACCAGCATAAAGGGTGTGTAAGTGCCCGCGATCAGCAAATAAATACACACATGATCGAGCTTGCGAAACACGGCTTTCACCTGGGGTGAGCGAAAGCTGTGATACAGCGTGGACATGGTGTAAAGCAGAACCAAGGTAACCCCAAAAACTGCGAAGCTTGCAATCAACGCGGCGTCTAGCTGTTGAATACTGATGGTTAACAGCGCACCAAAGCCCACCAGCGCCAGAACCGCCCCGACCAGGTGGGTAATGCTATTGATTCTCTCGCCGTCGTACATAGAAACTCCCAGATCGACCAAATAATAAAGCGGAAACGCTTCCGCTAGAAGTCTAGGCCATTCTATGGGTAGCTGTCACGACAAACGACGGCCTCGCGTAACCGCAAAAACGCAGAGCCTTGCGCCAAAGCTGCGCTTTCAAACGCACAAAATAAAAAAGCGCCGCGACTTGAGCCGCGACGCTTTTTTAATGCCCATCATCAGCGCTTAAGCACTACATCTTAAAAACGATACGCCAAGCTCACACGCACGTCACGACCAGGGGCTGGGTAGCCCACAATACCGGTGTAACCGGGGATGTCGGTAAAGTCTTCAACGCTACCATGATCCAGGTATTCTTTATCGAAGGCATTTTTAATAGTGAGTGTCAGGCTTAGCCCATCGACGCTCTGCGCCTGCCAGTGGGCGTAAAAGTCATGCACATCATAGCCCGGCTTATCGATGGTGGCATCAGACGAAACGACGTAAACATCGTTTAAGTCCTGCACCACTGTCGCAATCCAACCGATATCCACCGACGAGGTAACCTGATAAGAGGTGTCAATCGACAGAGTATCGCCGGTGGAGGTTCCCAGGTAGCCATACGCGTAACGGGTTAGCTGCTCACCGTTAATCTCCGCGGACGTATCCAAAAAGCTCCATTTCGAGAATAGACGCTCACCATTATAGGTAAAACCCAGCGAGTAACCATCCGACTCTAAATCACCCAGGTTTTCGTAGTGCCGCGACCAAGGCACGGCATTGCCAATAGCATCTTCGATGGTGGTGTCGTGATAACCGGCGGACAGTAAAAAGCTTCCAATTTCGTAATCCACACCAAACTCGATATTTTTAGCACGCTCTGCTTTCAAATCAGGATCATTTGTGGTGCCAAACAACTTAAAGCCATCGTTGGTTTCTACCCCGCGCAGCGCTTCGGCGTAGCCACCACTAAAGGTCAAGTCACGAGTGATATCCAGCTTAAAGCCCAAATTGGGACTAAACCCGTCTTCGGTGAATTTATGACCTTCTTTGTCCACCGCCTCAAAATCATCGAACCGGGTACCAAAGCTCAACAGTAAGCTATCGGTTACGCGATAGTTATCTTGCACAAAAAAGCCCAAAACGTTACTCGTTTCGACAAAACGCTCGGCGCCGCCACGCTCCCCGGCGGTGACTTCATCATCACGGTAATCGCTACCGTAGGTCACGCTGTGGCCGCCCAGATCACTGGTATTACTGAGGATATAGCCCTGAGTTTTGACGTCGCTCATATAGCTATCAAACGGACGATAAATCTCAAAGTCGGTTTGATAGACACTGGCGTCCAAGAACACCCAGTCACTTCCGGGCTTGTCCCACTCGTACTTTAAAGTGCTGGTGGTGCGATCAAATTCTAAAGCGCGCAATGGGTTGCGCGGCCCTTCCCCCCACTCTGGGCGCGTCAGCTTGTCTCCTTCTTCGGCAAGGTTTTCATAACTTAGGCTAACTTTATGACCGCCGTTAAAATCCCCCACCAGCTTCACAAACGCCAGCTCTTGCTCGGTGTTGGTGCCGGTCAGCTCATCGCCGTTAGCGTCTTCCATGTTGTCTTGGTCGGATGCAACGTAGCTACCAATGGCACTGAAAGTATCGTTAAGACGACCATAAACCGTAGCGCTGTTTTTCGTGCCGTCGCTATTAGAGAAGTAACCCGTTTTTAATATCGCGCCAAAATCATCAGAGCCCAACATATCTTCTGGGCTTTTGGTCTCAAACTTAATAGCCCCGCCCAGTGCACCCGGGCCACTGGTGGCGTCGCCCGCCCCCACTTGCACGCGAACCTGCTTAAGCAGTTCAGGCTCAATGGTGACGCGGCCGGTATGGTGGTAGGTAACGCCCGATTGGGTCGCACCATCGACACTGATATTCAAGGTGTCTTCACCCAAGTTACGCACAAAGATTTTTTGCGCCGCACCGACAGATCCACCCACCAACACCGACGTCACACCAGAAAAAATATCATCCAGATCATTCGCTTGCTTGCGCTCTAAATCATCGAAGTTCAATAAGCTGTCCACCGGCTCCCCAATAACCACCAGCTCTTCGACGATCTCTTGGCGATTTTCTTGAGTACTGGAATTGGAATCCGTTTGCGCCAGCGCGCTCATTGAAACCAGAGCCAAGGGAGCGAGGCAGAAAGGGCGGAGGGGGGTCGTGGGCATAAACAAGCGCTGCATGATGACGGCGTCCTTTTAGGCAATCTAAAAAAGAAGCATTATCATTATCTTCTTTACCGCTGTAAACCGTTGTTACAATTGTTACGCAGACCAACGCCAGCATCCAGCCAGAACAAATCTAAAAATCGCCCAGAGGCCAGGCAGCACAAGAGCTCGCCCCATGTTAACGGCGTTTAAACCGCCACCCCTCCCCTTTAACACTCAGCGCTACAACGCTTTTAATCTGGCAATTTTATAGACTTACGCACAAATATTGTTTTCTGGGATTGCAGCAAAACATAATAATGAGTATCGTTATCATTAAGGATGGACGGCAACCGCTGGAGGCGATATGGACCCGACCCCGCTAGAATTAAGCACCCTGGCCCGAACATTATGGGTAGGGCGTAATGACGATTTACAGGCCTCGGTTCTGGTAGAGTTTCAAACTGAAGGCTGGACGCTGACTACCTGCCCAGTAGACGCAAACACTACAGGTAACACGCTGGCAGGTCACTTACCCGATGACGGGTTCGACGTAATATTACTCGATGCCGATGCCTTAGAAACCCCATGGGAAGTGCTGGCTCTGTTGCACCAATGGCAGACCGCCCCAGTCATCGTACTCGCGCGTAACTGTAGTTTGTGTGTTAACGCGTTTCGCCGTGGCGCCGATGACTTTTTAGCCAAACCTATTAATCCATTAGAGCTATTAATGCGCTGCAGTGCATTGCTCCGGCGCACGAACACTCGTCGCACTAGCCCCCCCTCAACGCGCAACCAGAATAACGCCGCACTGACGTTGGGGCCGCTGGTGCTATACCGCCACGAGCGGCTGATCTCTTACAACAACCGCCCCATCCAGCTAACGGCAATTCAGTTTAAGCTGCTGCTGTGTATGGCCCGCAACCACAACCTCTTACTGAATAAAGCCGACTTGCACCGCTGGGTCCTGAATAAATCGTACTGTCGCGACGACCGCAGTATCGATATGCACTTAAGCCGCATCCGTAAAAAATTAGAGACGGCGGGCATGCCTCCTGATGCCATTCAAACGGTGCGCGGTCACGGCTATCAACTGTCACTACTGCCCTCGGCTATGCCGACAAACTAACCGCTATAGCATTCGGCATCATTCATACCCGCACCGAATATTAAGGACTTTACTTTGCAAATTACCTCTCGCGCCAACATCGCTTTAACATCGCCTCAGCGCACGCTCCAAAAGCTGTGTAAACACTTTAACCACAAAGTAAACGCCCACTGGCAACACGCTAGTGGCGAAGTCGATTTTGGTATTGGCGAGTGCAAGCTACAGGCAGCTGCACAACAACTGCTCGTAACATGCCACGCGCAACAACTGTCAGATCTAAACGAAATCGAGCACACTATTGAGCGCCACATCGGCCCGATGAGCGGCCAACCCAACACACCACCAGTAATTTTGTGGCACCGATGAACACCCAAGCTAAGGCGCCAAGTAATCCTGCTATCCACGCCCCGGCACTGGCAACGTTTACTCGCTACGTAGGCGCGTCCGTTATCGGCCTGCTCGCGCTTACGGGCGCCGCAATTGTCGACGGCGTGATGGTCGGCAAATGGTTGGGCGCCGATGCATTAGCTGCAGTCAACTTATTAATTCCACTGTGGATACTATTGTTTGGCCTGGTATTAATGCTTGCCATAGGCGGCAGCGTGGTTGCCAGCCGCTATCTGGGCGCGGGCCACAACACCGCTGCCAGTAAAGTATTTTGCGGTAGTTTAACCATTGCGGGGGTAGGCGGCGCAGTGCTCGCTGCCGTCATCGGCGCGCTTCACCTACCCATCATGACGTTACTCGCGGTGCCCGAATCGTTACAGACAATGATTAAGCCGTATCTACTAATCGTGCTCGCGGGCCTGGCTCCACAGTATATTGCCGTGGTTTTGTATTATTTTTTGCGCGTAGCGGGACAACCACAGCGCGCCAGTCGCGCGCTGGTGATCGGGGCTCTAGTCAACATTATTCTTGATGTTGTTTTGCTCGGCTGGCTGCACTGGGATATTCGCGCAGCAGCTCTGGCAACCTTAGTAGCCCAATTAACACAATGTGCATTGCTAGTTGGCACCTTTAAGCGCGCTCCCATGCCACTGCGCTGGGCTCCCACTGGATTAACCCCGCGCCGGCTTGCTCAGTTCTGCGCCAACGGAGTATCCGAATTCGTTAACGAAGTCTCAGCGGGCTTAATACTCCTCGTGATCCACTGGCTACTTAGCCGCCAATACGGTGTAGCGGGCGTCGCCGGTTTTGCACTTATTCACTATGCCCTACTGCTCAATATTATGCTGGCATGCGCTATAGCTGAGGTGGTGCACGTACTGGTAAGCCAAAACCGCGGTGCAGGACAGTGGCGGCGCGCAAAGATATTTTTTCGTTTTGGTATGAGCTTAGCGGTTGCGACGGGGGCGCTCTTGTGGGGTTTAAGTCACTGGAGCAGCGCGGCGTTAAGCCACTGGTTTTTTAGGGGCGACAACGCCGCCGTATACGCACAAGATTTTTGGCCAGTTATTGCCCCCGTGTTTTTGTTCACCGGGGCCAACTTAGTGTTATCGGCATGGTTCACCGGCTTGCAGCAACCCGGGCGCTCAGCATTCATCGCATTATCACGCAGCTTAGCTCTGCCGTTAGTGTTTTTATGGATATTGTACTTTTGGCAAACGGCCCACTCGTTTTTGTGGGCACTACCCCTTGCCGAGGCAGCTACGTTAGCAATGGCGCTCTTGCTCAAGGCGCAGCAATCAAGCGCGTGGCGCTTAAACACAACGCCAAAGTAAACCAGCGCACAGCGAAATGTAACAATCGTAAAAACAAATGACAATGAGAACCACTCTCATATAATCGGTCGTACATTCTCCTCAAAGGAACCGTAACGAGGAACCTGCTATGGCCGATTTTGCGCGACATCTTGCTGAATACTCCACCTTTCAAGCCTTTGTAAATTGTTACTTGCGCGAGGTTAACCCAGGGCAATGGATTAGCCCGAACGCCCCCCAAGCTCGGACATTATTTTCACCCACACTGCTCACGGGAAAATCATTACTGTTACTGCACCTACCGCGACAAGAAACTACGCTGTGGCTACTCATTAGCTATCGCTCTGATGTTGGTCGGCATCATATCGACGCCGTGTTTTCACCCCAAACGTCACTGGCAAAGCAGGGTGTTAACCAAGAAGGGTTTTGGAGCACGCTGTTGCTACTGGTTAAAGAGCTTTTTCACAGCAATAGCGAACATCACAATAACGGCTTAAAGCAACGCCAACTGGAACTTACCCACAGACTCACTGACAGTCTGCAGAACACCATTCGGTATTTAGAGGCGCGCTGGCAATCACCCTACCAATGTAGCGACGATTTTATTAGCGCCGAGCAAAGTCTCTTGCTGGGCCACTGGCTGCATCCCACCCCGAAAAGCCGTCAGGGTATTTTAGAGTGGCAACACGAAATGATGACCCCCGAACTACAGGGTAAATTTCAAATGCATTACTTTGCCGCCTCGCGCGAGCTTGTGGAGCAGCAATCACTACACACCAAAACGGCTGAAGATTTAATTATCGACGCGCTGGATGGCAATAAGGACTCACTAACGCTGGCCTACAATGAAGTGCTGGTTCCCACCCATCCATTGCAAGCACAGTGGTTGCTCACAAGATCTCATGTTAAAGAGTGGCTGGCGACCGGCACGCTACGTTACCTAGGTCCTCTAGGGCAGATGTTCTCAGCCACCTCATCTGTGCGCTCAGTGTATCACCGCCATACATCGTGGATGTATAAAGTATCCTTGCCAGTAAAAATAACCAACTCACTGCGGCAAAATAAAACACACGAGCTTCGCGCCGGCGTGCTAATGGCAGGCTTGATGAAAAACCTGAATTTTCATCAACGTTTTACACAGTTTCAACTTATTTCTGATCCCGCCTACCTAACATTGCGCCACCCAAGCGATGATGAAAGTGGCTTTGAAACCATCCTGCGCGACAACCCTTTTGGCGCACGTTCGGGTCACAACGTGTTTTGTATCGGAGCACTGGTGCAAGACACTTGGCATCCAGAACAAAAACACAGCATCTTATGCGACATTATACAGCGGCGCGCAGACCGCGAGCGCCGCTCCATCCATGCCGTTGCGCGCGATTGGTTTGATGCTTACTGGCGCTGCGCTATCGAACCTTGTATTACTCTGTTTGATGGATACGGTATCGCACTAGAGGCCCACCAACAAAATAGCCTACTGCACTTAACCGATGGTTACCCCGATATTTACTATTACCGAGACAATCAAGGCTTTTATCTTGACGAGGCTCTTAAGCCCCAACTACGACAATGGCAACCGCAACTTAGCGAAGACAGCGAACTTTTTTACTCCACCGAAAATATTATTGATCGCTTTGGCTACTACCTTTTGGTAAACCAAATATTTTCGGTTATTTATCGCCTAGGTGCCGACGGAATAGTCAGTGAGCAGGAGCTTATTGCCAACCTTCGCACCAAACTTAGCGGCTTGCTTACAACACTAACCGGCAGTGGTCGTTTGCTGATTGAGCAATGGCTAAACGAAGCACAGCTTCCCGCCAAGGCCAATCTACTGACTCGCGTGGCAGACATCGACGAACTTGAGGTAGATTTAGAGCTCGCCGCCTACACCATGATTGAAAACCCCTTGTGTGCGGCAGAGAGTCCCTCCGACACGGTTAAAGAAGCTGCCTATGTTTAACACAACGACGAATACCGAATGGAATAACTGCAATAGCGAAGCAGCTAACATCAATCAAGATGTCGCAAAGAAAACGCACCAAGACACTGCTTTGCTGAAAGCTAAAACTCACAATGAAAAGGAAACGTCGCCAGAACGAATTCTAAGGCAAGCACTAGAAGCGGCGTTATTTGAAGCGTTGATCGACTACGTCTGCGCACCTTCTGACAACCCCCTCTGGGGAACGATCTACTTTAGCTTAAACAATATTGACTACCGATGCGTAGGGCGAGTGCGCGATTTCGATCGGGTACGACTGAAAATAACAACACTCTCGCGAGTACACCCTACCGGCCAAGAAACCACCTGCGAGCAAGTTCTGAGTCAGCTACTAATCGCACTACCCGCCGAAGAAGAGCCGCGATCGCGTTTTGCGTTGGAGCTTAAAAAAACTCAATACTGGTGCGAGTGGAACAAGGCAAAGGGGATAGATGTAAATGGCAATGCCAGCCTTACAAACACTAACCGACGTGCATTATCCCATGCCGAATTAGAAATGGCGATGAGTGAGGGTCACCCTTATCACCCTTGCTTTAAAGCGCGCATTGGGTTTAACGACGAAGACCATCAACGCTACAGCCCAGAGTCACACACGGCTATTACGCCACACTGGGTTGCGGTTGTTAATACACATGTCATCTACTCGGGTCTGGCTAAGGACACCAAAGCGTTTTATCAGGTGGAGCTCGGGGATAAAAATTTTGCAACTCTACGTGCCCGTGCCCAAGCACTTGGTCTTGATCCAAACGCCGTGGCATTTGTACCGGTGCACCCGTGGCAATGGCAACAATACATAGCCGATCTCAAGCAGACATCGTCGAAGAAAATCGTCGACCTCGGCCAGGTTGGTGATGACTACTGGGCAAGCCAATCAGTACGAACGTTAATGAATCGTCATCGGCCACTAAAAGCGGATCTAAAACTACCGCTTAGCATTATCAATACCTCAGCACCAAGGCACTTACTCAGTCACGGTATTGAGTCTGGGCCCACACTCTCTCAGTGGATTGCCGACATTGTTGCAGGAGATAAGTTTTTTCAAAAGCATCCGTTAATTATTTTACGGGAATATGCCGGAATACATGTAAACGAAAGCGAGCTATTTTTAGAAGCAGATCCCGAGGTATGCCGGATCGGCGCGCTGTGGCGCGAGAGCTTAACCGTTCACCAACGCCACGATGAAGCCGCCGCACCGCTAATGGCACTGGCCCTGATCGAGCAAGATGGCAAGCCGTTTATCGATCCGTGGGTACAGCGCTACGGTCTTAGCAACTGGCTTACGCAACTACTAGACACGCTGATATTACCTGTCTGGCATTTACTTGCGCATCACGGTATTGGCCTTGAAGCGCATGGCCAAAATACACTTTTACTACACAAAGAGGGCTGGCCGGTAAGGCTCGCCGCGCGTGACTTTCACGAGAGCGTTGAGTACGTCAACAGCTTTTTAGCTCATCCAGAGTTCGCACCAAACTTCCCCAACGAGCCTCGCTACGCCCACGCCAAACCCAACCAATATTACTGGATGGAATCTGTCGACGCGCTGCGCGAGCTGGCGATGGACACATTGTTTGTGTTTCACCTATCAGAGCTTGCACTAGTATGCTGCGAGCACTATGGGTTAGCCGAAGCTAAGTTCTGGGCAATGGTAAACGCTTGCCTAGAAGCTTACCGAAGTGCAGGTTACTGCGATCCTGAAAGACTCGACGCCTTAAATTATCAATCACCCAGTATTCAAGTGGAGTCTCTACTACGCAAAAAACTCTGTCCCAACGCGCAAGAGTATCACCATCGCGTACTCAACCCACTTTCACACGCTCCATTAGCCCACTAAGAGGTGCTTCATGCTGTTTTACCTCAATGATAAACGTTACGACCAAGACGCCCTAAACGAGCGCTGGCAAACATTAGAAAGAAACGATAACGTCGCGTCAGCTCGACGCCTCGCCGTGTGTACGACAGATCATTTCGAGTGGCTGGCGATTGCGCTTTACTGTCGTAAAAATAACTTATCAGTTGCCCCCATTCATCCTGACACACCCCATTGCGCCGCTCAGAGAAAAGCCAAAGAGCTCGATTGCGATGCATTAATATGGCAAAACGCCGAGCAGATCCAGCGCTTGTGCCAAAGCGCTCTCCCGGCGGGAACGTTAATCCAATTTAGCTCGGGTACTACCGGCGCGGCGAAAAAAATCGAACGAACCTGGGCAGAAATTGACCGTGAAATTGAGCATTACAACAGCGCAATAAACTTAACATCGGATATCGTTCCAGTTGTTGCATGCGCTATTACCCACTCCTATGGTTTTATCTGCGGTTTTCTGGCTAGTCTGGCGCGCGGTGCCACACCACATATTGTCACAGGCTGGAATCCCAAATATTTATTACACACCCTACAACTATACCCAAAGCCGCTGCTGTATAGCTCACCAGTGTTTATCAAAACATTGCTCATGCTTTGGCGCAGCCCCCAGTCACTGTATGGCGTCATGACCTCCGGCGCTGTCATGCCCGAACATGACTTTGCCAACTTAACGCACAAGGTGCAGCACGTATGGCAGCAGTATGGGTGCTCAGAGGCCGGGTGCATCACCATTGCCTATCAGCCAAAAAATGCCCGAGTGATGGGTCACGCACTGGCCCATTGTCAGCTACTTGCAAGCTCAGACAGCAATGCGCCAGCCGAAGTGATTGTGCAGCAAAGTGGCCATAATATTCACACAGGTGATGCTGGTTATATTGATTCAAGCGACAATTCCTCGCTGCACTTTTGCGGACGTATCGACGACACCATTATCTACGCCGGCCTGAACGTATACCCGCAAGAGGTCGAGAGTGCTCTTATGACACATCCGGCCATATCTGAGGCCGTGGTATTTAACATGCCGGACGCCTCAGCAGGTGCGCGAGTCGCCGCCATTTACACAGCGCCATCTGCACTAAACGACACTCAACTGCGCGATTTATACCGGCAAAAACTCGCAACTCACCAGCGGCCAAGCTGGACTCAGTATGTGACAAAAATTCCACGCTTAGCGAACGGAAAAATCAGCCGCCGGCAATTAGCACAAGATTTTCTCGAAAAAAAACCTAGCACCCAACCCGACCGCCTGTCACCTCCAGACACCCTTTACGCCACTGAGGGGACACAAGTATGAATGCCGCCGCGCAACCGGATTTTTTACAACAGATTGAAGATTTACTCGCACAGCACTTACCTCTCGTTCCGCGAGACAGGCTCTCACCAGATGCCCATTTAAGTTACGATTTAAACTTTGACTCGGTGGACCTGATGCAACTTTTGGTTCTGCTGGAGACCGAGGCGGGCTATGTTATCCCCGATTACGCGCTTAATCCCGATACACTGCAAACGCTTGGGGACTTAGAGCGAATAATGACAACGCACACAGACGAGTCCGTAGGCGAGCCCGATCTCGATGTAAAAGTACACTGCGTTGTAAGCTGCTTGTGCCATCCTATTAAGCAAGCCAAGCTGGATCACCGGCCACTTTACTTTGGCGTATGGGATGCCGAAGTTTTTCTCGACGAAGCATCGAAGTTGCGTTATCACTCGGAAGAGGTCGATCACGATTTTTTCTTTGCGTGGTTTGAAAGACTGTACGGCGCAACCGTTACCGAGTGGTACGACAAAGCGTTGAGTAAATCTCACAACATTGCCAGTTTAGAGTCGCTCATGTGTCAGCGCTCCCAGTGGGAACATTTATTGGTAATGATTGATATGTATCGCCTACCTGAGCGCGAGAACCGGTTTGAGTTAGACCCATTCCCTCACTACGTCTTACTCGAGAACGGCAAACAACCCGATAAAATCTGGATGTGGGACCCAGATTTTCGCTGGGAAGGCGAACTCGACCGGCGCCGGGTACTACACGCCATCGAGTCTCCTGCAGTAGCCGGCGGTTATCTGCTGGACACCGAACACCTCCACGAGCCAAGCGCCGATGCTGTCGCCGCGTATTTTTCAGTGTGCTTTAAACCCGACAACCTATTAACCCAAACGGTTGAGCGTGTTATCAAGGCCCATCACCCGCTAACCGGATCGCAACCGCTCGCACTACTGGGGCAAGCACTGGCTGAGCTTCCGGTGCTAGCGATTCGAAAATACGCGTACGAACACGGGCTCGCCTACTTCTACCGCGCCACCGGACGCTCGATGGATGAGTTTGAAAACTGGTGCTTAGTGATTGAGGCCTTAGCAAAAGGCTACGAGAAAATTCTATACCTAGCCAATAAATGGGCAATAACACAAAAGGAGAGCGAACATAGCGCCCTCATCAACCTCATCACCGAACAACACCGGCGCGAAGACCGTATCAAAACCGCCATACAAGCCGCCGTTGACGATTGGCATACCTTACTCAAACAGCCGCTATCGCCGTCTTCACAACCGCAGGAGGTGTTGTCATGATCCACTTATCCTTGTGTACCATTAGTTTTCGCCATCATTTAGTGTCTATGCCCGAACTTGCCACCTTTGCCGCGCGCGCTGGATTGGACGGTATTGAACTGTGGGCCGCCCATGCACGCAGCCTGCGTAATCAGCCAGCATTAAGCGGTCGCTGGCTAAAAGCGATGGGCTTACAAGTATCCATGCTCAGTGATTATCTTCCCTTTAGCGGACCCGCCAAAGATGGGCAAACAACGTTAACCCAGCTATGCGAAATGGCGAACCACTGGGACGCCCAAAAACTGCGTACCTTCGCCGGCCAAAAAGCCAGTGCCGATACCAGTGCTTTAGAGCTACAGGCGTTAGTCTCTCGCCTAAAAGATTACTGTACCCAAGCGCATGAAAGTGGCTGCAATTTACTTATTGAGACTCACCCCAATACTCAAGCGGACTCTATTCAGGCTACGTTAGATTTAATTAATGCGGTCGATCACCCGGCCCTAAAAGTAAATTTAGATGTTTTGCATATATGGGAGGCACATGAAGACCCCATCAAAGCTTGGCATTTAATGGCGCCTTATATTCATCATTTGCACTTTAAGAATATCAGTAAGCGACAGCACCTTGCCGCGTTCGCCCCAGCCAACGTTTACTCAGCGGCCGGCAGTCGGGAAGGGATGGTTCCTCTATTTGAGGGCGCTTACGACTTCGCCACTTTTATCCAAACGCTACCGCAAGATCGAGTCCACAGTGCATCACTTGAGTGGTTCGGTCATAACCCTCAAGCCATTATTGCCGAAGACTGCCACCAAATTCGTCGCGTGCAAACAGGGCGTCTATGCGAAGCTTAACGGATAACACGGCAAATAACCCAGCGCCGCGCATTCAAGCCATCGATACTCTTCGAGGTATCGCGGTTTTAGGTATTTTACTGTTAAACATTATCAGTTTTAGCTTGCCTCGCGCCTATATGGACCCAAGTGTCTACGGCGGCCACCAGGGGTGGGACTTAGCAGCTTTTGGTATTACTCATTTGTTTTTTGAAGGCACTATGCGCGGCCTGTTCTCATTACTATTTGGTGCCAGTGTATTACTGTTGACCGGTTACTGGAGCCAAGCACGTACGCAAAAAGACACGGCAGATTTGTACTACCGGCGTATGATTTGGCTATTTTTATTCGGCGTTATTCACGCTTGGGGCTTTCTGTGGTTTGGCGATGTCCTTTATTGGTACGCATTGGCCGGCATGTTTTTATACCCACTGCGCCTTTTGCGGGTGCGCTGGCTGGTAATACTCGGCGTGCTGTTATTAGCGACACTGATTCCCCGCAGCGTTATTAAAGTCTCCGATGCGGTAACCACTCAGCGAGAAGCTCAAGCGGCTGAGTGGAAATTAGACCAGAGACAAGAGCTAAGTCAACACGAGCAAGGCGCGCTCGATCACTGGGCCGACATCCAGCGCTGGCGCAAACCCAACAGCACTGAGGTACAAAGGCAAATTGATGCCTTGCGCGGCGATTACCTTTCTGCTTTTTATGAGCTAAAACCCACGATCATCGCCTACCAATCGACCATTTTGTATCGTGGTGGCTTCTTCGATGCGCTGGGCATGATGTTGCTCGGGATGGCGCTTTTTAAAGCCGGCGTGCTAACTGGAGAGCGCTCACAGCGCTTTTACGCACGACTCGCAGCCGGCGGCATCGGGCTTGGACTTAGCATAAACGTGCTTGAGCTAGCCGCACTGATTCGTCACGAGTTCAGTATCGTTGCCGTCTTGAAATGGGGATTCCTCGGCCTGTACTACGATCTCGGCCGAGTGCCACTTACTCTGGGTTATGTCGGACTCGCACTTTGGGTTTATCAGCAAGGGTGGCTTCAGAAAACCCAAGGTTACTTAGCCTCTTGCGGCAAAATGGCACTCACGCTGTACGTGAGCCAGTCAATTATTTGTGCATTTATATTTTATGGTTTTGGCCTTGGCTGGTATGGTCAGCTATCGCGCGTCGAAGTCTACAGCGTCGTTTTACTCATTTGGGCCCTACAATTAATCGGTAGCCAATGGTGGCTACGCTACTACCGCTTTGGTCCACTGGAGTGGCTTTGGCGCTCTTTGGTGTACTGGCAGCGCCAGCCAATGCGCAGGCGTCTTGTATCAGCGCTGGGAGCAACCTCTTGAGTCCACCTTAAAAATGCCGCACTCGCCGCTTAGCGTTATTCGGTGTAATCGTCTGGTTTTGCCGTCAGCCCCATTACGCTTCTTTACCCAAACAATGGCATCTAAAACATCATTCTTCACGTACATAAGGGGATACTAGAACAGGCAGCCGGTGTACCGCTGCAGTCTTTCAGGAGACACCCCAATATGTTTAACAATGCTCTTAAACGGCAAGTGAGCGAGCTACAACACAGTGCGAACGCGGCCAACGCTATTGTTAGCTCAATCAGAGATCATATGGCCTACATCGAGTTTTCACCCCAGGGTACAGTACTCGATGCTAACGAGCTCTTTTTAAACACGACCGGTTATGCCTTAAGCGGTATCGTCGGCAAGCACCACCGTCTTTTCTGTAGCTCGAGCTATGCCGACAGCCGCGAGTACCAAGACTTTTGGCGAGACTTAGCGGCAGGAAAAAGCATCAGTGGTACTTTCGCTCGCGTCACAGCAAGCGGCGAGCAAATATGGTTGGAGGCCACTTACTTTCCGATCTCTCGCGATGGTCAGATTCACAAAATCGCAAAAATAGCCACTGACGTCACCCGAGAACACTTACGATTAAATGCTCAGGCCGATATTACCACGGCCTTAAACCGCTCTATGGCGGTCATAGAATTTAGCCCAGATGGCACCATCCTTACCGCCAACGATAATTTTTTACGTACCGTCGGCTACCGTTTAGAAGACATACAAGGCAAACACCACAAAATATTTTGCACCAAAGACTTCTACCACGAGCAGCCTAATTTTTGGCGCGAGCTATCCCAAGGCGGCTTCAAATCGGGCCGGTTTGAGCGCCGCAGCGCCTCGGGCAACACACTGTGGCTAGAGGCCACCTACAACCCCATTATGGACGACAAGGGTAACGTTTATAAGGTGGTTAAGTTTGCCGCCGACATCAGTGCCCGGGTTGAGCACGCCAAACAAGTGTCGGCCGCCGCTCACGTCGCACATGATTCAGCTCTGCAAACCGCTGACACAGCCGTTAAAGGCACTAAAATGCTCGAGCAAGCGGTGAATAACTTTGCCTCCATCAATCAGCATGTAGAAGACGCGGTGACGTTAATAGATAAGCTCAACGAGCAGTCGTCGCACATTACCGCTATCGTCTCGACCATTAGTGGTATCGCCGAGCAAACCAACCTACTTGCGCTAAATGCCGCCATTGAGGCGGCCCGCGCGGGGGACTCCGGCCGGGGCTTTGCGGTGGTCGCCGATGAGGTAAGGCAACTGGCCGCGCGCACATCGCAATCAACCCAGGAAATCGCACAAGTCGTAAAACAAAATCAAGGGCTAACGCAAACCATTACCACCCAGATAAACTCAGTGTCGCACTCTGTTGGCGAGGGAAGCGCGCTCAATGTGCAGGTCGCGGAGGTTATCCACGACATTAATGTTAGCGCAAAAAAGGTATCGCACACGGTAGCAAGTTTATCGCTAAACGAGGATTAACACCGCACGCGAGAAAATTAGGCTCGCGTAGAAATTTGTCCCACCCTTATTTTTATTGGCTTTAAAGAACAACGTCGCGTGCTGGTCGATGCGAAACCCCATCGACCAGCACGCACAAACGCCTCTCATTGTAAACCTACGGGTTACTATCTAGAAAAAATCAGATAATTAAAATCGTAGTAAAAAATAATCTTGTCATTCCCATCGGTCACAGCTCGAAAACGATTTCATGCTGCGAAAACGTTTTCATGGCCCGACGTCACCAATCGCTATAGACACTCTAAAAACCCTGCTATTAAATCTCGTCATCGTTCTCATTACGCATTAAGCACAATAACAACATTGGTTGAACGGCTCATGTAATTCGTCATAACCATTGCGATTTAAGATCGTTGCGCAGAACCCCCAATAAACGCCGAGCCGGTTCAGTATTAAACACAGCATATTTCAAGTCGCACCGACACAGCGAGTCGTACCGGAGTGTCGAACGGCACGGATGGCCACCATCGAAAAGCAAGTCACTCAGCGCGGCGTAACGTTGCTTATGAGTGTAAAACGACTGCTTTTTTGAAAGTTAGAGCACATATAAAGCTAATAAGAGAGGCTAGATAATGACGACATTTAAACCAAAATGGTTACACCCACTCAGTAAAGCCGGGCTAGTGGCCGGGGTACTAAGCATTCCGTGTATGGTATCGGTACAGGCACTGGCGCAAACCAATTTAGCGCAAGGCAAAAACATCAGCGCCACCAGCATCAACGACGTGTACGGCGCCGCTAATGCTAATGATGGCAACAGCAACAGTTACTGGGAGAGTCAGAACAGCGCTTTTCCACAAAATCTAACGGTCGACTTAGGAAGCAGCAATACGGTTGAACAAATCGTTCTAAAACTACCGGACTTTTGGGGCAGCCGCACGCAAAGTATGGCAGTGTTGGCCAGTAGTGACGGCAGCAACTTCACGCCCGTAGCAAGTAACAGCGATTACCTGTTTGATCCCGCTAACTTAAATCACGTCAGCATTGACTTTCCCGATACTGATGCACGCTTTATTCGCTTGCAAGTGACCGGCAACAGCGAGTGGCCCGCGGCGCAAGTCTCAGAGTTTGAAGTTTTTGGTTCAGTCACCAGTACCGAACCACGCAGCGCCTTCAGCCGCATAGAGGCTGAATCGTTTGACAATATGAGCGGCGTGCAGACTGAAGGGACTAGCGACACTGGTGGCGGCGCCAACGTCGGCTGGATTGATAACGGCGACTGGCTGATGTTTGAAGACGTTGACTTTGGCACTGGCGCCTACCAGGTGAGCGCCCGCCTTGCCAGCGATCACTCAGGCGGCACCATGGCGCTGCACTTAGACAGTCCGACGGGCGAGCTGATCGGCTCCATCAATGCCAGCTACACCGGTGGCTGGCAAAACTGGGTAACCGAAACTGCCAACATTTACGCCGAGGGCGTTCACGACTTATACCTAGTGTTTAACGGTTCAGACGCAGGCGGCCTATTTAACATCAACTGGCTAGAGTTTGATTCAGGCTCCGACGTAAGTTTGCCAACAACGCCACAAGGGTTAAGTGTTGGTGCCGTTACCAGCTCATCGGTCAGCCTGAGCTGGAACAGCTCGGCCAATGCCGACGGTTACGATATTTTGCGCGGCGGCAGTGTGATTGCATCGACCAGCGATACTTATTACCAAGACACCAACCTGAGCGCTAACACCAGCTACGATTACCAGGTACGCGCCTACAACAACGATGGCACCTCGGCGGCCAGCGTAAGCGTTAGCACCACAACCAGCGACACCGGAACCACGCCCACAGGCAGTAATGTTGCCGACGGCAAGCCCGTTAGCGCCTCATCAGCGGATGCCTATCACACAGATGCCAACGCAGTGGACGGCAACCAAAGCACCTACTGGGAAAGCGCCAGCAATAGTTTTCCGCAGCAGTTAACCGTGGATCTTGGCAGCACCCATTACGTTAACCAAGTCACTCTAAAACTACCCGACGATGCCGCGTGGGAAACCCGCACGCAAACGGTCACGGTACTGGGCAGTGACGACGGCACTAATTTTACGAACATTGCCGGTCAAACGGGGGCGACTTTTAACCCGACCTCAAACAACACCGCTACCATTAGCTTTAACGAGACCACCGCACGTTATGTACGACTGCAGGTAACGGCCAACACCGGATGGCCGGCGGCGCAAATCTCTGAGTTTGAAGTTAATGGCTACCCTGACCCAGTTCCGCCTAGCACACCGGGCAACCTAAATGTGACCGGTGAATCGTCTACCGCTATATTCTTAAGTTGGGAGGCTTCAAGCCAAGCCGATGGTTACGAGTTATTGCGCGATGGTGCGGTGGTCGCGGACATAACTTCCACGTTTTACCAAGACACCGAGCTAACTCCGGAAACCAGCTACAGCTACAGCGTGCGCGCTTACAACGAGTTTGGTGCATCCAACACCAGCGGTACTATTACCGCCACAACACTTGAGGAAGGCAGTGATACTAACCCCGATCACCCAGAGCCTAACGATGAGCACGGCGCTAATATGCCGTACGATCGCTACGATACCCAAAGTGCTAACTACGGTGGCGGGGCCATTTTAAAAACCGCGCCCATGTTCGATCAGCTAAAAACCGCCTCCGAGGCATCGGGCCAAGCGTATATCGCGCTGCCTAGCAGTGGCTCTTACGCCGAGTGGACAATACGCAACGACGAAGGCGGCGCGGGCGTTACCATGCGCTTTACCATGCCCGACTCAAGCGACGGTATGGGGCTAGATGGCTCACTGGACGTTTACGTTAATGGCACTAAAGCGCAAACTGTGCCGTTAACTTCCTACTATAACTACCAGTACTTTGCCGTGGGTGGTGGTCACCCCTCAGATGCCCCCGGCGGCGGCAACCCGCTGTTCCGCTTTGACGAAACTCACTGGAAGCTGGCGACGCCGCTGCAAGCGGGCGATGTGATTCGCATCGAGAAATCCAACAGCGACAATCTCGAATACGGCGTCGACTTTTTAGAGATAGAAAGTGTGCCCTCGCCTATTTCTCGCCCGGGCAACGCCATCGCCGTTACCGACTTTGGCGCAATAGCCAACGACGGCATGGATGATTTAGCAGCGTTTAACCAAGCCGTGGATGCCGCGGTTGCCAACGGTCAGCCACTGTACATTCCACCGGGCACCTTCGACTTAGGCAACATGTGGGTGATTGGCGATGTCGGCAACGAAATTGACGACCTAACCATTATGGGTTCGGGCATCTGGCACACCAACATCCAGTTTACCAACCCCAACAAAGCCTCCGGCGGTGTTTCGTTCCGGGTGGTGGGTCAGCTGGACTTCAGCCATGTGTACATGAACTCGATGCTGCGCTCGCGCTACAACCAACAGGCCATCTACAAAGCCTTTATGGATAACATGGGCACCGACTCACGTATCCACAATGTGTGGGTCGAGCATTTTGAGTGTGGCTTTTGGGTGGGGGATTACGCCCATACGCCGGCTATTATTGCCGACAACCTGCTGATTGAACACAGCCGTATTCGCAACAATCTGGCCGACGGCGTTAACTTTGCTCAAGGCACCAGTAACTCCACGGTGCGCAACAGCAGCGTGCGCAACAACGGTGACGATGGCCTGGCCGTATGGACCAGTAACGTCAATGGTGCACCGGCCGGTGTCAACAACACCTTTACCCACAACACCATCGAGTTTAACTGGCGCGCCGCCGGCATCGCCTTCTTTGGCGGTGGCGGACACGAAGCCACCTACAACTTGATTGTCGATGGCGTGGGCGCTTCGGGCTTTAGGATGAACACGATTTTTCCGGGTTATCACTTTCAAAATAACAACGGCATCGTATTCTCTGACAGCACAATTATCCGCAGTGGTACCAGCTTGGATACCTGGGGTGGCGAGCGCGGTGCGATTGACCTAGAAGCCTCGGTTGATCCGATTCGCAACCTAACCGTATCCAATATTGATATCTACGACACCCAACGCGACGCCATTCAAATGGGTTACGGCGGCGGTTTTGAAAACGTCGTGTTTAACGATATCACCATCGACGGTACCGGCCTTGACGGCGAGGTTGACTCTCGGTTCTCGGGTAAACACTTAGGGGCGGCGATTTACACCTACACAGGTAACGGTAGCGCCACCTTTAACAATCTAAGCACCAGCAATGTGGCTTACCCAGACACCAACTTTATCCAGCAAGGGTTTGATCTGAACATTCAGTAAAACCTATTCACCAGAGTCGCCCTCGGGCGGCTCTGGATGTTACCCGACAATATAACGTCTCTCCTTACTGCTCCGGCGCTTTATGGTTCGCCATCACTCTTTTTTTGCCAGTCGCGCCCAAAACCGGAGAGCTGTTTTTAAACTTTACAGGTTATTATTATGCATACCGCTATCTTTTTACATCGCAAACGCTTAGCTCAGCTTATAGGCCTAATGACCCCCCTGTGTTTTGCCACCAGTGTCACCCTCGCGCAAACTGCGCCAAACAATATTGCCCAGGGACAAAGCATTAGCGCCAGTAGCTACGCCGATGTTTACTCAGCCACTCAAGCAAATGACGGCAACTCATCTAGCTACTGGGAGAGCCAGAACAACAGTTTTCCACAAACGTTATCGGTCGATCTTGGCCAGAGCCGCGCTATCAACCAAGTGGCACTCACCGTACCCGCCAATTGGGGCAGTCGCACTCAGACTATTACATTACTTGCTAGCAGCGACGGCGCCAACTACGACACGCTGGTGAATCAATCCAGCTATATGTTTGACCCCGCTGACGGCAACCGGGTGACCCTTAACTTTGCCGAAGCCAATGCACGCTATGTGCGCTTGAGCATCAGCGCCAACTCGGGCTGGGCTGCCGGGCAAATCGCCGAATTTGAAGTTTACGGCGCAGACCAAACCAACAACCAGATCCGCTACGCCTACGACAAAATCGATGTGGCACAATACGACGGGATGAGCGGAGTACAAACCGAGCCCACCACTGACACCGGTGGCGGCAACAACATTGGCTGGATCGACAATGGCGACTGGGTGCGCCTCAACAACGTCGACTTTGGCGCAAGCGGTGAACTGAACGGCGTAAGCGCGCGGGTCGCTAGCAATCACAGCGGGGGCACCATTGAATTTCACCTCGACAGTACCACCGGCCCCCTGCTTGGTAGCCTGGCGGTTAATAACACCGGCGGCTGGCAAAACTGGACGACCGCTACCGGATCGGTTGCCACAAGCGGCGGCATTCACGACCTCTATCTAGTGTTTAACGGTTCGGACTCGGGCGGCTTATTTAATGTCAACTGGATTGAGTTTGACTCAGGCACTGCCACCCTACCGGCAACGCCACAAGGGTTAGCAGTTAACAATACATCTGCAACCAGTGTCAGCCTAAGTTGGGATAGCGCGGCCTATGCCCAAGGCTACGATATTTTGCGTAATGGCGCCGTGGTTGACTCGACCACATCCACGCAATTTGTCGACAGCGGCCTATCTGCCAACACCGCTTATACCTACGTCATTCGCGCCTATAACAGCGACGGACAATCGAGTCCAAGCGCGAGTGTATCGGCCACCACTGACAGCGAAGTCACGCCCCCTGATAACGATAATGTTGCACTCGACAAACCAGTGAGTGCGTCCAGCTCCGGGCCTTACCATTTGCAAAACAATACCGTCGATGGCGATCAAAGCACCTACTGGGAGAGCGCCAGCAATAGCTTTCCGCAGCACTTAACGGTGGATCTTGGTAGCACGCACTACATCGACCAAATAAACCTAACGTTACCCGATGATATGGCGTGGGAATCGCGCAGCCAAACACTTTCTATACGTGGTAGCAACAACGGTACCGACTACACGAGCATAAAAAATTCAGCCGCTTATCATTTTGACCCAAACAATGGTAACCGCGTAAGCATCGCATTTAACGAAGTAGGTACCCGCTTTGTCCAGCTAGAAATAAACGACAACACCGGTTGGCCCGCCGCACAAATTTCCGAACTTGAAATGTACGGCTACCCCGACCCGGTGCCGCCTAACACCCCACAAAATTTAACGATTGCGGGTGGCACGTCCTCTACCCTGTATTTACTGTGGGACGAGGTAGCGCTAGCAGACGGTTACCGTTTATTGCGCGATGGCAATGAGATTGCCGACATCAGCGCCAATAGTTTTCAAGATACCGGATTAGCCGCGAGTACCGACTACAGCTACACGCTCATTGCCTACAACGAATTTGGTGAGTCGGCAAACAGCTCCCCGATAAGCGGTACAACGCAAGCTGAGGGAACAGACCCAGACCCCAATGACGGCCGGGGCGCCAGTATGCCCTACAGCTTATACCAAGCCGAAGACGGTCAGCTTGGTGGCAATGCTCAAGCACTCGCACCCAATCGTATCATTGGCGATCTGGCCGGCGAGGCGTCGGGGCGCCAAGCGGTAACGCTCAGCGACACCGGTGATTATGTGGCTTTTACCAGTGACGAACCAACTAACACGCTGGTCACGCGTTTTTCGATTCCCGACGCGCCCGGCGGTGGCGGCATTGACAGCACGCTCAACATTTACGTTGACGGCCAATTTGAAAAAGCCATTGAGTTAACCTCAAAACACGCGTGGCTGTACGGCGACGAAACGCAACCCAATAATAATCCAAGCTCAGGCCCGGCACGTCATATTTACGACGAAGCCCACGTGATGTTTGACCGCACGATCCCCGCAGGCAGTAACATTCGCCTGCAAAAAGATGCAGCAAACACCAGTGAGTACACAATTGATTTCATCAGCCTGGAACAGGTTTCAGCCATCCCTAACCCCAACCCGGCGGCCTATATCACCCCCACGGGCTTTAGTCATCAGGATGTACAAAACGCCATCAACGAAGCGCGAATGAGCAACACGGCCGAAGGGGTATATTTACCGCCTGGTACCTACGAAACCGCTTATAAGTTTCAAGTGTACGGCAAGCCACTTAACATTGTGGGCGCCGGCCCTTGGTATACAAAATTTACCACGCCGCAAAGTCAAACTAATACCGATGCCGGATTTATGGTAAACAACTCGGCCAACGGCTCGACCTTTGCTAACTTTGCGTTTTTTGGCAACTACACCAGTCGCATTGACGGGCCGGGTAAAGTCTTTGATTTTAGTGGCGTATCGGATATGACCATCGACAACATCTGGGCCGAGCACCAAGTGTGTATGTTTTGGGGGTCATCGGTACACAACACCACCATTAAAAATTCACGTATCCGCAACACTTTTGCCGATGGTTTAAACTTTACCAATGGCAGTAGCGGTAATCACATTAGCAATATTGAAGCGCGCAGCACCGGGGACGACAGCTTTGCCCTGTTTGGTGCCACTGACAATGGCGGCGGTGTGGTGCAAGACAACCTCTATGAGAACTTAACCGCGATGACACCTTGGCGCGCCGCGGGCTTAGCCGCCTACGGCGGGCAGGGCAACACCTTTCGCAATATCCGCGTGGAAGATACCCTAACCTATTCGGGGCTAACCATTAGTTCGCTGGATTTTGGTTACGCTTTTACCGGGTTTCAAGCCAACCCCACCACCAACTTCGAGGACATCACTATCGCTCGCTCCGGCGGTCAGTTTTGGGGCGACCAAGTATTCCCCGCACTGTGGATGTTTTCGGCATCCGATACGTTCCAGGGTATTCGTATCAACAACCTAGACATTATCGACCCCACCTTTCACGGCATTATGTTTCAAACCAACTACGTGGGTAACAATGCGCAAAACCCAATTGCAGACACTGTGCTCGATAACGTCACCATCTCTGGGGCGCGTATCGATCCGCGCTTCCCCGACCGTTCAGGCTTTGGTATTTGGGCAAACCCCATGCCCGAGGCCGGACAAGGCCCGGCGGTCGGTAGCGTCACTTTCACCAACCTAACGCTAACCAACAACGCGATCAACATCCGCAATCAGACCCCGGACTTTACCATCAACATAGAGTAAGCCACGGGTTTTATAAGTGCACAAAAAAGCCCCCGCTGATTGCTCAGCGGGGGCTTTTTTATCTCGCGCTATTTCTCGTCGGCTTTCTCTCCCCAAAAACCATCGTAAAAATTTAATTCGCCCACCTCGGTGGCCGGCCCTTCGCCGTTCACCACGTGGTTAATGCCACCGTTTAAACCGGCAAAATTCGCAATATGATGAATAGCAGTGCCAGGGTTATAAGGCGCCTCCAGCGAGTTTTCTAAACGCACATTATTGCTCACCGTGGGCTCACCACGAAAAAAGCTATAAATACCAAAGCCCCAACCATTGTGTGTTTGTACGTGGTCCGCCACCTTGTACGAGGCAAAGCCGGCTTTACCGTTATCGTTCCAGGCCGCCATACTCGGCGGCTTGTAGGGAATCTCAGACTGGTAAAAATAAGTGCGGCCGCGCTCGCCATTCCACAAGGTTTGATACCCCTGAAAGTGCTCGTTAAACAAACCGTAAATCGTCACATCGTCGCCGTTAACGACCAGCCCGTTGCGGCTTTTGTTCACATTCCAATCCGCACCGGTACCGTGGTCGGCGCGCCACAACCACACGTGATCAACCAACACATGGTGACTGTTAATGCGCAGACAAATCTCGGCCAAACCGGCAATAGCGCCCCCCACGCGGCAGTACACATCGTGCAAACTACTGGGGTTGTCCGCGTGCCTGGCCTTGGCGCCTTGCTCGCCCAGATCAATTAACACCGGTGAATTAACCGGACCGGCATCAACCATAACACCCGCTAGCTTTACCCCGTCGACGTCGGCCACGGAAATGGCCGCACTGCCCTGCTGTGGCACCAGAGTGGGCAGGCCAAGACCGAGTACTACGGTATCGGCACGCGATACCTTTAAGGCGCTATCGAGCGAATAAATGCCAGGCGTTAGCAGTAAGTGCTTACCGGCGGCCAACGCTTGGTTCAAGCTCGCCGCGGTGTCATTGCTGGGCGTCGCGATGTAAAAATCTTTAAGGTTTAACAGCTCGCCCGCTTCCGGCTCGCCGCGCCAGCTAACGCCGCTTGTATTGCGCGTCACCGTCGGTACAAATACCGCGTAAGCGCCGCTATCATCCAGGGTTAAAAAGGGCTTTTCGCGAATCACTGGGGTTTGATCAATGATGGTGGTGGGTTCTTCGGGCCACTGGTCAACCGGCGCGCCTTTCACCCCGACAAACACTCGGTTCCAATTGCCACCCACCCAGCGGCCTAGCTCAGAGTTGCGGGTAAACCACTGCTGCCCGGTGGTAAGACCGGCGCGCCCCTCAACCACCGAGTTTGCCAATACACCGCCGCTGGCCCAACTGCCCTTGTCAAAATTAACGCTACCCTCGACATGCATACGGCGGTAAGGCGCCGCTTGAGATACCGCCCACAACAAGGTGTTGCCATGGTGTGGCTTAACTTTAAAATTTTCGGCGCCGCGCCAAAACATGGTGGTAACTTTATTGCCCTCGGTTGAGGCAATGGACTGGACGGTGCCGTTAATACTGACATCCCCCGGTACTCGACCCAACCCCAGTGCCTGTACGTAATAATCCACCGTTACATTCAAGCCATAGTTGCCAGGTTTAAACAGCAGGGCATAGCGCTCAGAGCCAAATTCATTGTGTTTTTGCTGATGGTGCAGCGCATCCAAGGTATCTTGAATATCGCGCTCGTCCATAGTGTCATCAAACACCAGCACGTGATCGCCAAATATCGATGTATAAGCAGAGGTATCGAGGTTAGGGGGGGTATTACCGTGGTAGCAGCTTAAAAAAACCGCCGCCGAGGCTGCAACCAGCAGCACTTTCACCCCCAATGCAGGGGTTAAAAAACGTTTGCGAAGCATAGAGCACTACTCACTTGTTTATTAGTGTTTGAGTATGCTTCATGTGATTAAAGCGGCAGGGCAGCCGTTCTTGTATATTCTGATCGTACTTGTTTTTGTGAGGCGCGACTACTGCTACCGCTAGCAAGCGCCCTATTAATGCACCGCAGTATACGCGGTCTTAGTGGTCATTTACACTATTTGCCTTATCTTTCGACCGCTAGCGAGCAAAACTTAGTATGCTGTAGCCCCCGCAGTCAACCACGTTATTTTATGATGCCACACCCTGCCAGCCGCCACGCCCAGCACGCCACCCGCGCCGCTTTTTTTATCGCCGGTAGCTCACTCGCCGCCTGGGCGCCATTGGTGCCCTACGCGCAAGCACGGGCTTCACTCAACGAGGCCCAGCTGGGTTTACTACTGCTTTGCCTCGGCATTGGCTCGTTAATCGCTATGCCCCTGTCGGGCCTTTTTGCCTCACGTTTTGGCTGCCGCAAGGTGTTTACTCTGGCCGCTACCGTTTTGTGTGCCGCCCTACCTATTTTGGCCAGCAGTCACACAAGCTGGGTATTGGCCGTCACACTTTTTGTCTTTGGCGCGGCCCTTGGCACGGCCGACTGCGTCGCCAATATTCACGCCGTCACCGTCGAGAAGGCCAGCGGCAGGCCGTTAATGTCAGGCTTTCACGGCCTTTTTAGTCTTGGCGGTATTATCGGCGCAGTGGGCGTCAGCACGCTATTAAGTATCGGGCTCGCACCGCTGTACGCCGCACTAAGCATCGCGCTTTTGATCCTGTTGGCGCTGGCCATAACCTGGCGCTATTTACTAAGCCACACCGCCAGTACGCAAGACGGACCACTCTTCGCACTGCCCCACGGCATCGTTCTGGTACTCGGCGGCCTGTGTTTTATCGCCTTTTTAGCCGAAGGCGCGATGCTCGACTGGAGTGCCGTTTACCTAACCCAAATGCAAAATATGGCAACCGCACAGTCGGGGTTGGGCTACGCCGCCTTTGCGCTGACCATGACCATTGGTAGGCTCAGCGGTGATTGGCTGATTCACCGCGCGGGATTGCTTCGGGTGTTGGTAAGCGGCGCGGCACTCGCCGCCGCGGGAGTGGCGCTGGCCACTTTGGCACCTAGCTGGCAACTGGCCTTGGTGGGTTACGCACTCGTGGGGATGGGTGGCGCCAATATCGCCCCTATTATGTACTCGCTGGTGGGCAAGCAAACGACCATGCCTGAGGCCCAAGCAGTGCCAGCACTAACCACCCTTGGCTACGCCGGTATTTTGGTAGGGCCGGCAATGATTGGTTTTGTCGCCTATGTCACCGGGCTAACCGCTGCCTTTTTGATTGTCGCGGGATTACTGCTACTGGTGGCCCTAGTCGGGCCGACGCTGGGGCGGTCGCTACCTCAAGCGAAGTGATCGCGGGCGAAGCTACTCTAGGTAGCCGGCCCGCAGCAATAGATAATAGAAATACTCCCCGGCAAAGGCGATGCCAAACAACACCAACAACATCACCTCGGTATAAGGTATTAACGCCACCACCGCCGCGATAGAGACCAGCGACACCAAAAAAATGAGTACCAGTACCGGCAGCAATTTAATTGGCAGACGTGCTTTACAGTTAGAACAGGTAATACGGACCGGGTTTACCGATTTAAGTACGCTGCGAAAGCCTATCGGCGCATGACAATTATTACAGTTTTTCACGCTTAATCTCCGTTAGTGTTATGTGGCTTATAAAACCACTTGCGCCAGGGTGGGTCAAGGCGCATTTTCACCACCTCTCTGGCGCCGCAATCCTCCGGTTCTTTGATTACAGCAAGCACCAAAACCTCACTTTACGCGTCATTATTTTTTTAATCGCCTGAACGATTTTTCTAATGTCTTTAAAATTTATTCACCCCTTTCTTTTTCGTTATATTTCTCGGCGGGATGATTCAGAAGTCAAAAGATGTTAACAGCGTGCGTCGGTTCTCGTTTCCAGTTCGCAGCATTTGAAATAGCGCCACAAAGAAACTAATCAGTGTTACGGATTCACGAAGGCGAGCGAAAAAATTTAAAGATAAACCTTAGCATTCACGACCTCTGATTTTTTAATGGCGCCTAATTAACACCATGGATATTTTTTATAAAACAAAAAGGACAGGCCATTAGCAGGTAACTTCTACCTGAGCAATTACAAAATGATGCCACCTAGCTTTATCGATAACATCGATATTTTTTCAACAAAAAATGGTAGCGCTGACATTAAAGTTCGCAGCGTTAAACCAGCAAAATCAAGGAGAGCCCGTTCACATCAAAAAAGGGCTGGACGCCCTAACAGCAATAGATGTGACTGCCCATGTATTTAGGCCACGCGCTAAATACAAAACATAATCACTAGAAGGATTTTTTATGCGTAACAACAAAGTATTTCTAAGCTCGCTAATTTTGTTCGCCAGCAGTGGCGCTTGGGGTCACGGTTTAATCTCCGACCCGCCCGCGCGCAATTGGTTTTGCGGCGCCAGCACTAAGCCTGATACCGCCGAACCCGGCAGCGCCTGTGCCCAGGCATTTGCCGATGACTTTACCAGCGGCTATTCATTTATGAGTGTGTTGACTCACGACGTGGGCCGCGCAGGGGTAACCCCACTGCCCGACAATGTTTGTGGTTTTGACAGTGAAACCTGGCAAGGCGGCGCCACCCCGTGGGACAGCGCCATCGATTGGCCCACCAACCCCATGAGCGCGGGCGAGCAAACCTTTACTTGGAACATTTCTTGGGGGCCGCACTTTGATGACACCGAAGAGTTTCGATATTGGATCACCAAGCCCGGTTTTGATTTTCAGGTAGGCCAACCACTAAGCTGGAACGATTTTGAAAGCGAAGCCTTTTGCGTGCTTGAGTATGACGACAGCAACCCAAACGCCAACCCCGACATTGTGCCCGACAAAGGTAATGCCCTGTTCCACACCAGTTGCGATGTACCCGAGCGCAGTGGCCGACACGTTATTTATGGCGAGTGGGGCCGCAATGAATTTACCTACGAACGCTTCCACGGTTGCGTGGATGTAAGCTTTGATGGCGGCTCCGGCAACATACCGGTGGTTGCCGATATTAGCGCCACCCCGTCGAGCGGCACCTTTGCCGGCGCAGGCAGTATCAGCTTTGACGGCTCGGGCTCACAGGGTGACAATCTAAGTTACAGTTGGAGCCTAAGCGCCGACAACGACTCGCTATACAGTTTAAGCACCACCAGTGGCGACAATACGGTATTAACTTTATCCGAACCAGACGCGCAACAAACCGTCACCGTAAACTTACAGGTGAATAATGCCGACGCCACTAGCACCACCTCGGTGGATATTGTTCACGTACCAGCCGCGGGTGCTAACTGGGAAGACCTTGGCGCACTAAGCGAAACCTCACAGAGCCTAAGCGCTGGTGATGCCGTGAGCCTTCGATTAGTTGAAAACAGCGGCACCGATGTTTACTTACCCGAGCAATCTTTAATACTCGACGCTAACAATGCCGGCGCGAATGACTGGCCTTACGCTCTGGCACAAGCAGTAAACGATGAAAACTCCGATGTACAGGTCGGCGTATTAAACTCAGACGGTGACGTGGTGGCTATGCAAAGCGCAACCGACAATCGCGTGTACGTCCAAACACCCTCAAACTACACCAGCGCATTCTTGCAGCTCAATACTGCGAGCTCATCCAGCAGTTCTTCCAGCACTTCGTCGGCCAGCAGCTCGAACAGCTCGGTACCCGCCGGCACGCAATGTAACTGGTACGGCACCACCACACCACTGTGCAGCAACAGCAACGATGGTTGGGGCTATGAGGATAATCAAAGCTGCGTTGGTGCCAACACCTGTGCGGCGCAGCCGGCACCTTATGGCATTATCGGTGGATCGTCTTCTAGCAGCTCATCGAGCGTTGCGTCCAGCTCGTCCAGCAGTACCTCGGGTACGGGCGAGGTAAACTGCGAGTACGAAACCCAAAACGCGTGGGGCTCAGGCTTTACCGCTAACATCACCCTTACCAATGAAGGGAGCAGCGCCGTCAATGGCTGGAGCGTACAATGGCAGTACAGTAACCCCGTGAGCATTACCAACAGCTGGGAAGCTGACGTGACCGGTAACGGCCCATTTACCGCCAGCGATATTGGCCGCAACAGTACCATCAACCCGGGGCAGTCGGTTAGCTTTGGGGTTCAGGGCTCGGGCAGTGCCGAGACCGTTTCCGTGACAGGAGACATTTGCCAGTAAGCGAAGCCTCCAATAAAAACCCCCGCCAAGCAAATGCTCGGCGGGGGTTTTATTTTTGCTGCCAGTGATTTTCTTCGTTTCGCTTTTAAAGAAACCGTTACTCGCCCATTAGGTTAACGGTTAGTCTGCCAGCTTAACCACTCGTGTACCGGCAATTAAATCGTGTACGCAGCGTTTATCGGCGCGAAATATAAACAAAATATCAATCAGGGAAAGTAAGCCGCCCACAACCGGCACATAGGTCACCAGTGCAATGGGCAAATAACGCTTGGCCACTAACGGGATAAAATCGGGTTTATCGCCATCCAGCGTGACAATGGCAATATCGACACAGTGCTTACCGATGGTTTGCCCGTGGCGATACAGCAGCACGCCATGCAACAAGAAAAACACCCCCCAGTTAAGCAGAGCTAACAACAAAGTCGTGGTCCAAGGCAATGCCGAGCCCGCTTCGGGGTTCTCTAGAACACCATCCCATACACCAAAATACACGGTAACCGGCACCACAACCAGCAGCGATAACGCTAAATCGATAAGGGCCGCAAACAAGCGCACAATACGCGGGGCGAGCGTATAACGGGTATCGGCGTCGATCAAAGAGGCGTTTTGTTCAGCCTGTGTGTCTTGCTCATGTTGCATGGGTGTCTCCTTGGTTGTATCAGCCACAAGCATAGCGGTTGACTGATAGGCAAGGCAACTTAGTAGCAATAAACAACGTCCGCACAAAAAAGCCCGGGTAAGCAGCAAATGGCTTATCCGGGCTTTTGGATTGCGAGCTTTCACTCACATGGTGACGGCCTTACTTTAACTCAACCACCACTACCGATTTTGCCGGAATCGTCAGATCGTCTAAGTCCGATTCAAACGCTGTTGGCGCGATGGTTTCGGGGGCATCGAAGGTGTTACGAGTATCCATCGCATCGGCGGTTAAAATTTGACCGACCGCACGGGTCACATTAGCACCGGCAACATTCAGATCAATGTCCGCACTGTTGCTAGGGTCTAGGTTAACCAGTGCAAGGTACAACTTACCACCGGTACCACGCGCGACCGAGGCGGTAACACCGGGGACGGTCTTATCGCCTCTTTTATACTTGTCGGTCTTTAGGTTGAACTTAATGCTGGTTGCATCCTGAAACACCTTGTACATACCGTAAGTGTAATACGTGGGCGTTAGCACCATTTTTTCTTTGTCGGTCAGGATCATTGCCTGCAGCACATTCACCATTTGCGCGATATTGGTCATGGTGACCCGCTCGGCATGCTGATGAAAGATATTAAAGTTCACCGCCGCAACCACTGCATCGCGCAAAGTGTTTTGCTGATACAAAAAGCCTGGGTCGCGCTCGGGCTCCGGGTCGTACCAGGTGCCCCACTCGTCCACGTACAAGCCTATGTTGCCTTCGGGGTCATTTTCATCCAGCTTGGCAACGTTAGCGCGGATGTACTTTTCCATCCGGTAAGTACGCTCCATGGTTTTAAACCACTCTTGCTCGCTGAATTTAATGGCACGGCCTTTTTCATCCCAATCGCTGTTGGGCAAGGTGTAAAAGTGGTAGCTAATACCGTCGATATTAGAGTCGATGTTTTTGCTCAACACGTCAGTCCAGCTAGTGTCTTCGGTATGGCCGCCGCTGGCGACAAACTTGGGACGCTTACCCTGAGGCGTTTTTAAAAAGGTGGCGTACTGGCGGTACAAATCGGCGTAGTACTCTGGGCGCATATTGCCGCCGCAACCCCAAGCCTCGTTGCCAATGCCAAAGTAGGCGATATCGAAAGGTTCTTCACGGCCATTGGCGCGGCGCTCATTGGCCAGCGTTGAGCCTTTATCGCCCGTCATATACTCGACCCACTCGGCCATCTCTTTGACAGTGCCACTACCGAGGTTGCCGTTAACGTAAGCGTCGGCGCCCAGCAATTCGACAAACTCAAAAAACTCGTGGGTACCAAACGAGTTGGGCTCTTCGACGCCACCCCAGTGAGTGTTTACTTTAGTCGGGCGATCTTCACGGGGGCCAATGCCCTCGCGCCAGTGGTATTCATCGGCAAAACAACCACCGGGCCAGCGCACTAACGGCACTTTAATCGCACGCAAAGCCTCTAGTACATCAGTACGAAAACCGCGAGTGTTGGGGATAGCTGAGTCCTCACCGACCCACACGCCTTCGTAAATACCGCGGCCTAAATGCTCGGCAAACTGACCATAGACGTCTTTGTTAATTACCGGGCCGGTTTGGTCGGCATGAATGTCAATATCGACGTTTAAGGTTTTAGCGGACAGCTGGGCGCCTGCACACAGTAAACCAATCGCCGCTAGGGCTTTTAACTTCATTGTGGTCTCCTACTTTTTTTGATTATGAATACTTTTTAATACTAGCTTTTTTCCATCTACTCATCTAACCCTGAAATGACACTCGGCCCTATCGCAAACGATACCGCCCAGTGCCATCACAAAGCTGGGTTATTTAACCTCGCGCAACTGAAACCGCTGGCAGTCGTTTGCCATCGTGGGGGCTTGAGAAATATTGGCCCCGTTATCCAGTGCACAGCTGTCAACGTTTAGGCTTAGGCTGCTAAAGCGGTTGATTAAATGCACCGAGCCATCACCTAAATTGTCGACTCGCCACTGCGCGCTTTCGCCCTCACAGGCGGCGAGCATAGCATTGGCACCTGGGACAATCGGGTTGCCACCCACCGCTAAACACTGCAGGTTATTGGCGTTTGAGTGTAGCTGATAATAACCTTCGCCAACATGGCTAAATTGCCACTGCTGTGACAATTTTTGACCCCAGGCATCTTGCACCACGTTAGTCGGGTTTTTAGCGCTGCCCGCCTGCACTGCCTTGCCGCTTTGTACGCTCATTAACGCAACCTTGCCGACCGGTGCCAAGCGCCATTCAGCGCACTCGCTGGCATTGCATGCCGCTAATTTTTTACCGCTAGCGTTATTGTTAAGGCTTAACCAACCGTCCTCTGTGGTGCTGGCTGTCCAACGCTGCGTTGCGGTATTAAGCCATGCAGATGCGTCTTGATTATCATCTAAAAAGGTACCATCAGCTACATTCGCCACGCGGTAAGCGCCATCGGCGGTTGAATCGAGCACCCACAATCCGCTACCGGTGCCACAGGCAGCCAACTTGGTCACACCCTGGTGGCTTGTTAAACACTGGCCAGACTTGCGATTAACCAGCTGCTGCTGAACCCCCTGCACGCTCACCTTGATTGGGCCGTTTTCGCCGGAGGGCATTGCGACGGGCGTCCCCTCGGGAATTGGCTCGCCAAAATCAGGTAGGCCGTCTTGCGTCCAGCTGAACTGCTGCGCCCGCACCGAACGGGTAGAACCACAGCCGTACTCTTCTTTCGAGTTACCGTGGTACACGATCCAATCTTGCGTGCCGTCGGGCGAGACAAAAAAGCCATTGTGGCCAGGGGCAAAAACGCCATTGCCGCGCTGAAAAACGGGTTCGTCAAACTGCTTCCAGTGATCAGGGTTTAACGGGTCATCACCCACCAACTCTTTCATCCCCAGCTTGTAATCGGGGGTATCGCAAAAGCTCGCCGAGTAGATCAAAAAGGTTCGGCCTTTATGCTTTAAAATTTCGGCCCCTTCAGTCACTTTGCGGCCACTGGTTTCCCAGTCGAGCGTCGGGCGCGTAACAACCACTTTAGGTGATCCTGCCTTTAGGGTCCAAGGGTTTTCCATCTCGGTAATCAGGTTGAGCTGCTCATCGCCCTGCCACTGCGAGTACAACAAGTACAACTTGTCGTCGTGCTCAAGGTAGGTACCGTCGATATTCCACTCGTTAGGCATAAAGTGGCCCTTGTATTCGTAGGGGCCCATAGGATCATCGCCGGCGCTTTCGAGTACGGACAAGTGTTGATGATCAAGCGTGCCATGCTGGCCGGCGGTATACATTAAATACCAGCGCGGGCCATCGGGGCCGGTTAAGCGGTGAAACTCAAACGCCCAAAAATTCCAGCTGCGCGCCGGGTCGGTATCGGACCACACATTAATTGGCGCCGCTTCAGACAAACCGGCCAAAGTAGGCGATTTACGCATGACCAGCTGTGACGTCCAGGTGGTGGTGGTTAAGTAGTAATTGCCGTCCCAATACTCCAGCCAAGGGTCGGCGCCGTTGGCGAATAACGGGTTGGCAAAAGTGCCCTCGGGCAGCTCGCTCGCGCTCGTATTCTTCTTATTAACATCCTGTGTACTGACGGATTCCTTCTGGCTGGCGCAACCTGTTACGGTTAGCGCCGCAATAACGCCGGCTAAAACCGCCGATTTTACATTGTGTAATTTCATAACTTACCCTTGAGCGATGCAACGCCCACTCCATTATTAATTTAAGTTGTTACTGACCGGTGTTAAACGTCATCACAAAGCCGCCGTGAGCTTTTACCGGCAGCTCCAGCTCGTTACTCGCGGTAATACTAAAGCGACTAAAACTGCGCGGCGTTTTACCATCGGTAATCAACACGCCGGTTTTGCCAGCAATAAAGTCTAAATTTAACGTCATGTTTTTAGCGCGATCATCGCCATTAATGCCCGCCACGTACCAAGTGCTGCCTTTGCGCCGCGCGAACACCGCCGACTGCCCGGGAAAGCCCATAACAAAACGCGACTCATCCCACAGTACCGGTAATCCGCGCATAAAACCTTTAACGTAAGCGGGCACCGTGGCCATGTTGTCTGGCGTCTCGGCAATGTGCTGAATACCTGAGGTAAACAACACCGGCAGCGCCAATTCAAAACCGTTGGTAGTGCGTCGCTCGATATTGGGAATTTCACCAAAGGTGGTGGGAGTAAAGTCCATCGGATCAAAGACATTGCGCGTGTAAGGCAGCATCGCCATATGAGACGGCGCCAAGTCGGCGGAGTTTTGCATAAAGGTAATCATCTCAAACCCATGCACCGCTTCCATCGTCATTAGGTTGGGGTAAGTGCGATGCAAACCGCGCGGCAGCGACGAGCCATGATAATTTAGCAACAGGTGATGCTTGGCGGCGTCTCGCACAAGATCATTGTAGTACGCCATAACCGACTGACCATCACCTGGAAAGAAGTCGATCTTAACCCCTTTAACGCCGATTTTTTCTAAGCGCGAAAATTCTCGCTCGCGATCGGCCGCGCTAAGCAATGCACTTTTAGGCGAGTACACGGTTTCGTTCCAGGCGCCCGATGAGTTGTACCACACCAGTATTCCCACGTCTTTTTTAGCGGCGTAATCGACCAGAGTAGCGAGTTTATCCCAGCCAATTTTTTTATCCCAATCGGCATCTATCAAAGTGTACTGCCATCCCATGTCGGCAGCGTAATCGATAAAGTCTTTGGTGGTATCAAAGTTGACGGAGTCATCTTTTAACAGCGCCCAGCTCCATGACGCCACGCCGGGTTTAACCCACGCCATATCATCCACTGCGGGGTCGGCTAAATCTGTACCCAGAGTCGACTGGGTGACAGTAGCTAAATCGCCCAGCGTAATAATGCGCCACGGCGAATGGAAGTCGCCACGGGCATTGGCCATACGCGCGCCGCCGGCGGTGACCTCGGGCTGCATTGGCTGGCCGATACGATAAACACCATTATCGCTGTGTTGCTGCAAGCGCGAGGCATGAAAATCGCCATCCATGCCCGCCTCGGTAATAAGCACCCACGCCCCGGGCGTTTTAAACAACGCCGGAAATACCCAGCCCGCTTCGGTTGGGCTTGCGGTGCCGGCGTCAATGCCCATTTGGTAATGCTCTTCATAGGATGGGTTGGTCTTTTTGTAACCCGTTTGCGCCAACGCCACCGGCTGCAACCACGCTTTGGTTGCCTTAGGCAGCGCAAAGCCGGTTAGCTCGTCGGTGACGCTAATAGCCTGATCGCTTGGGTTGGCAATACGGTACTGCAATGCAACACCGTCGTCGGACACCCGAAACACAACCTGCAAAACCTGGCCGTCGGCATTGCTCACGGTAAAGCGCTGCTCCCGCGCAAGGTAATTAATATCCTGCTGTTTACCTTGCACCATGGTGTAGTGCTCTTTTACCAGCGTCGGCTCGCCTGCGGCCTCCACCGTGAGTTCGCGGGTAAAGTCACCCGAGCTTAACGTTAAGCCCAAAGGCGATGGCGTCAGCACTGGCTGCCCATGCTGGGCAACCTCATACAAGGCGCTACCGTCACTGGCCTGCGTCAAGGTTAGCGTTAGATCACCATCGGGGCTGGTAACCGTGTAGTGCGATTTAGCGCCGCAAGCGGCCAACAATATACTCAGGACCGCAACCATCCAAACTTTCATACCCATTCCTTACCACCGCTAATTTACATTTGGTTGAGCCAGTGTTTATTTAACTGGATCGACGCCTTCACTGGTCATCACAATACGCTTGATGGTGCCGTCGGCGTTGTAGTGCAAATCGTCAATACACACTGAGCGACGAAAGCTGCCGCCGTCTGGAATATGGCTGCCGTTGTGATAAATAAAGTACGAGTTGCCTTTAAAGTCGATAATAGTTTGGTGGTTGGTATTCGAGTTACCCGCCAGCTCGTTTAAAAGACCTTTATGCTCCCAGGGGCCAGTGACCGACTTACTCATGGAGTAGGAGGTTTTCTCGGGAAAGCCTGTGGCATACGTTAAATAGTAATACTCGCCGTGCTTATGGACGTGCAGCGCTTCGGTAAAGTCGGGGATATCAATTTTATGAATCGGGCCATCCAACTCGATCATATTGTCTTTTAACTTAGCGTAATACGCCTGCGAATTGCCCCAAAACATATAGGCTTGGCCGTCATCGTCGATATAAACCGCAGGGTCTAAGTCATCCCAATCGATGTCGATGTCAGTGGTCATATCGTTAGTGACCAAAGCTTTACCCAGAGCATCTTTGAAGGGTCCGGTGGGGCTATCAGACACACCCACTCCTATGGCAAAGCCGTTAATAGTGGCGTGGCGCACCGTGGTGTAAAAGTAAAACTTACCGTCTTTTTCTACCGTGTGGGCGGCCCAGGCATCACCTTTGGCCCATTTAAAATCTTTGACGTTCATGTGCGAGCCGTGAGACTCCCAGTTGACCATGTCGGTGGAGGAAAACACCAACCACTTATTCATTTGGTAAAAGGTTTTATTGTCGGGTGCCTCATCGTGGCCGGTGTACAGATACACGGTACCATCGTGCACCATCGCGGCCGGGTCGGCCGTCAGTACATCGCTAAACAATGGGTTGGCCGCCTGCGCAGCGGCGCCGGTAAGAGCGAGCGAAGCGATAAGAACGCTAAGTGATTTTTTCATAGTGTTACCTCTATTCATTTATTCGAATTCATTGAGTTATTCATTATGGCGCGACGCGGATACCTAGCTCAGGTATCTGTCGAGAAACTAAAACACAAGGTCGAGCGATACTCCTCGCCGGGGCGCAAGGTAATATCCGCAAAATTTGGCTGGTTGGGCGCATCGGGAAAGTGTTGCGGCTCTAAACAAAAACCGCTGCGATGCGTAAAATCGCGGCCCTTGCCCTGCAAGCTGCCATCGAGAAAATTGCCCGAGTAAAACTGCACGCCGGGCGCGGTGGTGTGCAGTGTTAATACCCGGCCGGTGGTTGGCTCGTGCACTCGCGCCGCGCGGGTTAGCTCGCCGGCGGTGGCTTGGTTTACCGCAAAGTTATGGTCGTAACCGCCCGCCAGAGTTAATTGTGCATCGCTAGTGTCTAGCTCAGCCCCTATTTTTTTTGCCACACGAAAATCAAACGGTGTATTTGCCACCGGAGCAATTTCACCCGTGGGGATTAAATGTTGGTCGATGGGGGTATAGGCTTTTGCGTTTAGCGTAAGCTCGTGGTGCAACACATCACCCTTACCCGCCAAGTTAAAGTAGCTGTGTTGTGTGAGGTTAACCGGTGTCGGCGCATCGGTTGTGGCACGGTACTCGGCAAATAAACGGTTATCACCGGTTAAGCGATACACGACCTCGACGGTGAGGTTGCCCGGGTAGCCCTGATCGCCATCGGCGCTAACGTAGCGCAGCGCCAACTCGGCGGCATCACTCGTAATGCGTGATTCGGCTTGCCATAACACTTTGTCAAAACCGCACTCACCACCGTGCAAGTGGCTTACGCCATTCTCGTTTAACGCTAACTGATACGGCTTGGCGTCCAGCTCAAACCGGCCATCGGCCAAGCGGTTGCCAACCCGTCCGATTAAGGCGCCAAAATACGGCGAGTCGGTTTCGTAGGGCGCCAGGGTGTCAAAACCTAACACCACGTCATCGCATTGACCGTCACGATCGGGGCACACCAATGAGGTGATGATGCCGCCATAGGTAATAATACCGACGCTCATACCACGATTGTTTTGCAGGGTATACAACTCGACCGCGCGGCCGTCCTGTAATCTTCCGTAGGGGGATTTTGTAATTGTACATATCTCGGTCATGGCGCGGGCGTTTCTCCGTTACTGGCGATCAGACGACTTAATCGTCCTGGGTTTGGTTAAAGACCGGCATCCCTTGATCATCCCAACCCAACACACGGGCTCGGGCATTGCGATTAGGGTCAGTCAAAGGGGTGCCTTTTAGCTCGCGATAGTCGCGCGCGTGGTAAATCATCAGGTCGGTAACGCCGTCTTCGGCCACGGTAAAGCTATTGTGGCCAGGGCCAAATCGTTTTAACTCGGCATTCGTCGCAAACACTGGCGTCGGCGATTTGTGCCACACGCTCGGGTCCATTAGGTCGGCGTCGGCATCGGCCCAGAGCATTCCCATCGCGTAGTTGTGGTCGGTAGCGCTGGCCGAATAAGTCACAAACACACGGCCGTGCTTTTTAATCACCGCCGCCCCTTCGTTAACTTTATAGCCAATGGTTTCCCAGTCTAAGGTCGGCTCGGTCAGGGTAATGACCGGCTCTTTGATGGTGGTCGCAGAGGTTTGCTCAGCCATATAGAGGGCCGAATTGTAGCTTTCGGCCTTATCTTTTTGAGCCCAGATTAGATAACGCTTACCTTTGTGGCTAAAGCTGGTGGCGTCCAGAGAAAAACTGTCCCACGGCGTTTGAATTTGGCCCGCTTCAACCCATGGGCCGTCCATTGGGTTAACGGCATTACTGGTTAAGGCGTGCATACGAATCAAAAAAGGTTTGTCAGCGGGGGCGGCCGCGTAGTAAATCACCCATTGGCCATCAATAAAGTGCAGCTCAGGCGCCCAGATATTTGCCCCCAACTCACCGCCGGCATGCTTGCGCCAAATCACTTTGGCGCTGGCTTCACGCAAGCCGTTGATGGTTTTCGCTCGGCGCAGCTCGATCCGGTCAAACTCGGGCGCTGTACCTATAAAGTAATAATAACCATCGGTGTGCTTGTGAACCCAAGGGTCGGCGCGCTGCTCAACAATGGGGTTGTGGTACGGAAAATCGCCGTCGGCTAGCGCGGGCCACGCGGCTAGCAACACCATAGTGCCAAGCACTCGAAATAATAAACTTGTCATCGCGACTAACCGCCCTTTATTTACCTATTATTTGGGTTATGTTGCTTGTACAGCCGGTATCTACCGCCACGCTGCGCTCGTGCGCACGGGGCAACAGCTGTATTACGGCTTGCATATGGATACTATTATAATACAATAATGACTACAAGGTCATCGACCACCGCTATTGGCAAATCTTTACAATTAAACAGAGCCGCGCCGACACAGCCGTGAAACAGGCACATGAAACGCGCCTTTACTGAAAATAGATAACGAGGAACCCCCATGACGTCCCGACTGTTACCAATTTGGCGCTCAGCCACCGCCGCTCTGACATTCGCCCTCGCCGCCTGCAGCAGCGCTCAGCCCAATCAGGTGGGCGCTCAAGTGAGTATTCACGACCCCGTAATGGCCAAAGAAGACGGTCGCTACTACTTATTTAGCACCGGTCCCGGCATCACCATCTACAACTCAGACGATATGATCCACTGGCGCCCACAAGGCCGCGCTTTTGCCGGTCAGCCTAGCTGGGCTAAAGAGGTCGCTCCGGGGTTTGATGGTCATTTATGGGCGCCCGATATTGTAGAAAAAGATGGAAAATACTACCTCTATTACTCAGTGTCTGCCTTTGGCAAAAACACCTCAGCCATCGGCTTAACCATAACCGACACCCTAGACCCAGCCTCGCCGGAGTACGGCTGGAAGGATCAGGGGATCGTGATTGAATCGGTACCCAACCGCGACAACTGGAACGCGATTGACCCCGCGGTAATTGCCGACGAAGAGGGCAACGGCTGGATGGCCTTTGGCTCTTTCTGGAGCGGGCACAAGTTGTTTAAGCTTAATGACGACTGGTCGGCCCCAGCCGAACCGGAGCAGTGGTACGTCATTGCCGCTGGTACTCGTCCGGCTGGTGTTCCCGCCCACGAAGCCGGCCCCGCCGAACTTGAGGCCCCTTTTATTTTTAAGCACGGCAATTACTACTATCAATTTATCTCATTGGGTAAATGCTGCCGGGGGGCCGACAGCACTTACCATATTGCCGTTGGCCGCAGCGAAGCCGTGACCGGCCCGTACCTAGATAAAGACGGCCGCGACCTGGCCCAAGGTGGTGCGACGGTTATTCTAAAAGGCAATAAAAAGTGGCCAGGCCTTGGCCACAACAGTGCCTACAGCTTTGACGGCAAAGACTACTTGGTATTTCACGCCTACGAAGCCGCCGATAACGGACTGCAAAAGCTAAAGATATTACCGATTGGCTGGAACGACGGCTGGCCCGAAATAGACCCCGCCGGTCTCGATAACTACATCAGTGAAATCGTTGCACCCCAATAACGATGAGAACCGACCAACGGAGAGCAATATCAATATTTTTACTGGCGTAACTATGTTGTCACTTTTGGGGCTTAGGCCCCTTTTTTATGATAAGTACTATGCCCATTAGTATTGGATGAAATACCAGCTCTAGAACAGTGCTAAATAAGGCAAACACCACGGTTATGTCACCACGAGCACACTTTTCACAGTCCATTCACACACAACAAAGTAGCTTATAGGCATCCGGTCTTCTTGACTTCACGGCCTCAATAGAAACTACCTATAATGCTGCTGATTCACATCGTTACCCTGGCAATACTTCAGGGCTTTACAGAATTTCTTCCCATCTCAAGCTCCGCCCACCTGATATTGGTTCCACAACTGCTTGGCTGGAGCGATCAAGGCCTCGCGTTTGATCTGTCGGTGCACCTAGGCACGTTGATGGCGGTCATTGGGTATTTTTACGCAGACGTAAAACGCCTGGTTCAAGATGGATTTCTGTCTTTAGCGACAAGAGAGCATGTAGGCATGAGCAGGCAGGCCTGGGCGATTGTTTTTGGTACGGTTCCGGCTGGAATCGCCGGACTTATGCTATTGGACTATATCGACACTAGCCTTAGATCTGCAACGGTTATTTTTTTTACCACCGTAATATTTGGCTTGCTATTGGGCTTAACAGACTACGTCGGAAAAAAAGATCGAGAGTTAAACTCCATAAACTGGAAAGACGTACTGATTATAGGCATAGCTCAGGCAGCAGCCTTGATACCTGGAACATCTCGATCAGGAGCCACCATTACGGCGGGCCTGGCGTTAGGCCTGACGAGAAAAGATGCCGCTAAGTTTTCGTTCTTGCTTGCTATCCCCATCACCTTCTTAGCGGTTCTTGTCAAAGGCTATGAATTAATCACAACAAACGATACAACTCTATGGACGCCACTAATCCTAGGCTGTGTCGTTTCATTTCTTTCGGCAATCATAACAATACATCTATTTCTTAAATTTATTGAGAAATTTAGCCTGCAAATCTTTCTCGTGTACAGATTACTGCTTGGTCTAACCATCTATCTCGTATTACTACGATAAAAAACAGGTTTTACCTCTAAATGGCTATTCGAACTCTTACGTCACACCATAAATCCATCCTTAAATACCTGTTACTATCCTCAACATCTGTACTTTTATTTCTATCGGATGATTTCTTACAGAAGATCTACACAGACGCAAACCAGTCAGAACTTGAATTAAAATACGTTTTTATTTTATACGCACTTAGTGCATCGTTGTGGTTTAGCGGATCAAAAGCGGTTCCCCGCGTCGTTTTAGGAGTGTTCGCCTTCATAGAGCTGATACAAATTTCTTATATCTCCTACGCGGGGACTCCGATCAACCCGATTGATATGTCAAAGGTCTTTTCAGATTCAGACGATATAACGAAAGTCATTGCCAGCGAATGGGTGAGCCACTATCTTGCTATTCTGGCGGTCGCTATACCCTATACGCTACATTTTTTGCTATTCAATAAATTTCAAAAGAGAGCGGCCGGTATAACTCCGGCGACTGCCCAAGTATTTATTCTGGCGATTTTAATCAGCAAACCCATACGCGCTCTTGACCGAGACCTCATCGCGTTTCTTCCAAGCCCCACCAGAAGTTCACTACACAACTCCATCAATACATTCAGCTACTATCTGGTAAAAATTCTCTGGAATCCATCTTCCTTCTCTGCACCTGAATACGAAGATTACACGGTTTCCCGCCGAAGCGATGACTCAACCCCTGACAACATCGTACTGATAATCGGCGATTCAATAAGGTACGATCACTTATCGATCAACAGCTACTCAAGACCAACAACCCCTAACCTCGATAAAAGAATGTCTCAAGGGCGAGTCATATCAAAACAGGGGATTTCGTCTTCCGTAGCGACGGGAGCATCGCTGCCATTACTTATTAACACCGTGTACGAGCCCGGCAACACGAAGCAGCTGGAGTCGAAGACGGCAAATCTATTTCGACTCGCGAAACTCTCCGGCTATAAGACATCGTGGCTTTCCACCATGGAATCAAAGCTGCTAAACGATTTAGGCGTCAGTTATATTGATAATATCATCACCAGAGATAACGACCCAGTCGGGGTGAAATTATCAGGCGACTACCAAATGTTAAACTGGCTTGAGGGTTACCAGCCTAGCGCCAAAAACTTTATTATTATTAACCTCTGGGGCAGCCATGCACCCTACATTCAGTCTTATGAAAACCACAGAAATAAATTTTCTATATGGGACGATAGCGAAAACACCAAACTGTCTCAGAGAACCATAAACGCCTACGACAATTCCATAGCCTTATTCGATGACGTGGTAGACAAGATTATTCATTACACTGAAAGCGCATTGAAAGGAAGCCAAGTTGTCATCATCACCTCAGATCACGGCGAGAGCTTAGGTGAAAACGGTATATGGGGGCACAATAGATTGACCAAAGAGATATCCTCGGTCCCTATAGTTTTTTATCAAAGACCCAACAGCACATCAGAGAAATGGGATACACCAAACGAGCACCACCTCAGCCATTACGACCTGAGCGTTTGGCTATCAGGCCTAATGGGGTTTCGTGTGAAAAACTCGAACATCGAAAGAAATGTAACATATTATCAAGGGGAGAAGATCTATGAAGACAACCTTTACAGAAAAGTTCTAGTCGACGACAAAACCCTTATTTTTTGCGATATAGCGCTTCTATCAAACCCACCTAAAACAGACAAATGCCAAGATCCAGCCGACTGAAGTTACGACAATAACGTCCTTAAAATCTTTACAAAAACCAGAGCAAGCACTAGCATCACAGAGATTTCTCTTTAAGCGAATTATTATTGACTATCGACAACAGTGATCTATACAACCAACTCATCAAAAAAAAATTGACTTATTTAGTCGAAAAAACCAGAAAAGCTAGAACAATTTTTTAAAAATCGAACATCACGAATAAATTTCACAATCCGTTCACCCAACAGCGGCTATCTTTCCTCAGTACCGCGTGAGCTGCGCCACCTTGCTCGCGCCCATTTACTGGTGAGATTGATTATGCACCCACTGTTAAAAACGCCCTTGCACAGTAGCGCCGTATCGCTGCTTTTTTGCATTATACTGACCTTGCTTTACAACAGTAGCCTTTGGACTCTAATTTTTACCGAGACACGCCCCCAGAGTTTATTTTTTCTCTCCTTTTTTGTCTTTGTGGTTTCCGCATTTAATCTTCTGTTAGCTTGCATCTGCTTTAAGTGGATTCAAAAACCAGTATTAATATCGATTATCTTGGTGTCGGCTGGAATCAGCTATTTTATGCAAAACTATGGCGTCGTGTTTGATAAAAACATGATTCAAAATATTGTTGAGACCGATAGTCACGAAGCGCTAGACCTAATCAACGCCTCAATGCTAATTCACCTAGCTCTGTATGGTATTATTCCGGCACTGATCATCAGCCGCATACGAATTTCGTATGCCAGGCCAATGCAACAACTTAAACGACAAGCCCTAGTGGCAACCCTAAGCGTTATCACCTTAGTGGCCGCCGTGTTGCCCTTTTACAAAACCTACTCTTCGCTGTTTCGCAATCACCGTGAAGTTCGCCACCTATTGGTACCGTCTAATGCTCTGTATTACGGCGCACGCTACTTAAGCGGCGCTTATAATGAAAGCAAGCAACCGCTAGTCAGCATTGGGCTAGATGCCAAAAAGGAACCTATTTGGGATGCCCAGCAAAAACCGGTTATTACTATTGTCGTCGTCGGTGAGACCGCCCGCGCCGCTAACTTTGCTTTAAATGGCTACCCGCGCGATACCAACCCGCAGCTGCAACAACAAGATATTATTAACTTCAGTCAGGTGGCATCCTGCGGCACTAGCACCGCCGTGTCACTACCCTGTATGTTTTCAGACCGGAACCGCGCAAACTACAACGGTGATCGAGCCCGCTCGCGAGAAAACGTTTTAGACGTTATTGAACGAGCGGGTATCGACGTTGTCTGGCGCGACAACAACTCGGGCTGCAAAGGCGTCTGTGACCGTATTAACAAGCAGGGCACAAGCGGCCCAGAAAACACGATCACCTGCCTAGAGAGTGAATGCTTTGACGACATGTTACTCGACAACCTAGATCAGTATTTAGCAAAAAACAATGGCGACACATTGATTGTTTTGCACCAAAAAGGCAGCCATGGTCCCGCGTACGATAAGCGCTACCCCGACGAATTCTCGGTGTTTCAACCCGCCTGTAAAACCGGTGATTTACAACGCTGTAGCCGGCAAGAGATCATCAATGCCTATGACAACAGCATCCGCTATACCGATCATTTTTTATCCAAGGTTATTGATTACTTAAAAGCTCGACAACAAACCTATACCACCGCGATGCTGTACGTATCCGATCACGGCGAATCCCTCGGCGAGGGCAATGTCTTTTTACACGGTTTACCCTATTTTTTAGCCCCCGATGAGCAAAAGCATGTACCTATGATTATGTGGCTGTCGGACGATTATCAAATGCAATTTCACGTTTCTAAGCAATGCCTTGCCGACAAGGCCTCACAGAGCTTAAGCCACGATAACCTATACCACTCACTGCTCGGATTAATGGCTGTGGATACCGACAACTACACTCCAAACATGGACATCATCAGCCAGTGCCAAACGGCTGGACAGCCCTTAAATGTAATCGCCAAGCGATGAACAGCCGACGCTTCTACTTCACTCACTTGTGGATACCCTTGGCGGTATTTATCGCCCTGGCGGCAACGCTCGAGCTAAGCCACTTTGATTTGACGTTAGGGCAGCTTTTCTATCACGCCGAGGGCGATTCTTGGGCACTGAAAAATCATTGGCTACTCGAGCAAGTACTCCACCGCGGCGGACGCAACCTTATGGTGCTAATGCTGGTGATACTCCTGGGTACATGGAGCTTGAGTTTTGCGGTAGCGAAGCTTAAACCGTACCAGCAGGCGATGGGCTACCTATTCTTATCAGCCGGAGTCGCGGCAACGCTGGTATCGGTGGGAAAACACACCACTGGTGTTAACTGCCCGTGGGACTTAGCGCTATTTGGCGGCAGCTTAGATTACACGCCGATATTTTCCCGTCGTCCCGATACGATACCCGCCGGCCAGTGCTTTCCTGCCGGTCACGCCAGTGCGGGGTACGCCTGGATAGGGTTGTATTTTATTGCCTTGCGGTATGCCCCGAGCAAACGTGGCTGGGCGCTGGGGCTAGTATTACTGTTAGGTTTACTATTTGGCGTAACGCAACAATTGCGCGGCGCACACTTTGTATCGCACGATCTATGGACGCTCGCTATTTGTTGGTTTTCCGCGCTGGCCTGTTACTGTGTTATCTACCGGCGGCCATTGCCGCGCGCCACGCCACTTACATAGCCAGTGTCGCTACGGGTCTGCTAGAATCGTGAAACAACTCTCCAAACCCACTCAAAGCCGCCTATTGGCGCATTCAGTAGTGAGCCGCTATGGACGTACTTGTCGTCGATGATGATCGCGATATTTTAGCCACCATTATCGACCAGCTTCAGGCACACGGCATGCAAACCGATTGCGCCCGCAACGGCCGGGAGGCGGTGAGCTTAGCCTCGCAACATCGCTACGATGTCATTGTGTTGGACGTTATGATGCCCGGCATGGATGGCTTAAACGCCTGCCAACTTTTGCGCTCCGCTGGCTGCACCACCCCCATACTCTTTTTAACTGCGCGCGACACCCTGCTTGATAAAATTGACGGCTTTAAAGCCGGTGGCGATGATTACCTGGTAAAACCTTTTGCCATGGAAGAGCTTTTGTACCGTATACGCGCGCTCAGCCTACGGATTTCGCGTCATCAAGCGCGCCAGCTCTCGGTCGGGCCGCTCACAATGGATGTAGAACAAAATATCGTTCAGCGCGATGGCCAAACGATTTCCCTTAATAAATATCAGTTTCAAATTCTGCGCCACTTGATGACCCAGTCACCACGTATTGTTAGCCGTGAGAATTTAGAGTCAGCCATCTGGCACGATCAACCGCCAGAGAGTGACGCATTACGCAGCCACTTGTATCAACTGCGCCGATTAATAGACAAACCATTCGAGCAACCGTTACTTAAAACCATTCGTGGCGTTGGCTTTTGTATTACCGATGGCAGCGCAGGCACCGCCGATGAAGCTTAACTACACACAAAAACTAATCGCCTCTTTGGTAGGCTACAGCTGCTTGCTGATGCTGTTTACGTTTTCTATTGTTTGGTTAATGATTGAAGCCTCAGAGGAGGATGCCTCAGCCGGCGCCAGTGCGCAAACGGCAATAGCTATCGCACTGCAACACAGCGATGAAGGGCACAATACCTTTGTCACCGACGACTATACCGTCTATTTTAATGAGGCCGAACTGCCCGAGATTATTCGCCAAGCTTTAACATCAAACCAGCCCGAAGCGCTAACCGATACGCCTGTGTATGTGGGTATCAACCCAGCAAACCAACAGCGTTATTACGTCGTCTCTAAGGCGACGGGGCTGGGCGATTTTTTTATCGCTGAGTTTGACGACATGGTGTTTATTCTTATGGCGGTGGTACTGGCCACCCTTATTTTGTTTATTATGGCGACTAAAATGGCACGCCAACTAGCTGAGCCTGTCGTTTCGCTCACCCACTCGGTGCAAAACCTTTCTGCAGAGGACACTCAGTTTCCCACGCTATCGCGCGATGACGAGATAGGCCAGCTTAGCCGTGCCTTTGGTAATTTGTTTAATCGAATGCAAGCCTTTGCCCTGCGCGAACGCGACTTTACCCGCTTTGCCAGTCACGAGCTGCGCTCGCCGGCGGCAGTTATCCGCGGCAATATTGATCTGCTAAAAAAAGATGGCTTAGCCCCCGAGGTAACCCACCGGGCGATTAGCCGGCTGGATGCCGCGAGCCACCGCATAACACTGCTGATAAACGCCTTTTTGTACTTAGGCCGAGAGTCTGAGCGCCTAGATGAAACAAAAGTATCGCCACTGCAAAAATGCGACCTAGAAAATATTGTGAATCTATTACTGGAGCACGCCGGCGAGCAAAATCGTGAACGCATACAATGGCACGTTGCCTCACTGGATTGGAACATAAACAGTGACTTGTTGAACATTGTGCTGGACAACTTAATACGCAACGCGACGCAACACAGTACAGGCTGCATTACGCTGGCGATTACTGCATCCGGTATAAACATTAGCAACGCTATTGATAATGAACTCGAGCAATCCCGGCAAGGCATCGGCTTACAAATCATCGAGCGTATTTGCGAGCTAAACCATTGGGGTTATAACGTTGCCAGCAACGAGCAAAGGTTTACTGTCACGATTGAGATTGCTCCTTTTACCTCCACTACCTCCACCTAACCGCACTTACAGTAGAATGGTAGCCCAAACCAAAGCTCCCACCACAAACGCTACCAGCACCGCGGCAGAGCCGACGTCTTTTGCCGCGCCACTCAAAGCGTGATAGTCCGGCCCGATACGGTCAATACAAGCCTCGAGCGCGGTATTAACCAGCTCGACCACGAGCACCAAACCTAAAGTAAGTATCAATAACGCTCGCTCGACGGCCGACACAGACACCAACATTGCGCACATCAGCAAACCGGCACACAGCACTACCTCTTGACGAAACGCCGCCTCCGCGCGCCAGGCAAAGGCCAGCCCTTTAAGCGAGTAACCACCCGCTTTGATAATGCGCGTTATACCAGCCGCAGGGGCCGGCACTTGTGTGTTCTCCACAGTTAACCTCACAGTAATAAACGTATTGTCGCGAGCTTAACCCTCCCCCTGTGAACGGCTTGTGAATGTACCGGTGACGCGCGCAGAAGAACCCGCTATTTTAGCCACATCCAAATAGCAGCCCCCACCATAAAGAGGTTTTCGGTGAGCGAGATAAAACCCAACGGCACATTGCTGTTGCCGCCGACACAGGCACACTTTAACTCGCGCTTATCAATATATACGGCCTTAATCACCGATATCGCGCCCAGCGAGCCGATAACCAACGCCACCGGCGACACCAGCCACGCACTGAGCCCGGCCAGCATACCAATACCCGCGTAGGCCTCGGCAAAGGGGTACACATAGGCGTAGCGCACAAAGCGCATTGAGAGCAGATCGTAGGTAATAAACTGGTTAGAAAACGCGGTTAAATCCTGCAGTTTTTGAATCGCCAGCACAGTCATGCTCAGCGCCACAAAGACCTCCAGTGTTCGGGCCGACAGTAAACTAATATCGCTTGCCCACACCGCTGCCAACGCCAATAAAAAACAGGTGGCAAAAATTGCGATTACTGGCGTGTAACTCGTGCCCTCACTACCTTCTTGCGATAAGCCAAAATAGCGGCGCAGATCGTCGTAACCACCAATTCGCTTGCCATCGATAAACGTTTGCGGTGTGGTATCAACGTCGTGTTGTTTTTTAAAGGCATCGGTTTGCTCGCGGGAGCTGAGCTTATGATCCTCTAGCGCAAACCCCTTACGCCTAAGTAGCGCGCGCGACTTTAATCCAAAAGGACAGACATGCTCGGGGGTTACCATGCGATAAAGCGTTGCCGTCGGTTTCATGCCAAACTCCTTCTACTGTAAGTGCCTAAACTAGAAAGAAAGCAAAATTTAAACCAGCCTCCAAGCGCCTTTCTAACCCTAGATTGACACCAAATTAGTTATCTTTTTAGGCAAAACTCACAATGGCGTTGTCGTTGTTACATTTACAGCGATAAGTAACCACTTTATTCTTTGACTGTAGCGCGCCACCGGGGGTAAGCATCGCGGATAAGGTGCACCGGCCAATTACCGTACCAGTCGTACCCGCTGCGACGCTCGAGTGCGACGTCTGCCAACGCATCGACTCTCGAGCCGTCGCGATTGGTAAAAAATGGCTCACTGGTGTCTAAGTCGTAGAAACGCGCCCATAAACCCGGCGCATTCGCGTCTGCTACCAGCTTTCGATCGAACCGCGCCGTGTGGTAGGTAAACCGAACCGGATCAATAGCAAACTCTTCAACACGTACACCCGCTATGCGATTGGCGCTAAACCAAGTCACCGCACTGTCAACGGCGGCTATTACCTCGGGCGAAGGGTTGGGAATCGACATTAAATATTCCACCACGGCGACGCTCTCCCAGGTTTGTAGCGCCGGTAATTCATAAGTGCGCGCCGCCATCGGCGCGAGGGTTTGCGGATGATACTGCCCCGCCCAAATGGCTCGCTGTCCTTTTGTTCGCACTTGCAAGTTAAGCACTAATGCATCGCCTTTTGTTACGGCCGCCGCCGCTTGCTGACGTAGCGGTGCAGGAATACTTTTAAAGGGCGGCTGCGCGCTGGCCACTTGCCGCAAAAAGCTCAGCACACCAGGCATTACCTCATCGGCAAAGGTAATGTAATCGCCATAGGGGCGATCGGCGCGCCCGGGGGAGTGCGGCCAGCCGCCGTTAGCGTATTGCGCGCCTAGCGTGAAGGTTAAGCCTTTTAGCGCCGCGGCGCGGTAGTGCTCGTTACCCGTTTGTTCGTACGCACACATTAGGTAAGTTATTTGCGGGTAGATATTGCGGTTATCAAAGCTGGCATCAGCTTGTGATTTATTCGCTGCAATAATGACTGTTTCGTCTGGGCTTAATACGCGCTGTGGGTGTTTGTTCTCAGGCCAGCCGCCATTGTCGCGCTGATACAAAACAATATTGTCGGCAATGGCAACGGTGTTAAAAGTATCGTAAAGGGGCGCATCTAACTGGTCGGTGCGGTTGTACCAATGATGTATAGCGTCGGCGAAGCCCGCCAATGAGATAGCCGTATCTTTCTGCGCGCTGGCGTCTTCAGAGACACACTGCGCCGCTTGTAACGAGCAGGTAGCCACTATTAAGACGAGCGCAAAAAACGAATACTTCATGATCAACGGCGCCCCCAAGATCGTTAAACGTGCAGTAAACCACGATCGACAGACTGCACCAACCCCCTAGCGCGGAGTTTGATATTTATCTTTCCACTCACTGTGCGGCATTTTATACACAACTTCGCGAGCGGCTTCTTTATCCATAGCGACGCCACGCTCTTCGGCGGCCTCTTGGTACCAGCGGCTCAGGCAGTTGCGGCAAAAACCGGCCAAGTCCATTAAATCAATATTTTGCACGTCTTTGCGACTGTCGAGATGCTCGATAAGACGGCGAAATGCGGCGGCCTCGATTTCAGTTTGCGTTTGGTCGTTCATAATAGCTCCAGCCTAGAAACAATTTAAGCGGCTATTCTATGCAGCGCGGCCGCATTAGTGAAGCTCGGACGGTATGAATTAATGATAGGCTTCAACGCCTCAGAGTAATGCCACCGGATCTCCGACCCGAATTGTCCCCGCCTCGCGAAGGGCGCCATAAATACCCAGATTTTGCGCCGCCCGGCGAACAATGGTGCGCAACATGGTTTTATCGGCTCCGAGGCCGGCTTGCGCGCGTGTAACGGCGCCACAGCGTGGCGCGGCTGCCGTACAATCTATGGGCAAGCCCGCCAGCAACAATTGCCGCCCCAGCCAAGTTTGCTCTAACAACCCCTCAGCCCCATCGCTGGTCTCAATAACAACATTTGGACGAAAACGACGCACATCCCAATCAGCCGCCGGCAATTGCTTTTGCAGACACCTTACGCTTGCCGTAGTAATAATATGAAACGGCGACACCAGAAAGAAGGTGCCGGGCAATGTGACAAAGTCCTGCGCCTGTTGCGGCATTTGACTAAAATCCGGCAGAGGTTCGCCAGGCTCGCGGGCAAAAGTGTCTTTTAACTCATCGAGCCAGCTGTGCTTATTAGGCTTATAGCGCCGGTAAAAGTGTCGGTTGTCACCCGCCTTATCCAACGGCTTGAGCGATTCTAGCGTCGACGGGTGCCCCACTAGCTCCGACAGCCGTTGATGAATATGTAAGTCGTCGCTGGCGATGACATCGCCGCTGGGCATAACCACATCAACCGCACCGCTGGGGCGTAGCGCTGCCGTGCACTGCAGTAACTCCGGACGAAACTTGCAACTTTGAATTTCCCCACGGGCAGAATCGCGCAGCGCCCAAACTCGATCCCCCTCAAGCCCCTCAGGGCCAAGGTCACACTGAGCGAGCGACTCCCCCGCCATCCCTTTAACCGGATAGCGCCATATCTCTTTGATTACCCCAACGTGCTGCATACCTGACCCAATCAAAAGCTCAGGTTAATGCACAAAGATGCTCACCACACTACGTCAAATGCACCCCCCCGATACACGATAACGATCAATAAAGTCAGACCAATGCGACTAATAGCCCCTCTTATTTATATGATTATTTCTTGCTAGAACAGTTAAAGTTAACAACGATTACGCGAACCACCTCTCACCTTATGGTTATTTCGACCAAAACCTTATAGTCCCATTGACCACGAAAGCTGTGACCTCTACAGTGTTAACCGCTTAACTCTTTTTAACGATAAAAGCAGTGGGTTAAGTCGCCCAAATGTTTGCTCCTAGAAAGCAAACCATCCTTAACGCCTCTTCCTCTAAAGGTGGTATTGGTTGCGAGGCATAACCGGAGAGTTATTATGACCATAATAAAAGCCACAAAAATGCACGCCAAAAAAAGCTTAGCCATTCTGACTACCGCCGCTGCCGTATTATCGGTAGCCGCCACCCAGGCACAAACCCTAACCTCTAACCAAACCGGTACCCACAACGGTTACTACTACTCGTTCTGGACCGATGCCCCAGGCACGGTATCGATGACGCTGGGCTCCGGCGGCAACTATTCGTCACAGTGGAGCAATACCGGCAACTGGGTGGGCGGCAAAGGTTGGAATCCGGGCGGGCGTCGTACCGTAAGTTACTCCGGTACCTTTAACCCGTCCGGTAACGGATACCTGACACTGTACGGCTGGACCACCAGCCCACTGATTGAGTATTACATCGTCGATAACTGGGGCAGCTATCGCCCCGGCGAGAGCGGCACCTACTACGGCACCGTTAATACCGACGGCGGCACCTACGATATCTACCGCACCCAGCGGGTTAACCAGCCCTCAATTCAGGGTACCGCTACCTTCTACCAATACTGGAGCGTGCGTCAGCAAAAACGCACTGGCGGCACCATTACCACCGGTAATCACTTTGACGCCTGGGCCAGCCACGGCTTAAACCTCGGTAACCACGACTACATGGTGATGGCTACCGAAGGCTATCAAAGCAGCGGTAACTCCAACATTACCCTTGGCACAACCGGCGGTGGCAATAACGGTGGCGGCAGCAACAATGGTGGCGATGTTACCGTACGCGCGCGCGGCGTCAGCGGCAGTGAACACATTAACCTGCGGGTGGGCGGTGCGACGGTAGCCGACTGGACATTAACCACCAGCAACCAAAGCTACACCTATAGCGGTGGCGCCAGTGGCGATGTAAACGTTGAATACGACAACGACGCCTCTGGCCGCGATGTGATTTTAGATTACGTCACGGTCAATGGTGAGAATCGTCAGGCGGAAGATATGGAGTACAACACGGCGACTTACGCCAACGGCGAATGTGGTGGCGGCTCTTACTCAGAAACCATGCACTGCAGCGGTGTCATTGGCTTTGGCCATACCGACGATTGTTTTAGCGGCAACTGTAACTAAACGGAGGGTGTTTAAATAATCGTTTCTGAACGGTTTATAACGGAGGGCCTACCCCGGTAGGCCCTCTTCATCCTCGCAGAATTAAGAGCTGCCGACTTGTGTCATCGCCGCTTGCATCTGCTCCCAGTGAGCCTCTAAAAAATCGAGATCCTCCTGTGTTAATTGCAGCTTTTCCAGTATAGGCGCATACGCTTGCCCGCCACGATCTTGCTGCATTTTATACATATAAAGCCCCGAAAAACGCATATGAACACGGGAAAATTCGCCGTAATTGTCCCAGTCGTACTCGTCCATAACCGCCTGCACATCGTCGTAAATACCACGCTCTTTTAACGCGGCATTTATTAGCTCGTCCTGTTTGGCGTCACTAAGTGTCAATATTTCGAACGGATCTTCAGAGTAATTTTTAAGAGCTTCAGTGTTTTGAAAGTCTTTCACTTGCTCGCCAAGCGGCTTTAACTCTACGTTAGTCGCAGCCCAACGCTCTAACAACTTTAGCGATAACGCGTCTTCTGCTTTGGCATAACTGGCGACAACTAACAGCATGAATACCGCGCTACGTAAGATTTTTATCCACTTCATAATGGCCTCTCCGTGATAGGCTAAACAAGGGTTGGGGGCGCAAGAATAAGCGAAAACGCGCCGGCCCCGATACGACGCAGATCACGTTGCACAAAACACCGACAAGTGTGATCCGCGCCAACAAAGCGCTTACTCTTTACGTTTTGCAATTTGATGAACATCTTCCGTCATACCGATTTGCCAATAACCACTGGTGTATAGATTGTGCTTTTCGACCTGCCGCTCCCGCTTAAAATAGTGGCGCAACGCGCGGGCGGTTTGCCCTTCACCAGCCGCCCAAACCGAAGGCTGACCGCTTAACCACGGCTGGCGTTTCACCGCATCCAACAATAACGAGTTAGACCGCTCCGGCTCGGGGTTAATTACCCAGGTAACCTTTATTCCCTTAGGGAACGTCAACTCTTGGCGATCTTCTTCGCTCAATACCTCAAGCACGGCATGGCCTTTCGCCGCCGGAGGCAAGCGTTCGATATTTGCACCAATGGCAGGCAGTGCCGACATATCACCAGCGAAGAAAAACCAGTCAGCCTCGGCATTCACAAACTTGGGCTGTCCCGGCCCGGCAAATCCCACCTCATCACCTGGCGACGCTTGAGCAGCCCAGCCTGAGGCCGGCCCATGATTGCGATGCATCATAAAGTCGACGGCCACCTCTTGCCGCTCGGCGTCGTAATAACGCACGGTGTAGGTGCGCACAATAGGGCGAGTGGCACGATCGGTAGCGCGGAGGTCATCAAGGTTTAACGGCCCGCCATCAGCCGGAGGCAGCAGCAGTTTAAAGTTGGCGCTTTCATGACCGTCAGGAAACCCCGTTAACCCCTCGCCCCCCAGCACGATGCGACGCATATGGGGAGTGACAGAGTAGGCACGTATGACACGCAGCAACCGCGGAGCAGGTCGAGACATAAGGATTCCCCTTGTGGCAAACAACTTGTAGCAGACAGAAATATAGTAGACAATATCAACCATATTATTTCAAGTTGATAAAGTCAACCAGTTTATGAGCCAAGCATCCGATATACACGACACATTATGGCAACTAGCGTTCCATATAAAAGTGAACTGCAAGCGCGCGGCGCAAGAGTTTGGCGTCTCTTTGGGTGGTATGCATGTGCGAGCCCTGCACCTGATACAAGCCGAAAAACAACCCTGCACCGCCAACCGTTTGTGCGCCGTTAGCGGTCGGGACAAAGGGCAGATTACCCGGCTCGTTAAAGAACTAGAGGCCCAACGGCTTATCGACCGCCGCCCTCACCCAGAGGACGGACGCAGCCAAATACTGTCACTCACCAGAAAAGGAATCGCTCTGCTAGGAAAAATTCGCGCAGCAGAGCAGGAGGTAGAGGCGCAATACCTCCACGGTTTAACCCCCGAAGAGCACGAGGCTTTTGTCGCGATAGGTAAAAAGATGCTGGCGAATATTAAATATTCGCCGCGCGACGGTAAGTAAGAAGAGCATCCTTGCCGCTCATTAGAAGCTAATTCGTTAATGCTGATGGTGAGGACATTTTTAACAGGCGCACACCATAAATACCACCGGCAATAGAGCCCTCAGCGGCGACAAATTTTAGCTCGTGCTTGCCGCCTTGGGCCTGGGCGAGTACCGCCTCTGGTAGCGGGTAATCCACAGTGTAAAACACCGGGCCTTGCTCGTTGCTAAGTGCCACATTGGCAATGGTCTCACCGTTCAACAAAATACTAAAACGACGGCCTTGATCGCCACCAAAATAGGTAATGCGCAACACCTTTGCCTGCGCGTCCGGGTCGTTCAACTGGTAGCTAAACCAGTCGTAAGCGTGGCGCCAATGGCGGCCAGCGTTAACGCCGGCTTCACTGTTACCCGCTTTAAAAAAGTGATCGGACTCGGGCTGTTGCTCCCCGGGCGCGACTTTATCAACCGTGCGCGCTTCAAGCGCTAGCATAACGGCTTCTTTTTCGGCGCCGGCCGCGCGCTTCGCGGCTAAATTATCGGGCGTGCTATAGGGCCAATACAACATATAGCGCGACTGATGCACACGAAAAAACGGAATCAATTCAAGGTCTTTATAGGCTTTTGGCTGAATAATCCCGGCGGCTTCAAAGCGCAGCGTATCGCCGTCAAGGCGCTTAATTTTATCGGCAAACTCGGTGCTGTTAGCCACCAGCATAGGCGCTTGCTCAATCGGACACATCTCGCCACTAGCAATATGTCCCATACGGCTGGCATCGGAATAGTAGTTAAGCACTTCATCTTTAAAAGGCTTGGTTGCGGCCGAGAGCACAATAGGGCCATATAAAATGGCGTAGTAATCCGAGCCATCCGGCAACGCCTCTAGGTGCGTTTGCATGGGCAGCTCAAGGATCACTACGTCGTCTTTTTGCCACTCGCGCTGCAAGCTGATGTACTGCCCTGGTGCGGCCTTCACTGGTACGGGTTTACCATTAACTTTTACCACAGCTTGATCTTTAGCGGCCCACTCCGGGTAGCGCAGCTTTAACGTAATATCTGCCGATTTGTTAAACGTTAGCTTGGTCGAAGACTCGTCGGGGAAGCGAGTTACTTGGGTTAACGCCAGTGATTTTTCTGGCCACTGCAAAGTCGAGGCAATAAACAAATTGACGTACAGCGCATCGCCTTCGTGGGCGTATATAAACTCGCCGTACTTCATATGATTCTCGATGCCTGAACCCACGCAGCACCACATAGCCTCTTGCGGCTGCGAATACATACGATAATGATTAGGCCGCATGGGGGTAAAATACACTAAGCCGCCTGTGTCTGGATCTTGCGACGACAAGATATGATTGTAGAGTGCCCGCTCGTAGTAGTTAACATATTCGAGCTTGTCATCGCGACCGTACAACAGCTTGGTGAGTTTAAGCATGTTATAGGTATTGCAGGTTTCCGGGCCTTCGACCTCGGTTACCATCGGCTCGAAATCGTCTTTGGCATGAAAGTGTTCACGCACACTGTTACCGCCTATCGCCACGCTGCGCTCGCGTACAACAGTATGCCAAAAATATTCGGCAGCCTCGTGCCAGCTCGCTAAGCCTCCCTCCTCTGCAACTCGTTCAAAGCCAATCACTTTAGGAATCTGGGTATTAGCGTGCAAACCGGTGAGCTGGTCTCGATGTTTTTCCAGCGGTTGCAAAATAGTCTCGTGAGAAAACTGCTCGGCTAGCGTTAAATAGCGTTTATCGTGTGTAATGGCGTAGACATCGGCAAAGGTTTCGTTCATGCCGCCGTATTCGGTGGTGAGCATAATTTGAACTTGCTCATCGGTTAAATCGTCCACCAGGTTAGCCGCCCAATCGGCCCAGGCTAGCAGCATGGTTTTGGCCTGCTCGCTGCCGGTGTAACTATAAGCATCGCGCAGGCCGGCAAATACTTTGTGTAAATTATACCAAGGCACCCAATAGCCGTTAAGCGCGAACAAGTCGGCGCGAATATCGCCTTTGGCGATCTCGTGCCAAAGCTTGTCACCTTTGGGTACACCGCCCAAATAACCGTTGCCATTGGCTTGTTGCGCCCGCGCTAGCTCATCGAGCATATAGTTAAGCCGTCGCAACACTTCCGCGTTACCAGTGGCGGCGTAGGCAAGGCTTAACGCGGTTAGGTAGTGACCGCCGATATGGCCATTAAGGCCGGTATCTTCCCAGTTGCCGTAATTATCGGCCTTGGGTTTAAGCCCCGCCTCTATTAAATAAGGCGCTAACAACCGATCGGGCTGCATCGCCAGTACGTATTGCAGGTTTTTCTCTTGCGCGTGCTTAAAGGGACCTTCCGTTAGGCGAACATCCTGCAGCGGAAAATATTCAACGGCTAGAGCGGGCGTGACTGTGGCCATGCTCAGCGCAGCGCCAAGCAATAATGCGGACAATTTCATGGGGAATCTCAATATCAATGACAGGCGGTTATTGCGTGCGTAAAAAAAGGCCCGCAGTTGCGGGCCATAAACAGTTAATCATCCAATGCCGCATCACCAAATACCGGCATACCATCGTCACCCCACTTTAGCGGCTTAACAAAAGTATGGCGATTAGGGTCCCACAGCGGGTCACCTTCAATTTCGGTGTAGGTACGGGCATGGTAAACCAACATATCGGTTTGGCCATCTTCCGATTGGGTAAAGCTGTTGTGGCCGGGGCCAAAAATATTGTAACCGGGGCTGCTGGTCAGCACCGGGGTTTTTGATTTACTCCAACTGGCCGGGTCTAATAAGTCAGACGATTCGTCCGCCCACAGCAGACCCATCGCGTAATTTTCATCGGTTGCGCTGGCCGAGTAGGTGATAAACAAACGGCCACCGTGTTTAACAACAGCCGGGCCTTCGTTAACCCAAAAGCCGATGGTTTCCCAATCGTACTCGGGGATAGTTAAGCGCACTGGTTTGCCGTCGATCTCGACCGGTGTTTTCATGGGGGCAATATAGAGGTTTGAGTTACCGCGAACACCCTCTTCTTTTTGTGCCCACAAATAGTACAACACCCCCTTGTGATTAAAGGTGGTAGCATCTAAACAAAAGGTGTCCATGCCGGTCTCGATTTGGCCCTCAAAAGTCCAGTCGCCAGTTAATGGGTTATCCGCGTTCGTCGAGATCGCATACATACGATGTTGAAACAAGTCGTCTTTAATGTCTCGCGAGGGCGCAGCGGCAAAATAAACGTACCAAGCACCCTCATTAAAATGAATCTCGGGCGCCCAAATCAAATCGCTATAGGGGCCGGTGTCGGGCTTAGTCCACACCATCACGGTTTCGGCAGCTGCCAATCCGGCAATCGTGGTGGCACGGCGCAGCTCGATTCCATCGTAAGCGGGCACCGAAGCGGTAAAATAATAGTAACCGTCGGTATGCTTGTGTATATACGGATCGGCGCGCTGCTCGATCAAAGGGGTTAATACGCTCACGTGTCTCTCCAATAATATTTAAAACAAACCTATAACGCACCAGCAGCCCGCTATAAAGGTGTCTCTGTTGTGTGGTCGGGCGCTTGTTCGCCGGCTATTTCGCCGCGCGCTTTTAGCTCGTTATAAAAACGATCGGTAATGCGGTACTTAAACATTACCAGCCCCATCAAGGCGTGAAATACGCCGGGAATAACGGTCAACATCAATGCCAAGCCATTCATGGTAAAATCGCTTTGTACTTCACCGGCCTGATACCCATAGTAGGTTAGCAGCATACCGGTAACGTAACCGGCCAAACCGGAGCCGGCTTTTTGGCAGAATGAAATCCCTCCAAACGAGAGGCCAGATACTCTTTTACCGGTTTTCGCCTCGCCGTAGTCAACCGCTTCGGCAATGGCCGACCAAAACACCGGCGCATGCAAGTCGACCACAAACGACAATAAAATATACAAGCCAAACGCCAAAACGATATCGCCGGGATCGACCGCAAAATACATCAGTACACTTAACACAAACACCAAAATCTGTGACCAGCGAAACAGCTGTACTTTACAAAAGCGCTTGGTAATCCAGGTGGAGGCGACCATTGAGGCAATAGAGGCGGCAATACCGGCGGCGGTAAAATTACCGGCCAAGGCCTCATCGCCGCCCAAAAAATAAATTCCGTAATAAAAGGCAACGCCACCGCGCAGAGCGTAACCCAGCGTGCCTAATACGCAACAAGCGCTAAGCACCAGCCACTGGTCATTTTTAAGTAGGTATTTGGCCTGCTCGCGCAACGACTTTTTATCCACCACATGCTCAACCCGCTCGCGAGTGGTAAAAAAGCACATAAGCAGCAACAGCACGCCCAGAAACGACATCAAGCCCATCGCCGCCTGATAACCTTGTGCCGGGTTGCCATCGCCCCACATGATGGCCAATTTTGGCACCGACGCGACGATAACCACGTTGGCGATCTTGGCAAAAAACATCCGATAGCCATTGGCCGATAACCGCTCTTGCGGCTCGGACGTTAGCACCCCGATGTACGAGATATAGGGAATGGCCACGCCGGTAAACATTAAGGTGGCAAACAAATAGGTAACGTAGGCCCACACCAGCTTGGCGTTGTAGCTAAAATCGGGCGTGGTAAACAGCAAGAACACCGAGAAGCCATAAGGAATGGCTAAGTACAAAAAGTACGGGCGAAACCGCCCCCAACGGGATTTGTACTTATCGGTTAACAACCCCATAAAGGGGTCGCTAAAGGCGTCGACAAAGCGGGCCGCTAAAAATAGCATCCCCACGTGGGCAGGCTTAAGACCGAAGATGTCGGTATAGAAGTACTGCATAAAGTAGAACATGGCCGCGATCATGACGTTTACCGCCATATCCCCTGCACCAAAACCAACTTTCTCCAGTACCGATAGCTTTTCTGTCTTCATTATTATCTGCCTGTCGTGGCCGGAGGCTACTCCGGCATCAAACGTTATTATTGCACTTAGCGATTAAGCTTTGACTTAAACGAACATTATTGCCGCTCGCGTCCCCTTAGGCTAGTTTGTTATCATCAATGTTGCGATTACTTGAAGACAAAGCCCCAAAAGGCCTTTGCCGTAGGGCGAGCCACTAAAGCGCCTCGTTTATAGCGGCCCCACCCGTAGGATTATGACTTACAGGTGGCTTAACATTAAACTGACGGCCTCAGCCGCGCCGGCGTTACACCGGCGCCAAGCTTTAAACGCTAAACGCTTAGATGCCCTGACTTAAATGGTAGAACACCGCATTGTGGCGCAGCTCTTGTTTAAACTCGCGAATATTGGTGTTCTCGTCAATCACCACCAACTCGACACCCGCCATCTCGGCAAAATCGATGACTTGCTCGGTGGTAATGCCCTGAGTGTAGACACTGTGGTGCGCACCCCCGGCGTGAATCCAGGCAGCGCCGGCAACCTCTAAGCTTGGCTTAGGTTCCCACAGGGCTTTAGCAACAGGTAAATTAGGCAAATCGGCCGGCGGCGCTACCGTTTCTACTTCGTTCACAATAATACGAAAGCGCGTGCCCATATCGATGGTTGATATATTAAGCGCCGGACCGCTGGCACCGGTAAACAGTAAGCGCGCAATGTCTTTCTTAATACCAATGGTGTGCGGCGCCACGACAACCTCTGGTTTCGCGTCGGTAATGCTGGGGCAAATTTCTAGCATATGCGCCCCCAGCACTTGATCGGTCGCGCCAAAGTGGTAGGTGTAATCTTCCATAAACGAGGTGCCACCGGTGCGGCCTTTGCTCATCACTTTAACGATGCGGTTCATGGCGGCGGTTTTCCAATCGCCCTCACCACCGTAGCCGTAGCCTTTGCTCATCAAGCGCTGCGTTGCCAAGCCCGGCAGGCCAGACAAACCGGTGAGGTTTTCAAAGCAATTAGTAAAGGCTTTAAAGTTACCGGCCTCCATAAAGCGCTCCATTCCCAGCTCTAAGCGCGCTTCGTTTTGCAGCATTTCTAGCTGGTGGGCATCGTCAAATACGGCGGCATCAATCGTGTATTCTTGCTTGTATAACTCAAGCTGGCTGGCAATCTCAGAATCGGTAATTTTGTCGCACGCGGCCGACAAATCACCTAAACCAAACGCATGCACCTCGTAACCGAACTGAATTTGTGCCGAGACTTTATCGCCTTCGGTTACCGCGACTTGCCGCATGTTATCGCCAAAGCGTGCCACCTTTAGGGTGTGCGACTCGTGCCAACCCATGGCGGCGCGTACCCAGTTATCAACTTGCTGCTGTACGCTCTCTCGCTGCCAGTGGCCCACCACGACTTTGCGCTCCTGACGCAAGCGGGTACCAATGTAACCAAACTCCCGATCACCGTGGGCACTTTGGTTAAGGTTCATATAGTGCATATTGATGTCTGCCCAAGGCAGCTCGGCGCCAAACTGGGTGTGCAAATGCATATAGGGTTTGCTTAACGCTGACAAACCGGCAATCCACATTTTGGCGGGCGAGAACGTGTGCATCCACAAAATCAAACCCACACAGTTTTTATCTGAGTTGGCCGCTTGGCATACATCCAAGATCTCTTCAGGGGTCGTGACCACACCTTTGCTGACAATTTCTGCCGAGAGCGCATCCGAGGCCGTTAATCCCTCGGCAATCTTTGCGCTGTTGTCAGCCACTTCTTTAAGCATTGCCGGCCCGTACAAATGCTGCGAGCCGGTCACAAACCATACTTTTTTATCGCCGTATACTTTCATAATAGCCTCTCTTTTATTGGGGTCGTGGCCGAGCTTTAGCTCTGCCCGTAGTAAGCGTTTTTGCCGTGCTTGCGCAAATAGTGTTTATCGATAATGCCTTGTTTAAGCGGCGCTACATCGCGCTTAAGGGTGCGAGTCAGGTAAGCCATCTTGGCGATTTCTTCTAAGATGACGGCATGGGAAACCGATTGCGCCGCATCTTTGCCCCAAGTAAAGGGCGCGTGGCCGGCAATAATCACCATGGGTGATTCCACCGGGTTGCGATCTTTGTAGCAATCGGTAATCTGCACACCGGTTTCTTCTTCGTAATCGCGCGCAATTTGTGCATCGCTCATTACCGCTGTGCAGGGAATAGCGCCATAGGCGTAGTCCGCGTGAGTGGTGCCGAGGCACGGAATCGACTCTTGCGCCTGTGCCCACGCGGTGGCGTACGTCGAGTGGGTATGAGTCACACCGCCAATGGCGTCGAAGTGTCGATACAGATGGGTATGAGTGCGGGTGTCCGACGAGGGCCGCATCGCGCCTTCAACAATGTTATTGTCCAAATCCACCACAACAATGTCGTCAACCTGCATATCGGCGTAAGCCACGCCGCTGGGCTTAATGGCAATAACACCTTCGGCGCGATCAATTTGCGATACGTTACCCCAGGTGTAAACCACTAAACCGCGTGCGTTTAGTTCCATGTTGGCTTCAAACGCCTGACGTTTTAATTCGAGATATTTGCTCACGATTTTGCCGCCTCCACGTATTGGCCTAGCGCTTGATACTGCTTGTACAGCTCATCAAAAATCGCCGCCGCTTGCTCGTTGGGTTGATAGGTTTGGCTCACGCTGGAGCCCATAGCTTGTTGCGCACTGGCAACATCCGGGTGAGCCCCGCCGACTGTCGCGGCAAAAATCGCGGCACCCAGTGCGCAGCTTTGCTCACTTTCCAGAACATCGATGGGGCAATTCCAAACATCGGCGCAGGTTTGCATGACAAAGTCGGACTTTTTCGAGATACCGCCAATGGCCACCACGCTGTCGACGGCAACGCCTTCAGCGCGAAAACGCTCGATAATAGCGCGGGCACCAAAGGCAGTAGCCTCGACCAGTGCGCGAAACACTTCGGCACTGGTGCTGCCCATTTTTAAGCCGGTAATCGCGCCCGATACGGTTTGATCAGCATCCGGCGTGCGCCGGCCGTTAACCCAATCGAGTGCGGTAACGCCACTGGTACCTGGCGCTAATTTTGCTGCGGCCGCGCTCATGGCGATTAAGCTTTTATCTTCTAGCTCGGCCAGTAACCGCTCGCGGGTGGCCGCGTCTAAATGCTCAGATTGCTCGATAACCTGAATCGCCGGGCCATTCACTAAGCGTTTAAACCAAGCGTATAAGTCACCAAAGGCCGACTGCCCCGCCTCTAACCCCACCATGCCGGGAATGACCGAACCGTCCACTTGGCCGCAAATACCGCGCACGCAGTTATCGCCAATAGCCGCGTGGCTGGCAATGGTGATATCGCAGGTGGAGGTACCCATAATTTTGGTGAGTACGCCGGGCTGCACATTGGCCGCTACCGCGCCCATGTGGCAATCAAACGCGCTAAAGCCCACGGCGATGCCCTCGGGCAACCCCAAACGCTCGGCCCATTCAGCGGTTAAGCCGCCAACGCGCTCATCGGCGCAAAAGGTTTCGCTCGGCAGGCGCTCGCATAAACCGTCTAATAGCGGGTCGATGCCGGTAAAAAAATCGTTGGGTGGGTAGCCGCCCCAGCTCTCGTGCCACATGACTTTATGGCCTGCCGCACAACGGCCCATGCGGAACACATCCGGGTGAGTGGTGCCGGTTAATATGGCCGACATCCAATCGCAGTGCTCAACCCACATATAGGCGGCAGCCGCGACGGCTTTGTCGGCGCGCATTACGTGCAGCGCCTTCGACCAATACCACTCGGACGAGTAAATACCGCCCTCGTACTTTAGGTAGTTCTCGGGGGCCTGCTCAGCGGCCGCGGTAATCTCGGCGGCCTCGCGCACAGCGGTGTGATCCTTCCAAAGCACAAACATTGCGTTGGGGTTGTCGGCAAACGCCGGCTTTAACGCCAGAGCCGTACCCTCGGCATCTACCGCAATCGGGGTAGACCCTGTGGTGTCAAAGCTGACTCCCACCACGGCCTGCGCCGCACCCTTTGGTGCGCGCTGCCACAGCCCAGCCAACACCTGCTCTAGGCTCTCTAGGTAATCCAGCGGGTGCTGACGGAACTGATCTGCCGCCGGCTCGCAGTAAAGGCCTTTAGCCCAGCGGGGGTAATTAATAACGCTGGTGGCCACCTCTTCACCAGTGGCGGTGTTGACCAACAGTGCTCTGACTGAATCTGAGCCGTAATCCAGGCCCAAGGCATAAGAACTCATAAGACATATCCCAAGCGCACGGAATTCGGGCGCATCTTTATTTTGTATTATAATATTATCCTAATCACTTCCACCCTTGTCAAACACTTTTACAGGGTGAACCCGAGGCGACTTAGGCTTTCGCAGTGCCAGGGCGTATTCACTAAGCCCGAAATGCCTCGGCTAATGCGCTCTCACCCCTCTCAACAGGCCCTCAGATTATTATTCTTGCCAACATAAAGATTTTAATAGTTTTATATTATAATAAAAAAGACAGCGCTGACACAGGTCGTCAAAAACATCGATTAGCGCTAAGATGTCGCATGACCAAAATAACAACGACACCTTGACAACAATGACCGACACATTAGGTACCACCCCCGTGCGCTCTATCATGAGCCCCCACGTCACCTGCATTTATGAAGGCTGGTCAGTCGATCGCGCACGCCACTTTTTGGCGCGCCACAATGTCAGCCAGGCGCCAGTGATCGCCTCGGACCATCAGTTGGTCGGCGTGCTTAGTAGCGGTGAGATTGCGGGGTTTCTTAACAGCGACGAGACCTACCGCGCTCAGGCGGTAAACGATAGCTTTAGACGTGCGACGGGCACCGAGGTGGAGAACCTCGACGAGTTAACCCAATGGGTGCGACGCGCCCAGGTTTACTGCACGGCGCACCAGATTATGCGAACCAATCCGGTCAGTGCCGACGCCGACACCAGCATAGAAACGGTGCGCAGCCTGATGCTGGCGCAGCAAGCAGATGTGATTTACCTCACCGAGCAAGGAGTACTGGTAGGCGTAGTAACGGCGCTGGACATTTTGGCCGCGCTGGGGTGAGCCATTAACCTCACCGCCAAGCGCTAGCCACTGCGTCTAGGACTATAAAAAGTAATCGTTCTCAATACCCAGCACATCCAGCACATCAACGGCCGCCATACCGGCGCGGCGTGCAGCCTCTAACCCCAGCTTGGCGTCTTCAAACACCACACAGTGCTCCGGGGCAACCCCCATTAACTCGGCGCAGCGCAAAAAGGTATCGGGGGCGGGCTTAGGGGCAGCCACTAAATCGGCCCCCACCACATGATCGATCAGGTAGCTAATCTGGCACTGCTCAATAATGCTCTTCGCCTCGTCAGTGTAGGCACCGGTGCCCACGCTCATGGGCTTTTTACCGTAATAGCGCTCAGCCAGCTGCAGCAATGCGGTGGGCTTAACGTAATCGTTAATCTTGTCGCGCACCACCGCCTCTTTAAAGTCGTTCATGACATCCAACGATGCCTCAACCTTGCAGTCAAAATGTTTGAGCAAAATTTCGATGGTGCCTTTGGTTGGCACGCCCGCCAACGAGCGCATTAGCGGCCTATCGATGGGAATCGCAAACTTATTGAGGGTTTCCGTCCAAGCGACTTCGTGCAGCTGGCCACTATCGATTAAGGTGCCATCCATATCAAAGATGATGGCTTGATACTGATCGTACAAAGGGGTGCCTACTTAAGTTAGGGGTGAACACACTGAAGGTGAAGGGTGCGCCGAGCTGCCGCGATCGGCGCGCTAAAAGAATACCATCCTACCCGCCATGGTTAAACCTTAGCGCCAACGCTTTGACCAAACGCATCGCGGAACAGGCAACAAAAAGCGCAGGTAAAAGTCACATTCAGTACGAACGCGCGAGCAAAAACAATCCTATAACGCGGGCAAAGCCATTAAAAATCACGGCTACTCGGCCCGTGGGAAGCGCAGCCACAGCTCTGGTCGGTCGAGCGGCGTCTCTTTGGGCAACAGCGGATTAGTCAGCTTAAAAACGTGGCGGTTGGATAGGTGCGCACGGGCTATCGCATCACCGTAAAAGCGGTTAAACAAGTCAGTAAAATCGCCACTGGCAATAGTCGCTTCAAGCCCTGACTTAAGTACATCGGCTAAGCGTTGGTTGTCTGGCGCCACAAAGAAATACTGTGCAGTGGGATACACCAGCGCCAAAGTTTGCTCCAACGCAATGTTCTCGTGTTGATACATTTCCAGCTCATCAAATACCTCAACCACCGAACGCGGAAAATAATCAATACGCTGACCGGCCAACATACTGATCAAACTATTGCGGCTGACCGATGTTTGCATCGAAAAACTGTGAGACGCCAACAAAGGCGTGTCCGGCCAATCATGACCTTGACCGGCGCGCAAAGCCTTTAACTGCTCAAGATGATCAATCGCGCTAAAGCGCGCTTGGTCATTACTGTGGATTAATAGAACACGCCAACCGGTAACACCTTTAAACAACGGGATTCGCACGGACTGCAAGGCCGCCTCCCGCTGACGATTAGTGTGCAACCAGTTCACATCGTAATACCCCGATAGCAGGTTTCGGCTGTTGCGATTATCAGTGACCGTTTGAGTGGGCACCGGCAGCAACGTATAAGGTTGCCCCGAGTGCGACAAAACAAGATCGAGCACCGACTCGACATATTCCAGGCGGTGGGCATAAGCGGGATCGGGAGAGTTATTATGAGGGTACCGAACTCGCAGCACGGTGGTATCTTTATCTGAGCGAATCCCGGCATCAGTGTCAGCTGCCCGGCTCGTTGTGGTTAACCGAGGCTCAGCGTCAACGGCTTGCAAGTGAGGGGTCCAAACCAAACAAGCCAACAGCCAGGTCGCGCTCTTGAGCCAAACGCTAAATAGCCGATTCGCCAGAGCAACAAGCAAGCCCCCGCTGACAGCAAGCCTCATAACCAGCACCCTATTATTGCTAACACTAAGGATACCTTAGCATACGCCATCGGCGGGTTCACTCAAGTGTAAGCAACATTAACGCCGGCGACGCACCAAAAAGCGCTGCAAAGCGATAAAGATAAACAACAGCAGGCCAATCACAATCTTCGTCCACCAGCTGCTTAAGGTACCGTCAAACGAGATATAAGTTTGCACCACACCCATAATAAGTACCCCAAACAGGGTGCCGATAACATAGCCATAACCACCGGTTAGCAGGGTGCCGCCGATCACCACGGCCGCAATCGCGTCCAGTTCAACCCCGACCGCCGCTAACGAGTAACCCGAGAAGGTATAAAAACTAAATACGATACCGGCAAGAGCCGCCAAGAACGAGCTAAGGGCATAAACGCTAATAGTCGTGCGCGCAATATTAATGCCCATCAGGGCCGCTGAGTGGGCATCGCCCCCCAAGCCATACACCCGGCCACCAAAGCGAGTAAAATTCGCCAGCACAATTGCCAGCACCACCACCAATAACGCAATAATGGTAGAGCTACCCAGCCAAGCCCCGCCCGGCAACTCAAAGGCAAACATGGCGGCGCTGTCGTAAAACTCGTGCATGATAGGCACAGACTCTTCACTGATAACCGAGCTCAAACCGCGCGCAAAAAACATCCCCGCCAAGGTGACAATAAAAGGCTGCAACTTATAGTAGTGAATAATTGCCCCCATCACAGCACCAAACACGGTTCCCAGGACCAACACCACGGCAAACGCCGGTAGCGGATGCCAACCGGCTTGCAACAACACACTGATAATGACGCCGCTTAAAGCAATGGTGGAGCCGACCGACAAGTCAATGCCGCCCGACAAAATCACAAACGTCATGCCGACGGCCGTAATAATCAAGAACGCGTTATCGGTAAACAGGTTCATAAAAACCCGCAGCGTACCAAAATTCTCAAATTGGACGGAGCCGGCTAAAAACAACAATGAAAACAGCGAACAAGTAACATATAAGGGTAAAAATTTACGGTTAAACATTACGCACCCCGCCGCTTGCGAAAACGTGCAACCTGGCGGTGAAACTCAGGTGATTGCAACAACAAAATGATGATAATAGCGGCCGCCTTAATCAGAAGATTAAACTTAGGCGGAACACCACTTAAAATAATAGTAATGGTTAACGTTTGAATGATCAGCGCGCCGATAATCGACAAAAATATAGAAAATCGCCCACCCATCAGTGAAGCGCCACCAATCACCACGGCAAGAATTGCATCCAACTCCAACCATAGGCCCGCGTTATTAGCGTCGCTACCGCCGATATCCGCTGCGGCAATCATGCCGGCCACTGCAGCGCACAGGCCGGAGATGCAGTACACCATTAACTTAATCAGTTTATCGTTAATGCCAATGTAATGGCTGGCGCTGGCGTTAGCGCCAACACCCTCGACAAACAAACCAAGTGCGGTGCGGCGCATCAAAAGCTGCACTAACACGAACGTTATAATGACAAGCACAATAGGAAAAGGTAGACCCAAAAAGTAACCCACCCCTAAAAAAGCAAATGCATCGTGATGGAAAGTCACAATTTGGCCGGCGTTAATAAGCTGCGCAATGCCCCGCCCTGCCACCATTAAAATCAAGGTGGCAACGATCGGCTGAATACCAAAGTAGCCCACTAAAAAGCCATTGACAAAACCCGCTGCGACACCCGCCAACAAACCGCCGCCAATGATCAGCGCGATATTATCGACACCGCTGACAATTAAACTCGCGCTAACTGCACCGGCAATGGCCATTACCGAACCAACCGATAAGTCGATACCGCCAGTGGCGATCACTAAGGTCATGCCAATCGCCAGCAGCGCCACCGGCGCCGCGCGATTAAGCACATCGATTACGCTGCCGTACAAACGGCCGTCTTTTACCTCTAGCTGGAAAAATTCAGGCGAGATCAATACATTGACCAGCAACAACAACACTAACCCTGCGATGGGCCAAATAAAGCGCCGCACCTCGGGTGATAAATTTGCATAACTCATGATAAAACCTAACTTATTGGCCGGCGATGGCCTGCATAATCGTTTGCTGCGAGATATCGTTACCCGCCACTTCGGCCACTTTGCGCCGATCGCGCAACACCACCACTTTATCGGCAAAGTCGACTAACTCATCCAGCTCTGACGAGGCGACCAACAAACCAAGGCCTTGATCGCACAGCTTGCGGATCAATTGAATAATCTCGGCGTGGGCGCCTACGTCAATACCGCGGGTGGGTTCATCCAGCAACAACAGCTGCGGTTCAGAGGCAAGCCAGCGCGCCAAAATAACCTTTTGCTGATTGCCGCCACTTAACTGGTTGATGGGTTTTTCGATATCACTGGTGGCAATATTAAGCGCTTGCACATAGTGCTCGGCCAGCTCACGCTGTTTGCTGCGGGGGATATAACGCCACCAGCCACGTTTGTTTTGCAGCGCCATTATCATATTCTCGCGAATCGACATAGGGCCAAAAATACCGTCGCGCTTACGATCTTCCGGGCATAAGCCCAGCCCGGCCATAACCGCTTGGCGGGTATGCTTAAAGCGTGTGCTTTGCTGTCTCAGTGTCATAGTGCCAGTGCTGGCTGAGTCGACTCCAAACACCAGCTTGCATAATTCCGTTCGGCCGGAACCCAGCAAACCTGCCAAACCAACCACTTGACCGGCACGCACCGACAAATCGAGTGGCTGTAAATCGTCACCGCCAAACTGGTCGAGCTTCAACAGTGTTTCGCCAGCGTGATCTTCATTGTCGACCCGCTTTTGATGCACCGCTTTTTCCAAGTCCTTACCCAGCATATGACTAACGAGCTTATCTTGCGTTAGGGTTGCTGTTTTATACTCGCCCACCAATGCACCATTGCGCAAAACAGTGATGCGATCACACACGGCATAAACTTGATCGAGAAAATGTGTCACAAACACAATACCGATGCCCTGAGCCTTAAGCGAACGCATAATCTCAAACAGAGATCGAACTTCGTCGGCATCTAAACTAGCGGTAGGCTCATCTAAAATTAGCACCTTGGCCGACATAGACACACCGCGGGCAATCGCAATCAACTGCTGAATCGCTACCGAATAATCGGTTAACGGCGCACTCACATCCAAATCGAGTTTGTATTCCAACAGTAGCTCGCGCGCCTCGCGGTTCATACGGCGCCAGTCGATTAAGCCAAACCGTTTTGGCTCACGACCCAGATATAAATTCTGTGCCACCGATAAGTTCGGCAGCAAGTTCACCTCTTGGTATACGGTGCTAATCCCCAGATCCTGGGCATCGCCGGTATTAGCCGGAAATATCGCGTCACCATCAAGCGTAATATCGCCCCCATCGCGGGTGTAGACGCCGGTCATCACCTTAATTAAGGTAGATTTCCCCGCGCCGTTCTCGCCCAGTAACGCGTGGATCTCGCCACGACGCAAAGTAAAATCTACGCCGTCGAGCGCTTTGACGCCCGGGAAGGTTTTTACCAATCCGCGAAGCGTTAACACTGCTTCTTCTTGACTCATAATCTGACTCGTCGACTGGCTGATCGCGCGACCAACACCCTAGGGCTTGGGCCGAACACAAACAGCACCATCATTATTATTAATTGCAGCGCCTACTCGGCACCCATGCGCTTGTTGTATTCGGCCTGGTAATTTTGTTGCGTAAAAACCTCGCCGTCCATCACGATCCATTTTTCAAAATCGCGCTTACCTTTTAAGTATTCATCAATCACATCAAACGCCGGGCCACCTAAGTGTGGACTCATCTCCACAGTCGCATTTACATCACCAGCTTTAAGCGCGGTAAAAATATCGTCTACTGCATCCACCGACACCACTAAAATGTCTTTGCCCGGCTGCAGCCCCGCCTCTTTAATGGCCTGAATAGCGCCCAGCGCCATCTCATCGTTGTGAGTCCAAAGCGCGCATAAATTTTTACCGCCGCCCTCAGCTTTTAAAATACTTTCCATCACCTCTTTACCCTTCGAGCGAGTAAATTCAGCGGTTTGCGAGCGAACAATCTGCGCATTCGGGTACTCAGCCAGCACCTCATTAAACCCTTCCATGCGGCCAATCGCGGCACTTGAGCCTACCGTGCCCTGCAACTCAACAATGTCGCAATCGCCACCGGTGGCGTCCATCAGCCAGCCCGCCGCCTTGCGCCCTTCATCGACAAAGTCCGGGGCAATTCGAGTCACATACAAGCGACTATTGCCCACATCCACATTGCGGTCGACAATCACCACTGGAATGCGCGAGCGAGCGGCCTCCATCAGCACCGGCCGCCAACCGGTCTCAACCACAGGGGCGACAACAATCGCATCCACACCTTGAGCGATAAAACTGCGAATGGCTTTGATTTGGTTTTCTTGCTTTTGCTGGGCGTCCGAGAACTTGAGATCGATTCCGCGGCGTTCGGCTTCGGCTTTAACAGACTCCGAGAAGGTCGTGCGCCAGCCACTTTCAGAGCCAACCTGAGAAAACCCCACCGTCAAGGCGCTTGCGGCCTGAGAGGCAACAACCATAGAGGCGAGCGCAACACTCGCAAAGATCTTATTCATATCTACCTCTTATCTATTTTATTAGGTTTGCGTACGCTGGCAGTGTACGTCGAGCTTGATAGCTATAAATATAATATAATAACTCAAATTACACAAACCTATCGTGTTACTACCAAAAACCCACGTAAAAACATCGGCTTGAACAAGCCATATACAAAATCGTGATTTTCTTCATCCAAGCGTTGACAAGCCAACAGCCGCCCACTAATATGCGCGTCCTTAGCTTTTGGCCTACGTCAGATGCAATGCCCAAGCGGAATTGGACAGCAAGTCAATCGGGCGTAAAACACCGCTAACCATCTGCCCAGGTGGTGAAATTGGTAGACACGCTAGCTTCAGGTGCTAGTGGCCTCACGGCCGTGGAGGTTCAAGTCCTCTCCTGGGCACCATATACAAAAAAGGCCGAACCCCTTGGGGGCTCGGCCTTTTTTATTGCTTAAATACATCCATCCCGCGTCAGCCAGCAAAGGTTGAGCGACCTACCCAACCATAAACCGGCGCGAACATTACGGCAAAATCACTAAGTGATTGGGCAATTCATTGCGCTCGTGGGTGGCGGGCACGTGCTCTTGTAAAAGCCTGCCGCAGGCGGCGATGCAATCCAGAAACCCTTGCCGAGTCTGACCTTGGCGCACTTTCGCGGTAAAATCAGCCACGATGCCTTCCCATACGGCGTTGTCCAGAACATCGGCAATGCCTTGATCCACCAAAATCTCCACATAGCGCTCGGCCTCCGAGACGAAGATCAGCACACCTGTGGCGCCTTTGGTGTGATGCAGGTTTTGCTCCAAAAACTGACGTCGCGCCAGATTGGAGGCACGCCAGTAGCGCACCTGCCGAGGAATCAAGCGGGTATTGATGCCGGGTATGCGAAACAGCAGGCTGAGCAGGATAAAAGTCCCCCACTGCACCAGCAGCAGCGTATCAGCCCCCAACCAGTTGCCAACGTAATTGGCAGCGCCCGGCACCAGCAGCGCCAGAATGCCGGCCCACAACAAGGGAATGTAGCTGTAGTTGTCGGACTGCGCGGTCAGCACGGTCACCAACTCGGCGTCAGTCTCTCGCTCCACCGCGCTGATGGCAGCGGTAACGGCTTGCTGATCATTTTTACTGAGTAATGTCATAATTGTTTGGCTCTTATTTCAGATGAGGGGTTTAGCGCGCGCGAATACCCATGCAGAGTTACCAGCCGCCAGAGGCACCGCCTCCGCCAAAGCCGCCTCCGCCGCCGCTAAAACCTCCGCCACCGAAGCCGCCGCCCCCACGACCACCACCCATGGCAGCACCGAGCAAGGCCGCGCCTATCAACGCCGTGCCACCGCGCCCGCCACGGCCACCAAAAAGCAACAACACGGATATCACAATAAGAAACAGCGCGGCCACAATAACATTGGGCTTTTCCTGAGCCGCACGGGTTGGCTGCCCCCGAGGCATCGCCATAGGCTCGCCTCCCAGAACCTTAACCATTGCGGCGGTGCCCTTGACGATGCCGGCCTGAAAATCACCCTGGCGAAACGCCGGAGTGATCACGCTATCGATAATGACCGATGATTGCGCGTCGGTGAGTCGGCCTTCAAGACCATATCCCACCTCAATACGGATTTTGCGTTCCTCTTTGGCCACAATCAGCAGAGCGCCGTTGTCCTTATCCTTTTGGCCGATTCCCCAGTGCCGCCCCAACTGATAGCCGTAATCTTCTATTGGGTACCCCTGAAGGTTAGCCAAGGTGACTACGACCACCTGCTCAGTGCTGGCCTGTTCGTGGGCCTGAAGCATCTGACTAAGGCGGGCCTCCACCTCTGGCGAGAGCATCTGGGCCCGGTCTACCACCCGGCCGGTCAGTTCGGGAAACTCCGGTGCCGACTGAGCCCAAGCCATAGCCGGCAGCAACAACAGTAACCCCAGCAACAGGTTTTTGCGCAACAATAAAACCATTAGAACTCCACCGCGGGCGCTTCGTCCGCATTTTCCGTGGTGGCTTCAAAGTTAGCGCGCCGCTCTAAGTCGCTGTACAGAATGCTGTGCCAGATTTTTCCCGGAAAGGTGCGCAGCTCGGTGTTGTAACGCTCCACCGCCTGAATAAAATCCCGACGTGCCACGGCAATACGATTCTCAGTGCCTTCAAGCTGAGACTGCAAAGCCAGAAAGTTCTGGTTCGACTTCAAATCCGGATAGCGCTCAGATACCGCCATCAAACGGCTCAAGGCGCTACTAAGCTCACCCTGCGCTTGCTGAAACTGCTTTAGCTTCTGCGGGTTATTAAGGATGCTTTCGTCCACCTGAATCGACGTCGCCTTAGAGCGAGCCTCAATCACCGCCGTCAGGGTTTCCTGCTCCTGGGCCGCAAAACCCTTAACAGTTTCTACCAGATTGGGAATCAAATCGGCCCGACGCTGGTATTGGTTTTCCACCTGAGCCCAGGCGGCAGTGACCTTCTCATCAAACGTGGGAATATTATTGATGCCACAGCCGCTGAGTAATAAAACCAGCGCCATCAGCGGCGCTAACTGCCAGAAAGACCGCTGTTGAAACGGTTTGTAGAGGGTATCCATAGTGCTCTGTCCCGGAAGTGGTTGTATAAAAAGGAAGATGCCCACCCGCAGGTGAAAACATCAAACACCACTCTAACATGGGCTCCAAGCGAATGCTTTCAAGGCGATAAGCGTTGATTTGCCCCGCGGTATTAAAAATGGCCGTAACAGTCAGATACTTAACGCAGTCGTTCAGCTAATCACCCCCAGCAACTAAACGGTTCCCGGAGCTGCGGCAACTTTTAATCAACTCTTGGGGTTAGTGCTTTCACTCTAACGGGTGCTGAGCGTCGCGCACTTTAGAGCAGGCTCGTGAACTTAGCTGGTCTTCAACGCTGAAACATGATGAAAAACGAGGTCATGACCACCTCGGCAGATTAGCGCCTGTCGGTACACTGAAAAAGCTAAATATCTATTTATGGGCTGTCTATAAAACGGAGGCGTTTGTGAGTTGACCGGCACACTCCAAGAAAACAGAATTTAACCTTTAGGCTTGTAGGCCAAAACGACTGGATATACCTCCCAGCAACCATAAACGGCCGGCAGCGTATGTGGCAATAGCCCAGAAGTAAGCGCCAAACCACCATTCGTACAAAGTGAGAAACATGGTTTTCAATGCCAAAAAAGCACTTGCTTAGCCGGCTTTATTAACGCGCTGCAAACCGTTAAGGTAAGACAAGTTTAACTACAGCACCGACACACTCATGCATAACCAAACATCGGAAACCAACAACGAACTGCCTCTGATTCTTTCTATCGCCGGTCGCAAGCTGGCGGAATCGCCCGAGCCCCAGCCCTTTTTGGATTGGATGGCCGAGGCCGGCCCCGTATTGGCGCCAACCATGAGCGCAGGCATAAACCCGCAAAGCGGCTCCCCCAGTGAATTTTTCCGTTTAATGGGGGTACAGCTTTACAATATTACCCCGCTGCCTGCGAACGATTTCAGGCCCTGCCCCATCCCTAAACCCAAGCGCAACGAGCCCTGCCTGTGCGGCTCGGGCCGCAAGTACAAACAGTGCTGTGAGCGAATGGAAAATATACCCATGCTGGAGGGTTACAATATGCTCCGCCATGTGCTTGATAGTTACCCGCAAAAGGCGATGGGCGAGTTGCCACACAGTCGGATAGACACCGAGGCGCTGGCAGATACGGCGATGCAATGGTTGAGCGAAGGTGATGAACGACGCGCTTTAGCGCTGTTAGAGCCTTGGTTTAAAGGCAATGGGCCGCTCACGCGACGCCACCAGCCCTTGTTTGACCCCATGATGGATGTGTATTTGATTGTGCACAAACCCCGCAAGCGCCAACAACTGCTTGAGCGGGGCTGTCAAGCCAAGGACTCGAACCTGCAGGCCGATGCTTGGCAGCGCAAGGCCTCTATGCTGATGGACGAAGGTGATACCGCCGGCGCTTGGGCGGCGTTTAAACAGGCTCAGCGAGTCGCACCCGATTCGCCAGCGCTGGCGATACTGGAGTTGACACTGCTGTGTGCCAACAACGAAACAGAGCAAGCCCGTGCGAGGGCACAATTTTGGCTGGCTCGCCTGCAACGCAAAGGTTTTGGTCATCCGGAGTTGCTAGAGCTACTCACGCACTGCACCTCAGACCCCGTAGGAGCACTCCGGTCAGTGGCGCATGATGCCCCTGAGGCACAAGCCGCTCTATTGGTGGAGCTGGTGCAGGCGCTGGACGACGCGCCCGTCCCTAAGGCCCTTTACACCTTAGAAGATCACGGCGATGTGGCCGTACTACAAAGCCCGCCTAAGCTCGCCCAAGCTGAAGACAAATGGGGAGCAGCCACCGAGTTGTGGCACGAGCTTTCACCCTGGGAGTGCTTGGACGACTGGGCGCCACTACTGCTGCGCCAAAAAGAGCTCTGGCACAGTGCTATGGTTATAAGCGACTTGCTCAACCTTCTGGCTGGCGGCGATGACCCCGATCTGAATCAAATGCTTTACGAGCCGCTTATCCAGCGCAGCGAAGCGCTGATCAAGCTGACGCTCAACGTAAAACCGCCAGCGCAGGAACTGCCCTGGGGCTTTTTGGAAAACCGCCCGTTTCTAAGCCTGATTCATTTAATAGCCGAAGACTACTTTGCGCACAATGAGCTGGAGCGCGCCTGCGCTTACGCCGAGCTGCTGCTGGAGCTCAACCCCAACGATAACCAAGGCGTGCGCTGGGACTTAGCGGCTGCCTACCTGCGCCGCAACCAACCGCAAAAAGTACTGCAACTTGCCGAGCAATACCCGGATGAAGCGGCATGCCATATGCCATTAAACCGCATCCTGGCACTGTACATGCTAAACCGGCCCAAGGAGGCCAAGCTGGCGCTAACGACAGCGGCCGAGCGCCACCAAACCGCGCTCAATATGCTACTTAAGGCCAAAGCCAAACAACCAGAAATGTCACCTTTTGGCTTCACGCTCGGCGGTGAAGACGAGGCCTGGCTGTACCGCCAAGCCACCCTACCAGAATGGACAAGCAGCGGAGCACTCAAATGGGCACGCGCGGCCATGAAAGGTCTGTGAAAACATTATCAAGCTGAACATAAAGCCCGGTGTTACGACTATCTGGGCGAAGACATTGCATTCAAGGTGGTAGTAAGCAACATCGGAGCCGGACGCGACTTACCGAGAGGCCAAGCTGATATCAATACGCCTTGGCTTGAGCGCTAGGCACTATAGCCTTTAGGCCCTAAAAGTTAAAAGCGTACCTCAAAGGTACGCTTTTATTCAGTCCAATTTACCGCTCTAAAAAACACGGGCGGCGTCAGGTTCGCCGCTCGGTTAGCGACGGCGCTCACGGCCTTCAGCTAGGGAAGCGCTGCTCCCCTTCAATTTATCGATGTACGCTCAATACTATTTCATCTTTTCGCGTTTAAGCAGCTCACGCTTACGCTCAACACCCCAGCGATAGCCGGACAAGCTACCATCGCCGCGCACTACGCGGTGACACGGCACCAACACCGCCAAGGTGTTGGCACCGCAGGCATTGGCCACGGCGCGTGCCGCGGTGGGCGCGCCAATTTGCTCCGCCAGCTCGCGGTAGCTAATGGTTTGCCCCGGCTTAATATTTTGCAAAGCTTGCCATACCCGGCGCTGAAACGCGGTGCCGCGTACATCCAGCGGCAGGTTAAGCGAGGCTGCGCCGGGCTGCTCGATATGGCTAATAACCTGCTGTATTTGCTCGGCGAAATCATCGCTCGGCATAATTTTTTGAGCATTAGAAAAGCGTTCGAGTAAGTCGGCGATCAACTCATCGCCACTATCGCCCAGCGCAATAGCGCAAATACCACGCTCACTGCGTGCCACTAGCAGCTGACCCAGCTCGCACGTGGCAATAGTGTATTCAATAGTCATTGCTTGCCCTTTGTTTTGATAACGGCGCGCCGGCATACCTAGTTCGCGTTCGGCACGCCTATAAAAGTGTCCGGTCGAGCTGTAACCTGCGGCAAAGATCGCGTCGGTTATCGATGCGCCTTTATCCAGAGCATCGCGCACCTGAACGCTGCGTAATGCTTGCGTATATTGATTGATCGTCATTCCGACAGCGGCTTTAAACAATGTGTGCAACCGAGACGCGCTAAGCTTCACCACAACCGCAAGCTGCTCCGCCGTCGGGGGGCGCTCGGCGCTAATAACCGCTTGTTGCAAGGCCCGACAAACACCCGCGATAGCTTGATCGCCAGGAGTGATCGCCTGCCTGGGCAGGCAGCGTTTGCAGGACCTAAAGCCTGCCGCCTCAGCGGCCAGTGCGTCAGTATAGAAGGCAACGTTCTCGCGTTTGGGGCGCCGGGCCGGGCAGCTAGGCCGACAAAAGATGCCGGTCGTGCGCACCGCAAACACAAACTGGTGGTCGGCTCGCTTATCGCGCTCAAGCACTTGGCGCCAGCGGGCTTCAAATTGCTCGGTATGATCGGATGCCGTTGTATGTGTCATAGCGTTATCCCGCCAAAGGGCTTGCTTACCCCCATACTAGCGAAGGGTTGCCGCCAGCGCACTCCCGATTGGCTCGTCAAATTTTGATACAGAGCAAAAATAACATTTGGTCTGTAGTAAGATACGGGATATCGACTAGATGATGTACCGCATCACTTAAGGAGCGTTAGTTGACCCCTCACGATTATCTAAACATCGGCGCCGCTTTTTGGCTGCTTATCTGCTGGGCCGGTTACGCCCGCTTTGCGCGCAAGCGCGCCCGCACCGATCACTGCCTGGCCTCGGTGCTGCACGTGTACCGCAAAAACTGGATGATTGAGATGTTGAGCCGGGAAAACCGTATTGCCGACACCGCGCTGATTGCCAGTTTAGAGCGCAATGTGTCTTTCTTGGCGTCGACCTCTATTTTGATTATCGCGGGCTTCGTGACGATTATGGCCTCGATCGACAAGGTCTATATCACCATCACCGCTCTGCCATTTGCCAACGAGTCCATGTCGGCCCATCAGTTACAGCTTAAAATTATATTGCTGCTGGTCATTTACGTGTATGCCTTTTTCACTCTGACTTGGGCCATGCGCCAGTATGGTTTTTGCTCGATTTTATTGGGTGCGGCGCCGGCTCACGATGCAGACATATCAGAAGACGAGCGCCGCCGCTACGCCGTAAGCACTGCAAAAATTATCGATCAGGCGGGCCATAGCTATAACTACGGACTGCGTGCCTATTACTTTTCACTGGCCATCTTGCCATGGTTTTTTAATACGTATTTTTTTATTGCGGCGGTGGGCGCAGTCGTCTTTGTACTTTACCGGCGCGAGTTTCACTCGACTACTTTAAATGCGCTAATGCGGGAGCTAACCGCAACAGAGGCACAGAAAAAAGAACGCTAATAATAACGCGCAAGCACCTAAAGCGCATGAAATAAAAGCTTGGTTTTAGGGTGAGAAAAACTGTAGGTTTTTATCCGGCATTAGTTGGTTCAACCAACGGACCAAGCGTTTTTTTGACGATTTCGTTTTACGGCGCAGCGCTATAGCCGAGTAATCAAATCCATCCAGCGCTTGCAGATCTTGTTCTAACGTGTGTGCCTTGAGCTTTGAGGTCAAACAGAACTCAGCAATGGCTGCATTCCAGTCATCTTTATTACCCCAGTAATGCCCAATCCACCTAGCCGCTGGCTCCAGCGGGCCTTGCTGCGCTAGCGCCAGTGAAAATGCAAACTGCTCTAGCAGCCGCCAAGGTGCTTGGGTGGCGCACAAACTGTCGCACAAATGCACGGCATGATCCGCCACCTGTTGGCTTATTTGACCCGGAATCGCAATAACGCCCGCATTCCACATAGCGGTGCTCTCATTGACTGAAACCTCGTTGTAGCAACCACCGCGCAGCGCCTGCCACATGGCCGACTCAGTTTTACTGCTAAACTCAGACAAGCACCCTTCACGCTCGTGCATTAAACACACACCACGATCCAGCTGTTGCACGATACCGTCCAACTCAGAGGCTAAAAATGTATCCGAGTCGACATACATTAAGTGCTCGCCGGGGTGACGCTGCACCATGTCCTGCACAGCTTTACATTTTATACGCCAAAAAAAGTCTTGCTCGCCGCGCCACTGCTGCAGCCGCTCAGGCGAAGTGTATTCGATATGAATACTGTCGCCAAAGCTTGCATAATACTCCGGCACATCGGTGTAGACCGTAATCGCGGGTTTAAGCTGAGCCTTTAAAATAGTCAAAATCGCAAAGCATGCTTGATAGTGATTTTTGGTATTCGGCCCAAAGGTCAACAGCATTACGTTCATTCGTTAGGTCCCACGACATGATGAATTGAATAAGAGTTTAAGGAGACGCCGCTCGTTAATCAGCGTTATTGAGCAGCCGGTGCTGGTGAATAAGCGACACCAGTATAGCAATTTTCTCGTTGGATAACTGCCGGTAATCCAGATAAGGCGACACCAATAAACGATGCTCTAGGTCGATAGCAAAGTAGCTATCGAGCCAGGTTAGACCTTTAAGCCCTAACTCGGCGGCGTAGGTTTTACCGGCCACAATATGCACCGCGTTGCGGGTAACGTCCGGTTCGCTAAACAGTAAAGCCACCTCACTACCGGCGTGCAACAAACGATGATCGCGGTAATCCTGCCAGCGCTCGGGCCAATCCGGCTGCCCCCCTAACGCGTACAAAAACTTGGCGTAAACACTAAAAAGTTTACGCCAGTGGTTGCTGGTATTGGCCACAATATGTTGCAGCTCGCCCGTCACCAGGGGCGCCATATGATCGAGCGCTGGGTAGTGATCCAACCCCGGACGATTGGCCACACAAAACGCCAAGCGATAGTTCGGATCGCCCAGCCCTACCGCGTGGGTGGGCTTATCACCTACCAAGGCAACTGCTGCCCATTGGAGTGCCAAAAGGTGCCACTGTTATCCAGATTTAACTCATCGATACGCGCCACTAAACGCTCGGCCGCCTGATCCGGAGTAATATCGCCATGGCCACCAATCATCTCGGTACCCACCAAACCCGGATGCAAAATTGCCACCGCAATGCCGCGCGGTTTTAAATCGCACGCCAGCGACATACCTGCCGCATTTAAGGCGGCCTTGGACATACGGTAACCGTAGCGTCCACCGCTGGTGTTATCGGTAATAGAACCCATACGACTGGTAATTAACGCAACTTTGGCATTGTCCGCTAAACGGTCGGCAAGCTTATCGGTGATCCGCAGTGGTGCCAGCGTATTGGTTTCAAACTGGGCGCGAATGGTATCGAGATTAAGCTGCCCTAAGCTCTCATTGTGCAAAATGCCCGCGTTGTTAATCAGCAAATCAATGCTTACGCCCTGCAGCGCATCATCTAATTTTTTGACTCCGGCATCAGTGCCAACATCAACGCCTTCTATCACCTTTGCCCCACTACCACTCAGCTCGGCCGATGCGCTGCGACAAGCCGCGTACACGGTATAACCGCGCGCTAAGTACAACTGCGCAAACGACAAACCAATACCGCGATTAGCGCCGGTAATTACTACTGTGTTAGACATACATCACCTCTGTCGAATCAATTAATGGGGTACGCTAAGGGCGGCTCGCGCCCGCCAGCTGAGCGCGTTACCATACCAGCAAATGATGTTATTCCCCACCTAGGAGCTCCTATGACGACTCTAATTATTGGCGCCAACGGCCAGATCGGCCAAACCTTAGTCAAACTGCTGTGCGAGCGCGGCGAGCGGCCACGAGCCATGGTGCGCAGTGCAGCGCCAGCTCTTGAGGCGCTGGGGGCAGAGGTGGTGGTCGCCAACCTAGAAGAGGACTTTGAGCACGCAATAAAAGGCTGTGACAAGATCGTATTTAGCGCCGGTTCAGGCGCCAGCACCGGTGCCGATAAAACGATTTTAGTGGACATGTGGAGCGCGATGCGCGCAGTCGACTTAGCCCAAAAGCACAACATCAAACAGTTTGTGATGGTCAGCTCGCGCGGCGCCGAGGACCCAAACAATGGCCCGGCCGCCATTAAGCACTACTCGGTGTGCAAAAAAATCGCCGACGACCATTTACTGCGCAGCCATGTGCCCTACACCATTGTGCGCCCCGGCCGGCTGACCAACGAGCCCGCCACCGGCCTGCTTAGCACCGAGATGCCAAACGATAAAGACGCACAAATTATCACCCGTGAGGACGTCGCCGGCGCTTTAGCTTATTGCCTGGATCACAAATCCACACTCGGCAGAATCTACCCGTTAGTCAATGGCCACGACACGTTCGCCGCAGCGTTTAGCTAGCAGACTAACCGCCACGCAAAAGACAAGTGCCGCGCGCTCGGGCATAATGCGCGGCTTTACCTCTTTAGGCTTTACTATGTCACTGGATAACGATCTTAAGCAGCGCTGCGCAGACCAATGTGAGCTGTGCAACGCTGAGGCGGCGCTTGCCACCTATCATCTGCCTAATAGCGATGGCCAAGACGACCGCTTAGCGCTATGCGCCATCTGCACAGAGCAGGCCGGCGCACCCACCGATGTGAATCATTTGCGCTGCCTCACCACCAGCGTTTGGAGCACCACCCCCGCCGCACAGGTTTTGTCGTATCGACTGCTGCACGAGCTGCGCAGTGAAACCTGGGCGCAAGAGCAGCTGGATATGGCCTACCTAGAAGACGATATTCGCGCCTGGGCCGAGGCCGGCATTACCACGGCAGATGAGCACGCGGTGGTGCACAAAGACAGCAACGGCGCGATCCTCGCCGCCGGCGATACCGTCACCATTATTAAAGATTTAAACGTTAAAGGTACCAGCTTTGTCGCCAAACGCGGCACGGCGGTTAGAGGGATATCCCTCACCGACAACCCCGCTCACATCGAGGGCCGGGTTAACGGCACCCGCATTGTGATTTTGACGGAGTTTGTTAAAAAGAGTGGGTAGCCGCCCGTTAAATCAACGGGCTAAACAAGTGGGTAATGTTTTCAAAAAATCGTGACATGGCGCTGCGCTGGCGCCAAACACTCAGGCTTAAAGCGTCGGCATCCGCGCGGTACTCATCCAAAAACCCACCCAACTCTGCGGCGGTAGCGCGATCATAAATGATCATGGTCATTTCAAAGTTAAGCCAGAGCGAACGCAAATCGAGATTGACGGTACCAAAAAAAGCCAGGGCGGAGTCGATCACCACCGCCTTGGTATGCAGCAACCCTGCACTGTAGGTATAGACCTCTACCCCTGACTCCAACATGCCAGCAAAATACGAGTGGCTGGCATGGCGCACCAGAAACGAATCGACTTTTTCCGGCACAATTAATCGCACTTTCACACCGCGCCGCGCGGCAATTTTTAAGGCCTGCTCGAGTGCCTCGCCCGGTACAAAATAGGGCGTAACGATATCGACAGATTCAACCGCGGCGTAAATGGCTTGCAGCAGTGCGCTTAAGATACTCTCTTTGGCCACATCTGGCCCAGAAGGGGCGGCCTGCAACAAGGCGGGCGAATCATCCGACTCAATGTCACGCTCAAGCAGCGGCAGCTCATCTGCGGTTTCAATGTTCCAGTACCAGCGAAACACGCCGTCAAACACCGGAACAGTCGGCCCCTCGATACGCGCCATCATATCGATCCATTGGCCCACACCGGCGTCAACTTTAAAGTGCGCTGGGTCCACCAAGTTAAAGCTGCCCATATAGGCAACTTTATTGTCAATAATAACGGTTTTACGGTGGTTGCGCAGATCGTAGCGGGCCAACTGCCAGGGCATAAAACGAATGGGGCAGGCTTTTACAACGGTGATGTTGGGCACTTGCAAACGGTGCAAAGCGGACGATGAAAAAAATACCGAGCTGCCCACCGCATCAAGCATAATACGGCAAAGTACGCCGCGCCCGGCGGCCGCCAGCAAGGCATCAACCACCCGCTCGATTAGACCGCCCGACTGCCAAATATAAAACTCAAGGTGACAAAACTGCTCGGCGCGGTCGATATCCGCCACCAGCGCATCGATAATGTGCTCGGCGCCTTGTAAAAAGCCAACCCGGTTGCCCCCCAGCGGCGGGATGCCCGAGGTATGATACTCAAGGCGCGCTAACGCCTGACTCGCCGGGTGACTGTCACGCCAGCTCTCGGGATGATTATGGGGCCCGTTGCGCCGCGCATGAAGATACGCCTGCTTTAGGCGGGCGGTGCGAGCCGAGCGCTTAACCCCTAAAAACCGTTCGCCAAACAATAGGTACAGCCCCACCCCCACGTAGGGCAGCAGCACCAACACCAACAGCCAGGCGAGTGAAACGCCCACCGGTAGGCGCAGCATAATAACCCGCACCGAAAAGGTGATAACCAACAGCAAGTGCCCCCAAATCAGCAGCTGCTGTAGCAACCCCCAAACAAATGAAATTGTTAACTCCATACCGGCGATCCTGGTTTTATTGCGGTGACTTACTGCGCTCACGGCGGGTTCACGCTATCATAAGCTAATGCTTGGCAGCGTCAGTGTAGCATGGCCAAAACGCTCACTACTTACGCGCCTGTTTCTTACAAGGATTAGTCTCGGAGTACCTATGAACAACCGCCGTCTCATTGCAGGCTTGACACTGTTGCTCGCAGGCAACACCGCCTTTGGCGCCAACCTCCAATTTATGAACCGCAGTGTTATCAGCGAGCTCAGTGCCGCTGAGGTGTCGTCGTTTAAAGAGCGTATTGGCGAAGCCCTAAACACCACACCCGACTTACGCACCATCAATTGGCAGTCTGACACATCAAACTTACGCGGCCGGGTTAAGATCAAATACAGCTACCGCAACAATGGTACCGAATGTCGCAATGCCATTGTCGATTTACGCAACGACGAAAATCGCCGCGACTTTTATCACGCCGATGTGTGCCAACAAAATGGCAAGTGGGTGGTAACCAAAACAGCGGCCAGCAACTTTAGTCGCAGCGATTGGGACAGCCTAAGTACAACTCTAAGCGACACGCTAAACAACAATCAGGATGGCGAAGCGAGACAGTGGCAATACGAAGGACACAGCGCCCGTTTAACGCCACTCAATACCAGCACTGACGAGCAGGGCAACCGTTGCCGGCTCACCGGTATCGAACTGACCGATAAAAATGGCGCGCACTCGCGGGGAGATTACTCATTCTGCAAACAGGGCGACGAATGGCGTCGCCCCGAGAAGCGTAAAAAGTAACGTGAATATAACTTAGCCGGCGCTCTCAACGCCGGCTAAGTTTTTTGTTATAGCTGCGCTTCCACCGGCATAAAACTCATAAACCCAGCACTAAAACGCCGCCACCAGCCAGCATTAGGCTCTGTGTCGTAACGTTTTTTATTAAAGGTATCGATCCAGACTAAATCGTCATTAGCCAGCTCTACCTTGTAAGCCACTTTATCGATCATCTCTTGCATGTTGTGCAGCATGGTTTCGGCAAGCTTGGGCGAGTCAATCAAAATACCCATCTCGGTGTTGAGCCAAGCGGAGCGCGGATCGAGATTGAATGAGCCAACAAACACCCAGCGCCGATCAATCACAAAGGTTTTTGCGTGCAAACTCGAGTTGGATTCAATACTCCATGCCTTTGGATCAACATCGGGAGAGGCTTTAATCTCATAGGCATTAACGCCATGCTTAAGCAATGTTTTACGCCGCTTAGCATAGCCGCTGTGTACCGCGACGACATCGGTCGCAGCCAATGCATTGGTAACAACGGTCACCTTAACGCCAGCCTCAGCTTTCTCGGTAAGCAGCTCGGTACCAATTTTACGTGGCACAAAGTAAGGCGACACCAAAAACAGCTCTTTCTCTGCATTGCCAAACAAGGTCAGCAAGCGGTCGATCACAAAAGTACCACCGCTCTCGCGCGCATTCATGGCCACCAAATCGGGCTTATCAACCCACAGGGCCATAGGCGCCCATGCCATGCTTAGGCTGGCATCTTTTAAGTGTTTAGCAATTTCCGAGTCGACCAATGCATCGGCATAAGGGCTACCTTCCAACGCCGTAATACTCTGCTCGACTTGGGCCTGGGCTCGGGCTTTATCACCTTGCTCTACGCCACCGTTGTTCGTGAGCATTTGATAGGGATACACCAACTCACTGTTCCAATAGCGATCAAATGCACTGGAGACTTCGCTCACCACAGGGCCTACCGCAAGCACATCGAGGTCACCAAAATTAACTCGCTTGTTAGCGTCAAAGTATTCATCGCCCACATTGCGCCCGCCGACTACCGTCGCAAGGTTATCGGCGGTTAGCGATTTATTGTGCATGCGGTGGTTAAGCCGGGCAAACTGCCCCAACATTTGCAATGCACGGCCGCTGCGACGGTAAAACGGGTTATACAGCCGTACCTCAATGTTAGGGTGGGCATCGAGTATATTAATAGGAAAATCGTCGGGGCGCTTTTCCAGGTCATCTAATAACAAGCGTACTTTTACGCCACGCTCTGCCGCTTGCCACAAAGACCACGTTAGAACTGTCCCGGTCGCATCTTGGTGAAACAAGTAGTATTGCACATCAATACTCTCGCTAGCCGCAGCAATCAAGGCCAAACGCGCCGCATAGGCCTCGGTACCGGCGCCCAACAAATGAACACCCGAGTCCCCCTCTATAGCCGTGCTATTGTCACGCAGCTGTGACACCCATCGAGCCAGGTCAGTGTCAGTGGGCGGCTCACCGGCGTACCCCTTCGCAATACCGCTACGATCTGGCGCCGAGCTGCAGCCCGTAAACCCACTAAGCGCCACCACTAAACCACCTATTAGCAAACATCGCAGAGTCACTCCTGACTGTAGAACCATGATCATGCGCGCAATCCTTGTGGCCCAAATTATTTGCAACATTCATTTAACCATCATAGATGCCGCATCTACAGGCAACAAGGCTCTCACCAGAGCTTTGCCGGCTATTTCTACACTCTCAACTCAAATAGCTTGTATCAAAAGACAATGCCCACCAAGAAAGGTAAAATATTACCCATAAAAATCTAAAATAAACAAAAAGAGTAAAATAAGACCCAAAATGTAAACTTTGTACAAAAGAGGTACTATAATACCCTTAAACCTGTTAATCGCTAAAATAAGGTATATTACTACCCATGAAAAAAATTAGCGCCGCCATGACCGACGAAGTCATTGCCGAGCAATTGTTTGCCCGCATTGAAGCGCGCCGCAAGGCCTTGCAAATTACTCAGGCCGATATGGCTGCGCGTATTGATATTACCCCCAAAACCTACCGCAACCTCAAAAAGGGCAGCTGCAGCGTTATGGTATTGCTGACCCTATTACGCCAACTCAACCTATTAGAAAACCTAGACTCGCTGATACCCCAGCCCACGGTTCGACCTACCGATGTCTGGCGTCAAACCCAGTCTAGCGCAGAGGGCATCAGGGAGCCCTCTGCAGGAGTCGGCGAACGGCTCGCCGCTCGCCAGCGCTTAAAAACCCGGGACCAATAAAGGAGAAGGCAAAAACATGGTGGCCAATGCCTGCAAAGTACAGTTTATGGGAGTCGATGTCGGCACCCTCGCCTATACCGACGACTCACCTTATGCAACGTTTGAGTACGAGCGCTCATGGCTTGCAGAGGGGTTCTCTATCGCTCCACTTTACATGCCGCTTACAGCGGCGGTGTATCAGTTTCCTGCGCTTTCGCCAAACACGTTCCGAGGGCTGCCGGCCGCCTTTGCCGACTCTCTTCCCGATGACTTTGGCAACGCCCTTATTAATAGCTGGCTGGCCCGCCAAGGGCTGGACAAATCTCAGTTCAGCGCCATCGACCGATTACTCTACACAGGCACCCGGGGTATGGGCGCCTTAGAGTACCAAACCGCCATCAACCCATTTAATAACCAAGCCAACAACTTACAGCTTTCAGAGCTGGTCACCCTGGCGCAGCAGGTTCTAAATGCCCGCAATGATCTAGACGTTACCGCATACAACAGCGGCGCGATGACACACCTACTGCAAGTGGGTACCTCAGCTGGCGGCGCCCGCCCCAAAGCGGTAATCGCCATCAATAGAGCGCGGACACACATTGTATCCGGGCAAGTAGATGCACCAGACGGCTTTGAGCACTACCTATTAAAATTTGATGGCGTGGTCGAGCACCACGCTGACCGGGAAACTTTTGGTGACCCCAAAGGCTACGGCTTAATGGAGTACGCCTACTACCAGATGGCGCGCAACTGCGGCATAGACATGGCCCCCAGCGAAATTCTGACGGAGAATGGCCGCAGCCACTTTATGACCAAGCGCTTTGACCGGGAGAACAACCAAAAATATCACATGCTCACACTATGCGCGATGGCGCATGCCGATTATAAGCAGCCCGGTTATTTCAGTTACGAAGAGCTACTAACGGTCGCCCGGCAGCTGAACCTGACGATACCTGAGCAAAAGCAAATTTATCGCCGCATGGTATTTAATGTGATAGCTCGCAACCATGATGACCACACAAAAAACACCGCCTTTTTTGTCGATGACGACTTTAACTGGCGTTTAGCGCCCGGCTACGACATCGCTTACAGTTACAAGCCAGGCTCCCCGTGGGTTAATAGCCATCAAATGTCCATCAACGGTAAGCGCGACCATTTTACCCGCCACGATCTGTTGCAAGTGGCTACACTGATTACCCGTTTTAGCGAACAGCAAGCCAACGCCGTTATCGATGAGGTCATTAACAGCGTCAAACGCTGGCCCGAGTTAGCCGAAGAGGTTGGGGTATTTACCTCACTGCGAGACGAAGTTAGCCTTAACCTCAGGCACTCAAACCTGCCACGCTAAAGGGCCGCTGGGTTCTGACGAAACAGCACTGGATTAATCCAGTTAGTATGATCGCAGGCGCCATTGCCCAAGTTGCGTGTGCTCAGGCGCAAGTGACTATGGCCGGCAACATTCAACAGTGCCGAATCAAACTCACCACTTTTAATGCGCTCACTGATGTAAATAGCCTCTCCGTCGGCAAACACTCTAAACTTAGCACCGTTCCCACAAGCGGATTCGTCATCGAGACCAAAAGCAATATAAAGCATCTCATAGTCGCGATCTAAATTAACGCGGTAGTCACTGCTCGCGTGTGTACCCAGGCCAAAACCATAAGAGTTACCCGCCACTCTTAACGGGCCACCACGCACGCTGCGGTTGGTATGCAGCGAGCCCCAGTCTTGCTGCCCTTGTGCCCCCAGGTCTGACAATAACCTAACCTCCCCGGTACTGACAAAAACATCACCCGAGGTGGTAGAACTTAGCTCATCGTCGACATAAACCTCAAAGCTCACCCGGCTAACGCCCGGCTCAAAGCGCTCGGCGGCAACCGCAAAAACCTCTGTTTCAGAGCGCGACACATCCGCTAAAAAGGTTGTTCCTTTTGCTTTAACATAAGGCTCAAGGGTGATCGCCACCGAGACGCCATCTGTGTCGCCTAACACCCGATAAATCAGCGGTTGGCCCTCGCCAATACGGTTCGCCGTAAAAACCACTCGGACATTGTCCCGCTCGCCAGACGGGTAAATGCGGTCCTCTTTCAGCAAAGCCTCGTTGCGCTTTAACACCTGAACGTCGTGCCGCAAACTCGCCAGGGGGACACCCCAAGGCAGCGGGGTGTCCGGCGACTCTCGTTCAGCCATCAGGTCAGTGCGCTCTTGCGGGTCTTGGCGGAGATCAAACAAAGACTCTTTCCCCGTTTTTAAGTGCTTCACGTATTTATAGGGATACCGCAGTGATGCGAGATACGTCCCGTCAAAGGGCTGAATCAAGGGCACAAAATAGTCGTCTGCCGGTGTACGTAAGACACTGCCACCCACAAAGTGATGATTGGTATCAATATCAAGTAAATCCGTCACGGTCGGCGCCACATCCAATTGCGACCTGGCCGTATTCGTAACAGCCTTGGGCTTAACATGCCCCGGCCACCAAACGAGCAGAGGTGTTTTAAAAAGCTCGTTATACACCGTTTTGGTATTGTGGTAATTGTTGTGTTGGCCCATCGGAAAGCCGTTGTCTCCCAGCACCACAACCACGCTGTTTTTTAAATAGTCGCGTTTATTCAACTCCTCAAAAAACACCTTAAGATACTGATCCGTCAGGTACATCGAATTGGCATAATTATCTTGATGCGACTGCGGGTTAGCGTGGATATACCGATGCTCAGGCGGGATATCATCAAACATCATATGATTTGTCACGCTCATGGTTGTGACAAAGAACGGGCTCTTTTGCTTAGGATTATCTCTGTTAGATTTCTCTAGCGAGTCAAGGTAGTCGAACGTTTTGCGATAAAAAATATCATCTCTTATCCCCCACCCTATCTTGTACTGCTTGCGCTCTTGCGGGGTTACAAACTTGCCGTCCATCCCGTGGGCATACTCAAAACCATTAGCGGCCACAAAATCTCCGGTATTTTCAAAACCCAAGCTGTGAAACGCCTTCATAAATACCGTGGTATAGCCACGCTCTTGCAGAATATGTGACAAGCAATGAAAATTGTTATCAGGGTAACTGGTAAAAACATTGGTGCGGTAACTGGGGTACACAGAGCACAGAGTCGCAAACTGGCCTTTACTGGTCTCGACCGAGGCGCTAAAAAAGTTATTTACGTATAACCCTTCATCTTTTAAGCGATTAAAAAACGGGGTAACCGACTGCCCATTTTCGACCTTATCAATATACTCAGCGCTAAACGACTCCAACATAACCACAAACACGTTGGGGGCAAAATCGGCATCAAAATGATCATTCGCCCCGTCCGACTTTTTTAAGTACGGATAAGGTTCGTGATCATTCCAGTCCGAGTCATCATATTGAAAATAGCGGTACACCGAGGCACTGAATTCGACAATTTCGTTACGAGAGGACGAGAAGGCCGCCACAGAAACGATATTTAAAAGTAAAAGGACAATAAGGGCCGGCACCTTAGCAGGGTACCGCAGAGGCGAGCCAACCATCTCATAACGCCGAAACAGCCAGATCACCACAAACACGGCCGCCAGCAGCGCGACCCACCCCACAACAGAAGCATTACTAAGCAGGTAATCTACCGCCTCCCAGGTCAACAAGTCGGCGCCGTTTTTGTAGACGATCAAAAAAGATAAGGGCTCAAGTCGCAACCAGTGGTAAACCAGCAGCAGCGCATAGATGGCAATCACAGCTTTTGTAACCGTCCCCGTCCAGCGGTAACGCAGCTGTGATAGCGCCGAGTACCAGAGTAAAAAAAATACCACGACAGAAAAAGCCGAAATCGCAGCGGTATTAAAAAACTGCAACCAAGACCAATCGGCTTGCCAAGCGACCCTCGCAACCAACAAAATTTGCATAAGCGCGAGCACGCCAAACAAACCATACCTTTTGGGTAACGGCATCAGCGCAAGCGAAGAACCGGGGGGAGTCACGTCCGCCTCTTTGTTTTCATCCATAAAACACGATCTCGTTATTATTGCTGCTAGCGACCGATCTCGGCCGTTTTTTTACTAGGCGCGCAAATGCGGTAGGCAATTTGATCGCCCGCCTACAATATTTATGTAACAGAATTATGAAAAGGCTAGCGAAACATACCAGATTACCGCCAACTTATCAGCCCGATGGCGTAGAGTGGCACGATTTTGTCGCTTGATAGGCGAAACGGCACGCAATACCTGCTAGAGCCAAGCGGTGGCACTCCAAAACCGAATGCCCTTTATAACGGTTAAAAAAAGCCCGAGACAACAGCCCGGGCTTTTTACTGTAAAAGACAGCCGATTCGGTTTGCACCGTATGTCTTTTTAAGCGCTATCTTTTACTCGGCAAACGGGTGGCGCAGCACGATAGTCTCTACCCGATCCGGTCCGGTAGAGATAATGTCCACCGGTGTATGCAACAACTCTTCTAGGCGTTTAATATAGTTGCGCGCATTTTGCGGCAATTCTTCTAGGGCGTGAACACCAAATGTCGATTCGCTCCAGCCGGGCATCTCTTCATAAATTGGCTGTACGCGGTCCCAACCATCCGCATCAAACGGAATCGGCATGGGGTTACCGTTTAAATCCTGATAACCAATACAAATTTTAACGGTCTCTAAACCATCCAGTACGTCGAGCTTGGTTAAGCATATACCGGTTACGCTATTGATGCGATTGGCGTGGTGCACAGCAACCGCATCAAACCAACCGCAGCGACGCTGACGGCCAGTGGTGGCACCAAACTCGTGGCCTTTTTCACCTAAGTGACGGCCAACTTCACAATCAAGCTCGGTAGGGAAAGGGCCAGAGCCAACACGGGTAGTGTAAGCCTTGGTTATACCCAAAACGTAATCAAGATACAGCGGACCAAAACCAGAACCGGTAGCGGTACCGCCAGCGGTGGTGTTAGAGCTGGTCACAAACGGATAAGTGCCGTGGTCGATATCTAGCAGCGAACCCTGCGCACCCTCAAACAAAATACTGCGATCTTCTTCGCGCGCAGTATGTAAAATATCAGTCACGTCGGCAATCATCGGCTTAAGCTCGATAGCCCACGCCTTAACTTGCTCAAGGGTGGCCTCGTAGTCCACCGCATCGACTTTGTAGTATTCGGTCAGCGCGAAGTTGTGAAACTCCATCACATCCTGAAGTTTTTTGGCAAAGCTTTCCATGTCGAGCAAGTCACCAAGGCGCAACCCGCGGCGGGCGACTTTATCTTCGTAAGCGGGGCCAATACCACGGCCGGTGGTACCGATTTTATCTTTGCCGCGCTTTAACTCACGAGCTTGGTCAAGGGCAATATGATAAGGCAAAATCAACGGGCAGGCAGGCGACAAACGCAAACGCTCACGCACCGGCACACCGCCGTCTTCCAGCTCGGCTAACTCTTTAAACAGCGCCTCGGGCGAGAGCACCACCCCGTTGCCAATCAAACAGGTTACACCTTCGCGTAAGACGCCAGAGGGGATAAGGTGCAAAACAGTTTTCTTACCGTCAATCACCAACGTGTGGCCGGCATTGTGGCCGCCCTGAAAACGGGAAACCAGCGACACTTGATCGGTCAGCAGGTCGACGATTTTACCTTTACCTTCGTCACCCCACTGGGTGCCTAATACCACGACATTCTTGCCCATGTTTTGGCCTTACTCTCTAAACTAAATGTAAATTCAATGAAGCACCAAGCGGCAGCTTAAAGCGCTACCACCCGATACTGTTCGTCTTGCTTAACCAACTCTCGATCGCAACCAAGGCCGGCTAATGCAGCGCGCGACTCTGCGCTAACCACGCGTTCACCCTCGGCCCGCAAGGCGCCAATAGCGGCCCACTGTGCATCACTACCATCGTTTACCACGCCGATCAAAATGCCCTTATCGGCACTGAGCAAGCCCAACTTGGACAGCGCAGTAATATCCACCGCAAAACCGGTAGCAGGACGACGGCGACCAAACACCTCACCAATGTGATCGTAGCGACCACCGCTGGCAATGGGGTTGCCGTAGCCGGGCGCAAAAGCGGCAAACACCAACCCGGTTAAATAGTGGTAACCGCGCAGCTCACCCAAATCAAAGTACAGCTCAACCTCGGGGTAGCGCTGCTCGATCACATCGGCAATACCGGCCAGCTGATCAACTGCGGTAACCGCATCGCTCGCCACGGCGGCAAAAAGGGCGCGAGCATTGGCCAGAATTTCACGGCCGCCGGCCAAGCCGGGCAGCGCCAGCAGCACTTTTGCGATAGCTGGCGTGCTGATATTGTCAGCCACCCACTGCTCGATCTCGGCTACTGCCTTGCGTTGTAGCATGGCAAAGAAGGCGTCTTTGAGGGCCGGCTCTACATCCACTTTAGCCATTAACGCGCGGTAGATGCCCACATGGCCCAAATCGATGTGCAAACGGGGCAAACCCGCCGTGCGCAGTGACTCGGCCAGCAGCGATACGACCTCGGCATCGGCCGGTAAACCCGGCTCGCCGTATAGCTCAACACCGGCTTGAATCGGGGTGCGGGTCGCCAGCGGATTTTTTGGTTTGGTGTGCACCACATGGCCGGCATAACACAAGCGGTTAGCGCCATCGCGCTTGTAGCTGTGAGCGTCCATACGGGCAATTTGCGGGGTGATATCGGCGCGAATACCCAGGGTGCGCCCACTGAGCTGATCGGTGACCTTAAAGGTCAGCAAATCCACATCGCGGCCCAGGCCAATAAGCAGTGAATCGGTGTATTCCAGCAGGGGCGGAATCACCATGTCATAACCCCAGGTGCGGTAAAGCTCCAGCAACCTGCGGCGCAATAATTCTATCGGCCGTGCCTCGGCAGGGAGGATTTCTTCCACCCCATCAGGCAACAGCCAGCGATCGGCGTAAGTCATAACAGACTCTGTCGGTTCGTTTTACGTTCAGCCAGCAGCATTCAAACCGCAGGCAAAAAAGGGTTTAACAGATGAGGCAGCGGCAGCAGGCAAACACCAAACACACCGCGCTCGTCAGATTGATCGGTGCGAGACCACTCTCCTGACACAAAAAAACCGGGCCTTACGGCCCGGCTGGGGGATTTTACCATCTTTCCGTGGCAAATGTTGAGCGATAAATCGCCTATTTTGTGCCCTGTGGATCCTTCAAGTAGCGAAAGAATTCACTCTCGGGGTCCACCACCATCAGGTCGCTCTTATTGGCAAACGAGTTTTTGTAAGCCGTTAATGAGCGGACGAAAGCGTAGAAGTCGGCATCTTGCTGATAGGCCTCGGCAAAGGTCGCTGCGGCAGTGGCATCGCCTTCACCGCGGATCTTTTCGGCATCGCGATAAGCATTGGCCTCAAGCACTGCCACTTGTCGGTCGGCATCGGCGCGAATTACTTCGGCCTGCTCGGCACCTTTAGAGCGGTACTCACGGGCTTCTTTTTCGCGGTCGGCAGACATCCGGTCGAACACCGATTGGCTCACGTCTTCGGGCAGGTCGATGCGCTTAACGCGAATATCCAACACCTCAATACCCAACAGCTCATTGGCGGTTTGGTTGAGTTCGACGGTCAGCTCGTGCATCAACTCGTCGCGCTTACCTGAGACCACCTCGTGCAAAGTGCGCCCACCGACTTGGTTACGCAGCACATCGGCAACCCGGTTGGCCAAACGGCTGGCGGCAACCGTTTCGTCGCCACCGGTGGTTTTGTAATACTTCTGCACATCCTGCACCCGCCATTTAGAGTAAGAGTCGACAATCAGACGCTTATTTTCAATGGTGTAAAAACTTTCAGGACGAGCATCGGTAGTCAAAATACGGCCATCAAATTTACGCAACTTGTCAGCAAACGGAATTTTGACGTGCAGCCCCGGTGCCACGTCAGGGTTAATCAAGCGACCAAAGCGCAGCACTACCGCACGCTCGTACTCGGATACGATATACACACTGTTGGCGCCCACCGCAAGCAGGATGACAACGGCAATCAAGCCTAAAAATGAACGATTAGACATTAGCGCACCCCCTGACGAGTATTGTTGTCACGGCCAAGCTGGCGCGACACATAGTCACTGATCTGGCGCAATTGATCTTGCGTGAGCGTTGCCCGCGCAGGGCCACTGGCATTAGCGCCCTCTTGCATCAGCTTGTCCAGCGGCAAGTACATCATGTTATTGCCACCTTCGACATCGACCAACACCTTAGAGGCATTGCCCATCACCTGTTCAACCGCCTCGATATAGAGACGCTCGCGAGTCACTTCTGGCGCTTTTTTATACTCAGCCAACAAGTTCAAGAACCGTGAAGTTTCACCTTCGGCGCGACTGGTTACCTCGGCGCGATAGGCCTCAGCCTCTTCTAGCAGACGCTGCGAGCGACCACGAGCACCGGGCACCACGCCATTGGCGTAGGCTTGTGCTTCGTTTTTAAGGCGCTCTTCATCCTCTTTAGCTTTGATCACATCATCAAAGGCAGCGCGCACTTCCTCGGGCGGGCGCCCCTCTTGAATATTGACGTCGCGCACTAAAATACCGGTACCGTAACTGTCGAGGTATTGCTGCAAGCGCGCTTCCACTTCGTCGGCTATTTTGCCACGACCTTCAGATAACACTTGCTCAAGCTCGGTCGAACCCACCACGTGACGCAGCGCCGAATCAGCCGCATGACGCAAGCTCACCTCGGGGTCGCGAACATTCAACACATAGGCTTTTACGTCGTTGACGTTGTACTGCACGGTAATCGGCAGCTCAACAATGCTTTCGTCTTCGGTCAACATCAAGCCACGGCTTGGGTATTGGCGCTCTTCGGTCACGTTCTCGATAAAGACCTCGGTAACCAAGGGCGCATTCCAGCCCAGCCCCGGCTGCTTAATCTCGTGAAAGGCACCAAAGCGCAACACCACGGCGCGCTCTTTCTCATCAACCTGATAAATACCGGCAAACAAGTAAAGCAACGCACCTATCACCAATACGGCAATAATCAAGGTGCTAAAGCTGCCACTACTACTGCCACCGCTGCCGTTATTACCTTTGCCCGAACCGCCAAACAGGCCGCTGAGCTTTTCCTGTAGCTTTTTCAGGGCTTCATCCAAATCCGGCGGGCCATCGCCTTTATTACCATTGCGGTTACCCCAAGGGTCTTTATCGCCGCCTCCCGGTTCATTCCAGGCCATAGGTTTACTCCAGTTATTAAAATAAAAGGTAAGCACAAAGGGCTAACCCGCCCCGTGTGCTTACCTGGAAATTCGGTTTTCTTATGTGCCATTGGATTCTAGCAAATACTGCGCGTTAGGGGTGAACTCACGCACTTACAAACGGCTTTAGAAGTTTTCTGCCAACTGCTGGGGTGGCTCTACGTCCTCGACCCAGCGCAGCTGGTCAAACTGAACATCAACAGCACTCAAAATACGCAATAAATCGCTCGCCGGGATACGCAACGTCAGCACACTGGCGCCATCATCGCGATAGCGCTCACCGCCAATGGCGTTTTGCTCAAATAACCGGGCGCGCAGGCGACCATCAGCGGGAGACAAAATCAACTCACCCTGAATGATCTCCTCACCCAATAGCTCAGATATCGCCTGTTGCAACAGCTCACAGCCAGCGCCGCTTTGCGCCGATAGCCATACCGCGACAGGGCTGCCGGTATCATTTCGGTCAATGCGAGGCTCCAGCCCAATCAGGTCCACTTTGTTGTAAACCCGAATTTGCGGCAGCTCCGAAGCGCCAATTTCGTCCAGCACCTCGTCAACTTGCTCGATATAGTGCATGCGCTCATCGGCGGCCGAGTCGATTACGTGGAGCAGCAAGTTAGAGCTCGCCGCCTCTTCCAGCGTCGCCCTAAAGGCCTCCACTAGTTTGTGCGGCAAATGGCTGATAAAGCCCACGGTGTCGGCCAAGATCATCGCGCCAATATCATCTTGCTCGACTCGCCGCATGGTCGGGTCGAGCGTGGCAAAAAGCTGATCTTCGGCAAAGACATCGGAGCCCGTAATGCGGTTAAACAACGTCGACTTGCCGGCGTTGGTATAACCCACCAGTGACACGGTCGGAATCGCCGCTCGCTGACGAGCGCGGCGGCCCTGCTCACGCTGGGTACGCACTTTAGATAAGCGCTTCTCGATCGTGCTAATACGGCCGCGCAATAAACGACGGTCGGTTTCCAGCTGAGTCTCACCGGGGCCACGCAGACCAATACCGCCTTTTTGGCGCTCCAAGTGAGTCCAGCCGCGCACTAAACGGGTCGACATGTGCCTAAGTTGCGCCAGCTCTACCTGCAATTTGCCTTCAAAGGTACGGGCTCGCTGGGCAAAAATATCCAAAATCAGGCCGGTCCGGTCCAGCACCCGACACTCCAACGCCTGCTCTAGATTGCGCTCTTGCGAGGGGCTGAGGGTGTGGTTAAAGATCACTAGCTGAGCCTCGTGCTCAATCACCAGCTCTTGCAGCTCTTGCAGCTTACCCGTGCCGACAAAATATTTGGCGTGGGGACGCGCGCGCGAACCAAACACCATGGTGACAGGGTCACCACCGGCTGACAGGACTAATTCTTCAAATTCGCGGGGGTCTTCGGGCTCTTGGCCACTAGAGATATCCAAGTGAACCAGCACCGCCAGTTCACCTGAATCGGGACGATCAAAAAACAATGACTTACCTCAAAGGTTGGTTATTCGCCCTGTCCTTCGTCGTCACCCTCTCCCTCGCCTTCGGCGGGGTTGAGCAGCGGCACACGAACAGCGCGCGACGGAACAACCGTAGAAATGGCGTGCTTATACACCATTTGGCTGACCGTATTTTTCAGCAGCACCACAAACTGGTCAAATGACTCGACCTGGCCCTGCAGCTTAATACCGTTCACTAGATAAATAGATACTGGAACCCGCTCTTTGCGCAGCACGTTCAAGTAAGGGTCTTGTAAGCTGTGCCCTTTTGACATTTTTGTTCTCCTTTAGATAATAAATATACGCCTAAGTCTTTCAGATCGATCTGAAAGGGGGCGATGATAAGCATGAAAAACTGACTAGGGTTTTCACAGTTATATTATATGGCCCCCGATGGCATGAAATTCAAGCTAAATCGTATAATTTCTTCACGAGAATACGCTTTTCCATCGATATTTTGACTAAATAGCCAATTTGCCCCCTCCCAACCACGCAACCAAGTGAATTGACGCTTGGCCAGTTGCCGGGTGGCAATCACACCGCGCTCGATCATTTCATCGTAACCGAGGCGACCATCGAGGTAGTCCCACACCTGACGATAACCGACCGCGCGAATCGCGGGAAGTTCGCTGTGTAAGTCGCCCCGGTGATACAGCGCCTCGACCTCGGCCACTAAACCGGCCGCCATCATGGCGCTAAAGCGCCGCTCAATACGTTGATGCAACACGCTGCGATCGCGCGGCGCGATCACCAGCTGGGTCAAATTGAATCGATCGGTAAAAACCGGGCCTCGCTCGCGCGCCTGCTGCTCACGCAGCTCGGTCATGGTTTGCCCTGAGCTTAGGTACACCTCAAGCGCCCGGGATAACCGCTGGGAATGATTCGGGTGAATCTCGGCGGCCATTTTAGGGTCGACCTCGGCCAGTTGGCGATGCACAGACTCCCAGCCGTGCTCGCGGGCGTCTCGTTCAATACGCTCACGCACGGCGGAGTCAGCCGCTGGCATCGGCGCCAAGCCGTCCAGCAGCGCCTTAAAGTACAGCATGGTGCCGCCGACCAGCAGCGGAATACGACCGGCGGCGTGAATATCGGCAATCTCGCGCTCGGCGTCACTGACAAAGTCCGCCGCCGAGTAAGGCTCAGCTGGATCGCGAATATCAAGTAAGCGGTGCGGTGCGGCGGCCTGCTCGGCGGCGCTGGGTTTGGCAGTGCCAATATCCATACCGCGGTACACCAAGGTCGAGTCCACACTCACCAGCTCGACCGGCAAGTGGTCGCGCAAACCGATTGCTAAATCTGTCTTGCCGGAGGCGGTGGGCCCCATTAAAAAAAGCACTTGGGGTTTGTAATCGCTCACTATTATTGCCCGCGCATAAAGAGCTTATCCAGCTCATCCAGCGACTGCAGCGTCCAGGTCGGACGACCGTGGTTACACTGACCGCTGCGCTCGGTGGCTTCCATATCGCGCAGTAGCGCGTTCATCTCGGGGACGGTTAAGCGCCGGTTAGCACGCACCGAGCCGTGACAAGCCATGGTCGATAAAATCTCGTTCACATGCTGCCCCAGACGTTCGCTGGCGCCGTGTTCGATTAAATCGCTCAGCACATCGCGCACTAACTGATCCACCTTGGCGCCATGCAAAATAGAGGGCACTTGGCGAATCAACAAAGACTCGGGCCCCGCGCGCTGCAGCTCAAAACCCAGCGCGGCAAAAGTATCTGGGTTATCTTCGGCGCAAGCGGCTTCTTTTTCACTGACCGCCAGAGTTGCCGGTACCAACAGGGGTTGAGCCTGAATCCGCCCCTCGGCAAATGAGGTCTTCATGCGCTCGTAGGTAATACGCTCGTGGGCCGCGTGCATATCGACGATGATCAAACCCTGAGCGTTCTCGGCCAGAATATAAATGCCTTTAAGCTGCGCGATAGCAAAACCGAGCGGCGGCACCTCGCCTTCAGCATCATCAATATCCGCCAAGCGGCTCACCGATGCACTAGGGGCATAGCCACCACCGGTGGCTGGCGAGTAACCCTGAGGCTGCGCCTCGGCCACGCCCGCAGCGCCCTCACCCATAGCCGCAGGAAAGTAGCTGGCCCGCCAATCACCGTCGGGGCGCGGCTGCTCGAATGAACGCCCCGACAAGGCCATGGCCGACTGCTGCGACATTTGCCCGGCGGCGTTATCGGGGATTTTTTCCGCCTCGGCACGCTCGCGCTCGAGCATGGCGCCCGGCGTTACCTCGGCTAGGGCATGGTGCAACGAGCTAAAAATAAAATTGTGTACCGTGCGGCCATCGCGAAAGCGCACCTCGTGCTTGGTGGGGTGAACATTAACATCCACCGTCGCGGGGTCGACTTCCAAATAGAGCACATAGGCCGGGTGCCGGCCGTGATACAGCACATCTTGGTACGCCTGGCGCACCGCGTGACTCACAAGCTTGTCGCGAATCGAGCGCCCATTCACAAAAAAATGTTGTAAGTCAGCCTGCGAGCGGGAGAAGGTCGGCAGCGCCACCCACCCCCACAAACGCAAACCAGCGCGCTCGATATCCAAGTGCACGGCGTTGTCCATAAATGCCGGGCCGCACACCTGGGCCACTCGACGCTCGCGCTCGGCTTGCCCGACACCGGGGCGCCAGTTGTGAATCGCCCGGCCGTTGTGACGCAAAGTAAACGCCACATCAAAGCGCGACAGTGCCAGGCGCTTAACCACATCTTCTAAGTGGTTGTACTCGGTTTTTTCGGTGCGTAAAAACTTGCGGCGCGCGGGCGTGTTAAAAAATAAATCGCGTACCTCGACAGTGGCGCCTCGCGGGTGAGGGGCGGGTGAAAGCTCGGCCTCCATATCGCGGCCCTCGGCCATCACTTGCCAGCCGGCACCGGTCTCGTCGGTGGCGCTAGTGAGCGCCAAACGCGCCACAGAGCTAATACTGGCCAGCGCTTCACCGCGAAAACCCAACGTCGCCACCGCCTCAAGGTCGTCCAAGTCCATAATTTTACTGGTGGCATGACGCGATAGCGCCATGGCGAGATCTTCTTTATCAATGCCAAAGCCGTTATCGCGCACACGCATTAATTTAACGCCGCCGTCTTCAACCTCGACATCCAAGCGCGTCGCGCCGGCATCAAGACTGTTTTCTAGTAGTTCTTTCACCACGGACGACGGCCGCTCGACCACCTCGCCGGCGGCTATCTGGTTGGCAAGGCGGGGGCTTAATAGCTTAATTTTAGCCATAATAAATAAGAGTTACTGCCGTTTAAGAGGTGGGAATCCGTAGGGTTTGCCCCACCTTGATGGTTTGAGAGTTCAGATTATTCAGCTGCTCTAGCTGGCTCACGCTCACGTTAAAACGTTTGGCGATCTCACTTAAGGTATCACCGCGGGCGATGATATATTCCGTCACGCCACCGCCCGGACCAAACTTTTTGTTGGCCAAGTAAGTGCCTGCGGGGGGAAACTGATTAAAATACTGCTCGATACCTTTAAGCAACTGCGCCGCCAATTTTGTGCGGTAACGGCTGCTGGCTAAGTTTTTAGCCTCGGTAGGGTTTGAGATAAACCCCGTCTCGACCAAAATAGACGGTACATCCGGCGATTTAAGCACCGCAAAGCCCGCCTGTTCGACTTGATGCTTATGCAAGTGTGCCACCTGTCCCATAGACTTTAAAACGTAATCGCCCACTTGCAAGCTTGCGCCCAGCGTGGCGGTCATGGATAAATCCACCAACACACCGGCCAGCACTTCGTCTTTATCCTCTAAGCTAACACTGCCGACACCGCCAATTAAATCCGACTCGTTTTCTCGTTGCGCTAAAAAACGAGCCATCTCACTGGTGGCGCCGCGGCGCGACAAGGCAAACACAGAGGCGCCTTTGGCCGAGGGCTTGGTAAAGGCATCGGCGTGAATCGAGATAAACAAGTCAGCCTGCATTTTACGCGCAATATTGCGCCGCTCGCGCAGGGCCACGTAGTAATCACCGGTGCGCACTAATTTAGCCACATAACCCGGCCGATTATTAATCGCACGAGCCAGCTCTTGGGCGATCTTAAACACCACGTCTTTTTCGCGCAGCCGATTGGGGCCGGAGGCGCCCGGGTCTTCGCCACCGTGACCGGCATCGATGGCGATAATAATATCGCGCATACTGCCGCTCGCCTCTTCTGGCGGCTGAGTTACCGGCGACGGCGGACCAGCACTTGTGGGGCCACGATCTTTTAGGTCAACAACTAAGCGATCGGCCGCGCCCGCTTGGCGCTGCAAGAAAAAACTGTCGGGGTTCACCTTGGTCGATAAATCCAACACCACCCGCAAGTTGCTACCATCACGCGGTGCGTAGCGAATTTCTTTAATAGGGGTTTCGCTTAAGTTAAGTGACGCTAAATCGGCCTTAAAGCGCGTGTTGCTCACATCAATCACTACCCGGTCGGGGTTATCTAAGGTAAATAAGGTGTGCTGCGCCGGGCCAGACAAATCAAACACTAAGCGGGTGTGATCAGGTGCGCGCCAAAGTCTTACACTGTCGACATCTACTGCCTGCCCCAATAGCGGCCACCACAAGGCACACGCTAGTAGTAGCTGGCCTAAGCGACGCGCCCGCAGGGGCTTAAGTAGTGTCAAAATGGTTCGCGGCATATCATCGTTTTTTAGTGTTTAAAAGAAGTAGCGGTTTAAGAGCGTGCAGGCATTGCGGCCAGCACCGCCGCACCAGTATCGGTATGCGCCTCCAGCATAACAAGACGCCCCCCCGCTTGCACCTTGAGCGCAGCGGTTAGATCCGGCTCCGGCAAAATACCGGCGCCGCGCACGGGCCACTCAATCAGGCAAAGGCTATTGTCGGCAAAGTAATCGCGAATGCCCATATACTCCAGCTCTTCCGGGTCACCCAAACGGTACAAATCAAAGTGGTACACCGTACGCGCAGGCAGCTCGTAGCCTTCAACCAGCGTATAGGTCGGGCTCTTAACCGCGCCTGAATGACCAAAGTAACGCAACACGCCGCGCGTCAAGGTGGTTTTACCCGCACCTAAATCGCCATCTAAGTGCACGCTAATACAGCCTGAGCAATGTGCTAGCTGCTCAGCCAAGCACTCGCCAAACGCGACCGTCGCCGACTCGTCAGCCAGCCAGGTAGACCACTCAGTCACCTAAAAGCTCCCCCACATACGCCAGAATGTCCGTTGCCAGCAAGCTCAACTGCCCGCCATCGGCCGCCGCCAAATCAGCAGCATGGGCGTGCACGCTGGCGCCCAGATTGGCCGCGTCATAGGCGTTTAGCCCTTGTGCTAACAGCGCCCCCAGCAAACCGCTTAGTACATCGCCCATACCGCCGCTGGCCATACCGGGGTTGCCGCCGCCAATAATGTTAACCGGCCGCTGGGCACCGGCCACTAACGTGCCTGCGCCTTTTAGCAGCGCGACGCCACCGTATTGTTGTTGCAGCTTTTGTACACTGGCGAAGCGCTCGGCTTGTACCTCCGCACTCTCACAACCAAGCAGGCGCGCCGCCTCACCTGGGTGCGGCGTTAGCAGCCAGTTGTCGCGGGTTTTACCCGCTGGCCACAGACGGCCCTTAGCAATTAAATTTAATGCGTCGGCATCCAGTACTAAGGGTAAGTCGGTGGCCAACGCCTGCTGCAGCATTTGCTCAGACCAAGGCGATTGCCCGAGCCCCGGCCCCACCACCAATACGGTCGGGCGAGCCAGCCACGGCTCGAGCTCTTGGCCCGAAATAACACCACAGGCCATTACCTCGGGCTGGCGCGCCAGCATGGCGGCCACGTGCTCGGGCCTTGTGGCCAAGCTCACTAAACCGGCACCACCGCGCGCCGCGGCCTCGGCGGCCATCATTGCGGCGCCACCGTGGCCCACATCGCCACCGATTACCATCACGTGACCAAAATCACCTTTGTGAGCATCCGCTTGGCGTTCGGGCAGGGTGGCTCGCAAGCTCGCGAAATCTTGCCGACAAACCGTAGCCTCAACCTCGTGATAAATCTCATCGGGCGCGGCTAAATCATCAAATACCAGCTCGCCGCTCAGGGCTGGGCCACGGCCGGTAAACAGGCCGCGCTTTTTACCGATAAAGGTCAGGGTAATATCGGCGTTAATCGCCACGCCCAGCTCGGCACCGGTGTCGGCACACAGGCCCGAGGGGATATCCAGTGCCAGCACGGGTAATGGGGTGCTGTTAATCTGCTCGATAACTTTGCGATACTCGGGTCGCACCTCACCGCTTATACCAGTGCCCAGCAAACCATCGACAATTACGCCGCTGGTGGGCGCGGGGCCCGGCGGCATCATGACCACGCCCTCTTGGCGGGCGTATTCGTAAGCGGCGCGCGCAGCGGCGCTGAATTTTTCTGGCTCGCCCAACAGCACCACGGTAACCGGTATACGGCGTGTCGCGGCCAATGCCGCCACCACAAAGCCATCGCCGGCATTATTGCCCGCGCCGGCAAAAATCGTAATCTCGTCTGGCTCACTAAAACGCTCTAGCAGTAATTCAAACGCGGCGCGGCCGGCGCGCTTCATTAGTGCCGCTGCCGGTACGCCGCTGGCGATAAACGCGCTGTCAAGGGCGCGCACTTGAGCGGCGGTGTAAAGCGCGGTCGATCGTGTGATGGCACTCATAAAATAGGGAAACCCGCAAAAGTTGGGACAAAAATCAGTACAATAAGCCGACAAAACGCCAGCCCGTATCGTAAAAACGCCATTATAGGGGATGCACGCAAGCAACACTATGCAACAACCAACATGCCGCCCAACGGACGCCAACGAGAACTATTTTGACCACCACCTTTGATTGGGAGCAACTTGCCCGCGATATTAAACGCTGGGGCCGCGAGCTGGGCTTTCAGCAGGTGGGCATCACCGACACCGACCTCGCCCAACAGGAGCGTGCGCTACAGGCATGGCTGGCAAAAGGCTATCAGGGCGATATGCAGTGGCTCGCCGAACACGGCAATAAGCGCTCGCGCCCGGCCGAGTTAGTGCCAGGGACACTGCGAGTCATCTCAGCGCGGATGGATTATTTGCCCGGCGATACGCAGCAAATAAAAGTGCTTAAAAACCCCGAAAAAGCCTACGTTTCTCGCTACGCACTGGGGCGCGACTACCACAAATTAATTCGCAAGCGCCTAGCCACGCTGGGGCACAAAATTGAAAGCGCCCTGCCCGATGAATTAAAGCCCAAGGGCGATCAACAAATGCGCGCGCTGGTAGATAGCGCCCCGGTCATGGAGCGCCCGCTGGCCGATAAAGCTGGCCTGGGCTGGACCGGCAAACACACTTTAATACTCAACGATAAGGTCGGCAGTTGGTTTTTTTTGGGCGAACTCTACACCTACCTGCCACTGCCGATCGATGTCAGTGAGCAGCCCAACCGCTGCGGCGACTGCACCGCCTGCTTAAAAGTCTGCCCCACCGACGCCTTCCCCGAGCCCTACACACTGGACGCCCGGCGCTGCATCTCGTATTTAACCATCGAGCACAAAGGCGCGATTGCCGAGGAGTTTCGCGAGCCTATGGGCAACCGGGTATTCGGCTGCGACGATTGCCAGGCCATATGCCCTTGGAACAAATACGCCACGCCTACCCTTGAGCCCGACTTTTTACCGCGCCACGGGCTGGACAACACCGACCTGCTCACGTTGTTTAAATGGGACGAGGCGACGTTTTTAAAAAACACCGAGGGCTCGGCCATTCGCCGAATCGGGTTTGAGCGCTGGCAGCGCAACCTCGCCATCGGCTTGGGCAATGCGCCCTCACAAGCAGACATTATCACCGCCCTCGAGCAGGCACTGGGCCATGTTAGCCCCATGGTCGATGAACACATCCAGTGGGCCCTTGCGCAACAGGCCAACCCCAACCGGCGCCGGCGGCGTAAAATCAAACAGCCGTCCAGTAAGCGATAACACCCCCGAAGCAACCGGTTTCAAGGTCTTATTAACCCTTCACTATTGCCGTCATAGTCAATAAAAATAGGCCCTGACAAGCAAAAGCCCAGATTTTCGGGTACAATTGCCGCCCTCTGTGGCCCAGCCGCAAATGCCCAGCAACACCTGACGGCGTTAACCGGTCACACAGCTCTCTTATACTAACCACTGAAAAATACGGTCCGCTATGAAAACACTGTCTGATATCGGTTTAGTCGGTCTCGCCGTTATGGGTGAGAACCTTATCCTCAACATGGAAAGCAAAGGCTTCACAGTAACGGCGTACAATCGCTCTGTGGACAAGGTCACCAACTTTATTGAAGGTCGCGCAGCGGGCAAAAACATTCGCGGCGCCGAATCGATTGAAGAACTGGTAGCATCGCTCGAAAAGCCCCGCAAAATTATGCTGATGGTAAAAGCCGGCGCACCGGTTGACGCATTTATCGAGCAACTGATCCCGCATCTGGACAAAGGCGACATCATTATTGATGGCGGTAACACCCACTTCCCCGACACCAACCGCCGCGTTGAATACCTGCGCGAGAAAGGCATTCACTTTATTGGTGCCGGCGTATCCGGTGGCGAAGAAGGCGCACTCATTGGCCCATCCATTATGCCCGGTGGCGCCCCCGAGGCATGGGAATATGTTAAGCCTATTTTTCAAGGCATCTCGGCCAAAGTTGAAGACGGTTCACCTTGCTGCGACTGGGTTGGTGAAAATGGCGCCGGCCACTTTGTCAAAATGGTGCACAACGGCATCGAGTACGGCGACATGCAGTTGTTGTGTGAAGCCTACCAAATCATGAAAGAACTACTGGGCATGAGCGCCGATGAAATCCACCAGGTATTTGCCGAGTGGAACAACACCGAGCTGGACTCCTACCTCGTTGAAATCAGCCGCGACATCATGGCCTACAAAGACGAAGACGGCGAGCCACTGGTTGAGAAAATCCTCGACACCGCCGGCCAAAAAGGCACCGGCAAATGGACCGGTGTTGTCGCACTGGACTTTGGCGTACCTCTGACTCTAATTGCCGAGTCGGTATTTGCCCGCTGCATCTCAGCGCTTAAAGACGAGCGCGTAGAAGCCTCTAAAGTACTTACCGGCCCCGCGAAGAACTTCACCGGCGATAAAGCCGCGTTTATTGAAGACCTGCGCCAAGCGGTACTGGCGGCTAAAATCGTTTCCTACGCACAGGGCTACACTTTAATGCGCGAAGCGGCGAAAGAGTTTGGCTGGCACTTAAACTACGGCGGCATCGCCCTGATGTGGCGCGGCGGCTGTATTATCCGCTCGGCTTTCCTGGGCGACATTAAAGCGGCCTTCGATAAGAACCCAGAGCTTAACAACCTATTGCTGGACGATTACTTCAAAGATGTAGTGGTTAAATCACAACAAGGCTGGCGCAACGTGGCGGCCACCGCCATTACCAACGGCGTACCTGTGCCTTGCTTAACCGCAGCACTGAATTACTTTGACGGCTACCGCACCGAGCGCTTGCCCGCCAACTTACTGCAAGCGCAGCGCGACTACTTTGGCGCCCACACCTACGAGCGTTTAGACAAGCCACGCGGTGAATTCTTCCACACCAACTGGACCGGTCGTGGTGGAGATACGGCGTCTACGACTTACGACGTGTAAAGTCGGACGTCTGAGGACTGACGCCGAGAAGCCACACACAAAAACGGGGAGCTTATAGCTCCCCGTTTCTGCTTGTGCATCTACATAGCTTTTCTCGCATCACGAAAACCACTCGACTAAAAACAACGTGCGTGAGCTTAAGTCTAACACCACAATAACAGGAGCAGCGGAGCCTCACATTGTGAAGGCGCCGCTCTACCACAAGGAGAACAAGTGATCGACACCAATTATCTCTTGAATTTTTTAGGCCCTTTAATATACCCACCTATTATATGGGCTATCTTTCTTGGCGGCATAGCCGGACTACTAAGCACTCATTTTGTTAACAGTCAAAAACAAGCTAACAAAAAAAGAGCGCGCATCTTTCCTGAGGTCATAACTGACAACCCTCTTTGGACTTTCGCGTCCGGTGCTTTTGGCTCGATAACGTTAATTGCAATAGCAATGTGGCTTACCAATATAGACTTAGACCCAGTATTTGAAAACGAGTGCGGCACCACAGGCTGCAAGAAAAACTATGAGGCAATGAAAGCTTGGTTCATACTGTCTTCAATTTCTGCCATTGGAGGCTTAGCGTCAGTCAAAGTGCTAAGCTCAATTGTAGACGGAGTAACAAAGACTTTAGATAAAAAAGTTAGCGAGCTTACCAACCAAGTCGAAGCCCTAAGAGTCGACGACGTCAAAATACACGAAGAACTGGTACACATTACGGCCGCCAACCTTCGAGTTAGAGCAGCCCAGCTACTGAGAGACGACAGTTACAGTGCCGCGTACAAAACTTACTTGAAATCTATAAACATAGAACCTACCGCAGAAGGCTATGCGGGTGTGGCCTCTAGCCTTAGCTATATGAATCGAGACGACGAAGCGTATGAGTATTCCTGCAAATCACTAAAGCTTCTAGTCAAAGAAATCAGCTCTGATGCTCCAAAACTCACTGAGTTTGAGCAAGGGGTTATACACTACAACCATGCATGCATAATGCACCTTCATCACAGAGAAAGTTGCCAACCAGAATCATATGTTGACGAAGTCATCAAATATCTTAAGCTATCACTAGAGCTCTCCAAAGAGCAGCTTATCGAAGTTTTACTTGAAGACTCCGGAATACAGAAAGAAGAAGACAAAAAGGCTCCCGAGACTGACTTTATAGATCTGATGGCGAACTCTCCAAAATTCTCAACATACATAGAGTCAGTGAAAGCTAATCAAAACAATTGAACTTCCCCCCAAATCTACTATCTTAGTAACTGTAATGGCCAGCTAATGGAGGTTCAAAATGGTTTTTAGTAAATTCAAGAAACTCTAAATACTAGGCCCTGCCAAAGCAGGGCACGGAGCCACCTGAGGCTTAGCGCCCCTTCTGTGTTAGTTACGCCCTACTACAACTACATCACCCCAAATCAATAAACTCTTCCCGGTAATGCACCAACTCCGCAATCGAGTCTTTAATATCATCCATCGCCAAGTGCGCACCGGATTTTTTAACGCCGGCGAGTACGTCGGGTTTCCAGCGGCGGGCGAGTTCTTTGAGGGTACTCACGTCTAGATTACGGTAGTGAAAGTAGCGCTCGAGTGTGGGCATACCGCGGGCGAGAAAGCGGCGATCCTGGCAAATGGAGTTTCCACACATGGGGGATTTGCCCGCGGGCACCCACTGCTGCAAAAACTCGATGGTTTCGGCTTCGGCCTGGGCGGCGCTGATTTTGGAGTTTTGCACCCGCTCGGTGAGGCCCGATTTACCGTGCTGGCGGGTGTTCCACTCGTCCATACCGTCTAAAAAGCTCTGCGCTTGATAGATGGCATGGACGGGGCCTTCGGCAAGAATATTGAGATTGGCATCAGTGACGATGGTGGCGATTTCGATGATAACGTCGCTGTCCGGGTCGAGACCGGTCATTTCTAGGTCGATCCAGATCAGATTGTCATCGTTGGAGGTAGGGTTCATACCGTGTTTTCCTTTACAATGATGTTTTCAGCATCTTAACATCTACTGACCGAGACGTGCCGTTGAGCAAACGCAAACTGACAAGACGCCAATCATGGCGGATCGAGAAGATTCAAAAAGAGCGTGAAAAGCGTGTCTCGCGGCGTGACGACACCGCCGACGCCAAGTTGGGCGAAAGCGATTTGGGCCCGGAACAGGACGGCTTAATTGTCACTCACTACGGCACTCAGGTGATGATTGAAGACGCCGAGCGGATGCGCAAACGCTGCCATTTTCGCAGTAATTTAGGCGGGCTTGTCACCGGTGACAAGGTAATCTGGCGCGACGGTAACCCCTACGGCGTAGTGGTTGCCAAACGCGAGCGCGAGTCGGCCCTCAGCCGCCCTGATCCCTACGGCGACATGAAGACGGTCGCGGCCAATATCGATCGTATCGCCATTGTGGTTGCCCCCTACCCCGAGCCGCACTTTAACTTGATTGACCGCTACCTAGTGGCCGCCGAGGCGATTGGCATTGAGCCGGCGCTGGTCATCAATAAAGTCGATTTAATTGATGACCAGCAGCGGGCTAAAGTCGAAGCCATTGCCGCGCTTTATACCAAGCTTGGCTATCAGGTACTGCGCGCCTCCGCCAAAAATGATGAGGGGCTCGAGCCACTTAGAGCTTATCTGGCCCACTTTACCAGCGTTTTTGTAGGGCAGTCGGGGGTCGGTAAATCATCCCTAGTGAATGCATTGCTCCCCGAGAGCAATATTCGTGTCGGGGGCTTAAGTGAGCGCCAAACCGGCACCCACACCACCACCAGTGCACAGCTGTTCCATATCCCCACCGGCGGCTGTTTAATCGACTCGCCCGGGATTCGTGAGTTTGGTCTGTGGCACATAGCCCCGGATGATGTGCTAGCGGGCTTTAAGGAGTTTCGACCCTATATCGGTTACTGCAAATTCCGCGATTGCTCACATACCCACGAACCGGGCTGTGCTATCTTGGAAGCGTTAGAAACGGGCGACATTAGCCCTGGCCGACTGGCTGGCTACCGCCATATTCTGGCGGATTTGCACCCGGGCCGAGGGAGCTATTAAGCTCACGAACAACTGTCATCATGATCTGCACCATCGCGCGGCGCGTATACCGCACTGCAATTGATAAGTAAGGATAGCCGTATGTCCACCCTCCCTTTAATTGTCGAGCCTGCCGAGCTGTTGCCCCTTTTAGACGGGCCAGCGGCGCCGCTGATTGTGGATTTATCCAGCGAGGCAAACTACCGTCGCGGTCACATACCCGGTGCCGCCCACGTGCCGCCGCAAATGCTACTGTGCAACCGACCGCCGGCACCTGGACGTATTGCCCCGGTTGAGCAACTGAACCGGTTATTTACCTACCTAGGGCTCACACCAGAAACCCACGTTGTGGTTTACGACGACGAGGGTGGCGGCTGGGCGGGCCGCTTTATTTGGACGTTGGATATGATTGGCCACAAGCATTATAGCTATCTCAATGGCGGCCTACATGCATGGCTAAATGACGATTTACCGGTTACCCAAGCCGTGGAAGACCCCAATACCAAGCCCATTGAGGTAGAAATAAGCCCCGAACGCCTGATTGAGATTCCCGACATTTTGGCGGGACTTGAGACGCATTCGATTCAAATCTTAGATGCTCGCAACCCTGCCGAATACAGTGGCGAAAAAGTGCTGGCGCAAAAAGCCGGACATATTCCCGGCGCCATCAATGTGGAGTGGACCGAGCTGATGGACCGCGATAATAGTTTGCGCATTCGCTCTGACGCGCGCGAGTATTTAGCCGAGCGCGGTATTACCGGCGACAAAACTATAATCACCCACTGCCAAAGCCATCACCGCTCGGGCTTTACCTATTTAGTGGGCAAATCCCTCGGCTTTGACATTGAGGGTTACCACGGCTCTTGGTCTGAGTGGGGCAACCACCCGGACACACCGGTCGAGGTATAACCTGTGTCAGACTGGCTCGACATCACCTTATTAAAAGTCGGTGAATACACCCTTACGACGGGCGCCTTACTGGCCAGTATTGTGGTGCTGATTGCGACTTTCGTCATTGCCTCGCTAGTCAGCCGCACGATCACTCGCGTTGCGCTTCATCGTCACTCGACGGTAGCGCATCAGCTTTATACCGTTAACCGTATTGTCTATTATTTTTTAATTGTCTTAGGCGCCATAGGCTCGCTGTCGGTGCTCGGGTTTCAACTCGACAAACTAGTCATCATCGGCAGCGCGCTGGGTATCGGTATCGGCCTCGGGTTGCAGTCGATTGTTAATAACTTTGTTTCGGGCATTATCATCCTGCTGGAAAAGTCCATTAAAGTGGGCGACTTTATCGAACTGGAATCGGGCTTGATGGGCGAGGTGCAAGAAATAAAATTGCGCTCGACGTTAATTCGCACCGCCGATAACGTCGACATTTTGATTCCCAGCTCTGAGTTTATCAGCGGTCATTTAATTAACTGGACGTTGGAAGAGAACATTCGCCGCTTTCGTATTCCGTTTGGTGTGGCTTACGGCTCGAACAAAACCTTAGTGCGCGATGCAGTACTAAAAGCCGCCGCCACCGTGCCCTATACGTTAAGTGATGAGAAACACAAACCTGTGGTTTGGATGAGCGGCTTTGGCGACAGCAGCTTAGATTTTACCTTGGGTGTCTGGGTCGACCCCGTAGCGGTAAAAAGGCCCACCCAGGTAACGTCTGATTATGTCTGGGCTATCGATGATGCGCTACGCGAGGCGGGTGTAGAAATTCCATTTCCACAAAGAGATTTGCATGTGCGTTCCAGCGCCATTAGCTTTGGACACGAGCCCGAGGCAAAAGCCGACACTATCGACAAAAACATTCAAGCCAAATCACCGGAGTCAGACTGAGCCGCGCATTTGCTCGGCGACAATTTGCAATGAGGTCAACCGGTCTTGCGGCTCAAAAAAGCTGCCAGCAAAAATAAACTCGTCAGCACCAGTATCTTTAGCTAACTGTGTTAATTTACGCTTCACGGTACTGGGGCTACCCACCACAGCTATTTGATGAAAATCCCGTATATGCTGCGCCTCGACCGGGTTCCACAAACCCTCCATCGATTTTACTGGCGGCCGCAACCGCAGGTGCTCTCCGCGCAGCAGAGCCAAAATACTCTGCTGCGCCGTGGTAAATAAGTGCTCCGCCTGTTCATCGGTTTGCGCGGCAGCCACCGGCACGCCAATCGCGGCATAGGGTTTATCCAACACCTCAGAGGGCTGAAAGCCCGCGCGATACACGTGCAGTGCCTCCAGCATTAAACGCGGCGCAAAGTGCGAGGCAAACGCAAATGGCAGGCCGCGCTTAGCCGCCAACTGCGCGCTGTACAAGCTGGAGCCCAACAACCAAACCGGCACATGACTCCCCTGTCCCGGTACCGCCATCACATTCTGACCACTGCGAGCGTCGCCTAAAAAGTACTGCAGCTCGGCCAGCTGTTCGGGAAAGTCATCCACGCCGCTTTTCATATCGCGGCGCAGAGCGCGCATCGTCGCGCCATCACTACCCGGGGCACGGCCCACCCCTAAATCGATACGGCCGGGGTACAGCTCGTGCAGTGTCCCAAAATGCTCGGCAACCATAATGGGGGCGTGGTTAGGCAACATAATACCGCCCGCGCCGACGCGAATCCGCTCGGTGGCGCCAGCAATATGGCCGATCAGGACACTAGTCGCGGAGCTACCAATACCGTCCATACTGTGGTGCTCAGCCATCCAGTAGCGCTGGTAACCCAGCGCATCGGCGTGACGCGCGCTGGCAACCATTCCGGCATAAGCGTCACCATAACTGGCATCAATGCGCACGTGGGCTAAATCCAATACAGAATAAGCGATATCACTAAGAGACATAAAAAGCTCCGACCTACAAGGTTCGAGGGGCGCTCAGCATAACGCGCCCTCGCGCGCGCCGGGTAAAAGATTCGTAAAGCGGGTGACTTGTTTAGTCACCCGCAAGCGTCAGTGAATAATTAGTGGCAACCGTGAAAACCTGATTGAATGGCGTCCAGCAGTTGAGTTTGATAGTCCGAGGTATATTGCCAAAACATCACACCTGCAAGCCCCTTATCGTGAATGTAATGGGTTTTGGCCGCCAATGATTGCGGGTCTTCGTAGCTGATAAAAATACGGTCCGACTCACTCCATAGCCACGGCGCCTTAGCCACGTCATCCCAGTAGCGAACAAAGCCATTTTTGTTAACCAGATTGGGGGCCAGGTTATTAAACCGCGAACTGCCATAGGGGTTTTCACCAGCCTTGGCGAGTTGTTTATAACCGTTAGCGTTGGCATCAACCTCAGTCCAGTGACGACCGTAAAACGCCACCCCCATCACCAGTTTGTTCGCAGGCACCCCAGCGGCAATGTGATTGCGTACCGCATCGTCAGCTGATTGCCCGCTGTCGTCATCGGGGTGCGCATAAAGCGCTGCATGATGCCCGGTTTTTTGACCATCCGCCGGAAAGTTAAAATCGTAGGCCATAATATTGATGTAATCGAGATACTTTTGCCAATTGCCGATATCACTTTTTGCCAAGTAATCGGGAAACCCACCGGTGGCGATGGTGAGTAACAATGACCTTTCCAGCTCGGTCTCTAGCGAATCAAACGCAGCGCGCAAATCTTTAAGCAGCAACGTAAAATTAGTGCCATCTTCTGGACGGTGCGTATTGCCAGCCCCAGCAAGGCCAGGATACTCCCAATCAATATCAATACCGTCAAGCTGGTGACGTTTAACAAAAGCGACAGCGCTATCGATAAACTTTTGGCGCGACGCCTCGGTTAATGCGACATCGGAAAAGTCCCCCGACCAAGTCCAACCGCCTACAGACGATAGTATTTTCAAATCGGGGTTACGCTTTTTAAGCGACTGTAGGGCGCGATAGTTTTGATCGTCAAAAGCAAAGCCATTAACGATTTTGCCATCTTTAATATTAGAAAAAGCATAATTAATGTGGCTAAGTTTTTCGGCAACGATAGTATCGGGGTTTAGTGGTTGTTCGGGGCTAAACACATAGCCAATAACGACCTTGTGTGTCGTACTTTTTTTTGAGGTGTCATCGGCGGTGCCATGATGGTGCCCGGCATGCGCCATCTGAGCGCGGTGCGGCGTTGACGTTGACATTGACGCCGGAGTTTGCGATTGCGGCTGCGCGTGCGAAACCGGCTCGGCGCGTAACGCGCCCGACAACGCACACAGCGCCAGTAAAACTATTATTTTATTCATCTGGTGATTTCCTTTAAGAGTGAATCACCTATCATGCTCAACTGAGTTTTCATTATCGGCGGCACCGCGCACGGGGCGCCGCTCGTCATACTATTTTGCGGGCAATTATTCGCCCGATTTAATCGGCTTAATACGATCGCCCTTCCACACCATTCGATACAAGTCGTGCCGACGGTCTTTTAAGTTTTGTACCGTACCGCTGTTGCGCGCCATCAATAGTGACTCGGGCCGCAAATCGGCAAACGCCACTGTCTCGACGTTGGGCGTGGTATCAGCGGCAATACCATCTCGGGCAAAAGCAAAGTCACAGGGCGTTAGGATACAACTTTGGGCATATTGTATATCCATGTTCGCCACGTTAGGCAAGTTGCCCACGTTACCGGACATTACCACATAAAACTGATTCTCTACAGCGCGTGCCTGGCACGAGTAGCGCACCCGTAAATAGCTTTGTCGCTCGTCGGTACAAAAAGGCACAAATAAAAACTGGATACCCTGATCCGCCAAGTGTCGGGCCAGCTCGGGGAACTCCGAGTCGTAACAAATCAGTACGCCAATTGGTCCGCAGTCGGTATCAATGGCCTGCAAAGTGCTACCGCCCTCGATGTCCCACCAATATACCTCGTTGGGTGTGGGGTGAATTTTAGGTTGCTCAAAGGTGCGGCCATCGCGCAAGAATACGTAGGCGATATTCTCAATACGGCCATTTTCCACTCGCGTTGGGTGCGACCCGGCAATAATATTCACGTTATAGTGCAACGCCATATCGCGAAATGCTTCTTTTAAGCGCGGCGTGTACTTGGTGAGCGCCTCAATGGATTCGTGAGGCGACAGTTCCTGATCTTCAATCGACAGCAGCTGCAGTGTGACCAGCTCGGGGAACACTACAAAATCACTTTTGTAGTCGGCCACCACGTCAACAAAATATTCGATGTATTTAATAAACTCGTTAAACGAGCTAACGCGCCGCTGCATATACTGCACGGTTGCCACCCGCACCACCTCTGGCATGCGCACGCCGAACTGTTTGGTGGGCATATCGTCGATACCCGGCACCTTAGGGTTTTCCCATTTCATGTGCGCGGCGTAGCCCAACGACTGCTTATCTTCATCGAGGTAGTTGGGGATAATGCCGATTATTTCAAAGCCATTGCGCAACTGAAACGACAACACGGGGTCTTTGGCTTTTTTATGTACCACCTGATCAATGTAGTTCTCGACCGTTTTAAACTTTTTAAGGCGACGCGCCAAGTTAGGCATACGGCCGGCAAAGACAACGCCTTTTAAACCCAGCGATTGACACAGCTTTTTGCGCTCGTTGTACAACCGCTGACCAATGCGATAGCCGCGATAATCGTTGTCGATGCACACTTCCATGCCGTACAACCAATCACCGTTAATATCGTGCCGCGAAGCGTAGCCGTTACCGGTAATCTCGACCCAGGTATGGGGCTTTAGCGCGATTTTGCCGGCAATACGAAACGTGGCGCTATAGCCCACCAGCACATCGCCTACCATCACCACGATTTGCCCCTGCGGAAAGTTATTTATCTGCCCGACAATCGGCGAGCGGGCATACGCGTCCATCCCCTCGGGGGTGTAGACCCGATCCGATAGCTCCACGATCGCATCGACATCGGCCAAGGTGGCATTGCGTACCGTCAGGTGCGCTTTGGGGTCTTCGAGCTTATTGCCAGGAGGATTTGCCATGATTTACCTATTTGCCTTGTGTGGTATTACCGGCGTGAACAGTGCCGTGAATGAACATTGTGACACTTTAAAACAAAGTCGCTGTGTTATGCTATGGCGGTTATCGCCTCAATATTGGTACTGCTGCTCGGATCACCCTTATGCCCTCTCGCCGTTTTCTTATCCTTACCGCCCTACTTGTGGTTGGCTGCGCTGTTATGGGGGCCTCCGAGCTCAACCAACGCTTTGGTAAACCGCAGCCGCGTGAGGTTAGCGCCGGCTCGGATGCGGATGAGTACCAACGCAACATCCGGCCACTATTAGAAAAACGCTGTACCGTATGCCATGGCTGCTACGACGCCCCCTGCCAATTAAAGCTGGACTCGTACGAGGGCCTGCTGCGCGGCGCAAACCAAGAAAAAGTCTACGATGGCACCCGTCTGCTCGGGGCCAATCTAACCCGCCTATTTCAAGACGCCGACACCACCAGCGCCTGGCGCGACAAAGACTTTTTTCCTGTCATCAACGAGCGCCGCAACACCCCTAAAGCAAACCTTAGTGCTGGCGTAATGGCCCGTATGCTCACGCTCAAAAGTGCTCACCCGCTGCCTAGCAGCCAAGTGTTGCCCGATACGTTTGACTTCTCGACCGGGCGCAGCCAGCAGTGCCCCAAAATCGAAACCTTTGACAGTTTTGCCGCCGACTACCCGCTGTGGGGCATGCCCTTTGGCTTGCCCGGGCTGCCCCAAAACGAGCATAAACGCTTAATGAACTGGCTGGCCCACGGTGCCGACGGTGGCCCGGCAAAATCTGTCTCGCCGAGCATACTAGATGACATTGAACACTGGGAGGCGCTATTAAACGGCGACAGTTTTAAACAACGGTTATTTGCGCGTTATATTTACGAGCATTTATTCATCGCTTCAGTGCACTTTGCTGACAACAGCCAAGACTCGTTTCGACTGGTCCGCTCAGCAACCCCACCGGGTAAGCCGCTAGAGCGCATCAGTACGCGCCGTCCCTTTGACGATCCGGGGGTGGACCGGGTGTACTACCGGTTTTGGCTCAACCCTTCCAGCCGCTTAGCCAAAACCTACCTACCCTATCGGCTCGACGATGCGCGCATGGATCGCTGGCGCGAGTGGTTTTTGGACGCCGATTACCAAGTTGCGCAACTGCCGGGGTATGAGCCGGACATATCGGCCAACCCGTTTGTAAGCTTTAAGCAAATCCCGGTGCAATCGCGTTATCAATTTTTGCTGGACGAAGCGCAATTTACCATCATGAACTTTATTAAAGGACCCGTGTGTCGCGGACAAGTAGCGCTGAATGTTATTCAAGATCATTTTTGGGTCTTTTTTGTGTCACCCGAGGCCAGCCGTACCGAGCGCGAGGGCGAGTTTTTAGCCAACAACGGACAGTTTTTACAACTGCCGGCCGAGGCGGGCAACACCTTTAGGCCAGTGAGCCGCTGGCTAAAATACGCCGACTTACAGCGCGAGTATTTGGCCCGCCGGGCCGAGCACATCAGCAGCGTTATTGACAGCACCGGCCCCGTAACACTTGACAGTGTGTGGGACGGCAACGGCAACAATGACAACGCCGCCCTGACCATTTTTCGTCACAACGACAGCGCCTCCGTCGTAAAGGGCCTGATCGGCCAGCAGCCTAAAACCGCCTGGTTGATTAACTACTCGCTGTTAGAGCGCATTCATTATTTGTTGGTGGCCGGATTTGATGTCTACGGCAATGTCTCACACCAGCTATTAAGCCGCCTGTACATGGACTTCTTGCGTATTGAGGGTGAAATGAATTTTGTCGCCTTTTTGCCTAAAGACAGCCAAGATGAGGTGATTGACCACTGGTATCGCGGCGCGGAAGAAGAGATCAGCAGCTTTTTAGACAACTATCTCAACCGTCTACCGCCGGTAGACGGTGTCAAATATGACAGTAACGACCCAAAATCTGAGCTGCTCACACTTTTGACAAAACGGGTCGCGCCCGCCTACCGACACAGCGCGCCCTACCAACAGTTGCAGTGGCCCCAAGAGCAAACCAGCGCACTCACGACGCTGCAAAGCATTACCGGGCAAGCCGCTAATATTATGCCCGAGGCCAGTATTATCTTAACCCCGCAAGGCGGTTTGTTTACCCTCCTACGCAACAGCGCTCACAGTAGCCTGACATCGCTACTGCGCGAAGAGGAGCATCGCCTACCCGGCGAGGACGGCTTAACCGTTACCGCCGGTATTATCGGCGCTTACCCCAACAACTTCTGGCTGGTCGAACATAATAAGCTCGACGAATTTGCCACCGCCATTAGCCAGCTGCAGAGCGAAGACGACTACCGGCGCCTGAAAAACCGCTACGGAATCGGTCGCTCTGACCCCAATTTTTGGGATATCAGCGATCGGGTTCACGCCATCTACCGCACATATCAGCCGCAATCGGCCGGGATTTTGGACTACAACCGGCTCGAAAACCGCTAGCGCGGCCAAGTAAAAGCCGTGGCGCCCCTATCGCTGGGGCGCTCACCACGCAAAAGCCCCTACAATCACCGCCCCGAACAATGCTAAAGTGCACCTTATGACCTCGACCTTACTGCCCGAAAAACCGCTGTTACTCTCCCCCTCTCTGGCCGCCACCATCGGCCTGGAAGAGGCGGTGATGCTCAGCACCCTGAGCGAGTTAGTAACCGCGGGGCAGGCACCAAACGCCGTTAGCTTAAATGCCGCTGGGGCCGCCGAGCGCCTGGGCTTTTGGAGCCCGGAAGACGTCCAGCGGATTAGCAAAAACCTGCAAGAGAAGGGTTTAATCGATATTTTAAGCCCGCCGTTCACCGCCAGCGGTGAGCTCCGCGTGTGCTTTGCTGCAGGCGTCATCGCCGAGCCCGCGTCAGCGAGCGCGCCGGCACCGAAGCCAGCACCGCCCCCACCCCCTGCGGTACGCCAAAGCAACACCATTGGTGCTCAGTGGCAACCCGATAGCGAGCTAATGGCGCAAATTGCGCAATACAACATTCCCGACTATTTTATTCGCCAGCAGCTGCCTGAGTTTGTCACTTATTGGCGCGAACGCGGTGAAGCGCACCACGCGTGGGGCGCTAAGTTTTTAAAGCATGTGGTGCGCCAGTGGCGCGAGCACGAAACCGGCCTGTTTAAACGCGACCAGGACGCCGCCATGCAAGAGGCCTGGCGCCCCTCGCGCGATGCCATGCAATTGCTGGTGCGCAACGCCGGTATCAGCCAGGCCTTTGTGGAAGATGCGATACCTGAGTTTGTGCTTTACTGGCGCGAGCGCGGCGATGTGGGGCGCACCTGGAACAGTAAATTTATTCAACACGTTAAGCGCCAGTGGGCGCGCTACACCAGCGCGCTGGAGCACGATACCGCCCCCCAGCGGATCGCGCCCGATTGGCAGCCCAGCCGCGATGTTTACGACGTGCTAAAACTGGCCAACATTGACGTCGCTTTTGCCCGCAGGCAGGTGCCAGAGTTTGTTTTATTTTGGCGCGACAGCAACCAGCTTAACGCCTCGTGGAACACCAAGTTTTTACAACACGTTAAACACCACTGGGCACGCCAGCACGCGCTCAATGCTCAGCCGACACAGGTACATAGCCATGCAGGACAGCAACAAACTACTGCAACAAGCGCAACGCGAGATCGAAGCCTCATCGAAGACCTCACCGACCGCAGCTGGGCCAGCTGAGGGCCATACAGCACCCAGCGATGCTCACATTGATGCACTCAATGAGGTGTTTGCGCTGTTTCGTATTAATTACCACAACCAATATTACAAAGCCTACAGTGATGGCGCGGTACTGGGGCAAATCAAAAAACTGTGGTTAGAGTCTCTGCAGCGCTTTGAGCCAGACACCATTCGTCGCGGCGCCCGGGAAGTGATTGAAACCTCCGAGTATCTGCCGACCCTTAATAAGATGATGGTGGCCTGCCAAGGTGACCCGCGCAAACACGGCCTAAAAGACCCGCACTCCGCGTACGTAGAAGCCTGCCAAGCGCCCTCGCCCAAAACAACGTTTCAATGGAGCCACCCCGCGGTTTATTATGCCGGCCGCGCCAGCGATTGGTATTTTTTAAGCAGCAGCACAGAGCGCACAGCGTTCCCTGTTTTTGCACAGCATTACAAACGTTTGTGCGAGCGCGTAATTAACGGCGAGACATTAACTGCACCCGATACACCGGCCTTGCCCGAGCATACCGAAACCCCCTTGAGCAATGAAGAAAACTTGCGCCGCATGCAGGCATTGCGCGAATCGTTAGACATATAAAACACGCTAACAATAACGAGAGAGTAAATGAGCCTACAATCTAAGTTTCAATTTATAGCCGCTGGGTTAGTCGCCTACGCGTTAGGCACCCTGGCACTGGCACTATTTTTTGCCAACACAACCTACACACCCGCGACGCTCGGCAGCATTAGTGGTTCGACTAAACTGCCCGACATGCGCAGCATTGACGATATTCCCACCCGCAAACAAACGTTTATTCAGTTAATCGCGCCCATGACCGTGCAAAAAAACAATGCTTTGCTAGAGGTGCGCGAGCTACTGCTCGGCATGTTGGATGAGCTGGCTGCAGGAAAAACCTTAAGCCACGTTCAAGAACAGCAATTACAGCGCTTAACCTCGCGCTACAAGATAAAAGTGAGCAAGAGCGCCGACAAAGGCTCCAATCAAGACCTGACGCACACACAACAAATCAAACGATTATTAACACGTGTGGATATAATTCCCGCCTCAATGGTAGTCGCCCAGGCGGCGGCCGAGTCCGGCTGGGGAACCTCGCGCTTTGCCCGACAGGCACAGAATTTATTTGGCCAATGGTGCTACACCAAAGGCTGCGGCCTTGTTCCTAAGCGTCGCTCTAAGGGTGCCACTCACGAGGTGCAAAAATTTAGCGGCGTCGAGCAAGCGGTTAATGCCTACTACCACAACATAAACACCCACCGTACTTACAGCGATGTTCGCGCACGTCGCGCAGCACTGCGCAACGCCGGCACCCCCATTACCGGGCCCGCATTAATACCCGGATTGACCGGCTACTCAAGTCGTGGTCAGGTGTATGTGGATGAGCTCGCCGAGCTTATTCGCTACAACAAACTCAGCGTTCTGGATCAAGAACCTGCACTGGGCGATACCGCCAGCAAAGAGGGCTAAAAAGACGACCCGGGCTGGCGCAAAAACGCTAGCTCTTGCGCGGTACTGACCCGCCCTAGCGCATGGTTGCGATGCGGGTAGCGACCAAAACGCTTTATAATGTCGCGATGCTTACGCTCAAACTTAAGGTTATTGGCAAAGCCTAAGTCAGTGAAAAGCGTCAGCGCTGTATCGTGCACAGCTAAATCTTCACTGTGCATATAAGGCATATATAAAAACACCCGCTGCTGAGCAGGCAACTGCTGATCACGCCCATCGGCCACCAGCTGCTGCGCCAAGCACAATGCTTTATCATCCGCCGCAAACGCTTCGGCTTGGTCGCGATAGATATTGCGAGAAAACTGATCCAGCACAATAATAATAGCCAGCACCTCAGCCGGCGTTAATGCCGCCGTATCGATGTCCTCACTCACTAAACGTTTATGCAATGAACCAAAGCGCTTAGCGATATCAGCATCAAGCTTTGCGCTTTTGCGAAACCAATCGGCAGGCTTAAGCGTTGTAAACCAATAAGTGAGTACCGCGTCTAACTCTCGTGCTGCCATTGCCCTTGCTCTCCGGTAACCAGCCAGGGCTGTGAAAACCAATAGTAACGGCCATCATCTGCCCGTGCGGTACAGTTATAGCGTGAACGACCAGGCTTTAACGCTTGTGCTGGCATCACAGTAACCGTGGCATCCTCGAGCGCGACTGACAACTCTTTACCACCCAAGTAACAGGTTAACCGTGCAGCCAAAGCTGGCGAATCAAGCGTTAACTGCAAGCGTGGGCGGCTACCGGCTACCACCACAGCGCTTTGCAGTGGCTTGTCTTGATCATCCATCAGTTGGCGCCGCTTAATAGGTAATGCGCGAGTGTTTATTTTCGTAATAAAGCTATCCTGCGTGCCAAAGTCTCCTCCCATCGGGAAACGCGGCAGCGCCAACACATCTGAATCAACACCTACAGGGCCAGAGTGTTGTCCGAATCCGGCAAAACCCAGCTCCTGCAGTAACGCCTTAAGCGACTCATCAAACTCGCCATAGGGGTAGGCTAATAACTTAACCGACTGATCGATGTGAGATGCAATAGCTTGCTCCGCGCCGGTTATCTCAGCCGTTATACGCTCGCGCCACTGGGCATCGGTTTCGTCGGGCAATAAACGCACCATGTAGGGGTGGGACATAGTGTGGTTGGCAATGGTAGCGCCAGCTTTGCTCATCTCCTGCAGCTCGGGCCAAGTAACAAACTCCTCGGAGCCCTGATCGATGGGGGCGCTGTTCACAAACACCGTAAACGCAAAGCCGTGCTCACGCAGTAAAGGAAAAGCCGTGTCATAGACGGAGCGATAACCATCATCAAACGTAATAGCAACGGTTTTATCCGCAAACGCTTGTCCCCGTTTAAGTCCAGAAATAAGCGCGGGCAACGCAACAACATCAAACTGATGCTCATCCAAATATTCGAGGTGCCGCGTAAAACGTTTCACGCTGGTTGACGTAGAGTCGGGAGTCTCATCGCTAATATGATGATACTGCAAAATAACCGCCGCATGGGTTGGTAAACTGGCCCATCCACCCATAATGATCAGCAACATTAGGTACAGACGTTTCCCAAATAGATGTTCCGTCAACATTGTGTCCTCTTTACGTTGTTAATGTAGGCCGTTACGGTGTGGTCGCCAATGATTGGCAGGCCGAAGCACTCACCTGGAGGCTGGTTTCACAGCGCCACTCGATAAGTGTAAAACCTTGACTGATCTCGGGGATTAGCTCGACAAACTGCCCCGCGGGGAACTTTTCAGTATTTAATTCAGCATGAATAACGCCAGGGGTTTGCATGTGCAATCTTGATAAGTAACGACTGTGCTGAACTTTATCTGGCCCGACACCCACGGCGGCCATAGACAAGGGCATCACTCCGCGCACCTGGTAATATTCGGCCACCATTATTTTAACGACGGCCAACTCGGTTAACGCACCTGCAAGGTTTGCTCGCTGTAAAATTTGCGCCTCAAACGGGTTGGTATTCGAAGGCTCTGCCGATGGCGCGGGTGTGTCAATCGACGCGGAAGGTGCGTCCGTTTTTGTGAGTGCTTGGCGCAAGCGATCATCGTCTAAAACATTGGCGGTAGCCGCCGAAAAACTCTCGCGCACGGCAGAGTAAAGCTGTACATCCGTATTAATTTGGGTGGCAGCCGAGCCCTCGGTCACTATCGATAGCAGCGGCATGCCGCCCGGTTGATCCCGCAGCTGCCAACGCACTTTCAACCACGTATTGGCAATCTTGAAGTTGCGAATCATGGTCTCGTTTAACTCGGCTGAGCCTCTGCTTGAGGCCCCATCGTCACGGCACGCGGCGATATCAAGGGCGATAATCTCACCGCTTAAATAACGTACTGTCGCGCCATCGACAGCAGGGCCGCCATAGTGGCCGGCGCGATACAAACTGGAATGTCCCAGACGACGTATCGCACGAAAGACATCCACCTGCAGCTGCTCTGGCTCGCGGATAACACCCGGCAACTGCAGGCGTATTTCATCAAAGCGCATCGTGGTGGGTGACACGCAGTCGCCACCAAAATAAAACCGCGCTGCCACCTTAGAGCTGTTAACGATCGCCTCGCTGTACTCAAACTGAGAAACGATTAGCGGGTATAAAGATGTCTTAAATAACGCAGGCTTTTCACTGGCAACCAGTGTCGGCGCGGGCATGGTGCCGATATCGACCGACTGCAAAACGGCATTTTTATCCGTGGGCTGATCAGAGTAGTGAATACGTCCGTCACTGTCAGTCCACGTGTAGATTTGCGCCTGCACTAACGGTGCAAACAGCACAACACACACCCAAAGCCCCAAGAACCAACTGCGCACGTAAACGCCTCCCTATTGCGTCTCAACAAAGCGCAGGCCAATACCTTCTGGCTCTGCACGCACAACCTCCATTGCCACGATGGGAGCCTCTTCCATAAGCCCTTGAACTTGCCCTGTTACACGAGAGCCGATGGGCGGCGCCTGCTCTGGGTCGAGCAGCACAAAAACACCACCGTCAGATAAATCACGGGTTTTAACCAGCATCTCGCCTAGCTCTGCATGAACAATTTTAATACTGCAGGTTATCGGGGTTCGCAGATGTTCTCGTTTATCACTCACCGTAGGCTCCCTTTATTTTCTTATTTTTCGCTAACCGCTAAGCGATCAACTTTTTGAAAACCGCGTGGTAGTTTATTACCGCGGCGGCCACGCTCACCCCGATAATGCTCAAGGTCGCTAGGCTTAAGTGTGAGATGACGCTTGCCCGAAAACACGGTCAGCGACTGCTCGGCCGACAAAGTCACGATACCGAGCGCAAACTCTTCGCGCGCCTGCACGCGAGCGGCCGGGATGTTAATGATTTTATTACCTTTACCTCGCGCCAAACGCGGCAGCTCTGCAACTGGAAACAACAACAACCGCCCCTCGTTACTCACCGCGGCCACCCAATCATTTTCGGGGTCAAGCACAACTTTCGGCGTCAACACTTCGGCGCCTTTTGATAGCGTTAGGGCATTTTTGCCGGCGCGGTTTTTACTGTACATATCAGCGAGCGAAGCAATAAAGCCATAGCCACCATCGCTGGCCAATAAAATGGACTGATCATCGGCGCCCATCAGCAACCCTTCAAAGGTGGCGCCATTAGGCGGGTTTAAACGACCGCTTAATGGTTCACCCTGACCTCTGGCAGACGGCAAAGTGTGGGCCGCAATGGCGTAGCTTCGTCCGGTAGAGTCGAGCAAAATAGCTTGTTGGTTCGACTTCCCTAGCGCCACCAATTTAAAGTGATCGCCAGCTTTGTAGTTGAGCGCCTCGGGGTCAATGTCGTGCCCTTTGGCGGCACGAATCCAACCTTTGTCTGAGACCACTACGGTGATCGGCTCGGCACCTACTAACTCAGACTCACTAAACGCTTGCGCTTCTTGTCGCGCTACTATCGGCGAGCGGCGATCATCGCCAAACTCATCAGCCACTTGTTTTAGTTCTTTGCGAATAAGGGTTTTTAAACGGGTGGCAGAACCTAAAATCTTTTCTAATTCGGCACGCTCTTTTTCAAGCTTCTCTTGCTCTTCGAGAATTTTCATCTCTTCTAGGCGCGCCAATTGGCGCAGCTTGGTTTCTAAGATGTACTCAGCTTGCATCTCAACCAAGTTAAAGCGCTCGATCAATACCGGCTTGGGGTGATCTTCTTCACGTATGATACGGATCACCTCATCGACATTGAGATACACAATCATCAATGCCGCTAAGCGTAGCAAACGCTCCTCCACTTTTTGCAAGCGATACTGTAAGCGCCGGCGTACGGTTACGGTACGAAAGCTCAACCATTCAGAGAGGATTTTTTGCAGGTTTTTAACCTGTGGCCGACCGTCGATACCGATCATGTTCATATTGATGCGGTAGGTTTTTTCGAGATCGGTAGTGGCAAACAAATGCTGCATCAGCTGTTCGCAATCGACCCGGTTGGAGCGCGGAGTAATCACTAAGCGGGTCGGGTTCTCGTGGTCAGACTCATCGCGCAAGTCGGCCACCATGGGCAATTTTTTAGCCTGCATTTGCGCGGCAATTTGCTCCAAAATTTTTGCGCCGCTCACCTGATGCGGCAGCGCCGTAACAATCACGTCGCCGCTGTCTTTTTCGCGCCCGTAGATGGCGCGCATACGCAGGCTGCCGCGCCCGGTGTGATAAATCGTTTTAATGTCATCCCGCGAGGTTATGATCTCGGATTCGGTGGGCATGTCCGGGCCCTGCACAAACTCACACAGTTCGGCAACGTCCGCTTTAGGGTTATCCAACAGGTGGATAGTAGCCGCAACCACCTCGCGTAAGTTATGCGGTGGAATATCGGTCGCCATACCAACCGCAATACCCGTGGTGCCGTTAAGCAGAACATTGGGTACCCGCGCGGGAAACACCTCGGGCTCATCCATTGTGCCATCAAAGTTCGGCTGCCAATCGACGGTGCCCTGACCGAGCTCTTCAAGTAACACATCGGCGTAACGTGTTAACTTGGACTCGGTGTAACGCATCGCGGCAAACGATTTAGGATCATCCGGCGCACCCCAGTTACCCTGGCCATCGACTAATGGATAGCGATAGGAAAACGGTTGCGCCATAATCACCATCGCCTCGTAGGCGGCGGAGTCACCGTGCGGGTGAAACTTACCAATCACATCGCCCACAGTCCGGGCAGATTTTTTGTATTTAGCGGTAGACTTTAGCCCCAGCTCGCTCATGGCGTAAATAATACGCCGTTGCACGGGTTTTAAACCGTCACCCACATGGGGTAGCGCCCGGTCGAGGATGACGTACATTGAGTAGTCGAGATAGGCTTTCTCGGCGTACTCTTTGAGGGAGATAAACTCTTCTGCCTCGGAAAATTGCGTATGTTCAGACATTTTTTATCCTGACTTATCGCGCGTCAAACATTAAGGTTGCGCGTACATCGATTCAAAATTAACGTCTCCCGACTCTTTAATACGAATCGAGGGAGAGTAGCGACCGGTGTCAAGCTTAGCGGCAAACTCATAAGCGATTGTTTCGCCGGCCTTGGTGCGGCTGAGCGAGCGAGCTAAGCGCACCAGCTCTAAAATATTGGCCGACAACTCCAGCTCCATCGGCGTATCGCTATAGGCTTTTAGCACGGGGACATTGGCACTGACGCCATTTAATAAATCAAACCCTTGCAGCGCCATGCTATATGACATCCCGCTAATCACCAGATCGTCAGGGTTGGGGTTAGTGACCCGTAAACGCACACCAATTCTCGGCGCCAGCTCACCGGCCTCGGCCGGTAATAACCGCAACCCGGTGACGTTGACCTGGGGCTGCGTAAAGCCGGGCCGCAAACTGGCACAACCGACAAGCAGCAGTAGGCTTACGCCCACAGCCAGTAAACGACTAACGCCAAATGTGCGAATAATAACGGACATACTGCTACTCCTGAATGCAGCCCAACGGTTGCGCGGGCCAAGGGGCATTATGATTCAATCGGCGCGGGATTCAAAATACCGCAAAGGCGTCCGCACGGGAGAGAAAAACACCGCCTAAGGCATTTTGTGATGCAGGTCACACTACCGGCACGCACGCCTGTGATGTAATCGACTCTTTAGTGATCCGCTTACGTCGTACGTTCGAGAAATGCCATGCCTGAACATAACACCCACAATCACAGCCCGCATAACAAAACGTTATTAGGCAGCAGAGAACTGCGATTTCACAACCGACAAGAATCTATTTACCCGAATCTAATGCGCTTTTGCCTAGACTTTAAGTTTAAAGTGCTGCAATTGCTCTTTAATGCCCCCACCCTAACCGCAGCGCCGATCAAGGTAGTCGTCATGACTCGCGCCGATTACAGCGGCGACCCCAGCAGTGCCATTACGCCAGCATTTGCCGACCTCGACCAGCTAGAGCGCTACGTAACAGACAACCAAGTGGATATTTTGCACGACTACTTGTTTGGTGTCGACGAGCCGACCGAAACAGGAACCGCGGGCTAGTAAGACGCCCGAGGCCCCAGCCTTAACTAAGCTCCTGCTCAAATTCGGCCAATAAGTCCAATGGCTCCCACTCATCGCCTTCCATCTGTTCATTCCAGTTGATGCCAATCAAAATAACATCCTCGTGCATACCCGGCAGCCAATCCTCTAGCAACTCTTCTAGCGCAATCGGTAAAGGCTGATAATCTTGCCACTCTTCAACGCAGTGCACCTCAGCCAGCTCTCGCGACGACCAAAGGGGCATAACATCAGTGTCGTCTCGCTTTTCAGAGTCGCACAGGGCCCAGCCGTCTGGCCCTTCGAGCCCCCAAACACAACCGGTATTGATGCCCTCGACAATAAAGCGATCTACGTTTTCTTCAAAATCGTCCGATAATGGTTCCATGGTTTACCTCTCGTAGGGCGGTAATATCAAGCGGTGCCCCTCATCGCGCAACCAGACACGCAAGCGCTGATAATCCGGGCATATAGCATGAACGTGTTGCCAGAACGCGCGGCTGTGGTTGTGGTGGCGCAGGTGGCTGACCTCGTGGGCTACAAGATAATCCACCACAGGCGTAGGGGCCAGCACTATTTGCCAGTTGTACTGAATGCGGCCATCAAAGGTGCAATGGCCCCACTTTGAACGAGTCGCCCGGACGTTGACACCGTGACAAGTAAGTCCGACGGAGTCACACAGGCGCTGGGTTTTAGCCTCAAGCAGCCGCAAGGCCTCGGCACGATACCACTGAGCAACCGCTTGGGCCGTTTGCTCTGGCACAGTCTTACGGCTGCGAGGCGACCAATACACATGCAGCGTGTCGGCCTCGCGGATGCAAGCGCCACGCGTCCCCTGCATCACGTGCAAGGTCAGCTCGGTGTCCAAGTACGGCAAGCGCTCCCCCGTTTGATACTGGTAGCGCGGGCGCACGGCCATACGCTGTTGCTGCTGGCGCAGCTTGGCATCTACCCACGGGCGTTTTGCTTGTAGCATGGCCAGCAAGTCGCGACGGGCAACGCCTTTCGGAGCCAGCACGCGCACTTGTCCCTCGCGCACCTCAATACTCACTGAGCGACGCCGCGCGCTTAACTGAAAAGCAACGGGCCAAGGCAGCGTGGCCGGATCAGCCAAAATTCTTGTCTGCCACAAAAGGGTTGTGGGCGCGCTCGTGAGCAAAGGTCGACATAGGCCCGTGGCCAGGCACAAAGCGAATATCATCACCCAGCGGCCACAACTTACCTGTAATCGAGCGCACCAAGGTGGCATGGTCGCCGCGGGGGAAGTCAGAGCGCCCCACCGCGCCGTTAAACAGCACATCTCCCACAAAGGCTAAACGTGCTTCAGTGTCTATCAGCACCACATGGCCAGGCGTATGACCGGGGCAGTGGCGCACCTGAAGCGAGCTTTGTCCGACAGCTATCACATCGCCTTCGACCAAAAACTGAGTAGGCACCACATTTTGTCGGGGCCGATGAAACCCCATCATCTGAGCTTGCTTATCCAGCATTTCAAGCCAAAAAGTATCGTCAATGTGAGGGCCGATAATGGCGGTTTGGTAATACTCCGCCAAAGCCGTGGCCGCACCCACATGATCCAAATGGCCGTGGGTGAGTAAGATCTTGGTAATACGTACGCCAGCCTGTGCAACGGCCTGTTTAATGCGCTCAGGCTCGCCTCCGGGGTCGATCAGAGCGGCTTGGTTGGTTTGATCACACCAAATTAACGAGCAATTTTGCTGGTAGTGAGTTACCGGAATAATTTGAAACTGGAGCACACAAACCTCATTATTCACCACAGAAGGCAGCGCGAGCTGCAAGAGCAACAGTTTAGCAGCCAGAACGCAGCGGGAGAACGCCGAGGCGACGAATCTCTGGTAGCATACGCCTGCGCGATTTAACCGCATGTGAGCCCACAGGATAACCCTCATGAATGATAAGTTATTTACCAGCCTACAGTACCTTGTACCGCAACACGCCCTGTCTCGGTTGGCCGGTAAGGTGGCAAGCTGTCGCAACCAAACCGTTAAAAGCACTTTTATTGAGTGGTTTATCAAGCGCTACAACGTGGATATGTCGCAGGCGTTAAATGAAGACCCCGCCAGCTACGCTTGTTTTAACGACTTTTTTACCCGCGCCTTAAAAGCCGATGCCCGCCCGATTGATGATGCAGAGCACAGCGTGGTCTGCCCCGCCGATGGTGGAATTAGTCAACTGGGACGCATTGAGGAGGGGCGTATTTTTCAAGCCAAAGGGCAGCTATACAGCACCGGCGAGTTACTCGGCGGCGATGAAAAGCTGGCCGCCGAATTCGCCAACGGCCACTTTGCCACCGTTTATTTATCGCCTAAAGACTATCACCGTGTGCATATGCCTCTCACTGGGCGCCTACGCCAGATGACAGTCATTCCGGGCGACTTATTCTCCGTCAACACCGCCACGGCACGAGAAGTACCACGCCTGTTTGCCCGCAACGAACGCGCCGTTTGTATTTTTGATACCGAGGCCGGCCCGATGGCGGTGGTATTGGTCGGCGCAATGATTGTCGCCGGAATTGAAACTGTGTGGGCCGGCGAAGTCGCGCCCTTTAAACGCCGGGTCACAACGACTCACTACAGTGCCAACGACACAACAACGATTACGCTAGAAAAAGGTGCCGAGATGGGCCGCTTTAAGCTTGGTTCGACCGCGATTGTTTTATTTGCGAAAGATAAAGTGCGCTGGAGCGAGCACTTCAGTGCAGAGACGGCAACCCGCATGGGCGAAATGATGGGCGAGATTTGTGAGTAGGAGCTTAGCGCGTAAAACGGTCTAATAAGGCCATAAGACCTTTTTTCTCGGTAGAGAGTAGATAGTTATCGCGCACGGCTATGATATCGACATCAAAACTACCGGGCTCAAGGTCACGGGCGATTTCGACTTTTTGCACATCGGACAAAGACACTTTTCCCGCATCAATTAACGCCTGTTTGGTGCGGTCATCATCGGCCAAATCTAATAATCGCGGCGTTTTTAGCGGCTGCTTCAAAGCATCGATTACCAGCATGACTTTGGGCTTTAAGCGGCGCTCAAAGTTTTGCTCAACCACTACCCCAACCTCACCGGTATTGAGCTCGACCAATGTTCCCGTTGGGTAGAGGCCAATTGCCCGAATAAACTCGACCACGAGATCTTCCTGAAACTGTATATTGCGTAGCTCATACAGCCTGGCCACAGCTTTAGAGGGGGCAATTGGTACGACCGCCCCACGAGGGGTAATTACCGTATCGTAAAACGTGACTATCCCGGCAATTTTACCCAGCAGTGGAATCTTATCGCCCATCAAGTGCTGTGGAAACCCGCTGCCGTTTAGACGCTCACAGTGCGTGCGCACCACGCTAAGCACACGCGGCTCCATGCCGTCAGCGCTTTTTAGTAGCTCGACCCCCAACTCGACAAAGCGCTCGTATTGCTTTTGCTCTTCCTCGCTGCGGTCAGGTTTAATAATAAGCTCGTGGGGCAGTTTGGTTTTACCGACATCTTTAAGTAAAACTCCCATCGCCAAAATATCCAGCTCGCGTTTAGCCAACCCGATATGACGACCAAATAATATCGCCCAAACCGACGAGCGCAAGGCGTGGCTGTAAGTATACTCATCCGTCTCTTGCACCCGAGACAGCCAGGTAAAGGCATCGGGGTTGCGCAGTACACTGTCGACCATATCACTGGCCAAGCGACGGGTCTCGGCTACGGGGATGTCATAGAACTTTTCTGAATCTAGCTGCGAGAGAACGTCAGCTACGGCGGAATACACTTTTTGGTGTAAATCGCGGGCCTTTTTTACTTCACGCCCGAGAGGCTTTACCTCAGTATACTGATTGCGCTGAACCTTAATCGGCTTGACCGGCACCGTCACAGGTGCAGTATCGACATGACGTGTGGGGCCACTTTTGCCCCCCCCTGTCACACCGTCATAAGAACGCAGTTTAGTTGCTACCGGCGAGCGACCCTTTACCACATCGATGTATACATGATTGCAAAGGCTTTTAAGCTTTTTTAGCTCATCTATATCTCGTATGTAAAAGCCTTGTAGCGGAAACGGGGTTTGCGTCCACGGCCGATCCAGCCCCGACACATACATGCCGATGGTTAGCTCGTTAACACTTAACTTAACCTGCTTTATCCCCACTGCCGCTCCCTCGGAGCCCTTGATCGAGCTCAGCCACTGACCGCCGGGTCGAGCCGACGTATTCCAAAGTACCGACACAGCCCGATTTCAAGGGGTATTGGCTCAACCAGTGTAATCAATATTCTCAAATGGCGCCATATACTGCCGATCAAGGGTGGTATTGCGCCGATAAATCGTGAACGGCGCGAATAAAGGCACCTGCGTGCTCGGGATCAACCTCTGGGGTAATGCCGTGCCCCAAATTAAATACATGCCCGGGACCGGCCCCGAAAGATTCTAATATCGCGGCGACTTCAGCGCGGATACGGTCGGGCTTAGCGTACAAGATGGTCGGGTCCATATTGCCCTGTAGTGCCACCCGGGCCCCCACTCGTGCGCGAGCAATACCGATGTCCGTTGTCCAGTCAAGACCGAGTGCATCGGCGCCGGTATCGGCCATTGTTTCCAGCCACTGCCCGCCACCTTTGGTAAACAATATCACCGGCACCCGACGTCCTTCGCGCTCGCGAATAAGCCCCTTAACAATTTTATCCAGATAGTTCAGGGAGAACTCCCGGTAGGCATTGTGAGACAACGCCCCACCCCAGGTATCAAATATTTGCACCGCCTGTGCCCCCGCTTCAATTTGCGCATTAAGGTAAACGATGACCGATTGCGCAAGAGTATCGAGCAGTTGGTGCATCAACTCCGGCTGGTTGTAAAGCATTTGCTTTGCTCGACGAAAATCTTTGCTGGAGCCGCCTTCGATCATATAGGTGGCCAACGTCCAGGGGCTGCCAGAAAAACCAATTAAGGGCACACTACCATTAAGCTCGCGCCGGATTAACGACACGGCATCAATCACATAGGGAAGATCTTTGGCCGGATCAATAATACGCAGAGCATTGATATCCGCCTCGGTACGTACCGGCTTTTTAAACTTAGGGCCTTCGCCCGTTTCAAAATAAAGCCCCAACCCCATAGCGTCTGGAATAGTCAGTATGTCCGAAAATAAAATAGCAGCGTCAAGGGGGTAACGCGCTAGCGGCTGCATGGTGACTTCGCAGGCCATTTCTGGGTTGCCACACAACCCCATAAAGTTTCCCGCCCGCTCGCGGCTAGCGCGATACTCGGGTAAATAACGGCCCGCCTGGCGCATCATCCATACGGGGGTAACATCAACGGGCTCGCGCAACAGCGCCCGCAAAAAGCGATCATTTTTAAGTTGGCTCATGGTTTATCGGCTGTCCACTGAGGCGTCTTGTTATGGGTTATCGTACGGCGCAGTCCAGATGGAGGCCTCACTTCACTCCTCCGGGTGCGTATGATTGCGAGAGTCATTACCCGATAAAAAAGCCGGTCTAAAGACCGGCTTTTTTATTTAAACTTCGAGGTAATCCAGTATTCCTTCGGCGGCCTCGCGGCCCTCCCAAATGGCAGTTACCACCAAGTCAGAGCCTCGCACCATATCACCACCGGCAAACACTTTAGGGTTGGTGGTTTGAAACTTAAACTCTTGCTCCTCTGGCGCGACAACGCCGCCCCAGCTATTAACGTCAACCTTTTGCTCGGCCAACCACTCGGGCGGGCTCGGGCGAAACCCAAACGCCACCAAGACAACATCGGCCGGCAGGATCTCTTCACTACCCGCAATAGGTTCGGGACGACGACGACCATTCTCGTCGGGCTCACCCAACTGAGTGGTAACGACCTTAACGCCTTCGACTTTATCTTCACCGACAATGGCAACGGGCTGGCGGTTAAACAAAAACTCGACGCCTTCTTCGCGAGCGTTTTGCACTTCGCGCTTAGAGCCCGGCATGTTTTCTTCGTCGCGACGATAAGCACAGGATACTGACTCGGCACCTTGGCGGATCGACGTGCGATTGCAGTCCATCGCGGTATCACCACCACCGAGCACCACGACGCGTTTGCCACTCACGCTAACAAAGTCGTCTTCACTTTTTTCAAAGCCAAGGTTGCGATTCACATTCGACACTAAAAACGGAAGAGCATCGTACACGCCAGGTAAATCTTCACCGGGGAAGCCGCCCTTCATGTAATTGTAAGTACCCATACCCATAAACACGGCATCGTACTCACTCATCAACTCTTGCATGGTAATGTCAGTGCCGACACTGGTGTTAAGGCGGAACTCAACACCCATTTCAGTAAAAATTTCTCGGCGCCGAGTCATCACAGACTTTTCTAATTTAAACTCGGGAATCCCAAAGGTCAGAAGGCCGCCAATCTCTGGGTAGCGATCGAACACAACAGGCTTGACGCCGTTACGCACTAACACATCCGCGCAACCTAAGCCCGCCGGGCCAGCACCAATAACCGCGACTTTTTTATCGGTCCACTTTACTTTAGACATATCTGGGCGCCAGCCCATGGCAAAGGCGGTATCGGTAATATATTTTTCTGCGTTGCCAATTGTTACGGCACCAAAGCCGTCATTCAGCGTACAGGCACCTTCACACAAACGATCCTGTGGACAGACCCGACCACACACCTCGGGCAGTGTGTTGGTTTGGTGACTTAGCTCGGCCGCCTCAAAGATATTCCCCTCAGAGATTAACTTTAACCAGTTAGGAATAAAGTTGTGTACCGGACACTTCCATTCACAATAGGGGTTGCCACACTCAAGACAGCGATGGGACTGGCCCGCCACTTCCTCTTTACTGTATGGCTCATAAATTTCCACAAACTCATGTTTGCGAGTCTGGATGTCTTTTTTCGACGGATCCTGACGGCCTACATCAAGAAACTGAAAATTATTACTCAAACGTTCGGCCATAGTTAATGCCTCTAAACTGTTAAACCCAACGGGGTTATTCGCCGCGCGTCTTAACGCTTTCCAGCAGACTTTTTACGCTGGCGGCTTTGGGTTTTACTAACCAGAATTTACCCACGTAATCATCGAAGTTGGCTAAGAGCTTCTCGCCCCAAGCACTGCCGGTCTCTTGGATAAACTCTTCAATGACGCCGCGCAAATGGTGACGGTGCGCTTCTAACGACTCGGTATCAACCCGGTGGATCTCCACTAGCTCGTGGTTGTAACGGTCGACGAATTGATTGTGCTCATCTAACACGTAGGCAAAACCGCCGGTCATACCTGCGCCAAAGTTAACACCCGTATCACCCAGCACGGTAACAACGCCGCCCGTCATGTATTCACAACAGTGATCGCCGGCACCTTCGACTACAACCTGCGCACCCGAATTACGTACCGCGCAACGCTCGCCCGCGGTACCTGCGGCAAACAACTTGCCCCCGGTAGCACCGTACAAGCAGGTGTTACCCATAATGCTGGTAACATTTGACGCGAACTCAGAGCCGGCTGGAGGACGGATCACGATCTTGCCTCCGGCCATGCCTTTACCGACGTAATCGTTGGCATCACCCTCGAGGTACATTTCAAGACCGCCAGCATTCCAAACACCAAAGCTCTGCCCAGCAATACCGGTCAAATTAAGCTTGATGGGGTTGTCGGCCATGCCTTGGTTGCCGTGACGCTTAGCGATCTCACCGCTTAAACGGGCACCAATAGAACGGTCACAGTTGGTTAGGTGAAAACTAAACTCGCCGCCCGATTTTGCTTCAATGGTAGGCAAGACTTCTTTCACCATGGCTTCTGCCAACTCACCCTTATCGAACGGCGTGTTACGCGATACCGCGCACAACTGTGGCTTCGTCGCCAAAAATTCATCAGTATAAATAATGGGGCTGAGGTCCAGCTGTTTCTGCTTAGCTGTATTGCCTTCAGTCAGCGCCAACAAATCTACGCGACCGACCAGCTCGGCCAAGGTTTTCACACCCAAGTCAGCCATCATCAGGCGCACTTCTTCGGCGACGAAGCGGAAAAAGTTTTTCGCCATTTCGACAGTGCCGATGTAATGCTCCTCACGAAGTTTTTCGTTTTGGGTGGCAACACCGGTAGCGCAGTTATTTAAATGGCAAATACGCAGATACTTACAACCCAGCGCCACCATCGGCGCGGTACCAAAACCAAAACTCTCGGCACCTAACATGGCCGCTTTAATAACGTCCAAGCCAGTTTTTAAACCACCATCGGTTTGCACCCGTACTTTGTCGCGCAAGTCGTTGGCGCGCAGAGTTTGATGGGTCTCTGACAGGCCCAGCTCCCACGGCGAGCCAGCATAGCGAATCGAGGTCAGCGGGCTTGCTGCGGTACCGCCATCGTAACCAGAAATAGTAATCAAATCCGCATAGGCTTTCGCCACACCGGCGGCGATTGTGCCGACGCCGGGGCGAGACACCAACTTAACCGACACCAACGCGTCAGGGTTGACCTGCTTTAAGTCGTAGATCAACTGCGCTAAATCTTCGATCGAATAAATATCATGATGCGGCGGCGGCGAAATTAGCGTTACGCCGGGCACTGAATAGCGCAACCGGGCAATCAAGGCATTCACTTTACCGCCGGGCAGCTGGCCGCCTTCGCCGGGCTTAGCGCCCTGAGCAACCTTAATTTGCAGCACTTCGGCATTAACCAAATAATGCGGCGTCACGCCAAAGCGGCCCGAGGCAATCTGCTTAATTTTAGACACCTTGTTGGTGCCAAAGCGGACCGGGTCTTCACCACCTTCACCGCTATTTGATCGCCCTCCCAGAGTGTTCATGGCTTCAGCCAGAGCTTCGTGCGCCTCTGGCGACAGCGCACCTAGCGACATACCGGCCGAGTCAAAGCGTTTAATAATACTCTCGATTGGCTCGACATCATCCAGCGCTATAGGCTTGTTGACACCGCCTTGCACCCTGATTAAATCGCGCAGCGTGGCAACCGGGCGAGTGTTCACTAGGTCAGAATACTTTTGCCACAGCTTCCAATCGCCGGTTTGCACGGCGTCTTGTAAGGCCATGACCACGTCGGGGTTGAACGCGTGATACTCTTGTCCGTGCACATATTTAAGCAAGCCCCCCTGAACAATAGGCTTGCGATCCAACCAAGCGGTTTTCGCCAAGGCTTTTTGATCGTTTTCAATATCTTCAAAACGAGCACCCTTGATCCGGGATGGGGTGCCGACAAAACAGGTATCAACCACTTCGTCAGCAAGACCAACCGCCTCAAATAGTTGCGCGCCACGGTAAGACGTTACGGTAGAAATCCCCATTTTTGAAAGGATTTTCAACAAGCCCTTATCAAGGCCTTTGCGGTAGTTTTTATAGGCGTGATCAACGTCGGTCAACAACTCACCTTTGTTCAGCAAGTCATTCATCACGTAGTAACTAAGGTACGGATAAACGGCGGTAGCGCCGTAACCGATCAAGGCGGCCACTTGGTGTGAGTCCCGCGCGGTGCCAGTTTCAACAATAATGTTGGCATCGCAGCGCAAGCCATTTTGCGTCAGGTAATGGTGTACCGCGCCAGTCGCCAGCAATGCGTGAATCGGCAGCTGACCTTGCTTAAGCTCCATATCGCTAAGCACTACTAATACTGTGCCGCCGCGCACGGCCTCCGCCACGCGCTCACACAAGTCATCAATGGCTTGCTGCAAGCCTTTTTTAAGCGGGTCATAGGTCAGCGCAAATGTCTCTGCCTTGTAATCGCTACGGCCCAAATTAGTCAGCGCGCGAAATTTGGCAGGAGACAACACCGGCGAGGCCAAAATGACACGGTTGGCGTGCTCTTCGGTTTCTTCGTACACCGATAGCTCGCGCCCGACACAGGTCTCGAGCGACATGACAATGGCTTCGCGCAGCGGATCGATCGGCGGGTTTGTCACCTGCGCAAATTGCTGCCTAAAGTAGTCGTAAACCGAGCGTTGTTTACTGGACAGCACGGCCATTGGGGTATCATCCCCCATTGAGCCAACAGCCTCTTGGCCACCTTCGGCAAGCGGGCGCAATACTTGATCGCGCTCCTCAAAGGTCACCTGGTACATTTTCATAAACGCCTTCATATCGGCGCCCGACAAACCGTTCTCGGCGACGTCAGTCTCTAGGGTAGACTCGATACGCACGGCATTGTCTTTCAGCCAGCGCTTATAGGGCTGCCCCTCTTTAAGCTGCTTGTCGACATCGTGCGTATGAAACAGCTCGCCCGTCTCGGTATCAACCGACAAAATCTGACCGGGCCCTAAACGACCTTTAGCAACTACGTCTTCAGGCTTGTAGTTGTATACGCCAACCTCCGAAGCCACGGTGATAATGTCGTCTTTGGTGATAACCCAGCGCGACGGACGCAACCCATTGCGATCCAATGTACACACAGCATAGCGGCCATCGGTAATCACGAGGCCGGCCGGGCCATCCCAAGGCTCAACGTGCATGGAGTTATATTCATAAAAAGCGCGCAAGTCTGAATCCATATGCTCGACATTCTGCCACGCCGGTGGCACCAACATACGGACGGCGCGATGCAGCTCCATACCACCAATCAGCAGCACTTCAAGCATATTATCCAGGCTTGAAGAGTCCGAACCGGTACGGTTAACCAAAGGCGCCACATCGGCGATATCAGGCAACAAAGGCGTCGAGAATTTATCGGTGCGCGCAACTGACCAGTTGCGATTTCCCATAACCGTATTGATCTCACCATTGTGAGCCAACATCCGAAACGGCTGAGCCAGCGGCCACTGCGGGGTGGTGTTCGTTGAGAAACGCTGATGGAAGACACAGATCGCAGTCTCGAGACGCTCATCGGCAAGGTCGGCAAAAAACTGCGGCAAATCTACCGGCATCATTAAGCCTTTATAAGACAGTACCGTGGTGCTCAAGCTTGCGATATAAAAGGCCGGATCATTTTGCAGCGCAATCTCCGTGCGCCGGCGAGCCATCAACAGCTTGGCGCCCACCTCGGCGTTACTCAGGCCATCGGGACTGTTGATAAAGACATGATTAAACAGCGGCAGTGACTCTAGGGCGATAGGTCCAAGGCAACTGCTATCTACCGGCACCTCTCGCCAGCCTGCGACACTCAAGCCTTCATCCGCGATTGCGCGCTCCAGCAGCTCGCGCGCGGCATCAGCTTTGGCCGCGTCGCGACTCAGCATCACAGAGCCAACCCCATAGATATCGGTCAAGGGGGTGGCAAATGACTCCGCCGCCACCGCACGCATGAAACTGTCGGGCTTTTGCAGCAACAGACCACAGCCATCCCCAGTTTTACCGTCAGCAGCAATACCGCCACGGTGAGTCATGCACGTCAATGATTCGATCGCGGTCTCGAGCAGACGATGGCTGGTCTTACCCTTTAAATGGGCAATAAGACCAAATCCACAGTTGTCTTTAAACTCGTCCAACCGGTACAGGCCAGTGGTCATACGCTGTCTCTCAATTTCAGTATCTGTAGCAACCCGCCGTCACACAAGCTTTGGCGGTGCCACCGACAAAAAAGCCCCTAAACGAGAGGGGCTATTACAAATGGGCGCAGAATATTACCCGCTCAGGGCCATTTAGGCAAGCGGGACAGTGGCGCGAGAGTGCCAAACCTACAGACAATAAGGCCGGCGAGAATGTACGATAAGCCGCGTGGTACGGGCCTTTAGTGTCAGGTTATTGCCAATCGCCGCAAGATGCAAGATCGGCGACAAAACGAGAGGCACGATAACCGAGAATTTACACGCAAAACGGCCAACAAAAGCCTGAAAACAAAAGAAATTTGTGAAAATGTGCCACTATTCCTCTTTTTCGGCCCTTCGCCCCTTTATCCTGCTTGCGATTTACGCTAATTTAGGCGATACAACTAAATATTGGGGCGCCTACGCCCTTAAAACCCACGCTTGGGTGTGCTGCGCCCCACTTTAGGTGGCTTAGCGTGCACGACAGCGGCCAAACACAATTACAACGCCGGCAACCAGGAATTCAACATGCGGATACAACAACTTGGGTCAACGACAATAAAGTTAACCTCAGCGCTTGCCCTTTGCCTGGGCCTTGCGGCCTGCGGCGGCGGTAGCAGTGGCTCAGCGCTCGACGACTATAATGGCAATGGAGGTGGCGGCAATGGCGATGGCGATACCAGTAATGAGCTGGCGCAGATTGGCACTGGCAGCGGGGCAGACTTCCGCCCCGGAGAAATTAACGTTGGCATTGGCGATAGCGAACTGTCCGCAGGTGGCAACACACTACTCAGTGTCAATGTAGTAAACAATGGCAGCCTGATTACCGATAGCGTCCAAGTCACCTTTAGCTCCACCTGCTTTGCCAATGGCGAAGCCCTATTTGAACCTCAAGCCGGCTTAACTTGCGACGCAGACTGTCCGACCAACATTGTGGACACCAGTAACGGGCAAGCCACCATCCGCTACATAGCGAACGGCTGCTTGGGTACAGACAATATAAAGGCGACCACCACTTACGGCGGCTCGGTGATCAGCGCCAACGGCACTGTTAGCATTGCCTCAGATACCGTCACCAGCCTCAGCTTTATTGACGCGTCGCCATCGGTCATCACCCTAAAAGGCTCTGGCGGCGAAGAAACTTCGGCGCTGCGCTTTCGCGTGCGAGGCAGTACAGGCGCACCAATTAAGGATGTCGGTGTCGACTTTTCCCTTAGTCGCACCAGCGGAGGACTAAAACTGGTAAATGAAAGCAGTACCTCTGACGTGGATGGCTACGTTTATACCACCGTGCAATCTGGCAGCGTACCAGGCCCTGTACAAGTAACGGCTACCACCACCGAGACGGGCATCTCGACCCAGTCATCCAGCCTCGTACTCTCTACCGGCCTGCCGGACCAGAATAGCTTTAGCATGTCCGCCAGCCGCCTTGCCCCGAATAGCTGGAACATCGATGGTGTCGAGTCGGAAATCATTATCCGTACGGCAGACGCGTTTAATAACCCCGCCCCTATCGGCACGCCAATTTACTTCACTACCAACGGTGGAGCCATTGAAGGCGAGTGCTTTATTCAACCGGAAGAGGACTCCCCCAATAAAAGCTCGGGTGCTTGCAGTGCCACCTGGCGCTCACAGGACCCTAAACCCGAAACTGACGAGGTGACACCAGGATCACCCTTCCCGTTTTTGGTGGATGAAGAAAACCTAACGCTCATCTGCCCTAACGGCCAGTTGGCTGGGCACGGCTCTGAATGCCGCCATGGCCGCCTAAAAGTTGTCGCTACAACCTTGGGCAATGAGTCTTTTATTGATACCAACGGCAACGGCCTTTACGACCACGAAGAAGATGAGTTCTACACCAGCACCAGCCCAGAAGGAAACACCACCAAACGGGCACAAAACTGCCTACGTAACGAGCCCATTTCGGGCTTGGCGTCGCGCCCAGTGTCTTCCGGCACATCTGATGCACGAGGCTGTGACGATATAGGCGACCCCTACATTGACCACAATTTTAACGGCCAATACGATAAGGACGAAGAAATCGCCACCATTGACGACAAGTTTGATGCCAGCTACACACCGGCCAACGGCCTATACAACGGCCTACTTTGCCGCCAAGAAGACGTCGACGCCGGCAACTGCTCGCGCGAGCCAGTGCTGGTTCGAGCAGATACGACCTTAGTCATGTCGTCTTACAACTTACTGCGCATGCCCGACGGCGGCCTACCAGGCCAGCCAGATGAAATTGTCCTCGGCCCCAACGAGACCGTCGCCTTTACCATGATGGTCGCCGATCAAAATGGTAACGGCATCCCCTATGGCTCCTCCACCGAAGCCTATGACGAAACGGCCTTTGAGATGGAGGTTGTAGTCAGCCCCGAAGGCGATTGGCCCGAAAGCCAAGAATACGGTTACGTCACCGTCTTTGTGACTTCGAGCGACGAGCCACCATCAGGCGCTGTCGGCGTTTCGATCAGCAGACCTTCGGGCGACGGAGAAGATAACGAGGGAGGTATTACCAGCACTTTCTTGATTCCTGTTCGAGCTGAGGGGTTTGAGGTCGAAGAGTAAACTACCCCAAAGCGATAAGACAAAAAGCCTGCCTTACGCAAGTAAGGCAGGCTTTTTTATTTTACAAAGCTGACTTCACCTCCTCATCTTTCCAGCGCAGGTAAAGCGCAATTAACCTTTTCAACCGCATCCGATTTGGCGTTCTGTTGATGACGCCGCAGCGGCCCCACTTACCACAACCTGCTCAAACCCGATAAAAAGGAACTTTACTGTAATAAAAAGGGACAGCATGTTGCGTCCCTTTTTATTAGACAGCCTAAGGACACCCCGCACAGCCCTTTGAAACTTCATTACTATTTTGTCAGCTCAGCCTGTAGCTCTTTCACCTTCCTAGGCCAAGGCCCCGCTTTAACCTGTTGTGCCGGCAAATTAGAGGCCGCCTGCTTCGCCCGGGCAAGAGAGCTATAACGTCCCTCCAAGACGATAAACCAAGGCTTATCCGAGCGCTCAGTCGCCATCACCCGCAAATGGTCACTATTGCTCTGGCGCTGCACGTAGGCTTTGGCGGCATCTCGGCTAGACACGCCCAATACTTGCAGCGAATAAGCTGAGGAAGGCCACGAAAGAATTTCGGCTTCATCATTTGCCCACTCAACGACAGATGCTGCGGCGCTAGAGGAGGTGGGCACTTGGTTCGCGACGGAACTTACGACATTTGACTCGGCTCCCTTTGGGACGGAGTCCTGTGTTTTAATATCTCCTGCATCCTGTGCGGACAGACTGTCAGTCTCGGACTCTGGCACCGGAGGCGCATCAATTACCGTAGAGCCTTCAACGCTCATCATCCTAGTGCTCGCTTTTTCAGCGGAGGAGCGCACCTTAACCTCGGCACCAGTTTCGCCGCTTCCACCCATCGCTGACGTGGTAACTGAGGTGGTTTGCGTCGTAGACTGGGCGGCAGGCTTTTTAGGCGAAACAACCTGCTCCGCCGGTACCGAGAGGCGTTTAACCACAGCATTAGACTTATCTCCGTCGCTATCACCCTGATACAGATATACCAACCCCAGCGCCGCTAAAAGCCCTGCCACTGCGGCTATATGCATAACCGGTAGCGCACTCTTTTTATTAGCTCGCTCTTCGGCATCAAGCTCCGAGGGCCGGCCCTGAAGATCCAACTGCGCCAGCTTCAGAACCTTATCCAAACGACCGTCAGCCTCTTGGCACAACTGTTCAACTTTCCCTAAGCTAAATAATGGCTCACCCAAAAAGCCCGCTAGCTCCATACGGTAATTCAACATGGCGGTTACATCGGGTGCCGTCATCAGAGGAAAGACTATATCCTGCACCGCAACGTCCGGCATTTGAAATTGATCAAGCCGATGCGCTAACTCTAACTCTGAAAATAAAACAAAACTAAATGGTCGACTATGGCCAGCGGGTACTTGCAGCAAGCTAACGAGCGCAGCCAAAGTATCGTCTGCGAGTAGATGCGCGTTATCCAATACCACCGTAACGGCTAGCGCTTCATTGCTGCCGTTAACAATAGTACGCAGTTGCGCAAGCAGTTCCCCCATGCTCGAATCAGCCGAAACTGGTAGGGCAAGAAAGTCCGCCAACTCCAACAGTAACGCGTGAGCCGAGCTGGCAACCGCCACATCCAGCAAAACACTCTCTTGGATCGCAATCAGCTGAGCGTAAAAGAACTTAGCAAACGCGGTTTTACCTGTACCGGCGGCGCCGGACACGACAACAAAGCCGGCACTAAACTGGCTTGCATGAGTAATTTGATCGGCCAAACACTCTAGATCCGGTGTTACATAGAAAGTGTCATTGGCAAACGGATCACCTTCAAGACCAAAACGCTCACAGTATTCTGGGGTCATTCAGCTTCTCCTGTTCGCTTAGCGGCAAGCATTGATGGTCTGACTCAGAAGATCTCTGTCAATATCGGACGTGACAAACGCTTGCCCTAGCTGCTTTACCAACACCAATCGCAAGCGCCCATCTTGCACTTTTTTATCGACCGACATCAGCTCAATAAATTGCAACTCGCTCATATTTTCGGGCGCCGCCACCGGCAAGTTCGCACGTTCAATCAGCGAAGTGGCCCGCGCCAAGTCAGCCTCACAAATCAGCCCCATCCGCTGCGATAAGTCCAGCGCCATAACCATCCCTGCACCGACTGCCTCGCCGTGCAACCAGTTACCGTAACCTTGCGCAGTTTCGATAGCGTGACCAAAGGTATGCCCCAAATTCAAAATAGCTCGAATGCCGCCCTCGCGCTCATCCTGAGCCACAACCCGCGCTTTATTATCGCAGGACCGCTCAATACAGTAACTTAGTGCATTCGCATCCCCGGCCATCACCCGATCGATATTGGCCTCTAACCAGACAAAAAAGTCATAGTCGCAAATAATGCCGTACTTAATAACCTCGGCCACGCCCGCAGAGAGTTCGCGCGCAGGCAATGTTTTCAGCGCCGCGACGTCAGCCACGACTGCCTGAGGCTGGTAAAAGGCGCCAATCATATTTTTACCTAGGGCGTGATTGACACCAGTTTTACCACCCACCGACGAGTCCACCATGGAAAGCAGCGTCGTTGGTATTTGAATAAAACTAACACCGCGCTGGTAGCACGCTGACGCAAAGCCCGCCATATCCCCCACAACGCCACCACCAAGGGCTATCACCGTAACCGTTCGGTTAAAGCGACTTTTTAGCAACTCATCAAATATAAGATTAAGCGTATCAAGGTTTTTGTACTGCTCACCATCAGGCAAAACAACCGACTGTACCTCGAATTCACGGCTACCCAGCGCGCGCTTAAGCATGGGCAAGTAAATTTTAGCCACAGTATCATTGGTCACGATGCAAACCTGCTGACCGCCAATATACTCGGCCAACAAATCGGCACGATCAATTAAGTTAGTACCAATAAAAATAGGGTAGCTGCGCTCCCCAAGGTCAACGGTTAGGGTCTTCATAATTAGCGTCTTTGAAATGGTGATGGATGTTCTAATACAGAGGCTGTACTTTAGCACACAGACGGAAAAGCTGGCAGGCAGAGCGCAAACCCTCCCCAAATCACTAATTCAGGGAAGTTGCGCCAAGATCTCGGCTACGGCAGCCTTTGGGGAAAAACGATCAGTGTTGAGTCGAACATCAGCGACACCGCGATACAACTCATCTCGGGCCGCGAGGATTTCTATGATCTTTTCACGGGGGTTATCCACTTGCAGTAAAGGGCGTTTTTTATCACGAGAGGTTCGCTCCACCAACTGCTCTACCGAGGCGGTTAAATAACAAACCAGCCCCTGCGACATTAACTCACAGTTTGCAGGCTTGGTAACAATCCCACCGCCGGTGGCGATAACGCAAGGGGGCTCAGCGACCAAATCTTGCAGAACACCGGTTTCGCGCAACCGAAATCCCTCCTCCCCTTCCATATCAAAGATCCACGGAATATCCGCACCAGTGCGACTTTCAATCACACGGTCTGTATCGTAAAAGGGGACATTCAACTCAGAGGCAAGAACTCTACCGATAGTCGACTTGCCGACCCCCATGGGGCCGACAAGAAATACGTGCCGATCTAGCATAGCGTTATTCGGTTAAGCTCTCAGCCATAATGCGCGGGGTAATGAAAATCAACAACTCACTTTTCTCCGATGTTTTAACATCGCGGCGGAACAAGCGCCCAAGATAAGGGATATCACCCAAAAACGGGACTTTATCCACACCGTTTAACTGCTGCATTTCAAAGATGCCACCGAGAACAATGGTCTGCCCATCGGACACCAGCACCTTAGTATTTAAGCGCGTAATATCAATAATAGGCACACCAAACTCGGTGTTAAATTCGGCTAACAGGTCCTTCTTAATAGCCAATTCCATAATAATGTTGTTGTCGGGCGTGATCTGGGGCGTTACATCCAGCTCCAACACCACCTCTTTAAAAGATGCCGCCGTTGCACCACTGGCAGAGGCCTCTTGGTAGGGAATTTCACTACCGGTAGAGATGGTAGCGCGCTGTTTATCGCCGGTAATAACCTTAGGCTGCGAAACAATTTCGGCATAACCGTTATATTCCAATGCCGACAACTCAAGGTCCAAGTAGGCGTTATCAGTTAGCAGGCCAAACGCGATACTGCCTACCGGATTAGCAACACCCATATCCACCATCATGTTCTCTTCCAGATTTATGGAGCCGCCGCCGTAAATAAAATCGGCGGGAGAACCTGGAGATGAGTCCAAACCACCGGTAGAGCCGCCCACCTCCAACAGCGCATCGGATGAAAGACTGGCACCTACGCCCCCCCAGCGAACCCCCAACTCCTCACGGAAGTCTTTATTGGCAATCACTAAGCGTGCCTCAATCATCACCTGCCGGATCGGAATATCAATTTCCTCGACCAAACGCTTAAGAGCATCAATACGCTCAGATGTATCTGTCACAATTATCGAGTTAGTTCGCTCATCAACTACAGCTTGGCCACGTCCCGACAAGATACTACCTGTGGCGCGACTGGCAGGCCCATCTGAGCCGCTCGCGTCGCCGCCGCCATCCCCCTGAAACAGTGCAAAAATCTCTTTGGCACTGGCATATCGGACACGAATATATTCGGTACGCAGCGGCGCCAACTCTTCTAGCTGGCGTTTGGTTGAAAGCTCTTGGCGCTCGCGCTCGGCAATCTCCGACGCGGGTGCCACCATCAACACATTACCCACCTGACGCTTGTCCAAGCCCTTGGTCTTTAACACCATATCCAGCGCTTGATCCCAAGGCACATTATCCAAACGAAGGGTAATACGCCCTTGCACAGTATCAGAGGCGACTAAGTTCAAATCGGTAAAATCCGCGATGATCTGCAGTACCGCTCGCACCTCAATATCCTGAAAGTTGAACGACAAGCGCGAGCCAGTGTATTCAAAGAGACGCTCTTGCTCCGCTTTTTCCGCTGGGGTCAGGGGTTTAACACTAATGACATATTGATTGTCCGTTTGATAAGCCAAATAATCGTAATCACCATTGGCCGACACATCCAGCACCACATCGCCACTGTCGCTGCTAGCCGAAATAATCGCCACGGGCGTGGCAAAATCCAGCACATCTAAGCGGCGACGTAACTCACCAGGCAAAGACGTATTAGCAAAAGTGACTCGCAAACCGTCGGCCGTATCGCGCATATCAGCACTGATACGGTCAGTGGACAAATCAACAATAATACGACCCTCGCCGGCATCCCCCCGCCGGAAGTCAATGCCGCTTATGGCGCGCTCTGCGCTTGTACGCGGTTGAGTGCTCGCGGCACTATCGGTCACGGGCTTACGTGCAGCCACTTGACGAGAGCCAGTACCGCCTACCTCAATGACATAAGAGTTGCCATCAATGCGAGAACTATAGGTACTCAGGCTTCCAAGATTCAAGATCAATCGGGTACGGCCACCCGAGGTCAGTACTAGAGCGCTTTTGCCATTATCAAACGCCAACGGGAATCGCCGCTCTTTCAGCTCGCTTTCGACCTCTGGGAAGTCCAATACGATGCGCGCGGGCGACTCAATCGTGTAACCCTGAGGCTCCGGAGGAGCTTCATCAAAGCTCAAGCGCACCTCGAATCGTTGATCAGGCAGCTCCGCAAACCGGATGTCATCAAGGCTCGCGGCCCCCGCAAAGGGAGACAGCAGACAGACCAAGACTAACGCGACTGTTTTTCTCATTTTTAACCCCATTAAGAACAAAGCACGCATGACCGCCTATTCCTTTTCTTCTAATTTAATAATACGTGGACGCTCAACCCAGCCATCATCACCGTCAGAGACGATTTCCATCAGCTCAAGCTGATTGGGTGTCGCAGATATAATTTTGCCGTGATTGCGGCCCATATAATTACCAACTGTCACCGGCTCCACACTGCGCTGAGCACCCGGTCCGGTATCGATCAAGGCCCATAAAGTGCCGCCTTTAGAGACGGTCCCTACCATTGTCATGTTGGCGATATTAAAGCTCTCCAGATACTCTTTTGCCCGCGTCATATCTGGCTTCACTGACTTACCGCCTTTAACACGCGCCAACTCTTCAACAGGCCTTTCAAATGGGCTACGCAGTGTCATCGCCGCATAACTAAAGGGCGGCAAAGGACGGAAAACCGGCAACGGCTCTATCTGCTTGCCCGGCCGACGCTTGGTCTCTTGTATATAATCACGCAGCTCATCTAAATCGCCGTTACCGCCACAGCCTGCCAACAACGCCATAGCACCAACAAGAGCAGCCAATACGAGCTTATTACTATTCATTGGCTTCCCCCTCTGGCTGATAGTGGTAGGTTTTAGCGTCAATCTGCATCACCAAATCGCCGCCTTCCTTTGCATTTTTAATTGAGAAGTCATGCAGAGTCACAATACGAGGCATTCCGGCAACACCACTGACGAAATTACCAAAATCATGGTAGCTACCCACCACGTTGATTTTAATCGGCAACTCAGTGTAATACTCCGCAGCACGCTGCGCCTCAAGCTCAATACTTTGCATGCTAGAGCCACTCTCAACACTGCGAGCATCAATATCCTCTAACAAGCCCGGCACCTGCGTGTCGGTTGGGAGCCGCGCCAACAAAGACTCAAAAGAGCGCTGCATCTCCTCCATTTGCGCACGATAAGCATCTAAGTTAGCCGCTTGAGCACTTTTCGTGGCAAACGTTTTTCTCAAAGTCTGCTCTTCAGCCTGTGCTCGCACCAAAGAGCTTTCAATGTCTTTAATTTTAAAATAATAGGTGGCCGCCAATAGCGCTGCCACAATAAAGACACACACTAAGATCTTGGTAGGAAGCGGCCACACCCCAAGCTTAGTAGAGTCGCTATAGTCGAAGTCTCGAGCATGCTCGAAGGATTCCCGCAGAGACATTACTGCTCCTCCTTCTGTTGTTCTTGTAAGGCTTTTTGTGCCTTAGACACGATCGTCTTCACCGTCATGGAGAATGCGTTGGCCTGCCCACCTTGATCCGGTGCGGCGTCTACCGACGCCAGATTTGGCTCGGCATACCACTCCGATGCATCCAAGTTACGCATAAAGCTCGACACCCGGTTATTGGATTCCGCATAGCCCTCTATACTCATCAACTGGCCTTGACGTTTAACCGACACAAGATACACGCCATCGGGGAGGGCGCGAACCAGCTCATCAAAATGATGCACGATAACCGAGCGGGTTCCTTCGAGGTCACGAATCAGCTTCATCAACGCCAAAAGATCTTCCCGGCGCTTCTGCAGGTCATTCAGCTCAGCCACTTTGCTTTCTAGCGTGGCGATTTCTGTTTTCAGCATTTCATTGCGCTGGCGCTGATGATCCACCTTGCCATTAGCGTTCGAAACCCACAAATAGGCAATAACGATCGCGACAAAAGCCACGCCCATCATAATCGCAATAAAATCTTTCTTTTTCTTGTCGCGTTCTTTTACGCGCCAGGGAAGTAGATTGATATGCGCCATTAGTCAAAGCTCCTCATCGCCAGGCCAGTTGCCACCATCAATGAGGGCGCATCGTTTGCTAGCGCCGCCGCGTTCACACGCGATGCCACAGACATACTGGCAAACGGGTTTGCCACCATTGCCTGAGTGCCAAGCTTTTCTTCTATGAGCTCAATCAACCCCTCCATTGAGGCGACACCCCCGGCCAACACGATGTAATCCACATCGTTATACTCGCTGGCCGAAAAGAAAAACTGCAACGAGCGAGTAACCTGCTGCACCACAGACTCTTTAAAGGGCTGAAGGACTTCCGACTGATAATCATCGGGCAAGCCTCCTTGCTTCTTAGCGAGTCCGGCCTCCTCCATCGACAATCCGTAACGCCGTTGAATCTCTTCGGTGAGCTGTCGACCGCCGAAGAGCTGTTCGCGGGTATAAACTGTCTTGCCATCCACCAGCACACTCAAGGTCGTCATAGTGGCGCCAATATCAAGTACTGCCACCACCTGATTATCCTGATCTTCAAGCTGTTCAAGTACAAACTCAAAGGCACGCTCCATCGCATATGCCTCAACATCGACAATCTCTTCTTCTAGCCCGGCTAATAGCAGGGTCGAGACACGAGATTCGACATTTTCAGTGCGACACGCAGCGAGCAGTACCTCCACCTGATCCGGGTCGTTGGGCGACTCGCCCTGAACCTCAAAATCAATGGAGACTTCATCAATAGGGAAAGGAATGTACTGATCAGCTTCGATGTAGATTCGGTTTTCCAGGTCGTCTTCTGACAGCCCAGCCGGCATTTCAATGACCTTAGTGATCACAGCGGAGCCGGCAACTGACACCGCCGCATGCTTGATTTTGGTCTTTGACTGTTTAACCAGCGACTTGATAACCTCGGCAACCGCCTCTTCATCGTTGATGTTTTTCTCAACAACAGCGTTGGGAGGCAAAGGTCTAACCGCGTAGGTCTCTACCCGGTACCGATCGCCACTACGGCTCAGCTCTAAGAGTTTTACAGACGTCGAACTTATGTCTAACCCCACAACTGGCTTCGTCTTTTTTTCTAAGAATCCGAAAATGCCCATTTTTCTATCTATATCCGTAACTTAGACGTCGTTTATGTTATAGCACTTTAACTTAAGCCTGCAACAAGATCGCGCATATGTAAACAGGCAAAAACCCCGTATAATGCAGCTTCCAGTCGGCAGCGGCCGCTAACTACTTAATTCGCTTAGAAAAAATGCCTAAAAAATATTCTTATCTTACCGTACTTTTATGGTTACTCATCGCGGGCTGCGGTGTGACCGGCGTCACGTTTGCCGGTCTATACCTCTATTTAAACCCAAAACTGCCCGATGTGCAGAGCTTGCGACAGGTGAAATTGCAGACTCCGCTGCGGATTTACTCAAATGACAACCGACTGATTGGCGAGTTTGGTGAACAGCGCCGCACCCCCATCAACTACGACGAAATCCCGCCACTGTATATCAAAGCGTTATTATCAGCAGAGGATGCCCAATTCTACGATCATAACGGCGTCTCCATCAGAGGACTTTTGCGAGCCGCATCACAATTATTGCAAACAGGTCAGATCCAATCCGGCGGTAGCACCATTACGATGCAGCTTGCACGTAACTTTTTTCTGACCTTTCAGCAAACATTTGCCCGTAAATTCAATGAGATCCTGCTCGCACTTCAAATAGAACGTGAACTTAGTAAAGAGGAGATTCTCGCACTTTACAACAATAAAATTTACTTCGGTAATCGCGCCTACGGAATTCAAGCCGCCGCCAACGTGTATTACGGCAAAAACATGGATGAGCTCACCCTCCCTCAGTGGGCCATGATCGCGGGGCTACCCAAGGCGCCCTCGGCCTACAACCCGCTTGCCAACCCCGAGCGGGCGCTAATTCGTCGCAATTGGATTTTAGGTCGTATGCTGGAGCTGGGCCACATCGACCAACCTACCTGGAAAGCCGCAACCGATGCTCCCGCCACGGCAAAATACCACGGCCTAACACCCGAGCTGTACGCTCCCTATGTTGCTGAGATGGCCCGTCAAGACGCCATATCTCGCTTCGGAAACGCTGCCTACACCGACGGTTACAGCATTTACACCACAGTGAACGCTCACTTACAGGAGGTCGCACAAAGCGCGATCATCGACGGCCTTATCACCTACGACCGTCGCCATGGCTACCGGGGCCCCGAGCAGCAACTAGACCCGGATGCCTCCGACGAGCAATGGCTGGAAACCCTCAAAAACATCCCCACCTACGGCGGCTTAACGCCCGCCGTTGTCAGCCAAACCGACCAACAATCGGCCACATTGCTACTGCCCGACGGCTCTGAAGCTCAACTGAGCTGGGAGCAAGGGCTCTCAGAGGCGCGCCCCTATCTCAGCGAGAATTATCGCGGCGAAAAGCCAACCCAGACCTCAGACGTGCTCTCTCCCGGCGACGTCATTCGTTTGCGGCACACCGCCGAAGGCGCCGTTCTCGCGCAACTGCCAACGGCGGAGGCCGCGCTAGTCTCGCTTGACCCTAGCGATGGCGCCATTGTCTCGCTCGCCGGCGGGTTTGATTTTGAACAGAGCCACTTCAACCGCGTCACACAGGCCACTCGCCAGCCCGGCTCAGCGTTTAAGCCTTTTATCTATACCACCGCGTTAGAGCACGGCTACACCCCCGCCACCATCATTAATGACGCTCCTATTGTGATTGAGGACGCCAGTTTAGAAGGCACGTGGCGCCCCGAGAACGATGGCGGTAGCTTTCTAGGCCCTATGCGCATGCGCACCGCGCTGTACCGATCGCGCAACCTAGTATCGATTCGTATCCTACGCTCACTGGGCATGGATACCGCGCACGAAAGCTTAGCGCGCTTTGGTTTCGATAAAAACGCCTTACCCCGCGACCTCTCCCTAGCCCTTGGGAGTCACGACGTTACCCCACTTGACTTAGCGCGTGGCTACACCACTTTTGCCAACGGCGGCTTTGCAGTACAGCCCTATCTTATTAAGCGCATTGAGGCGGTAGACGGCCGCGACGTTTTTACCGCCACCCCAGCTACCGTATGTCGCGACTGCGACAACAAAACACCGGCGACGCCATCCGAGGCCCGCACCTTAGAAGAACTCTTAGGCGAGCAAGCCAACGCTCCAAGAGCCAATCCGCTGCCGCCAGCCAAGCGTATCTTGGACGCCCAAACCGCCTTTATTGCCGATTCAATGCTGCGCGACGTTATCGCCCGAGGCACTGGTAAGCGCGCTCGCGTGCTAGAGCGCGGCGATATTGCCGGCAAGACCGGCACCACCAACGGCCCACGCGACGCCTGGTTTGCCGGCTATAACCCCGAGATTGTCACCATCACCTGGCTTGGCTTTGACAACAACACGCCACTGGGTAATCGCGAATACGGCGGCTCAGCCGCATTGCCTATTTGGATTGACTACATGCGTGCGGCTCTTGCAGAAAAGCCCGAGCGCGCCGCCCAGCGCCCCGATGGCATTATTACGGTACGAATTGATCCGGAGACCGGCAAACGCGCGGGGCCGCAAGACCCCGACGCTGTTTTTGAAATATTTAGGGTGGACAACGTACCAGAGCGTGCCGAGGGCACTGACCCAGGCAACGGCAACCAAGGCGCACCGGAAGTTCTGCCAGAGGAGCTGTTTTAAACGTATTCAGCGCAGGCAAAACAAACAGGTAGCAGGACACAAAAAAGCCCGCTCAGTCTCCTGGCGGGCTTTTTAATGCTAGAGGGCTAAGCCTCCGCAAGCGGGTAAAAACTTACTTTTTACCGCCGATACGACCACCGAAACGCTTATTGAAGCGATCGATACGGCCACCGGTATCAACCACTTTCTGCTTACCGGTATAGAAAGGGTGACACTCAGAGCAAACATCGACGTGGAAGTCTTCGCCCAAAGTAGAACGGGTTTTAATGGTGTTGCCGCAGCTGCAAGTCGCAGTTACGTCGACATACTGGGGATGAATTTCTGCTTGCATGATATTCGCCTATGTTTTGTGTACCGCCACCCGATCACTTGCCGAGCACGGTACCGCAGGGTTAAAGCAACTAAATTTTGAGAGCGGCGATACTAGCAGAATAAATAACGAAAGCAAGTAAAATTGCCCATTTTCCATCCAAGCATGCCGCCCATAGACGCCAGCAACAATTTGCCCATACCAATACACCCACAGAAGGCCTTAAATCCAGTAAGCTATGTCCTCGATCTACCGCCTCACTATTTATGACCCACGTCAGGCCCGATGCCGCCAATGATGACTTCTGCACCGTTTGTACTTATTGCGCTCCCCGTACCTGTTCGCACCCTGTTTCATTATCTCGCGCCCACGCCTGCGCCAATCCCCGGAGCCCGAGTCAAGGTCACCTTTGGCGGGCGCTCACTGGTGGGAATCGTCATCGCAAGCACAGACCAATGCGACTTTGATGCCAATAAAATCAAACCCATTGACAGCGTCATCGACCACCAGCCGTTAATCAGCAACCACTTGCTCGAATTTATTCGCTGGGCCGCTGACTACTATCAAGCCCCTTTAGGGGAAGCACTGCAAGCGGCCCTGCCCGCACAATTGCGCCAGGGCAACCCCGCGCAACATAAAGCAGACAGCAACACGCAACTGTGGGACCTTACCGAAGAAGGGCGCGGCCTACCGACCGGCGCCCTCAAGCGCGCCCGCCAACAAGCCGGCATTATTAGCAAACTACAACAAACTGGCGCCAGTAGCTGGGCCGAGCTTAAAGCCGCCGGCTGCAGCCGAGAGGCGCTGCGCGCGTTAAGCGATAAAAAACTTATTCAGCCTGCCACGGAGCAAAACACCCCCACCATCCGACAATCGCCGCTCACCTTAAACACCGAGCAACAAATCGCTGTCGACGCGATTACCCCTAATGAATTCGGCGTGCACCTACTTGACGGCACCACTGGCAGCGGCAAAACCGAGGTGTATTTGCAAGTCATCGCCCTCGCACTGGCCGCCGATCCGCAGGCGCAAGCACTGGTTCTAGTCCCCGAAATCGGCTTAACACCACAAACCCTAGCGCGCTTTCGCCGCCGTTTTGGCCCCAGTGTCTGCGCCGTACATTCGGGCCTAAACGATACCGAGCGCCTCAATAGCTGGGTGCGCGCCGCCCAAGGCGAGGCGCGAGTCGTCATTGGCACTCGCTCGGCTATATTCACGCCATTAGCCACCCCCGGGCTGATCATTATTGATGAAGAGCACGATGGCTCATTCAAACAACAAGACGGATTTCGTTACTCAGCACGGGATCTCGCCGTTGTACGCGCTCAAAAACTTAACATCCCGTTGATTTTAGGGTCGGCCACACCATCGCTCGAGACACTGCATAACGCGCAAAATGGACGCTACCAGCACCTCCACCTGACGCGGCGAGCGACCGCCAACCCAGCCACCCCCATCGAAGTGATCGATAGCCAAGCGGCCACCGAGCACCACGGCCTAACGCCAGAGGCCTTAGAGGCACTGGCGCGACACACCAACGCTGGTAATCAGGCGCTCGTATTTCTCAATCGCCGAGGTTTTGCCCCGATATTGCAATGTCGCGATTGCGGCCACCAGCTAAGCTGCCCGCACTGTGATGCGCGGCTTACGCTGCACCGCAACCCCTATCACCTACACTGCCATCACTGTGATTATCAACAAGCGCCAGCCAAGCGCTGCGAGTCTTGTCAAAGTCACCGGCTAGAGCCCTTAGGGGCCGGTACCGAGCGCAGTGAAGAGTATTTAAGCCGCGCATTTCCCAGCACGCCAGTCATTCGTATTGACCGAGACTCAACTCGCAACAAAGGCGCGCTAGACGCCCTCATCGATAGGGTTCATGAGGGCGAGCCGTGTATTTTAGTGGGTACGCAAATGCTCGCCAAAGGGCACCACTTTCCCAAGGTGACTCTGGTCGTTATTTTGGATGTGGACAGCGGCCTTTTTAGCGCCGACTTTCGCGGCCCCGAACGCATGGGCCAGCTAATTACTCAAGTCGCCGGTCGCGCCGGTCGCGCTGAGCAACCCGGCCAAGTATTACTGCAAAGTCAGCACGGTGATCACCCGTTGCTGCAACTGTTACTTAACCAAGGCTACGGCCAATTTGCCCAGGCGCTGCTCGATGAGCGCGAGCTAACCTTAATGCCGCCGCTGGCATTTCTCGCGCTACTGCGGGCCGACGCCCCCAACCCCGGCGCTGCCATGGCGTTTTTACAGCAAGCTCGCGAGCTCGCCGAATCGATTCAAACCGATCAGCAGATACAAATACTAGGCCCCATGCCCGCGTTAATGGAAAAGCGCGGCCAGCGGTTTCGCTACTTACTCCAGTTTAAAGCACTCAGTCGCCGCACGCTTAGCGTTTATATCCGTCAACTCATTGCCCTTATTAGCGCGCAAAAAGCCAGCCGCACCACTCGCTGGTCGATCGATATCGACCCTCAAGAAATGGGCTGATTCAACTCATTCGCGCTTATTGACCACAAGCAATTGCAGCGGTGGCACTCGCGCCCGTAAAATAGCGGCTTTTATCGTTAAGCGAACAGCCATGACCCGCGATTACGCCCGCAAAAAACGCCCTGCACCCAAGGCTACAAAGCCCCGCAACCAAGCACCTGCATGGGTCTGGCTGTTTATTGGCTCCATGCTAGGGGCCTTTGTCATGTTCCTGGTTTATCTATGGGGTATTTCACCCAATCACCCGGCACCACAAATAGCGGCCAAACAAAGCACACCCGAGCCACAAACAAAACCCGCTGCCGACCCAAACAAAAAAGCGCCGCTGCCCAAGCCACGCTTTGATTTTTATAAGTTACTGCAAGAGGAAGAGGTGATCGTGCCAGCCACTGAGCCAAATCGCCGCAGCGACGACACGCCACCGGCAACGCCAGTCGAATACCTGTTGCAAGTAGGTTCGTTTCGCAACCCTGATGACGCCGATAAACTGCGTGCGCAACTGATCTTGCTAAATTTAGATGCCCGTACCGAAAGCGTGACCATTAACAATGGTGAGCGCTGGCACCGCGTAGTGGTCGGCCCGTTCGATAATCAAAGCAAACTATCCAAAGCCCGCACAACGCTGGTAACCAACCAGTACAATGCGCTGGTACTCAAACGCAAACCCGGCGGCTAGCCGCGTCCACCACTGCGCTTGAAATTATCAAGCGCGCCCCCATCTAATCTCTTCAACGCCGCCACCCATTTGTGCGGCATCTAATATTTTTAATTGCACCCTCTAAGGCATAAAGGACTTTCTGTGGAACAGTACCGAGGCACCACCATACTCTCCGTGCGCCGTGGCAACACCGTAGTCATCGGTGGCGACGGCCAGGTATCACTGGGCAACACCATTATGAAAGGTAATGCCCGCAAAGTGCGGCGCCTATACAAAGATCAGGTTTTGGCCGGCTTTGCCGGGGGCACCGCCGACGCCTTCACCTTATTTGAGCGCTTTGAAGCAAAGCTCGAGGCCTACAACGGCCAGCTGACCCGCGCGGCGGTAGAGCTTGCCAAAGACTGGCGCACCGAGCGCTCACTGCGCAAGCTGGAGGCGCTGCTAGCGGTCGCAGACAAAGATGCGTCACTCATTATTACCGGTAATGGCGATGTGATTCAGCCCGAGGACGACTTAATCGCCATCGGCTCTGGCGGTGCTTTCGCGCAATCAGCCGCACGCGCCCTGCTGGACAACACAGAGCTCGACGCCGGTAGCATCGTCAACAAAAGCCTCAACATTGCCGGCGACGTCTGCATCTACACCAATCACAACCAGACCATCGAAACACTGGACTACTAACCCGCGAGTAATATCGATATGTCTAGCATGACTCCCCGTGAAATTGTTCACGAGCTCGACCGCTTTATTGTCGGTCAGAATCAAGCCAAGCGTTCAGTGGCCATTGCCCTGCGTAACCGCTGGCGCCGCATGCAAGTTGATACCGACCTGCGAGCTGAAATAACCCCCAAGAATATTTTAATGATTGGCCCCACCGGCGTCGGTAAAACCGAAATCGCCCGCCGCTTAGCCAAGCTGGCTAACGCGCCCTTTATTAAAGTTGAGGCCACCAAATTTACCGAAGTCGGCTACGTCGGCCGCGACGTTGAATCCATCATTCGCGACCTAGTCGAAAGCGCCATGAAGATGCAACGCGAACAGGCCATGAAGCGCGTCGAGTTGCGCGCCGCCGAAGCGGCCGAAGATCGCGTACTTGACGTTTTGCTACCCAAAGCGCGCGGCGAGCAAGAGACCGACAGCGGCGAGAACACCCGTCAAATCTTTCGTAAAAAATTGCGTGAAGGCGAGCTGGATGAGCGCGAGATCGAAATCGAAGTTTCAGCCACTCCCGTTGGAGTCGAAATTATGGCGCCACCCGGCATGGAGGAGATGACCAGCCAGCTGCAAAACATGTTCTCGTCCATGTCGAACGACAAAAAACAAAGCAGCAAGATGACCGTTAAACAGGCCCTTAAAACCCTGCAAGAGGAAGAGGCCGCCAAACTCGTTAACAACGAAGACTTAAAAGCGCAGTCGATTGAGTCGGTCGAACAAAACGGTATCGTCTTTATCGATGAGATCGATAAAGTAGCCAAGCGCGGCGAAAGTGGCGGCACCGATGTCTCTCGCGAGGGTGTACAACGCGATTTACTGCCACTTATTGAAGGCTGCACCGTTAGCACCAAGCACGGCATGGTGAAAACTGATCACATTCTGTTTATCACCTCAGGGGCGTTTCATTTAAGCAAGCCCTCAGACTTAATCCCCGAGCTGCAGGGTCGCCTACCTATCCGGGTAGAACTGCAGGCGCTGACTCCCGATGACTTTGAGCGTATTCTGACGGAACCATCCGCGTCATTGACGGAGCAGCATCAAGCTCTAATGAATACCGAAGGTGTAAAAATTCAATTCACTGCCGATGGTATTCGTCGCATTGCCGAAATGGCCTACGAGGTTAATGAGCGCACCGAGAATATTGGCGCTCGCCGACTGCACACGCTGCTCGAACGATTACTTGAAAGCATTTCATTCGATGCTGGCGGCGGTGACGAGGAGGTATCGATTGATGCCGCCTATGTCGAAGAACAACTGGGCGAACTGGCGCAGAATGAAGACTTAAGCCGGTACATTCTTTAAGTAAAGGTTGAATAGAAAGCGCTAATGAGTAAAGCCCCGGATCGCATCACGCAACACCGCAAAAGCGCCGAACTGGAGTTCCAGTTCGGCGCCGAGCACTACCGCCTTAGCGCCGAGTTTTTGCGGGTGCACTCCCCCAGTGCCGAGGTCAAAGGCCACGGCCCGGGCCAAGCCGTACTGCAAACCGGCAAGCAGGACGTTAACATCAAGCGCATTGAGGCGGTTGGCAATTACGCCATTAAGCTAGTGTTTGACGACGGCCACGACACGGGTATCTATACCTGGGCACAGCTGTATGACTTTTGCCAGCACCACGATCGCTACTGGCAGGATTACCTCGAAGCCCTAAAAAAAGCCGGCGCGAGCCGTTTACCGGATGACGTCCAAGTGATCAAGCTCATGTAAACGCTCTTGCCTAAGGGCTACCTACCGACCACAATAATTACCCCAAGCACACCTAACGCTCATTACAACATTGGCGCATTTTCGCGTTTTGGCTGATTACTCGCTACAATAGCCAACTTTTGCTCAGCTGGCCCTTTATAATGACCACCGTATCCGCTTTTCGTCCACTGCGTTATTTTTGGCTGCAAAGTTTGTTGCTGCTATCGCTGGGCGCCATTATTGCCTATTACTTACAAATCGACGACGCTATCACCAGACATGCGGCACGTGAGGGTGGGTTAATTGACCTGACCTCAGCGCTCGGCTACCTAATCTGCGCGGGCCTAATGCTGGTGCTCGGCGGAAGGCATGTGATAAAACATCACTACCCGTTGATTATCTCCGTGACATTACTCGGGTTGCGCGAGCTGGACTTCGACAAGCGCTACTCCACCCTCGGGCTATTCAAATCAGCCACCTTCCGCTCGCCCGACGTTTCCCTACTCGAAAAAGCGATAACCCTTGCTATTGTTCTATTGGTAATTTGGCTATTTATCACTTTGATCAGCAAATACTTAAAACCGCTACTAGCAAGGGCCGTAGAGTTTAATATGGTCGCGCTAAGCGTCGCGTGCGCAGGCGGGCTACTCGTCGTGGCACGAACTCTAGACGGTATCGCCCGCAAACTGGGAGACATCGGAATCAGTGTCAGCATGCACACTGAGGTGCACACCACCATTATCGAAGAGGTGTTTGAACTGGGGGCGCCTTACTCTCTGACTATCGCACTATTTTGTTATTTACATGTATATCGCCGGGAATCGACTAAACGAGCCTCAAGCAACTCCTAGCAACGCCGCGTTTTATAATGTTTATTTTCTTAAGACACTATACATAAATTAAGCAATAATCGCTGAAATGCTTGCATCACATGTTCGAGGTCACGCCCGTTTCCTGTATCACTGTTTAAGCGGGCGACAAAACAACCAGCGAGGAGCCAGAACTACCTCATTCACATACCAAGCCAGCGTTCACATAAGAGCTGTACCACGACGAATGAGAATAAAAACCGCGGGGACCTAAAGGCACGAAGCGAGATGCCCTATACCGCTCTATTAATCCCTGATAATACCCAACCCGCATTTATCAGTGCGTCTCCACTTAATGGGACCTATAAATTCGGTATTACTATTGGCTCCACGTGCAGCGTGATTATTTACAATGAAACCTCACCGCTCTTCACGTGTTTGTATCGATTTAATTATTCCAGTCGTTGAGCAGTCATCGTAAAAACGCAAGACTGCCACGTCACCGTTATACTCTTTAACGATTTCCCAGCCGACCACCTCGGTTTCATTGTAATCGCCGCCCTTTGCCAACACGTCTGGTCGCAACTCACGCAATAAAATCTCGGGGGTATCTTCGCCAAAGCTGACGACCCAATCCACCGCCTCCAGCCCTGCGAGCACAGCCATACGGCGATCGACCGGATTGATCGGCCGCGATGGGCCTTTTAGTCGCTGCACTGATTCGTCTGAGTTAATCGCCACCACCAACCGATCACCTAAAGTCCGGGCTTGCTCAAGATAACCCACATGACCGGCGTGGATAATATCGAAGCAACCGTTGGTGAAAACAATTTTTTCACCTTGAGCGCGAGCCTCCGCCAGTATCAGTGATAACTGCTCGGTACTAACCACACCACGCTCGACCCCTTGCTCAGCAACGACCGCACGGCGCAATTCAGGGCCACTGATCGTTGCGGTACCCAATTTACCCACCACCAAGCTGGCGGCCAAGTTGGCAAGTCCGGTGGCCTCGGCGAGTGAATAACCTGCGGCGATCGAAGCTGACAGCGTCGCAATTACCGTATCGCCTGCGCCGGTAACATCAAATACCTCGCGCGCGCGCGCCGGTAAATGCAGCTCTCCCATTCCCGGTCTCAGCAAAGTCATGCCCTGTTCACCACGAGTCACCAACAGCGCCTGTAGATCCAGCTCCGCCATCAATGCCGAAGCTTTATCAACTAGTATTTGTTCGCTCGGACAGGCTCCGACAACAGCTTCTAGCTCGTGTAAGTTAGGGGTTAACAGGGTCGCGCCGCGGTAGCGGCTAAAGTCCGTGCCTTTAGGGTCCACTAATACCGGCACTTGCCGGACGCGCGCGAGGCGAATCAATGCCTGGCAGTCAGCCAAAGTACCCTTGGCATAATCCGATAATACCAACACCCCAACACTCGACAACATCGCTTCAACTTTGCTGGGCAACTGGGCCGCATCGTCAGCACCAAAGGGTTGCTCAAAATCCATGCGCAACAATTGTTGGTGACGACTCATAACCCGCAACTTGGTGATGGTCGGCTTACCTTCGGCTACCTGAAAGTCGGTGCGGATATCGGCGGCCGCTAATTGGCCGCGTAACACCTCGGCCGCCTCATCAGCGCCCACGACACTAATCAGTGACGCCCCCGCACCTAACGCGGCGATATTAAGCGCGACATTACCTGCTCCGCCGGCGCGATCGTCTGTCTCATCGACTCGTACCACCGGAACCGGTGCCTCGGGCGAAATACGCGAGGTGTCACCGTGCCAATAACGATCAAGCATAACATCGCCAACCACGAGAATTTGTGAGCGATCGAAACGCGCTGCGGGAAGTTGCATAGTTTGCGGCCCTTATTGCCAGGCGGTAAATATTAAAGCGTCAGCACATCGGACAAAGACGCGCTGTGCAAGCGCGCGTAGTGACCATTAAGCGCCATTAACTCGTGATGAGTGCCCTGCTCGACAATCTCACCGGCGTCCATGACCACGATTTTATCAGCTTGCTCGATGGTCGATAACCGATGCGCGATAACAAAAGTTGTGCGCCCTTTAGAGACGGTTTCCAGCGCTTGCTGAATATATCGCTCCGATTCGTTATCCAATGCCGAGGTGGCTTCATCCAATAACAAAATGGGCGCATCTTTTAAAATCGCGCGCGCAATCGCCAAGCGCTGACGCTGCCCTCCAGAGAGGCGCGTACCACCTTCTCCGATGACAGTATTAAAGCCGTCGGGTAGCTGCTCAATAAACTCCAGTGCGTAAGCTAACTCCGCCGCCTTGCGGATCTTTTCTTCGCCAATATCCTGCAACGCGCCGTAGGCTATATTGTTGGCCACCGTATCGTTAAACAGCACGACGTTTTGCGTCACCAGTGATATTTGGGCCCTCAGGTTCGCCAAACGGTAGTCACAGATGCTGACGTCGTCGATATCGAGCGCGCCATCAAATTGATGGTAAAAACGCGACAACACGCTCACTAACGTCGATTTTCCGCTACCGGAGCGCCCCACCAATGCCACTGTTTCACCGGCACCAACCTCCAGCGACACCCCTTTAAGCACGGGTTTATCGTCGTCATAGGCAAAGCTTAAATCGCGAATCGACACCTTACCGCTAACACGCTCGACGCTGTAGCTACCGGTATCCTGCTCGGTTTTTTCGTCCAGCACCTGAAACACGCTGTCAGCGGCGGCCACACCTTTTTGAATCACCGGTACAATCTCGCTTAACTGGCGCATGGGCTTTAGCACCATGCCCACCGCCATAAAGTAAGCGATAAACGCGCTAGCGTCACTGATCTCGATATAGCCCAGCGCCACCCACAAAAGCGCCCCCATCGATAGCGCCACTAAGGTTTGAATCAAAGGCGTATTCAGGGTGGTGGTTAAAACAATTTTTAAATTCTGCAAGTAGTTGCGCCAACTGGCGTCGGCAAAGCGGCGCTTTTCGTACGCTTCGCCACCAAAGCTGCGCATCACTCGGTAACCATTGATCATCTCCGAGCTAACCTGAGTGATCTCGCCCATGCTGTGCTGCACTTTAGTACTCAGCCGACGCAAACGTTTTCCCACAAAGCCGACCAATGCTGCAATCAGCGGCACCACCGTCATCATCAGCAACGTTAACGCCCAGTCTTTGTAAAACAAGTAAGCCAATAACGCTATGACCGTGGTCCCTTCCCGGATCAAGGTTTTTAAGGCTTCGGTGGATGCGGTCGTAACATTATTGACGTTAAAGGTGATCACCGACATCAGCTGGCCTGAATCATTACGATCAAAATACTCGCCGGGCAAATAAACCATATGGCTGAATAGCTGTACCCGCAAGGTATCAACCACCAGAAAGGACACCTTGGCGATAAGGTAATTACCCACAAAACCACCCAGTCCGCGCACCACAATAATGCCTAAGATAATCAATGAGGGCATCCATGCGGGGCCGCGCTCTTCGGCTTCAATAAAGGTTAACAGGTAATCCAAAAACTGAGCCATTGCCGGCTGCGCCGCCGAGTACACCAAAAAACCCAAGACGCTAAAACCAAACAACATACGGTGGGGTTTAAGGTACGCCAGCAGTCTTAAATATACCGTCAGTGAGGCCGTCTCGGAAGCGGCGTTAGGGTTGTTAGCGTTGTTGCGATTCATAGGCCCTTCAGGTTCAGGGTGAATTAGGTTTGGGCCGTGTGCGCACCCAAAGATCGGCGTATTTTACAAAAGTCGAGTGAGACATCACCACAGCGATCACAAACCCTTGGCCCCCATCGAGAAAGCCGCGACGTAAAAAATACATCCGAACAAAACAAGACAGCCCGTGACTAATTGCCGACAGCAAAGAACAAGTACGCCCTGCCTCAGCGCGGGCGATTGCCCACTGCTCGGCGTAAAGGGCTGACTTACTAACCAAGTGCCGGACATCATCGTACACTAAATGCAGCAAATCGCCTTCGAGGCGCCTTTCTGGTAAATTTTGAGGGTTGCTCAAGCGCTCGTGGACCCGGGTATCATCAAAGCCCGCTTGCGTGCGAGGATACAACCGTGGAATCCAGTCGGGATACATTGCGGTGTGACGCATAAACCGGCCAAAGCACCAACTCAGGCGATTGATATAATAAATTGCGGGCCCTGAACAAATGGCAGTTTCGATATTGCTGCGCAGCTCCGGTGTCACCCGCTCATCGGCGTCGATCATCAGCACCCAATCACCTGTCGCCAACGCTTGCGCCCGTTGGCGCTGCACCCCAAACCCTTGCCAGTCGCTGTTAACGACAACACGGGCGCCATATTCGCGGGCAATTTCGACCGTGCGATCACCACTGCCGGAATCAAGCACCACAATCTCGTGGGCAAATTGCAAACTAGCCAAACACTCTGCCAGCTTATTCGCTTCGTCTTTTACGATTAAGACAGCGGACAGTCGGACCTCGGCTGCTGCTTTAGCGGCCTCACTCAAGGCGTTCACCCGCGAGCGCCGATGCACTGCCATCGGCATTGGCTCCCTTAACGTAAGAGGCGACCGTACGCTGCTCCGCGGCCCGCAGATAAGCCCATAACACCACTAAGTAAAACAAATAAACGGTTACGCCACTGTTATGGCGAAAAAACGCTTGAGTCAAACCAAAGGTTGCAATCGAGGCCACCAAAATCATACCGGCGACCGCGTAAGTGTCTCCTACACCACCGCGTAAAAACTTACGCGCGAACAGCGTGAAAGGCACTGCATATACCAAAAGCAATGCAAACAGACCCAACAAACCCCGCCGTAAAAAAGCATCTAGGGAATCGCTGTGAACATGATCATAATGACTGATAATAACCCGCGAACGATCATCATCAATCATGCCGGTTAGCTTTTGGCCATAAGCTGACTCACCCCAGCCCAACATTGGCTTCTGCACGGCTAACCTAGTGCCGGCGCTCCACATCTCAAGCCGCATTCCGACCGAGCTATTCATGCGCACACCAGCGCTGTAATCCTGATAATCATCAACCGCACGATCGATACGTGCCTGAACCCCAGTCTGGGGCGTAAAATACAGCACTACCAACCCCACCGCTAATACCGCCAGCGCTAACGCCAGTGTGCGCTTAGGTAAATAGCGCCGATAACCTAAATAGAGCAAAACCAGCATTATCGGTAACGCCAGCCAACCACCTCGCGCGCCCGACACCAAAGATGCCACGGCGCCGGCCAAAGCGGCCACAGCAAGGGCGACCCACCACAGTGTGGCGTGGCGCTGCTGGCGCGCCCAACCGATGCCGGTTAAACACAGCCCCCCCATCAACAGCGATAAATTACCAAACTGAATCGGGTTCATAAAACCACCAGCGCGGACACGGTCCTCGACAAACATTTGCCACAGTGCCATGGCGCCGCCCGCTAACGTCCCCACTATTAGCGCGCCCCACCAATAGCTTTCACGCGGAGGATAAGCCAGTAAAAACAACAGCACCGGGATGGTCAATAAAAACCGACTTGGCTCCTCAAACGAGCTACTCGGTAAATGGTGGTAGGCGCTAATCGATGCTGACACCACCAGATAAAAAAGTAACGTGGCAATCAGCAACCAGTCCGAGCGCTCTAAACGCAGGTGTGGGCGCTTAATTAACAAAATCGGAAAACTACACAGACTCAACAGCGCCGGCGCGTAGGAGTAACCTGAGGGGATAGCGAGGCATAAAGCCACCGCCGCCGCTACTGTGTACGAGGCATAGCGACACAGCGGGGTAAAAGGCGTAACGAAATCAGCGGCGATTGTCGGTTTCATCAATAAATCTTACCTACACCTTTGCATTCATGCTTGTTATTGCACTCAATGTCGTAGCAGCCGGAACATCTGTAGTGACGATAGATAGTGCCGGTCTCCGTGATATCGTTTCGCTGCGACCAGCGCCGGCGTATTGAAGCATAAAACTCAACAGCCTGATACCGAGCGAGTCTGCCAAGCTGTGAAAAACTGTAACATCACTGACCAATGGCGCCATCGGTCAAGCCCGCTAAAGCCGTTAATACCCGCGCTGGCTTAAGCTCGCGCAGGCAGCGCAAATGCTCAAGCGGGCACTCGCGCTTAAAGCACGGCTGACACTCCAGCGATTGCGATACAACCGCAACACGATCACTTAACGGAGGCGTGAAATCGGCGGATGTCGAGCCGTAAACGGCCACCAGCGGACGCCCTAGTGCGGCGGCTATGTGCATCAAGCCCGAGTCGTTGCTAACCACTGCGGCGGCGGCGGCCATAAGATCAATGGCGTCAGCCAAACTGGTACGCCCTGCCAACGAATAACAAGCCTTGCGATCGCGCTCGGGGACTTCAGCAATAATAGCCTCGGCCACCGCTCGGTCTTTTTCTGAGCCAAATAGCCACACCTGCCAGCCGGCATCGATAGCGCGCGCCGCCACAGTCGCATAATGCTCGGCGGGCCACTGTTTAGCCGGGCCAAACTCGGCACCCGGGCACAGCGCCAACACCGGCCGCTCGAGTGTTAATTGATATTGCTCACCCAATGCCGGTAGCGCTTCGGGCTCTACGTGTAGCTCGGGGCGCGGCAAAGCCTTTGGCAGTGGCGCGCCCGGCGCAAATGCCAAAGCGGCAAAACGCTCAACCATTAACGGATAGCGCTTGGGGTCGAGTTTGCGGATATCATTGATCAAGCCAAAGCGCATCTCGCCGCGCCAACCAATACGTGTTTCGATACCAGCAAAGACGGGGATTAAGGCTGACTTAAGAGAGTTAGGTAAAATATAAGCGCGGCTATAGCCGCGCTTTGCAAGCGCACGGCCAAGCCGATAGCGTTCGCCCAGCAACAACTGACCGTGCCCCAGAGGCATATCAATACTGGCGGCCACTTCGGGCATACGCTCGGTTAGCGGCCGGCTCCAGGCCGGTGCCAACACATCGATCTCACTGCCTGGATGCGCTTGGCGCAGCAGCTTAAATAAACTTTGCGCCATCACCATATCGCCGACCCACGAGGGGCCGACAATCAGGGTACGTCGAGCCGAGCTGGAGTTACTCACAAAGATAATTAACCGGCAATGGGGGCCAGCCAACCTTTGTGTTGTGCCAAGCGGCCTTTAACGGCATCAAAATATAAGCCTTGCAACTCGGTCGTCATCGGTCCGCGCTTGCCTTCGCCAATCATACGGCCATCCAGCTCACGAATCGGCAACACCTCGGCCGCAGTACCGGTAAAGAAGACCTCATCGGCAATATAAACTTCGTCGCGGGTGATGCGTTTTTCGCGCACTTCATAACCGCACTCAGCGGCTAGGGCAAAAATTGTGTTGCGCGTAATGCCGTCGAGGCACGATGTCAGCTCAGGCGTATAGATAATTTTGTCGCGAATCACAAACACGTTCTCGCCACTGCCCTCGGCCACATACCCTTCGTTATCGAGCAGCAGTGCTTCTTCGCAGCCGCTGTCGAGCGCCTCTTGCAGCGCCAACAACGAGTTGATGTAGTGGCCGTTAGCCTTTGCCTTACACATGGAGATGTTCACATGGTGACGCGTATAGCTTGAGGTACGAACTTTAATGCCCAGATCCCGAGCCTCAGGGGACATATACGAGGGCCAATTCCAGGCGGCCACCATGACATGTACTTTCAGGTTGTCAGCACGCAAGCCCATGCCTTCGGAGCCGTAAAAAGCCATCGGCCGCAAGTAGCTCTCTTGCAGGTTATTTTCACGCACCACAAGCTTTTGCGCTTCGTTAAGCTGCGCTTTATCAAACGGCAATTTCATACGCATAATATGCGCCGAGCGGAACAACCGGTCGGTATGCTCTTGCAAGCGGAAAATACAAGTGCCGTCTTCGGCAGTTTCGTAAGCACGAACCCCTTCAAACACACCCATGCCGTAGTGCAAGGTGTGGGTCAGTACGTGTACCCGCGCATCGCGCCAAGGTACCAGTTCGCCATCCAGCCAGATAACGCCGTCGCGATCGGCAAATGACATAGCCAACTCCTAAAAAATTTACAAAATATAAGGGAAGGGCGCGATGCCCCCAACGAGCGGTTAGGCTTGATCCGGGCCCAGCATTAGTTGCTGCCACAAATCACTTACTTGCTGACGCTCGGCGGTGAATTCATCTGCGCCTTGCAGTACCGCCTCCTGGCGCTGTAACGCAAGGCGGTGTCCGGTGGACCGATAAGCCTTGTAGGCTTCAATCAGTTGGGCGACTGTTTCAGCGGTCATCAGACCGACCTGCTCCAGTGTCTCCAGTATACGGATGTTGTCCGTGTACTGGGTAAGCTTGGGCGCTTTTTGGGCCCACGCCAAAACCGCATATTGAACCATAAATTCAATATCGACGATACCTCCAGCATCCTGCTTCAGGTGAAATAGTTGCTCCTTTTTATCTGAGGAGCCAAGATGCGCACGCATTTTCTCGCGCATCTCAATCACATCGTGGCGCAACGTCGGCTCATCGCGCCCGCGGGTGAGAACCGCTTCACGCACTTTTTCAAAGCGCCCGGCCAATGCCGGATCACCGGCAACCGGTCTGGCTCGCACAGCCGCCTGGTGCTCCCAAGTCCAAGCCTCGGTAAATTGGTATTTCTCATAGGCCGCCAGCGACGTCACTAGCATGCCGGAATTGCCGGATGGCCGCAGACGCATATCCACCTCGTACAACTTCCCCGACGGCATTTGAGTGGTGATGATATGAATAATGCGCTGACACAAACGCGTATAAAACGTTTGGTTATCCACCGATTTTTCGCCATCGGTGCTGCCCTGAGTGTCGGTATCGTGGATAAACACCAGATCTAAATCCGAGCCGTGGCCCAGCTCGATGCCGCCAAGCTTGCCGTAACCGACAATAATTAGGTTGGGTTCACGCTCTTCTGAGCCGTCTTTGCGGCAAGGGAAGCCGTACCGGGCGACCATATTTTCCCACGCCAGCGCTAATACGTGCTCTAAAATCACCTCGGCAATATAGGTGAGGTAATCGCTCACCTTCATCAAGGGCAAAGCACCGGTGACCTCACTGGCGGCAACACGCAGCGCGTGGGCCGAGCGAAAATAGCGCAGCGACTCCATGTGACCCTCAAGGTCATCCCAGCTCATGCGTAATACTTCGCGCCGCATTTCATCGCGCAGCTCATCTTTACCCGGGGGGGCATAAAGACTTTCAGGGGTGAGCAGCTCGTCCAGCAAAATGGGGTGTGCAGCGAGCTCATCGGCAATCCAGGGGCTGGCCGCGCTCAAACGCACCAACTGTTGCATCGCGGTAGGGTTTTCAACCAGCAACACCAAGTAAGCGCTGCGCCGCGCCACGGCCTCAACAAACGGCAACACCCGCTTCAAGCCTTCGGCCGCTTCGATTTCAGGGGCCTGATCCAACGCGTGCAGTAAACGCGGCATAAAGGCGTCCAATCGGGTGCGGCTGGATGCCTGCATCGACAGCACCGGACGACTTTGGCGCAAATCGTCCAGCAAAGCGAGCACGCGCTCGGCGTTAACCCAGTTCGCTTCCGTTAACACCTCTAGTGCTTGCTGGTCAGAGTCTGATACCTCCCATACGCTAAACCACGCATCCAACGATTCGCTGTCCACGTCGTGCTCGGCATCAGGGTCGGCAATCACTTCCTGAAACTCTCGATTAACCAGCGCGCGATGCCCCTCCAGGGCGGCGGTAAAGCTCTCCCAGTCGGAATACCCCATCACCACCGCCAAGCGCAAACGATCAAGCTCATCTGTCGGTAGCGATTGCGTCTGACGATCTTGGTAGCCCTGAATTCCGTGCTCGGTATTGCGCAAAAACACATAGGCCTCAAGTAACCCGGTGCCGCTGCCCTCTGGTAAATATTTTTCCTGCTCTAACAGGGGCAACAATTTGCACACCTGACGCTCGCGCAACGCCAAATCGCGCCCACCGCGAATCAACTGAAACAACTGCACCACAAACTCGATTTCGCGGATACCACCAACGCCGAGCTTGACGTCCAAGTCCATGCCTTTGCGTTGCACCTGACGGTTAATCAGCCCTTTCATGGCGCGCAAGGATTCAATCACACTAAAGTCGACGTATTGGCGATAGGTAAAAGGCGCCAGTAACTGCATTAACTCAGCGCAGGCACTCTCGCCCCCGGTCACCCAGGCCACGGGCCGCGCCTTGATCATGGCGTAGCGCTCCCAATCGCGCCCCTGCGACTGATAGTAGCTTTCCATGGCGTCAAAGTTTTGCACCAGTGCCCCGCTTTGCCCGTGCGGCCGTAAACGCATATCGACGCGAAACACAAAGCCATCGGCGCTGTTAGTATCTAAACTCTGAATCAGCTTTTGCCCCAACCGGACGAAAAACTCTTGGTTGCTTAAGGTTTTTTTCTCGCCGTTAGTCTCGCCCGCCTCGGGGTAGGAAAAAATCAAATCGATATCGGAGGAAACGTTTAGCTCGCACGCGCCCAGCTTGCCCATACCCAACACCACCAAAGGCTGCACGGCGCCGGATTCCTGCCCGACGGGTTCGCCAAAGCGCTCAGTCAAGGCGCTGTAGTGCCAATTAAGGGCCCCATGGATCATCGTATCGGCCAGCGCCGACAACTCGGCCGTGGTTTCCGTCATACTCGCCGCGCGGGTAAAGTCACGCCAGATAATACGCACCATGGCGCGGTTGCGCTCCAACCGTAGCGTCCGGTCTAACTCTCGCTGATCAACGCAGGCGGCAAGCCGGCCTGACAGTGCCTGGATATCGTCTGAGGTCTGCGGGCGAAATAAACCATCACTCACCAAAGCGATCAAATGGGCGGGGTTCACGTTTAGGGTTTTCGTCACAAACTCACTGCACGCCAACACGTAGCGCAGCTGTGCCATAAACTCGCTAGCATCAGGCGCACCTTGTATGCCATCAATCAGAGCCGCCGGCTCACTAACGCTTTCGCGAACAAGCGCGTCTTGCAGGCTTTCTAGACAGTTATCGGCACTGCTTGATAGCGGCGCGGGTAGCTTCCAACGATCGGTCATAGTTACTCCTAAGATCTGCGCGTTATTGCGGTGGGGCGACGCGCAGTACCTCTTCTAAAGTGGTGAGGCCAGCGGCAATTTTTTGTGCGCCGGATAACCGCAGCGTGCGCATCCCCTCGCGCATAGCTTGCTTGCGCAGCGCCTGCAGATCGCAACCTTCGGTGATTAACTGTTTTAGGCTATCGGATAGCACCAGGATTTCAAAAATCCCCTGCCGTCCCAAGTAGCCGGTATTACGGCATTCAAGGCAGCCCACGGGGCGGTACACCAGCTCTGGCATGTTAACTTTCCAGGGCATCACCAATGCGCCCCACTCTTCACGGGCGATACTGCCGGGCTCTTTGCAGTGCGGGCACAGGGTACGCACCAGCCGTTGGGCCATCACCCCTAATAAAGTGGCATTAATAAGGTACGCCGGCACGCCCAAATCCAGAAGCCGGGCAATGGTTGCAGGAGCATCGTTGGTGTGCAAGGTAGACAGAACCAAATGCCCGGTAAGCGCCGCCTGCACCGCCATTTGCGATGTTTCCAAATCGCGCATCTCGCCCACCATAATAATGTCCGGGTCCTGGCGCATTAGGGTGCGAATGCCGGCGGCAAAATTGAGGTCGATTTTGTGGTGAACCTGAGTCTGATTAAAGCTCTCTTCCACCATCTCGATGGGGTCTTCGATGGTGCTGACATTCACCTCGCTGGTGGCCAATTTACGCAACGATGAATACAGCGTGGTGGTTTTACCCGAGCCGGTGGGGCCGGTTACCAGCACAATACCGTTGGGCTTGTTGGTCATGCCCTCCCAGCGCGCAAAGTCTTCGCCCACCAGGCCTAAATCGTGGAAGCTTCTCAACAGTACCTCTGGATCAAAAATCCGCATCACAAGCTTTTCGCCAAATGCGGTGGGCAGAGTAGATAACCGCAACTCTACCTCACTGTCGTCACTGCGGCGGGTTTTGATGCGGCCATCCTGAGGCTTGCGCTTCTCGGCGATGTTCATGCGGCCCAAGACTTTAAAACGGCTAACCACGGCCATGGCCACCGAGGCGGGCAGCTCGTAAACATCGTGTAACACGCCATCAATCCGAAACCGGATGCGCGCCACCTCACGGCGTGGCTCGATATGAATATCACTGGCGCGCTGATCGTAAGCATATTGTAACAACCAATCGACAATATTAACGATGTGCTTATCGTCAGCGTCAGGGTCGCCTAAGGTTTTCAGCTCAACCAGTTGCTCAAAGTTAGTGGCCCCAGAGGCACCTGGGCCACCGCTGGCACCGGAAACCGAGCGCGCCAAAGTATAAAACTCTATACTGAAGCGATCGATATCGGCCGGATTGGCGAATACCCGCCGCACCCGACGACGCGCGACATGCTCCACTTGCGGCTCCCAACCGGCCACAAAGGGCTGCGCACAGGCGATCACCACCTCGTCGGGGGTCACATCAACGCACAAAATATTGTGGCGTTTGGCAAAGGCATAAGAGACCACTGAGGTCACTTGGGAGACATCAATTTTGAGCGGATCGATATGCACCACCGGTAAATTGGCGCGCTCGGCCAACCAGTGGGTTAAGGTTTCACTGTCGAGCAGTTTTCCCGGCCGGCTCAGATCTTCAACCGTCTGGCTGGCAATGTACGCTAACGGGTGCATGGCGGCTTGCTGGCGACTGCGGTTAGCGCCCTGTAGCAAATTGGCGTCTTCTTGGCTCATTCGCCCAGCATTCACCAAGTCGTTCAGCAGCGAGCGCAAATCCAGCACCCGGTCAGTCGCTACCTTTTGCGTCATACCTTACTCCGTCAACCTTCATGTCAGCAGCGATTGTAGCGTGCATCGACAGCGGCCGTCACGGCGGCCTACAGCACTCTTTGATCACAAATATGCCCTAACGGGTGACCTGACGCACAGATATTTTTATACTGCCCGCTTATTTTGCACAAGGAATACACTCTATGCCCCTTGGTAACCCCTTTTCCAACATGTTTGGACGCTCGCCCATCAAGCCTATGCAGGAGCATATGGCCGTTGCCGTTAACGCCTCAAGTAAGCTGGTAAGCTTTTTTGAAGCCGTCATCAACGATGACTGGGAGCAGGCCCACGCCACCCAGCAAGCCATCGTCGAGCTTGAACATCAAGCGGATGATATGAAAAAGCAATTGCGCCTGCACCTGCCCAAAAGCTTGTTTTTACCGGTGCCGCGTACCGACTTGCTCGAGCTGCTGAGCATGCAAGATCGCATCGCCAATAAAGCGCAAGACATTGCCGGCATCATGCTTGGCCGCAAAATGCGTATCCCTGCCTCACTGCAACAGCTGTTTATCGACTTTGTTCAGTCCGGTCAGCGCACCGCCGAGCAAGCACTCACCGCGATTAACGAGCTGGACGAGCTGCTTGAAACCGGCTTTAGCGGGCGTGAACTGACGCTGGTAGAGGACATGATTGAAAAGCTCGATCAGTACGAGCGCCAAAACGATGCCTTGCAAGTCGAGATTCGCTCCGCGCTCTTTAAACTCGAATCTGAGTGGCCGCCTGTCGATGTCATGTTTCTGTATCAAGTCATCGACTGGATTGGCGATTTGGCCGACCGCTCCCAAGCCGTTGGCAGCCGCCTGCACCTGTTGCTCGCGCGCTGATATGCGGCGGTACGCCGCCTGAATTTGCACCAATAATACTACTGGGGATACACACATGACCGTTATTGCAGAATACGGCCAGATTCTTTTAATACTCGCCTGCGTATTTGGGCTGTTTATGGCCTGGGGGGTTGGCGCCAACGATGTGGCTAATGCCATGGGCACATCGGTAGGCTCCAAAGCGCTGACCATTAAGCAGGCGATTATTATCGCCATGATCTTTGAGTTTTTGGGGGCTTACCTCGCCGGTGGAGCCGTCACCTCGACCATCCGCAAAGGCATTGTCGATCCGGCGGTTATGTCCGGCTCGCCTGAGCTGCTGGTCTACGGCATGTTATCGGCACTCTTAGCCGCGGGCACTTGGCTGCTTATTGCCAGCATCTTGGGCTGGCCAGTTTCCACCACCCACTCGATCGTCGGCGCTATCGTCGGGTTTGCCGCAGTGGGCATTTCGGTAGAGGCCGTGGCCTGGAGCAAAGTGCTGTCTATCGTCGCCAGCTGGGTGGTTTCGCCAATGCTCGCGGGGACCATGGCCTTTTGGATATTCCGCTCCGTACAGCGGCTTATACTCAACACTGAAGATCCGTTCTCGTCCGCCCAGCGTTACATCCCATTTTACATGTTCGCCGTGGGTTTTTTGATCGCCATGGTGACCATTCTTAAGGGCCTCAAGCATGTCTTTAAAGACTCCGGATTTACCTTAAGCTTTCTCGAGAGCGCCGGCATCGCAACTATCCTGGGTTTAATCGTAGCGGGCGTTGGGGTGTATTTTTTACGTCGCATCAAGCGCGATAAGGCGAACGAGTCGGGCAACCGTTTTGCCAGCGTTGAACGCCTGTTTGCTATCCTAATGGTCTTTACCGCGTGCGCCATGGCGTTTGCCCACGGCTCTAACGATGTGGCCAATGCGGTTGGTCCGCTGGCGGCCATTATTAACGTCATCAAAACTGGCAGTGTCACCGTCAAATCAGCCATGCCCAGCTGGGTTTTGCTTATTGGCGGGGTAGGTATCGTCATTGGCCTTGCGACTTACGGGTTTAAAGTGATGGCCACCATTGGCAAAAAAATCACCGAGCTTACCCCGAGCCGCGGTTTTGCCGCCGAGCTTGCTGCGGCGGCCACTGTGGTGCTCGCTTCAGGTACCGGTCTGCCTATTTCAACCACCCATACGCTTGTGGGTGCGGTGTTAGGGGTCGGCATGGCGCGCGGCATTGGGGCACTTAACCTGCGGGTGGTTGGCTCTATTTTTATGTCCTGGATCGTCACCTTGCCTGCGGGCGCCGGCCTGGCCATTTTGTTCTTCTTTATGTTTAAAGGCATGTTTGGTTAACCGCCTCAAGCGTCTCCTAAGATCACCGCCAAGAGCCCGTCCATGCGGGCTCTTCTGCGTTTGCCCTAGCTGTATTACACTCTCGGCTCACCCTCTGAGAGCCCGAGTATGACTTTTGATTTAAAACGCTACAGCAATGCGCTAAGCCGCTTAGTCGCCCAGCGCTCAGTGAGCTGCGCGCTGCCCCAGTGGGACACCAGCAATAAAGCCGTTATTGAGCAGCTTGCCGAAGACTTTACCGAACTGGGGTTTCAGATTGAGATCATTCCAGTACCCGAGCACCCCGGCAAATACAATTTGCTCGCCACCTTAGGGCGCGGTGAGGGCGGCTTAGTGTTTGCCGGCCATAGTGATACCGTGCCCTACGATGCCCAGCACTGGAGCTCCGACCCTTTCACCCTGACTGAACGCGAAGGCAAGCTTTACGGGCTGGGCGCTACCGATATGAAGGGGTTCTTTCCCGCAGTGATGGAGGCCGTACGGGATATTGATGCCACCAAGCTACAAGCCCCGATTATCGTGCTGGCTACGGCGGACGAAGAAAGCAGCATGAGCGGCGCCCGTGCACTGCTGGACACAGGCGTCGCCCCGGGCCGCTATGCGGTGGTGGGCGAGCCAACTGGCATGCGCCCTATCAATATGCACAAAGGCATCTTGATGGAGTCTATTCGGGTCTTGGGAAAAAGCGGGCACTCATCTAACCCCGCGCTCGGCAATAGCGCACTAGAGGCGATGCACGAAGTAACCACCGAACTCATCCGTTACCGCCAAGAGTTGCAGTCGCGCTTTCACAACCCCGGTTTTGCAGTGGCCGTGCCCACTCTAAACTTAGGCTGTATCCACGGCGGCGATGGCGCCAATCGTATCTGTGGCGAGTGCGAGCTGCATTTTGATTTACGCTCAGTCCCGGGGATGCATAACGACGAGCTGCGCGCCGACATCAACCGCCGGCTGGCGCCGATCGCTGAACGCCGCGAAATTGACATTGTTTTCTCGACCCTGTTTGAGGGCGTCGACCCATTGCTGCAACCGCGTGACAGCGATCTTATTCGCGCCTGTGAAGCACTGACCGGAGCCTCAGCCGAGGCGGTGGGTTTTGCCACCGAGGCCCCTTTTTACCGACAGCTGGATATGCAGGCGGTGGTAATGGGGCCGGGCTCGATTGATCAGGCGCACCAACCGGACGAATTTATTGCCATCGAACAATTGCCGCCGGCTATTGACGTACTGCGTTCGCTTATCCATCATTTTTGTTTGGGCTCAGCGCCCACCACCGCTAACCACAAAGGCCAAGCATGAGCGTGAGTAATATTCAGGACTATGTGAAATGGTTTCGCCATTCGTCGCCCTACATCAACGCTCACCGCGGTAAAACGTTTGTGGTGATGCTGCCGGGCGAAGCACTTACGCACCCCAATTTTGGCCACATCATTCACGATTTAGCGCTGCTATCGAGCTTAGGAGTTCGCCTGGTACTGGTACACGGTGCGCGGCCGCAAATTGATTTACGCTTAAGCGCCGAGCAGCGCCCGCCCGTGTTTCATCGCAACTTACGTATCACTGACAGCGAATCGCTGCAGGGGGTTATGCAGGCCATTGGCGAGGCGCGCATCACCATGGAGGCGGCGCTCTCTACCGGGCTACCCAACTCCCCCATGCACGGCGCACGCATTGAGGTCGCCAGTGGCAACTATGTGGCAGCCATGCCTCACGGGGTAATTGACGGCGTTGATTTACAACACGCCGGCAAGGTGCGCCGCATTAACGTCCCGCAACTGACACGGGCCTTAGATGCCGGAGCTATCGCACTGTTGTCGCCTTTGGGCTACTCCGCCACCGGCGAAGTTTTCAACCTTACCTACACTGATGTTGCCACGCAGGCCGCCATCGCCCTTAAGGCCGACAAACTCTTAGCCTACTGCGATACCGACGGCGTTACCGATGCCCAGGGGCGGCTGGTGCGCCAGTTCACTCTGCCGCAGTGCAAACAACACTTGAACGAGAATATCGGCCAAACCAGCGAATTGACACAACTGGCACTTGAAAGTGCCTATTTAAGCTGCCTACAAGGCGTACAGCGCGCCCAGCTGGTGAACTACACCACCGATGGCGCACTGCTGGCCGAATTATTCACGCGTGACGGCCAAGGCACCATGGTCTACTCGGGTCACTACGAGCAGCTGCGCGGCGCAACAATTGACGATGTGGGCGGCATTTTAGGGCTCATTGAGCCGCTCGAAGCCGAGGGCATTTTAGTTCGCCGCTCCCGCGAGCTGCTCGAAACCGAAATCACTAAGTTTAATGTTCTCGAAAAAGACGGCACCATTATCGCCTGCGCTGCCGTCTATCCCTTTGGCCAGGTGGCCGAGCTGGCCTGTGTCGCCACTCACCCCGAGTACCGCAAAGGCGGCCGCGCGGCACAGCTGTTAGAGCAACTAGAGCGGCGCGCGCGCGACAGTGGTATCGACACTTTATTTGTATTAACCACCCAGACGGCGCACTGGTTTTTAGAGCACGGCTTTGTGCCAGGCGCCATCAACGATTTGCCGCTGGAGCGCCAGTCGCTCTACAACTACCAGCGCGGCTCAAAGGTATTTTTCAAAGATATTCGCTAACGTCACTAACCCGCAGCAAATCGGCCGCGTCTCCTGACCTGACGGCACCATTCTGTTATGCTTGCCGGTTAGAATTTATCCGGCACTCAGCCCCACAGCTGAGTGCCTTATTTGATAGTGTTAAACGGGGTAATTATGCCAACCTATCGCTCCAGAACCACCACCGCTGGCCGCAATATGGCCGGCGCCCGCGCCCTCTGGCGCGCCACCGGCATGAAAGACGACGACTTTCAAAAGCCGATTATCGCCATTGCCAACTCCTTTACTCAGTTTGTGCCCGGTCACGTCCATTTAAAAGACATGGGCCAACTGGTGGCGCGAGAAGTGGAAAAAGCCGGCGGCGTAGCCAAAGAGTTTAATACCATTGCGGTCGATGATGGCATCGCCATGGGTCACGACGGCATGCTCTATTCGCTACCATCGCGCGATATTATTGCCGACTCAGTCGAGTACATGGTCAACGCCCACTGCGCCGACGCGCTGGTGTGTATTTCCAACTGCGACAAAATCACTCCCGGAATGCTGATGGCTGCCATGCGCCTCAATGTGCCGGTCATTTTTGTTTCCGGTGGCCCAATGGAAGCCGGTAAAACCAAACTGCTCGATCACGGTCTCGATTTAATCGACGCCATGGTAATGGCCGCTGACGACTCAGTCGACGACGAGACCCTCAGCGAAATTGAGCGTAGCGCGTGCCCAACCTGCGGCTCCTGCTCGGGCATGTTTACCGCCAATTCAATGAACTGCTTAACCGAGGCGCTGGGTTTATCTCTGCCCGGCAACGGCACGATTGTCGCCACCCACGCCGACCGCGAGAAGCTGTTTAAAAAGGCCGGTCACCGCATTGTCGAGCTAGCCAAACGCTACTACGAGGGCGATGAAGAGCACCTTCTGCCCCGCGCCATTGGCTCCAAAGCGGCCTTTGGCAACGCCATGGCACTGGATATCGCCATGGGCGGCTCCACCAACACCATTTTGCACTTGTTGGCCGCGGCGCAAGAGGCTGAACTGGACTTTGGCATGAGCGACATCGACCGCATCTCGCGAGAGGTGCCACAACTGTGTAAAGTCGCGCCTAACACCCAGCAGTACCACATCGAAGACGTCCACCGAGCCGGCGGGGTAATGGGTATTTTGGGCGAGCTAGATCGCGCCGGCGTACTCGATACCTCAGTGCCCACTGTGTACGGTGATACTCTCAAGGCGGCACTGGACGAATGGGACATTATGCGCAACCCGTCCGACGACGTGATCGAGTTCTTTAAGGCAGGCCCTGGCGGCATTCCAACTCAGGTAGCTTTTTCGCAGGCGGCGCGCTGGCCTAGCCTTGATGGCGATCGCGCCACTGGCTGTATCCGCTCGCTTGAGCACGCGTTCTCAACCGAAGGCGGCTTAGCGGTGCTGTACGGCAACATTGCCGAGGACGGCTGCGTGGTTAAAACCGCTGGCGTAGACGACTCTATCTTGGTATTTGAAGGCCCGGCGCACGTGGTCGAAAGCCAGGATCAAGCAGTCGAAAACGTACTGAACGGCAAAGTTAAGGCCGGCGAAGTCGTTATTATCCGCTATGAGGGGCCCCGCGGCGGTCCGGGCATGCAAGAGATGCTCTACCCCACCAGCTACCTTAAATCAAAAGGCTTAGGCAAAGCCTGTGCACTACTAACCGACGGCCGCTTTTCGGGTGGTACCTCTGGTCTTTCCATCGGTCACGCCTCACCGGAAGCGGCCGCTGGTGGCGCCATCGCCTTGGTGGAGACGGGCGATACCATTCGCATTAATATCCCCGAACGGTCTATCAATGTGCAAATTAGCGCCCGTGAACTACACGAGCGCCGCGAGCGTATGGAGCACCGTGAAAAACCCTGGAAACCAATAGAGCAGCGCCCCCGTCAGGTCAGCGCGTCACTTAAAGCGTACGCAAAGTTGGTCACCAGTGCCGACAAAGGCGCCGTAAGAGATTTGAACTTGCTCGATTAACTGTTCAGCACAAAAAAGCCCCGCTTCTACTCGGTAGAGGCGGGGCTTTTTGGGGCTAAAACTTCTCTCAAGCTAAATCACTAGACACAAAAAAACCGGCAATTGCCAGTTTTTTTGTGCTGACAAACAACTTTTTTAACTTAGTTGTCTTTCAGAGCTTCTTGACGCTTTCTCTCGCTTTCAGCAAAACTTGTCCACTGAGTGGCAAACTTGCGGCTGCGCTCATCTTTTGCGGCCTTTTTAAAGGACGCAATAGCAGCGTCAAAGTTATTGCGTGACAACTCCGCTTGACCAATGGTCAAGTGAACTGAATCTGGACGACTTAAGTCACCTTTTTTCAGCGCATTGTTACCTGCGGCAACCGCGTCATCAAACTGATCGCGCGAAAACAACAAGCGCGCCAGATTAAAGTACAAGTCACCGTCGTCAGACTTAGCAGCGGCACGCTTCATTTCGACCAACGCTTTGTCAGTCTCCTGAGCTAAACGCCAAGAGTTAGCCAAAAGCTCCAAGTTTTTGGAGGTGGGCTCAATGATTTTGTCTTCATTGATGCCTTTGTCCAACACTTTAGCAGCTTTGTAAGGCGCATCTTTGTCGATAAAGCCACCGGCCAGAGTACGCAACTGACCATCTTTTTTCAGCCCACCCATAACGTACATGGAGTCCAGCGCACGATAGTAATCATCGATGCGGCCCAGCTCGTAGTACAGACCTACCAGCTGACGCCAGTAGCTCATTTTGGGGTAGTGACGCACCAACTGTTCGACCACTTCCAGCGTCTTAGGATACTCTTCACGCGTGTAATAAACCGCGCGTGTAAAGCCTAACCACTCTTCCTTGGGTATCTTGCCGTCGGCTTCATACAGACTAATAGCCTCGAGCATGTTAACCAGTGCTGCATCTAGATCATCATTGGCGTAGTACACTTGAGCGATAACGGCATACTGTTCAGCAGATATGCTGGTGACCATCTTGCTCCAGCGCTTAAGAAAATCCAGCGCTTTTTTCGGCTGATCTTCTTGGCTATATAACTGGGCCAACGTGTACAAGTACTGAGCTTCGGTACCTACCGGTAAGTTCGGACTCTGCTTTACGACATTCTCGAAACTCTCGATAGTTTTCTCGGTGTTTTCGAGGTTGTAATAAATAGAGCCGTAGTAGGTGTAAACCATAACCTTTTCATACGGGTTGTAGTCACCCATATCTTCGGCCATTTCGTTTACGATCTGCAACGCTTTACGCGGGTCCGACTTAGCACCCTCAGCAATGGCTTCTTCGGTCGGGTCTAACGCTTCACTGACTTCCTGTAGATCTTCAATAAAGCTTTGCGACAAACCTGGCAAACGGCGCGGATCAAGCTTTTTCTCGGCCGGCTTCATGAGCTTAGCGCTTTGCGCTTGCGCACTACCGGCGACAAACAGTGATTGCTCGGGCACCAAATCAAACGCAACAAAGCCTGTAATTGCCGGCGCTGCGAACAGCGCCGAGGCCAGCAGTGACTTTTTGAAGGTGCCTGAAATCATCGATTTTACATTCTTCATTTTCATCACCCTTATTGCGCAAGCTCAAATACAAAGCGGTTGCGAACACCCGGCACCTCAATAGGCGTACCGTCAACGACCCGCGGCTTATACTTGAACTTCTCAGCAGCTTTAATGGCCGCCCGGTCAAAGATACTGGTCTCGTCGCCATCTTTATCGATGCCTTCGATCACCACTACATCTTTGGTAGAGCCATTAATGGTTACCGTGAACTGAACCGTCACAAAGCCTTCGATACCACGTTGCGCCGCACGACGCGGATACTGTGGAGCCACCTTCACGATAGGCAGATACTCACCGTCACCACCGATACCACCGGCGCTAACATTGATATCAGAGCTTAACGATGGTGCCGTCATGTTCAACCCTTCAGGGTTAATATCGGGCGACTCAAAGTCTGGCTCCGGAATATCTGGCGGAGGCGTTTCTGGCGTTTCCGGTTTATCGGGTTTAGCCGTCTCATAGCGGACTTCGATCTCGGTATCCGGCATCCGAATATCTTCGATACGCGTCTGCTCTTCTTGCTCGTCTGCCTTAAGATCGGAGTTGATCAAAGAGTGCATCAGAAACAAAAGGCCGAGGGTCACGACCACCGCCAAAACGGCAGCAATAATTACTCTTACAAGTTTCATAGCGGCCTATTTCTTAGCTGTAGAGACAGCGACGTTGCTCACATTCAACTGACGAGCAGTATCGGCAACCTCGGCTAACAATTTAACATTAGCCTCGGCATCAGCCTGAATAACAACGGAGCCTCTCGGGTTGTCGGCAAGCAAACGCTCAATCTGCGCTCGCACCCCACGGGGATCAACCTGGTTCTTATCGATCCAGATCTCATCTTCGTCTGTAATAGCAATCAAGATGCTGGCATTTTTCTTTGGGTCAGCCATGGTTGCTTCAGGACGCTCAACTTCAACCCCGGTCTCTTTAATAAATGTGGCAGTCACAATGAAGAAGATCAACATGATGAAAACCACATCGAGCATAGGGGTCAAATCGATCGCCCCGGTCTGATCGTCTTCAGATTCGTTTTTCCTGCTCATGACAAATCTCTTATTACTGGTTGATACGACGTGCCAGCCTTAGTGATCCATTGTCAGGTGATCGGCAAACAACTGATTTTCACGCTCGGCGGTTCGTGTGAGGTAGGTGTTGGCAAACAAGCCTGACAGCGCAGCAACCATGCCCGCCATTGTCGGGATTGTCGCTTTAGATACACCGCCTGCCATTTCTTTGGCATCACCACCACCGGTCATCGCGAGAACGTTAAACACTTCAATCATACCGGTAACCGTACCCAGCAGACCGAGCAGAGGACACAAGCTCACCATTGTGGCGATCATGTCCATATTGGTATTAACCTTCAGCTCGATCTTAGAAATCAGTGCCGAACGGATCTGGTGGGCGTTCCAAGATTTGCGCTCACTGCGCGCTTCCCAGACATCCAAAGACTTTTGAAGGTCGCCTTTTAGACCGCCTTTGAAATACCACACCCGCTCGAAAATCAGGGTCCACATGACAAAGGTAAGGGCGGCGATAAATAACAATACCATACCGCCCTGATCCAAAAAGGCTCTAATGGCTGCGATAGCTTCCATTAATGCCAGCATGCTTTATCTCCTACTTGCGTTCAGCGTTTTCGGCGATGATACCTGCCGACTGTTCTTCAAGAACATGAATAACACGCTTAGCACGGCCATTAACCACGGTGTGGATCAGTACCACAGGAATCGCTACTAACAGACCCCAAACCGTTGTGATCAATGCAGAAGAAATACCGCCTGCCATGTTTTTCGGGTCACCCGCACCGAAGATCGTAATCGCTTGGAAGGTCAAGATCATACCGGTAACGGTACCCAACAGACCCATCAGTGGCGCGACCGCCGCGATAATCTTCAGAATTGCCAAGCCGCTTTCAATCGCAGGACGCTCTTTCAATACCGCTTCTTCGAGTTTTAGCTCCAAGGTTTCGGTATCAGCGTTCGGATTTTCTTCGGCCGCTTTCAACACACGACCCAGCGGGTTGTTAGTGTTGGCTTTGTCAGACTTCAACTGGCTGCTTACTTTAGCATTTACGGTAAACAGGTAGATGATGCGCCACAGACCGATCAACAGACCCAGTGCACCAACAGCCATAATGGCATAACCAACCACACCACCTTGGGTAAGCAGACGCTCTTTCCAGGTCGGGCTGTTAATCAGCGCGCCCAGCAAAGTGCCGCCAGTAGGGCCCGTGGGGTCAAGACCCACACCAACCAAACCAGAAGTCGCGTTTTGCAGCTCAGAAGCGGCGTCCAAGTAATTACCGTCAGGCTGACGGATCAACTCTTCCATTTTGTAACCGTCTGGAACGTAGTTGAGGTACTTGCCTTCGGACAACAAGTTGTAAGAACCAACACGAACCACTTCTTGCTCGGCATTTTCGCCGTTAGGCTTGATCACGGTACCGGTGAACGAAACAACACGGCCGCTCTCAACCATTTGACGCTGCTGCTCGTACCACAGACGCTCAATTTCCTCGAGGCTAGGCAAACGAGTGTTTGAGTTCATTTTGTCAATCAACTCAGACAAGAACTCACCGCGGTTCGGGTATTGCGCCGAGATCAGTGACGTGCTCAACGTTGAGCGCAAGTCACCTGCAGTAGAGGTCAAGTGACCAAACAGTTCACGCAGCGAACCAAGACGCTCGTTAAACTGCTGACGCTTAGCTTCTACGTCCAACTCTTGCTCAGAGTGAGTTTCTTCCAAGCGCTCAGAACGACGCTCTTCCGCAGCCAAAGTATCTTGGGCTTGCTTCAGCAGGCTCGCCTGATTGCCTTTTTCACGGGTAAATTGCTGCTCGCGCTTGCGGTGCTCGGCTGTTTCAGCCACGCGCGACTCTTTTACCATGTTTAGCAGCTCGTCAAGGCTAGCCGCTTGATCGTTTTCTTGTGCCATTACAGCACTGGTGCTGATTAGGCCGGCAGCTACCGCTACCAGGCAGCGTTTTGCAAACTTCATTTTCATTTTGCTGCCTCCGGAGCTTGGACAGGTACAAACATAATGTCTTTAGAGGCTTCGTTACGCGCGATGCGCAAGCCTTTCAAAATAGTGCTGCGGTAAGAGTCGTCTAGCTCAACCCAAGCGCCTTGGGTAGGGTCCCAAGCACCAGAAGATTCAGTATCGGTAGTCTGATACATCAAAGAGACACGACCGATGCGTAAAATGTTCACTTCACGCTCCTGACCGCCTACATCCAAAGTGTCGCGATACGCTTCGATGAAACGACCGTAATCACTCTCAATTTTGTATGCTTCCAATACCTGACGGAATTTTTCAGCAACGGAAATATCGGCGCGATCTTGGTTGTTACGCAGCATTTCGATACGGGCCAAGCGCTCATCCATTTTGAATGGCTTGTCCAGTTTCACAAATTGCTCAAGTGCGTCGAGCATGCGCATAACCAGAGGCTGAATGCGACGTTCGATAACCGTAACGTTTTCGATCGACTCGTCCAGATCTTTGATTACCGCCAGCTGAGCCGCAATTTGCTTTTCTAGCTGACTGTTGTAAACGCGCATATCTTCGATCTGCTTGTTCACTTGCTTAAATTGAACCAGCAAGTCCTCAGTTTCCTGAGCCAAACGATCGATACGCTTTTGAGAATCTCGCGCCAAAGTAGTTTTGGCCTGACTTACCTGAAGAATTTCGTCCAGGGTTTGATCTGCCATTGCCACGCTACCCACTAGCGCGCTGGCAGAAAGCACAGTGGTCAGAGCCACGGCTTTCAATCGCTGCTTTTTCATATTTCCCCCAACTCGGGTGCTTGCAATCAGGTTATATGCGACAGAATGCTGCCACAGACACATAATCCACGAATACCTCTTTCGAGGCAGCTTAAGAACGCAGCATTGTAATAAGAGCGTTCCTCTACATTCAATGCTTTATCCAAATGGTATTGCACATGTGTATATCGGTATCAGAGGGGTAACACTTTAATGCACCACAGCTGGGCCCGAGTAACACCTGATCATTTGTTGATCTGCGCAAAGTTGCTAAACTCACCGACCTTATACAGTTTAATTATTAAGAACCGGTGTCATCGCACGACTCCAATACCAAAAAATGATGACGCAGCGGAGCCTCTGCATCACCCTCCTGCCGGGAAACTTCCCGCCAATTCTCGGCCGGTAGCTCGGGGAAGAATGCATCTGCCCCCTCCACCGTTACCGCTATCTCCGTTTTATAAATACGATCCGTATAAGGTAACGCCGCACGGTATATTTGCTCGCCACCAATAATCATCACCTCGTCGCCATCCGCTTCGGCCCGCGCCAAAGCAATAGCCTCGGGGATGTTGGTAACACATTTAACCCCTTCTGGCGCAGGCCAGCTCGGGTCGCGGCTAATAACGATATTGAGCCTACCGGGTAACGGCCGTCCAATAGACTCATAGGTTTTGCGGCCCATCATAATGGGCTTACCCAAGGTCACGCACTTAAAGTATTGTAAATCCGCCGGCAGGTGCCAAGGCATCGCATTGCCCTTGCCTATTGCATTGTCGTGCCCGCAGGCGACAATCATTGCTACTTGCATCGAAAAAACCTCAGTTCTCGCTGACCCGTGATTAAACGGCAATAGGCGCTTTGATACGCGGGTACGGGTCATACCCCTCAAAGCTAAAGTCTTCTAACTGATAGTCAAAAATCGATGCTGGGCGACGCGCGATAACCAAACGCGGCAGCGCTTTTGGCTCGCGCGCCAGCTGCTGATAAACAATATCGTCAGTCAGGTGATTATGATACAGGTGACAATCGCCGAAGGTGTGAACAAAGTCCCCAACATCCAGGTCACATTGCTGGGCGATCATATGCGTCAATAGCGCGTAGCTGGCGATATTAAACGGCACCCCCAAAAACAAGTCGGCACTGCGTTGGTACAGCTGGCACGAAAGCTTGCCGTCGGCGACATAAAACTGAAACAAGGTGTGACACGCCGCCAGCGCCATTCGACCTGCGGCCACGTTGGCCTGCGGCCCCACGGACTCGTCGGGCAGATCCGCCGGATTCCAGGCACTAACGATCAGGCGGCGCGAAGTGGGCTTGGCCTTTATCTGCTCGATTACATCACTGATCTGATCAATGGTACTGCCATCGGGGCACGCCCAACTACGCCACTGCTTACCGTACACAGGGCCAAGGTCACCTTCGCTACTGGCCCACTCATTCCAGATCTTGCAGCCGCGTTCTTGCAACCACTGCACATCGGTGCGCCCCTGTAAAAACCACAGCAACTCGACAATCACGCTTTTTAAGTGCACCGCCTTGGTAGTCACGAGCGGAAAGCCCTGGCGCAAATCAAAGCGCAACTGACGCCCAAAGACCGAACGGGTGCCGGTGCCAGTGCGGTCGCCTCGGTCAGTGCCGGTAGCAACCACATCGCGCATTAAATCCAGATACTGCTTCACGATGCCTCCTTCGACGCCGCCGGTTTACGCTCTGCTGCGGGCTTTCCGTGACCACTGAATTTATAAGCGTATATCAATAGACCAATGCCCAGCGCCGCCATGGGCAAGCACAACAGCTGACCACGAGTCACCCAGCCAAACAAATCAAACTGAATGTGCTGGTCGGGCTCGCGGGCGAACTCGGCCAGAATACGAAAACCAGCGTATCCGATCAAAAACACACCACTGACCGCCGCCGTCGGGCGCGGCTTGCGAGAAAACCAATAAACCAGCACAAATAAACTTACCCCTTCGAGGGCAAACTGATACAGCTGGGATGGGTGACGCGGCAGCAACTCTGGATCTTTAGGAAAGACCATAGCCCAAGGCAAGTCGGTTGGACGCCCCCACAATTCCTGACCAATAAAGTTGCCCAGCCGACCAAAAGCCAACCCCAAAGGTACAATCGGGGCGACGAAGTCGGTTAAACGCAAGTAGGGGACGCGAATGCGATGGGCGTAAAACAGCATCGCCAACAGCACGCCAATCAGGCCACCGTGAAACGACATGCCGCCCTCCCAGATTCGGAACAGCCACAGAGGGTCGCGCATCCAGGCGTCAAAGTTATAAAACACCACATAGCCAACCCGGCCACCAATCACTACCCCGAAGGCACCATAGGTAATAAGATTCTCAACTTGGGGCCGTGTGACGGGAGAGTCGGGCCGCAGCGCCCGACGCATGGCAATAAACCACGCCGAGGCAAAAGCCAGCAGGTACATCAAGCCGTACCAGTGAACATCTAACGGACCGATAGACACGGCAACCGGATCGAAATTGGGATGGGTGAGCATAGAGCGAACGCCAGCAATAAAAAAAGAGCGGCAATCATAACACCGCGATTGTGTCAGATAAAACCGCCGCGCTTTTTAACGCCGCCACTGGTAACGCTTAGCGAAGCGCCATGCAAAAATGTTTAAGCGTCAATTTCCAGCGGCCGCACCACACGATTGACACCGGTTTCCAACAGCATTTGGTCGATGCGCGCACGCACCTGCTCGGCATCGACTAGGTGCATCACCTCTTCCAGCAGCACTTCGGCTTGCTCTAAGTTAATCGCACGAATAACCGATTTAACTTTGGGCAGGTTAGTAGCGTTCATCGACAGCACGTCATAACCCATCGCCATCAACAAAATCGCGGCGCCAGGGTCTCCGGCCAGCTCGCCACAGATACCAACGCTGACGCCCTGTGTGTGGCCGTCGTTGACAACCTGCTGTAGCGCGCGCAGCACAGCGGGGTGAAACGCCTGATACTGCCCGGCCACCCGCGCATTGTTGCGATCAACCGCCAGCAGATATTGCGTTAAATCGTTGCTGCCCACCGACAAAAAATCGACCCTCGCCGCCAGTTCGCGCGCCTGATAAACCGCGGCAGGCACCTCAATCATCACCCCAAGCGGCGGCAGGTGAACCTCATACCCCTCTTCCAACAGCTCATGGTAGGCGCGATAAATCAGCGCCTTGGACTGTTCTAACTCGGAGACGCTAGAGATCATCGGCAAGAGGATACGCAAGTTATCAAGGCCACTGCTGGCCTTGATCATAGCCCGGATCTGGGCGAGAAAAATCTCTGGGTGATCCAGCGTAACCCGAATACCGCGCCAGCCCAAAAAAGGGTTGTCCTCTTCAATCGGAAAATACGGCAAGGCTTTATCGCCGCCGATATCCAAGGTGCGCATGGTCACCGTGTGCGGCGCAAACGCCTCTAGTTGTTCGCGGTAAATAATGCGCTGCTCTTCTTCAGACGGGAAGCGATCGCGCAATAAAAACGGTACCTCGGTACGGTACAAGCCCACACCCTCGGCGCCCCGCTCCAGCGAACGCACTACATCCGCCATCAACCCAGTATTCACCCACAGCGGCAGACGGTATTTATCTAAGGTTTCGCAGGGTAAGTCTTTAAGAGCCTCCAAGCCTTTAACCAGCTCTCGCTCTTCTTCGGCAATGGCACGGTAATGCTTGCGCAGCTGCTTGCTCGGATCACTGTAAACCGCGCCCTTGTAGCCATCGACAATAACCGGACGGCCATCCATGCGTGTATAGGGCAGATCAACCGCCCCCATAACCGTGGGAATACCCATTGCGCGGGCTAAAATCGCCACGTGAGAGTTACCAGAGCCCTGCACTGAGACCAACCCCACCAATTTATCTTCAGGCACTTCGCCCAACATAGAAGCGGTGAGCTCGTCGCCGATCAAAATGGTGTTATCGGGGTAAATTTTGCAGCTTTGATTGGACTCTTGCAGGTAGGCCAGCACTCGCCGCCCCAAATCGCGCACATCGGTGGCACGCTCGCGCAGATAGGCATCGTGCATACCGGCAAAGTTATTTTCATGCTCGAGGATCACCTCACTCCAGGCGTAAGGCGCACAGGTTCCCTCGCGAATTTTAGCCGTGACCTCGCCCCCCAGAGCGGCGTCATCAAGCATCGCCAAATAGGCGTCAAACAGGGCTCGCTCCTCACGGTTGAGGCGCTCCTCCAATTGCGTACCCAGATCCCTGATATCGTCGCGCACAGCATTTAAGCAGCGCTGAAAAAACTCCAGCTCCGCCGCGATATCGTCACACTGCTGATACGGAACCCCTTTTAAGTCCGCCAGTGGTGCCACCACCACAGACTCGCCAATAGCAATACCGGGCGCCCCCGAGACGCCGGCAAAGCGCGCCTGCTCGGCTGCGGCACCAACCGCCACCATAGTACCGGTGGCCTCGGCGTGGGCAATAACACCTGCCAACTGGGCCGACATTGTCACCAAGAACGCTTCATCGCCCTCATCAAAGCGGCGCCGCTCTGACTGCTGGACCACCAGCACTCCCAACACTTGGCGATGGTGAATAATCGGCACGCCCAAAAACGAGCTAAAGCGCTCCTCACCGGTCTCTGGAAAGTATTGATAGGCGGGGTGGGATTCGGCGTCCTCTAAATTGACCGGCTCTTCGCGGGTTACCACACGTCCCACCAAGCCCTGACCGGGGGCCATGCGTACCTGCCCCACAGCCTGCTGCTGCAACCCCTCGGTGGCCATCAGCACGAATTCATCGTTGGGGCCACGCAAATACACCGAACACACCTGAGTCTGCATGGCCCGCTTTACGCGCGAGACGATAATCGCCAGCGCCTTGGGTAGGTCGCGGGCGGCATTCACCTCTTGAACAATACTGCGCAACGAGTTCAGCATAGAATCCATTAGTTTCTCAGTTAGTAAGTAGTCGGTATTGCCTATAACGGCCCGCGCGGCCCCACTCAGCCGGCGGCGATACGCTCAAGCTGACTGTGCACCGGCGACAACTCTTTTAACGCCCGGCGGTAAACATCGCGCTTAAATGCGACGACCTCGCCCAGCGGATACCAATAGCTCACCCAGCTCCAGTCATCAAACTCGGCACGGCCGCCATTTTCCAGGCAAACACGGGCATCATCGCTTTTAATTTTTAGTAAAAACCACTTTTGTTTTTGGCCGATACACAAAGGCTGAGCATTTTGCCGAATCAAGCGGTGCGGCAGCCGATAGCGCAGCCAACCGCGCGTGCAAGCCAGCACGTCAACGTCGGCCTCGGTCAAACCCACCTCTTCGCCCAACTCCCGAAACAGCGCCTGCTCAGGGGTTTCATCTTGATGTATGCCCCCCTGAGGAAACTGCCAAGCATCTTGACCACCTACGCGCCGTGCCCACAGCACCTGACCTTGATCGTTGCTTAGAATAATCCCCACATTGGGGCGAAAGCCATCGGCGTCTATCACATTAAATTCCTGTTGTATCCGTCTTCTTATCACATGGCGGTGAAACTTTTGCATTGTTCCACAAAAAGACCTGCCGCAGCAATTGAGGTTACACAAACCGAGCGCGAATACCAAACCCATCGCGTCCAAGCTTGAGAGGTGCGCCATCGGGCGCTATGCTAGCGCGTTTGGCACTCTACATTTAAGGAAACTCCGTGGCACTGGCCATTTTTGATTTGGATAACACGCTAATTAACGGCGACAGCGACCATTCTTGGGGCGAATTCTTACTGGCGCGCAAGCTCGTCGACGAACAGGCGTATCGCCGCCAAAATGATCAATTTTATCAAGACTACCAAAGCGCCAGTCTCGATATCGACGCCTATTTGCGCTTTGCCCTTCAGCCGCTCACTCAGTATAGCCCGAGTGACTTAGCGCAACTGCATAAAGACTTTATGCGCGAATACATCGAGCCTATTATGCTGCCCAAAGCCAAACAGCTACTGACTGAGCATCGCGAGCGCGGCGACTACCTACTGATTATCACCGCCACCAACGGGTTTATTACCCGCCCTATCGCCGCGCACCTCGAAGTGGATGAGATTCTGGCCACCGACCCCGAGCTGAAAAACGGCCGCTACACCGGCGGCTATTTAGGCACCCCGTGCTTTGGCGCCGGCAAAGTCACCAATTTAAAGCTGTGGCTTGATAAGCACAACCAAGATCTGGACGGCAGCTATTTTTACAGCGACTCCATTAACGATTTGCCTCTGCTGGAGCAAGTCCCCCATCCGGTCGCCGTCAATCCCGACGCACGCCTCGCAGCGGTTGCCCGCGAGCGCAACTGGCCCATACTGGATCTACACGAGCAGCCATGACCCGCCATGTAATATTGATCGCCCTGACCGCCTTTCTGTGTAGTTGCGACCGCACAACAGAGACCAGTGGCGCCCATTCAACGGCGCTTTCCCCGGCCTCCGACTCGCCTGCATTGGCGGAGAGTAAGCTAGATAGCGATGCTATTGCGAGTAAAAGCATCGAGCTATGGGACAACACTGGCGCCCGCTTGCAAGACTTTGCCGAGCACTGTCAGCGACTGGAGTCCAGCGTTTTACAGCTACTAGAAAACCCCACCGAATCCCAATTACAAAACACTCAGCAGCAGTGGCGCCAATTGCACGGCGAACTGCGTCAACTGACGATGGCAATGTCGCTGGCCACTCGCAACCCGGGCTTGTTTACTCCGCTGGCACAAGCGCTCGGTAAAATCGACCGCCAACCCATTGCCGCCGGGTACCTCGACAGCGTCGAAGGTTACCCCAATAGCGGCCTGATTAATGACATTAGCCTTGAGATTAATCACACCACACTGCGTCAGCAGCACGGACTCACCGCCGACAACGAGGCAAGCCTGGGCCTGCACCCGCTAGAGTTCATTCTATTTGGCGAAACCGGGCAACGCAGCGCGAGCGATTTTGCCCGCCAGACGAAAAGCACGCCCGAGCTTGCCAGCGTCAACCAGCCGCAAAACCGGCGGCGGGACTACCTCGCCTTAAGCGGCAAATTACTGTGCGATGACAGTGCGCAACTGGCCCGCCAGTGGAACGACCGGCAATCGGCTATCGCCGCACCCTATTTTGCCCTGACACCGCCTGCGCGGCTGCAGTTATGGCACACACTACTGGCGGCCGAGATAGACACCCTAAACCATCAGCGCCAAATACATCACTGCAATTTTGCGCCCAAGGGCTGTGATATTCGATGGCGCTACCGCGGCCTACAGGGTGTGCTTAATGCAAAAGATGCGCTACTGCCGACGCTGGCGCGCCAGCAGCGCTCACGCTGGGACGAAGGTGTGGCGGCTTTCAATGTCGCCCTAAGCGCCGAGCCGCGCAATGATGCCGCGACCCAAGACGCGATTGCAACATTAGCTCGCGCGCTTAATGATCGCGATTAAAGACCCGGGCAAACACCGCTTTTAAATAGTTAGTCTCGGCAATCGCCGAGTGCACCGGATGGTCCGGCCCCTGCCCGCTAAAGTGAATCAAACGCGCATCGCGCCCGGCTTTTTGCGCGCTGGCACGCACAATATCGGTCAAAGTCTCGGTGGCCAAATGCATAGAACAAGAGGCCGACACCAGCAAACCGCCATCAGCCAATAACTTTAATCCCAGCTCATTAATGTGCCGATAGGCCGCCTCGCCCGCTTTTTGATCTTTACGACGCTTAATAAACGCCGGCGGATCGAGCACCACCACGTCAAATTTTGCGCCCTCGGCCAGCAGCGCTTTCATCACTTCAATTGCCTTGCCCTGTCGCCCGCTAACGCAATCTTGCACGCCGTTTAGCTCGGCATTGGCGATAACACAGGCAATCGCACGGGCCGATGCATCGACACACACTACCCGCTCGGCACCGGCGGTCGCCGCTTGAATACCCCAGCCGCCAATATAAGAGAACACATCCAGAACGCGCTTACCTTTAACCCACTGGCGCAACTGCGCCCGGCCAACCCGGTGATCGAAAAACCAACCGGTTTTTTGCCCCGATGCCACCGGTGCCACAAACCGCGTTTCGTTTTCGATCAGCTCAACCTCATCTGGCACTGTGCCATAAACCACTTCGGTGTAGCGGGTCAGCCCTTCCAGCTCGCGTGCGCTGTGATCGTTGGCCAACAAAACACCCACAGGCTGCAATAGCGCCACTAGCTGCTCAACCACTATATCCCGCACGGCTTCCATTCCGGCCGAGGCAATTTGCACGACGAGATAATCGCCAAAGCGATCCACCACCAAACCTGGCAGCAAATCACTGTCGCCAAAAATCAAACGGTAATAGGGCTGACTAAAAGCCTGCTCGCGCAAAGAAAGTGCGCGGGCAAAGCGCGACTGCAGCAACTGGGCATCGAGTAGCGTTTCATCTCGGCTAATCAGCCGAGCACAAATTAAGCTGGCGGGGTTGATCAGGGCCACCCCCAACAGCTCATCTCGATTATTAAGAAGCCGCACCTGCTGCCCGGGACTAAACACCTTTAGCGGACTGCGCTTAACATCCACCTCGTTGCTATAGACCCACAAATGGCCACGACGCAGGCGTCGGTCAGTTTGTGGTTTAAGGTAAAGGCTCGGCAGGTTCATCGGCGATCTCCAGGATCTGGGGCTAGAAACCGCGCCAGTATACCTTGGATTTAGATTCGTAGTAGGGGCGAGCCAAAAACCTACTCAGCGAGACTGTCTAGTGACACGCGGGACTGATTGGCAAAATGTTTAATATCAGCCTCACTGGCACTTTCTTTACACTCACCCCGCAGCCACTGCTGCTGCATATTTAGGCGAAAATCCAGCTCCATGTATCCCGTGCGGCAATACCCCGTCGCCGCTACCACGTAAGCGGTGCGGCGCTGTAGTTTCTCGTAATCACGGCGATCGGGAACATAGCGCGGCGACTGCACCAACGCCCTTGGCGACATTTCGGCGGCCTGCCCCAAACGATAGGTAAACTGCTTACTGCTGTTAGCTAAGATATGAATCGTGAGCGATTGCGGAACCTCACCATAGGAGGGCACAGAGGAGCACCCCCCCAGCGCAGCGAGCGAGCAAGCACTAAAAAGCAGCCACGTCAGCGCAAACCGATAACGTTTAACAGGAGCGGCAAGCGCTGACATTATTGCAATAATCGTTGGCATAAATGACTTAAAGTGTGCATATCAGCCACTACCCTAAGCCATTTTTTGCAGTGCAACAAGCGCTTTAGGAAGCGCTAAGGTAAGACTACTTGCGCCACATTAGAGGGGTCGGATTCACCGCTCTCGTTGCGGGCAACGACTCGATAGTAATACATTTGCCCTGGCACTAAGTCGTCGGTATCGCGAAACAGCGCTTGCTCATACGGGCGATACTCTTGCAAGCCGTCAGAGATGTTGTCTCCGATCACCTGCCACGGGCCAGACGCATCGGTGGCTCGCTCAATGCGATAAGTGCGCCCCAGTGGCGCGCCTAAAAAGTCGATGCGCTCACGCGGATCGGCAATGGCGCGCAGCTTGGGCGGCTCTGGTTTTGGCAAAGGCGCAGGCGCATCTAGGCCCACCATTTGCGCCTGCGCGGTACGCACTAAGTTCACCACCTTACGCTCTTCGTTAGCATCGCCTTCGGGGAAGCCCGGAATATGGTAACTGTAGTGCCCGGTGTACTCTTTATGCCAATAAAAACCACCGTTATGACGATGCCCGCGAAACCCCCAAATAAAAACACCGGCCGCTCTTGCGCCGTTATAATCAGAGTGCACCGCCGTTTGCATAATATCATTCAAGCCTTCGGCATCGCGCAGACCAAACTCACCGATCAAATAGACTTTTTTGCCGTCAATCGCCTGCAAGTCCGCCAGTACTTGTTCGGGGTTATTATTGTTGTTGGTGGTGTAAAAGTGATTAGAGATAATATCCACGTTGGGGTCATCCAGCGCGAACTTATTGACTTTTAAATAAGTGCCATCAATCACCAAGTGGTTACTGTCCAGCTCTTTAATAAGCGCGGCAGTTTTACGCACGAAAGGCTCGGTAGAGTCTCTTAACTCATTTCCTGTCTCCCACGCCATAATGGCTTTTTCATTTTTATAAACGCGGCCAGTGATGGTATTGGTGCGATTAATAACCTGACGAATAATATCTTGGTAGGCGGCGTAAGTTTTACTTTCGGTATCGTAAAAATCATCGGCCGATTCATCGTAAAAAGCGGCCAGTTGCTCGCGCCCGCCCCACCACTTCCAGTGATCGATAAAGGGTAAAATCAAACGCAATCCGTACTGATCGGCCAGGGCGATCATACGATCGTAGTGCACCATCGCCGCCTCATTCAAGCGCGGCATCTCATCGGCTTGCACAGGGGGCAATATATGGGTCTCGCGGCCGCATTCGGCATCCGACGGAGTTGCCACCGATAAAACGTAAACACGCATAGCGCGATGGCCACTTTTGACCAGCGCTTTTATCCAGTTCTCTTGTTCATCGGCGGTGGGCCAGCGAAAATACTGCCCCCAGCCTCGAGGGTCCGCCGCGCAAGCGCCACGGGCGTCATCTTCAATACGATGCAGCTCTGGGGCGTGAATGCCGGCAAAACGAAACTCTTTGCCCCCCTCCAGCAATCTATGACCATCGCGGCTAATAAACTCATCAAAGGCATACACAGGCAGAGCTGTCAGGCCCAGTAAGACAGGTAACGTAAAGCGCATAAAAGCACAGCGAAGCAACGTCATAGCGACTCCTTAAGGTTATGGTTGAGGCAAGCTTAGCAGCTAAAAACCTCAATGTAACCCGTTACACGCCCATCTTTACGTATATTAGGCGTTTGCGAAAACCCACCCTTGGCTAAGCCTGCACACCGACCCGGTTACGTCCGTCCCGCTTGGCGCTATAGAGCGCACGATCAACCCGGTCCACCAAGGCATTAAGCGACTCATCGGGCCGCTGCACCGTCACCCCCAAGCTAACGGTTACCCGGACCAAGTCGCGTCCAAACCGAAACTCGTGGGCTTCCACCACCGCGCGAATCGACTCGGCCACCTCGGTGGCACGCTTTAGATCGCAATCTTCTAGTAGTAATAAAAACTCTTCGCCACCCCAGCGGCACAACGTATCCGTATCGCGGACGCAGGATGAGGCAATCGAAGAAACCGTACGAATCACCTCGTCACCACATTGGTGACCATAGGTATCATTGATATTTTTAAAGTGATCCAGATCCATACTCGCCAATGCTACCGAGGTGTGACGTCGCCGCGCGCCTTTAACCGCGCGACTAAAAACAATATCAAACACTTGGCGACTGGCGGCGCCGGTGAGCTTGTCTTGGGTAGCCATTTGCTCAAGCCTGCGCTGATATCCGCGCAGCGTAAAATAAGCTATCAGCAACACAATAACGGTAATCGCCAGCGATACCAGCACGTTAATAATCAGCGCTCGCTCAATGCGCTGGGCGGCCGGGTCGTTGACCTGCTCGACAATTAAGTACCAATCAAACTCAGGCACCAAGCGGCTATTAAGGTAAATTTTATTGCCATCTTTGGCGTTATACGCGACCGATGCACTGGGGCTTGTCAAAACACGCACAAACAAACGGTCGAGCCCCGCTTTGTTCTTTAAGCGCATGGCGTCATTAAAACCGCTGCCGTGCAGAGTGACCTGCCCCTCGCGATCGACAAAATAAATTTTGCGCCCATAGCGCTCTTGGTAGTCTTCTATCAGTGCCATCACCGACGCTACCGACAAGCCAACTCCGGTAACCCCCACCAGATTGCCCTGATCGTCGAGCACGCGGTAATTAACAAAAATACTTAGGCGGGTGCGGTCCGCAGTATCGTGATCGACGTTAATCTCGTAGTCTTCCGATAATCTGCGAGCACGAAAGTACCAATCGTCATCGGGGTTAGTCGCATCGACCTGTTTAAGAACACCGCTAGGATGGTAGTAATTGCGCGTTTGCTCCGAGACAAAAAACGCGGTGATGGTGTCGTACTTACTTTGAATGCGGCCGAGATACTCGGCGATTTTTTGCGGGTCGCGCTCACCCTCGGTAACCCAGCGAGTCACGAAGGTATCGTGAGCCATCAACGACGAAATAAGTAACGGCTGGAGCAAGTCGCGCTGGATTTCAGAGTAAATATTGTCGCTGGTCAGCGGTAACATTTGCTCTTGGAGCTGCGTGGCAACCGAGTCTTTGGCGACAAAATAACTGACTAAACTAGTGGCCAAAAAACCCGACACCAGCAGCAAGCAAAGTGCTGATACAAAAAATAATTTGCGCTGTACCATTTAAAGATCCGAGTCAGGGGCGACCGTGGCGTTAAAAACAACACATGATACCACAACCGGTCGACACTATAGGGGCCAGAGTTGGCCCCTATGCAATCCGCTCTAACCCACCCAGACCTGCTTAGCGTTTACAAACTCTTTAATGCCGTGCGGACCGAGCTCGCGGCCATAGCCCGAGCGCTTGATACCGCCGCTGGGCAAGCGCGGATCGGTTTTAACGATACCGTTAATCGCCACCTGGCCGGCGTTTATGCGCCCGGCAACCTCCTGTGCTGCCTTGCTATCGGCCATCCACAAGGCGGCACCTAAACCAAACTCGGTATCGTTGGCTATACTGACCGCCTGCTCTAAGTCGGCCACCGGAGCCACGGCCATGACTGGCCCAAAGGTTTCTTCACGAAACGCACACATATCAGAGGTGACATCCGCCAACAAGGTTACCGGATAAAAATAACCGTCACCGGCGGGCAGCTCGCCACCCAGCAAACAACGGGCCCCGGCATTAATAGTTTCACTCACCTGGCGGTGCAGGTTTTGTCGTAAATCATCGCGGGCGATAGGCCCAACATCGGTCGTATCGAGGGCCGGATCACCTAACGTTAATGCCGCCAACCGGGTGCGCAGCATCTCCAAAAACTCGGGGTAGATGCTTTGCTCAACCAAGATGCGCTTGGCCGCAATGCACGACTGACCTGCGTTGATAATACGCGACAGCACCGCAATATTCGCGGCCTTTTCTAAGTCGGCATCCGCCATAACGATACAAGGGTCGGAGCCGCCCAACTCTAACACCGCCGGCTTAATCTCGCTGCCGGCCACCGCCGCCACCTTGGCACCGGCGCCGGCAGAGCCGGTAAAGGAGACCGCCATGATGCGCGGATCGCGAATAGCCGCCTCTGCCAGCGAGGTTTCGATGGGCAAATTAACCATGATGTTGGCCGGCGCACCGGCAGCGGCAAACGCATCGGCGATGGCTTGCGCGCTAGCCGGCACATTAGGGTCGTGCTTCATCACACAGGTGTTACCGGCCATTAGCGCCGGGGCCAAATAACGAAACGCCAACCACAATGGTGCGTTCCAAGGCAAAATCCCCAGCAATGCTCCCAACGGCTGATAACGCACGTAGCTTACGCTCGCATCGGATGCCAGCGTCTCGGCCGCCAAAAAACCTTCGGCGTTGTCGGCATAAAACTCCGCACACACGGCGGCCTTTTCGACCTCGGGGCCGCCCTCTTTAATCGGCTTACCCATTTCATCGGCCATCAGCTTGGCAATGGCTGGCTTTTGCTCGCGAAGCTTTTTGGCAACAGCGCGCAACACCTCGGCACGCTCGGCAAAACTTTTGGCTTTCCAGGAGCTGAACGCGGCACTCGCGTCGCCGATTCGCTCGCTCATTGCCGCTTGATCAAGTGCGGGGTAATCGGCAATTTTTTTACCGGAATAAGGGTTCGTAGCAGTTAACATAAAGTCCTCACTGGCTGTCGTGTTGAGCATCATCGGGGGCTGCGCTGTGCGGTTTATCAGCGCTTTTGTCTTTCTCATTTCTTGATGCACTTTTACTTTTTCGCGAGCTGGAAAGCTGCGCTACCGACCCCGCGCCATGCTCGGGCTTAACAGAAAAATTTTGGTCCATGCTAAAGAAGGACTCACAGCCCTCAGAGGTAATATAAATGGTATCGGAGGTACCGCAGGTTTTGTCACCATCGACGCCCCACATCCAAGGGATAATATGAAATGTCATACCCTCTTGCAGTATGGTCGACTCGCCCTGTTTTAAACTGACGATATAGCCCTCATCCCAACTGGGAGGAAACGCAATACCGATGGAGTAACCCGAACGAGTCACCAGGCGTGCACCGACGTCATTATCAGAAATAATATTGCGCACTAAATTATCCGCATCCGACACGGTCATTCCCGGTTGAAAATTTTCATGCACGGCGGCCAGAGCCTGTTTCATTTTCTCTTGCGCTTTGTACATAGAATCGGACAAGTTGCCCATCACCACGGTACGCATCATGGCGGTGTGATAACGGCGATAACAGCCACCAACCTCTAAAAACACATGCTCGCCAGGTTGCACAACGCGTCCCTCCCACGTGGCGTGCCCGATCATCGAACGCGGGCCGGAGGTAACGTAGGGCATAACGGCGGGCGGCTCGCCACCGGCGCGAAACATCCCGGAGCTAATAGCCGCGCCGATTTCGTTCTCGGTAGCGCCCGCTTCACAGGCGGCAATGCCCGCTTGCATGCCAGCTTCTGTGGCCGTTGCCGCACGTCGCATTAAATCAATCTCGACGGGCGACTTACAAATGCGCCCTTGCTCGACAATACCAAAGCAGTCCAATAACTTACCGTCGGTTAAGGTAGTGTGGACAAAATCTTGCTGGTACGCCGGAAAGAAATAGCTATTGCGCTCGTAGCCGATACGTTTATTCGCCAAACCAAACGAGCGCAGTGCATCCACCAGCATTTGAATGGCGTCCCCCGTATCTGGGTAGGGTCGCGTGCGTTCGACCCAAGTACGGGCGATAATATTGGACTCTTCCATCGCCCGGGTAATCATAAAAGGCTCATCTTCTAGCGGCACCACCAACGCCTGAAAAAATGAATACCCAGTCGTTTGATAATCCGTAAGGTACATAATATTTTCAGGATCGGTTATCACCACCGCGTCTAAATGCCGCTGCTGAATACGTGTGCGCAGCTCGCTCAAGCGACGCTCGTACTCCTCAAACGGAAACGTCATATCATCCCGTTGTCTCATGCTGCCACCTCCATCACCTTTTTAGTGTGGGTCACTAACGTTTCCAAACCTTGCTGTAAATCAGCGTCGGGGATGGTAAGCGGTGGAATTAATTTAACGACGCGCCCACCAGAGCCGCAGGCAGACACGAGTAAACCATCGGCAAAGCACGCGGCAACAATCGCTTTGGCACGTTCACCGTTACCGACGTCTACGCCATAAATCATCCCGGTACCGCGTATTTGCACATCGTCAAAGGTGCTCTCAAGCGGTGCGATAGCTTCATGCATGACTTTGCCTTTGGCAAGAACCGTTTGCATAAAACTGTCGTCTTCAAAGTAACTGAGCGCTTCGGCGCCTGCCACAAAACTCAGGCCCTGGCCGCGGAAGGTACCGGTGTGCTCACCGGGCTTCCAGTGTTTATCCACCTCGGGTTTGACTAAGTTCATCGCCATAGGCGTACCCCACCCACCAAGGCCTTTGGCAAGGCACACCACATCTGGATCTAGGTCTAAGGTATCAAAACTAAAATAGCTGCCGGTGCGTCCACAACCGGCCTGAATGTCATCGATAATAAAGAGCGAGCCTACCTCTTTAGCGAGCGCTTGCAGATCTTGCAGCCATTTTTTATCGGCAACATTAACGCCGCCCTCGGCCTGAATGGTCTCGACCATAAAAGCCGCCGGGGGCAAAATACCGCTTGAACCATCGCGGTACAACGCGCGCAGTTCATCGATCACATCTTTGCCGTTGCTTAGCGGGTTGTCGGCGGTGTGTTTGTCAGCACCAAATGGGTAATGCGACACATGGTTCAGCGGGACACCGGCAGCGCCGCGAAAAGCTTGGTTTGCAGTACAGGCAAGTGCCCCCAACGTCATCCCGTGAAAGCCGTGGGTAAAGGCGACAATGTCGGTGCGCCCGGTGGCACGGCGTGCAATTTTAAGCGCGGCCTCAACCGAGTTAGTGCCGGTGGGCCCCATAAATTGCATTTTATGGGGCATACCGCGCGGCTCTAAAATCGTTTTGGTAAAACGCTCCATAAAACGGCGCTTGGCAGTGCTGTGCATGTCCAGACTGTGCGTCACTCCGTCGGCGTTAATGTAATCAATGACTGCTTTTTTCATACGCTCGTTGTTGTGGCCAAAATTTAGTACCCCAGCACCGGCAAAAAAATCGATGTATTCATTGCCTTGGTCATCCGTCTGTCGCGCATTACTCGCTGTGTCAAACACAACGGGGTAAACGCGGCAATAGCCTCTTATTTCGGATTCGCGCTGTTCAAATATGCTCATACTCGTCTCCTTAAAAGTGCCTTGGCACAACACGTCGGCTGGTGCCAACGATCAAAATAAAATTTACGGTAGCGGCGCGCCCACAAGTTGGGCGTATAACCGCACCACAGGTTCAAGCAAGCGGTCATTAAAATCGTAGTGTGAACTGTGACAGGGATCGGCGTGGCCAATTCCGTCATCGGCGCCGATTAACGCAAAAGCGCCCGGGACTTCTTGCAGGTAATAACTAAAGTCTTCGGAGGCCATAATGGGAAGGCGGGTGGGGGTATCGAGCGCATCATCACCATACAGCGCCCGCCAGCTGTCGCGTACCGCAGCCGCTGGCTCTGGGTGGTTAATGGTTGGGTTATAGCGCGGCATAATCTCTACCTCGCACTCAACCCCATAACTCGCTGCCGTTTGTTGTGCAATGTCAGTAATCAGCTGATTGACTGCATCGCGAGCCGCAGTATCGGATACACGGATACTGCCACCAATCACGGCTTGCTCGGGAATCACTGTCGCGGCCGCGCGCGCGTCAATCGAGGTGACGCTGACCACACAGGTTTGCTGCGGCGCCAAACGGCGGCTCACCACTTGTTGTAAAGCTAAAGTAATAGCACTGGCCGCCAACACCGGGTCGCGGCAAAGCTCTGGCTGACTGGCGTGCCCACCTTTGCCGTGCACCGTAATTTGGAAGGTGCCGTTGCCACACATAACGATCCCGTCTGGGCACACCAGCTTGCCAAACCCGATGGCTGGCCAGTTGTGCCAGCCGTAAATACAGTCGACGCCATCCAACGCGCCATCGTCAATCATTTTTCGGGCGCCGTGGCCGCCCTCTTCGGCGGGCTGGAACAGCAAGGTAACCGGACCGGGCAGTTGCGCTTCAACGTGCTTGAGCCACGCGGCAGTGGCCATAAGTGCCGCAGTATGACCATCGTGTCCGCACGCGTGCATGCAACCGGGCACTTGGGATTGCCACTCGACCGCCGACTGCTCGTGAATCGGCAAGGCGTCGATATCTCCCCGCAACGCCACTGAGCGCACGCCTGCGCCCTTAGCCCCGGAGTTTAGCCAAGCTACTGTTCCGGTGCCCGCGCAAGCACGCCAGCGGATGTCGAGACGATCGAGCTCGGCACGAATGCGCTGTGCCGTGTTGTGCTCTTGCCAGCCAAGTTCGGGCTGAGCGTGTAACTCATGGCGTAATTGCTGTGCAAATGCCAGAGTCTGGTGCCAATAGGTCGACATACCTCTCCTTTCAGATCGGCCCGATTTCAGGCAACCGAGCAATAAGAGCGCACGAATAAGTGCACCGTTAAAACGCGCAGGCGAGCCATAACCTCACGCTTTCTCTCATACTAGTTGCTAGGCAAGGGTTGTTCCAATCACACACGCACGCCACTGGCCGCCTCATGCCGCCAATCACAGTACAACCTACATTACTCGCCAGGCAATGTGTAAATATGACAAGCGGCCTATCAATACCCCCAGATGCCTAAGCCCTAAAGATAACGTATCATAGCGCCCACTGTAGACCGTCCTCTTGAACCTACCTGGAGCACTAAGCAAGCTATGTCAATCCAACCTAAACCACGCCCCCACTTATGGGTATGGTTGCTCTGGCTAGTCATTTTTTATGGTGTGTGGCTGTTTTTGATTCAAGCGGAGGGTGCTTGGGCGGCTGCCAAAGATCATTGGCCCATTGCGCTGGCGATGGCCATAGGTAGCTACGCGGCAGGCTCTACCCCCATGGGTGGCGGTACCGTAGGGTTTCCGGTGCTGGTGCTACTATTTGATCTACCCGCAAGCTTGGGGCGCGACTTCAGCTTTGCCGTACAGTCCATCGGCATGGTCAGTGCCAGCATCTTTATTTTCGCTCGCCGCCAACCGCTCGCCTGGCCAATATTAAAAGGCGCAATGCTCGGCGCCTTAATCGGCACACCGATCGGCATTGTTTTTATTGCCCCGCTTGTCGCCGACCTTTGGATCAAAATTATCTTTGCCGTTCTCTGGGGCAGCTTTGGCCTATTGCACCTATACCGCATCGATGAAATTGCCGGTCACAGCGGCATGACCGACTTTAACGAGCGCTGGGATATTCGCTTAGGCTTAATGCTGGGCATATTATCCAGTGCGCTGGCCGTGGCCGTTACCGGCGTCGGTATCGATATGGTCATTTACGCCGCACTAGTGCTGTTGTGCCGCGCCGATTTAAAGATCGCCATCCCAACCTCGGTGGTCATTATGGCCATGAACTCTATTTACGGAGTGGTAATAAAAAGTGCACTGGGAAGCTGGCAAGAGGGCGTGTACGAAAACTGGCTTGCTGCCGCTCCAGTAGTGGCACTGGGAGCCCCTCTGGGAGTCTTTATCGTTGGACTGATTGGCCGAAAGCCTACACTGCTAGTCGTTGCCGCCTTGTGCGTTGGACAGTTTATCTGGACTTGCTTTTCGGAGTATCAAGCACTTGGCGGGCTGGGTGTTCTCGGCGCAGTCGCCGCTGTAGCGATTTGTTTGCTCGGCTTTGAAAAACTGCGGGCTTGGGGCGCAGTGTTGGTGAACGACACATCCCCCAACACCACAACAAAAGATTCTTAACCAAAAGCCCCGCCTACTTAAAGGCAAGCGGGGCAAGATACAACTTAAAGGCTGCTTTTACTGATTACCACAGCGTCGCCACTCACAGCATCTACCGCGATTAATTGTTGTCGGTAATCTTCGCCTTCGACAACGTAGATAACACCAGACTCAGGATTAAATACCACATCACGTGAGTCAGCCGCGCTAGAAAAGGCCCCCTCAGCCAGCACCTCTCGCGAGCCATCGTTCAGAACAACTTGAACGATGCCATTCTCTAAATTTGAAATCATATACGCAATATTTTCATCATGGTTTACAGAGAGCCCCCCAGCAATACCCAGCGGAATAGGCCCAAAATCGACACCAGGCCCATCAGACACTAGTTCTAACTGAGCCGGGTCTGTCAAGGTAACCCCAAATAAACTGACGAAGCCAGAACCGCCCACTGTCGTCAACATTCTATTCGCGTTTTGATCATAGGCTAGCTGGCCAGGCTGATTATAATCCGAGCTCTCAGGCTCATTTTCAAAGACTATTTTGGCCGCAGAGGATTCAATATTTACCTGAAATAACCGACCCGACATTTGATCTGCAACATACAATTCATCAGGTGCAACCAGCTCCAAACCGGTGGGAGTCACAAGCTGCTGAGTCTCACCTAAACCAGAAAGTTCTAACTCTGTTCGCATCCCGGTTATTGCATCAACCTGAAAAATCTTACCAACCGGGTCAGACTCGTCGCCCTCGGGGTAGGTGATTGAAGATAAGTAAAATTGCCCACTGGCTTCGTCATAGACAAAATCTTCATAGCTATCAGTCGTGTCACTAAACAAGGGGGCCCCAAGGTCAGTTTCCACTGCACTTCGACGACCAGTGTGTAGGTCAATCTCTAACAAATTTAAATCAGAGTCTAACTCACCATCAGTAATAACCCAGACCGACTCGCCATCCGGCTGAAGCACCAGCGCCTTGGATTGCACCCAGCTCGCACCATAGCCAACATTATAATCTTGGTTTAACACAACCTCAGATTCAGCGTAACCTGCCCGACCACTTGAATCTAACGCGGTCACCGTCATTTTTACCTCATTGACGCCATCAGGTAATAACACATCATCGGCCCGCCAGGTCCCGTCGGCATTAAGCGTCGCGGTTACTGGCGCCACACCCGCGTCCACCACCACCTCGGTGATTTCAGAACCGGCTAGCACCTCAACCGAGCCAAAAGCCGAAAGGCTGTTTTGGCTCGTAAAAGAGTGACTTGGCGGAAATGCCACATCGACGACCGGGGCGTCTTCGCTGGTTAATACAATCGTGACACGATCTGAATTTTCTGCACCATCATTGTCGGTCGCGGTCAACATAAACTCAAAGCGCGCTTCATCCTCAAAGGCAGGCACAGAAAAACTTGCCGACTTATTGGTACTGCCATCAACAGTCACCGACTGACCGGCGACTTGCTCCCACAAATAGCTTTCGATCTCGCCATCGGTATCGTAAGCCGTTGCATTTAAATTCACGACTTGCACATTACTCAAGGCGCGCAAACCGCCAAGATCAACCACAGGGGCCCGATTTACGCGATTGACCGTTACTGTCGTGGTATCACTAACCGACGCGCCACCATCATCCTTTGCGGTCACCTCTAGCACCATATCGGCCGTAGCCGAGCTGCCCGTACTAGGCGCCCTAAAGGTAATTGCGCCCTGCTCACCGTTTACGAGATCCAAAGGTACTCGGGGACCCGATATCTGACGCCATACGACGCTCTGCACCTCGCCATCAGAGTCGCTTGCCGTCGCGGACAACTGCACTACCTCACCCGCATTCACCGTCACAGTATCGCCGGCCTCAACCACAGGCGCGCTATTGCCGGCAGGCTCTGAGCTGCTAGAGCTGCTCGTCACCGAACTAGATATTGACGATGAGCTACTGGCAACCGAACCTGAATTGTCACCACCACCTCCGCCGCAACCAGCCATAGCCAAGGCCGCCGTTAGCGCCGTTAATTTTAATACCCCAAGACCTGATACCGTTTTAGTGCTCATGCCGATTTCTCCTGTTTTTTGTAATATGCTAAGGGCATAAGCAGAGACCATGCCAGACCGGAATTCACTTTAGATTCAATAACTTGAAAACAAAAACACTAAATCGATGGCCCCGTCTTAAAAAAAAGGGAGAATTTTTTGGCAAGTTTACATTTGGCTGTCGCAGTTAAATCGCACGACAGTAACGTCCAGACGGGAATCAAAACTGCGCAGCCATAACTGGCGGATACTATAAAGGCGCAAACAAAAAAGCCCGGCATAAGCCGGGCAAAAAGTAATCTTAACGGGCGACCCCAAACTATTTCCAGCGGGTAAGCTTGTGACCTTTAACCGCGTAAAACAAGATATACAAATAAGCGGGAATAGAAACCACATAAGCCAGCTGGCCGTCACCCGTATCGGCAAAGTGACCGTAGATGGGTGGCAGCACAGCGCCACCGGCAATACCCATAATTAACAGCGCTGCGCCCTTACTGGTGTACTTACCGAGCCCCTGCAATGACAGAGGCCAAATGGCGGGCCAGCACATAGCATTGGCAAAACCGAGCAGCGCCACAAAGTAAACGGCGTTGGGAATCTCAGGCATACCAAATAGGCTAAGCGTTGCGGCGGACATAACAGTGCTTTGCAGCGATCCCGTCATCACGCAAACAGTAAAAATAATGCCCAAGATAGCGGAACACATCAACGCAGTTTGCTGGCTGATATAGCGCGGAATAGCCACCACTCCAGCTAAATAACCAATTACCATAAAGATCATAGTGTAAGAGGTGAGCATTGAACTGACCGAACTACTAAGACCGGCTTGCTTTCCCAATAAGCCGATGGCATCGCCAGCAATTACTTCTACACCGACATAAAAAAACAGTGCCAACGCCCCCAACACTAGATGCGGGAACTGAAACACGCCCGACAAGCGAATATCACCCTCTTCCTGCCCCTCTAGGACCTCGTCTTCAATGTCAGGGATGGGAGCAAACAGCATCGCGACACCTAACACCGCCAGAACAATGGCCATACCTACGTAGGGAGAAACCAACTGAGCTGCCAACTCATGTAGCTTTGCATCGCGTGCGCTCTCAGACAGTGCCGCCAGCTCCACGTCAGACACACCGCTAATACCAGACAACACCAGCGCCGAAAAAACGATAGGAGCGACCACACCTGCGCCTTTATTAAGTAGGCCCATCACACAGATACGCACCGCAGCAGACTCAGGAGGACCAAGCTTTACAACATAAGGGTTAGACGCAGTTTGCAAAATTGTAAGGCCCGTACCGACGACAAACTGCGCCAGTAGAAAGACGCTAAAATGACGACCATAAGCCGCAGGGATAAAAACCAGTGCGCCGACAGCGACGATAAACAAACCAATCGCCATACCGTTTTTGTAGCCAGTACGTTCGATAATATACGCCATAGGCATCGCCATGACGGTGTAGGCGGCATAAAAAGCTGAGGCGACTAGCATCGCTTGAAAAGCCGTCAAATCACAGATTGTTTGTAAAAATGGAATTAATGCGCCATTTAGCCAAGTGACAAAGCCAAATATGAAAAATAGGCCTGCCACAATAGCCATGGGAATCAATACGCTATGACTAGATTGGGGTGACGCAGGAGTCGCAGCGACGGTTTCGTTACTCATAAAGGTACCTGTACGTTCCAGTGCCCCAGGGCATCACCGCCAGTGGGGAAACATCGTTATTGTTAAAACTTATCTACGGGCGTGTATCTCGCCTTTTAGTATAGTGACTTATTTGTCTCACTAAAGAGACAATATCCGCTAAAGACAACGTTGTCAAACCTTTCTGCAATACCCTTCACCACGCAGGTACTCCCTGTTATTGTCCGACTCCAGCTCATTAGTGCCAAACATAGACGACGATTTCTATAGAGGCATAAAAAAGCCGCCCGAAGGCGGCTTTTCACGCTAAGCGACAAAAACAATTACGATTCTGTTTTTGGCTCTTCTTGCGCCACAGGCTCAGCGTCGCCGCCTTGCTCTGCTTTTTGGTCGGCGATGGCTTCTTTAATAGACAGCTTGATACGACCACGCTGATCCACGTCCAGACACTTCACCTTCACCACTTGGCCTTCTTTCAAGTAATCGCTTACAGCGTTAACACGCTCTTCGGCGATTTGCGAGATGTGCACAAGGCCATCTTTACCGGGTAAGAAGTTAACAAACGCACCAAAGTCGACAATGCGAACCACGGTACCTTCGTAGGTGGCGCCAATCTCGGCCTCGGCGGTAATACCTTCGATCTTATCAACGGCCGCTTGCAGCGCTGCGCCGTCAACGGCGTAGATCTTAACAGTACCATCGTCATCGATGTCCACAGAGGCACCGGTCTCTTCGGTAATCGAGCGAATAGTAGCGCCGCCTTTACCGATGATGTCACGAATTTTATCTGGATTAACTTTGATGGTTTCAAAGCGTGGCGCATTGTCGCTCACGGTATCGCGCGATACAGAAAGCACTTTGTTCATCTCATCGAGGATGTGCAAACGAGCCTGCAGGGCCTGCTCCAATGCAATCTCCATGATCTGCTCAGTGATACCTTCAATCTTGATATCCATTTGCAGCGCCGTGATACCGCTAGAGGTACCGGCCACTTTAAAATCCATGTCGCCCAGGTGATCTTCATCACCCAAAATATCGGTCAAAACAGCGAACTTCTCGTCGTCTTTAACCAGGCCCATGGCGATACCAGCAACAGGCGCCTTAAGCGGTACACCGGCATCCATTAGTGCCAATGACGAGCCACATACAGAGGCCATCGAGCTAGAACCGTTAGACTCGGTAATCTCGCTCACAACACGCAAGGTGTAAGGGAAAGACTCCAGTTCAGGTAAAACGGCTGCAATACCACGACGCGCCAAGCGGCCGTGACCGATTTCACGACGACCAGTGCCACCCATACGGCCGGCTTCGCCCACTGAGTAAGGCGGGAAGTTGTAATGCAGCATGAAGGGGTCTTTACGTTCGCCTTCCAGGGCATCAATAATCTGTGCATCGCGAGCGTTGCCTAAGGTAGCAACAACAATAGCCTGCGTTTCACCACGGGTGAACAGGGCCGAGCCATGAGCTTTACCCAGCACACCGACTTCAACGTCGATCGCACGAACGGTTTTAGCGTCGCGGCCATCAATACGAGGCTCGCCGGCCACAATGCGGCTGCGAACAATGGATTTCTCGACTTTGGCAAAGACTTTTTTAACGTCGTCTTCGCTGTACTCAGAGCCTTCTTTAGCCAGCTCGGCAACCGCCTGATTGCGCAGCTCGCCCAAACGATCATAGCGTTTAGCTTTATCGGTAATGCGGTAGGCAACGCCGATAGATTCAGCAAAATCGCGCTCAAGCGCAGCCACTAAATCAGTCTTCTCCGGCGCAGGCGCCCACTCCCAGGTTGGCTTGCCAGCGTCGCGGGCGAGCTCGGCACAAGCCTGAACAACTGCTTGCATCTCTTGGTGAGCATACAGTACCGCACCCAGCATGATGTCTTCAGGCAGTTCGTTAGCCTCTGACTCAACCATCAATACCGCATCTTTTGTACCGGCTACAACCATGTCTAACTCAGAAGTGCCTTGCGCTTCATAGTTAGGGTTCAACAGGTAACCGCCGTCGGTGGTGTAACCAACGCGCGCCGCACCAATTGGGCCGCTAAACGGAATACCCGATACCGCCAGTGCCGCAGAAGTACCAATCATTGCCGCAATATCTGGGTCGGTGGTTTTGCAGGTAGACATAACGGTACAAACCACCTGCACTTCGTTCATAAAGCCGTTCGGAAACAGCGGACGAATGGGGCGGTCAATTAAGCGTGAGGTCAGGGTTTCTTTTTCGGTCGGGCGACCTTCGCGCTTAAAGAAGCCACCGGGGATTTTGCCGGCAGCGTACGCTTTTTCAATGTAGTGCACAGACAGCGGGAAAAACGGCTGATCTGGCTTGGCCTCTTTGGCGCCAACCACAGTAACCAATACTGCGGTTTCGCCCATAGTCACCATAACCGCACCGGTAGCCTGACGCGCGATGCGTCCGGTTTCCAGAGTTACGGTTTGATCACCATACTGGAATTTCTTAATAATCGGATTCACTCTTCTATCCTTTTTTGCGTTTGCTTGCTCTACGCAGCTTGTCGGTCAAATATGGTGTACAACAAAAAAGTGCCCGCATAAGCGGGCACAGTGCAATTAGCGACGCAGACCCAGTTTTTGAATCAGTGCAGCGTAACGGCTGGTATCTTTACCCTTAAGGTAGTCCAGCAGCTTACGACGCTGGTTTACCATGCGGATCAAACCGCGACGGGAGTGGTGATCTTGTTTGTGGCCAGCGAAGTGACCTTGCAGCTTGTTGATGTTGTGGGTCAACAGTGCAACTTGTACTTCAGGAGAACCAGTATCACCTTCAGCTTGTTGATACTCTTTTACAATTTCAGCTTTATCAGCAGCACTTAGTGCCATAATCATATCCTCATTCAATATGCGTGATTTACAGCCATACCCGTGCATATTTACAGGTAGGCCAAGGTTATCACTAGCAAGATCGCTTACTAGCAAGGCTATCTGCTGGGCAGATAGTAGCCCCAGTCCGTAGACAAGGGATTTACCGACAAATCGGTAAATTCGAAAGCGCTTATATTACGCCTGCACAATCAACCGCTCAGCTTGCGCTAGCGGGGTTTGCGACTAAACGTTTAGGGGCGACACGGCCCTCATCAATGGTGGCAACGCCTAAAAATTGGCCACTTTCACAAAAGACACGCACCATATCACCTTCTTCGCCCGTGCGGTAGACCTGAGCATCCATTACCGGGTTTCCCAAACGGAAATAATAGGCGCTAGACTCGGGCAAGGTCAGTGCCGCCAAGGCTGCAACGGGCGTGTCAGTGGGGAGCAAGTGGTGATCCAGCAGCTCGGACAAACCGTCGCCGCGCTCGGCATTCAGCTCATCGACGGTAACGCACTGAGACTCATCAAACGGCCCTGTAGCCGTGCGGCGCAAGGCGCTAACGTGGCCACCGCACTCGAGAGCCTCACCTATATCCTCGGCCAGCGAGCGAATATAAGTACCTTTGCTGCACTTAACGTCCACATCGATCTCAGCGCGCTCGCCGGGCCGAAACGCCAGCAGCTCAAACTCGTAAATAGTCACTTGCCGAGCCTTGCGCTCGACCTCGATGCCCTGGCGCGCCAATTTATACAGCGGCTGGCCGTTTTGCTTCAGGGCCGAATACATCGGCGGGACTTGGTCGATCGCTCCAGTCAGCGCCTGTATAGCCTTAAGCACCTCGGCCTCAGTAACATGCGCGGCGCTGAGGGTTTCTAGCACTTCGCCCTCGGCGTCCCCCGTGGCGGTTTTTTCGCCCAGCACAAAGGTCGAACGGTAACGCTTATCGGCATCCAGCAAAAACTGGCTAAATTTGGTGGCCTCGCCAAAACACACCGGCAACACCCCAGTCGCCAGCGGATCTAAGCTACCGGTATGGCCGGCTTTAGCGGCAAAAAACAAGCGCTTGGCGCGCTGCAGTGCATGGTTGGAGCTTACGCCTAAAGGTTTATCCAACAACAATACGCCATCAACGGCCCGGCCTTTACGTCGACGCGCCATTATTCGCTCTCGTCGTCTGACTTGGCTTTATCGGCGGCCACCGCACGGTCAATCAGCGAGGACAACTCTTGGCCACGCACCGAGGTGTGATCATAATAAAACTGCAGCTTGGGCACCGTGCGCATGTTGAGCTCTTTAGCCAACATAGTGCGCAAAAAGCCCGACGCCTTGTTAAGCACGCTAACGCTGGTCCGGCTCTCGTCTTCATCGGCACCTACCAAAGTCACATAGACTTTAGCGTAGGCCATATCACGAGTGACTTTGACATCGTTGATATTGACCATCCCCACACGGGGATCGCGAACTTCTTGCTGAATCATATTCGCCAAGTAACGCTGAATCGCATCACCAACGCGGTCGGAACGGGTAAATTCTCTAGGCATGGGTATACCTGCTCAATGAGTGCGACAGATGAGCCGCCATAAAAGAATAAAGGGCGCCTCTATAAATAGAGACACCCTGAAGGGCACTTCGCAGTGCCGGGCGAAGCGGTATCGCGGCTATTACAGCTCGCGAGCCACCTCTTTAACTTCAAAGACTTCGATTTGATCGCCGACTTTAACATCGTAGTTTTTCACACCGATGCCACACTCCATGCCGTTGCGCACATCGTTAACGTCGTCTTTAAAGCGGCGCAAAGACTCAAGCTCGCCTTCAAAAATAACCACGTTATCGCGCAGAACACGAATAGGCTTGTTACGGTGCACAGTGCCTTCCGTCACCATACAGCCGGCCACCTGGCCAAACTTAGGCGAACTAAACACTTCACGTACATCGGCAATACCAATGATTTCTTCGACACGCTCAGGATCAAGCATACCGGACAGCGCGCTTTTCACTTCATCCAGCAATTGGTAAATAATGCTGTAGTAGCGAATCTCAACGCTCTCTTGCTCGGCCATACGACGAGTGCCGCTGCCGGCGCGAACGTTAAAGCCCAAAACAATGGCGTTAGCGGTCAAGGCAAGGTTAATATCGCTATCGGTAATACCACCGACACCCGATGACACCACTTGCACTTCAACCTCTTCGTTACCAATATCGCCTAGCGAGGCAATAATCGCCTCCAGCGAGCCGCGCACATCAGCCTTAACAACCACCGGCAAGACCTTCTTCTCGCCGCCGTCCATGCCGGCAAACATGTTTTCAAGCTTGGCGGCCTGTTGGCGCTGCATACGATCGGCACGCTCTTTCTCAGTGCGATACTCAGCCATTTCGCGCGCTTTGCGCTCATCACTCAGCACCACAAAGTCGTCACCGGCGCTAGGCGCGGCATCAAGACCAAGAATCTCTACCGGCGATGATGGGCCGATTTCTTTCACTTGCTGACCTAGCTCGTTAGTGGCGGCGCGGACGCGGCCATAGCTTTGGCCGGCTAACACTAAGTCACCGTGCTTCAAGGTACCTTGCTGTACCAACAAGGTGGCAACCACGCCGCGGCCTTTATCGACCCGCGACTCAACTACCACGCCGCGCGCTGGCGCATCGACAACGGCTTTAAGCTCTAGCAATTCAGCTTGCAATGAGATCGCTTCCAGCAATTCATCAATCCCGGCACCAGAGTGTGCCGACACCTGAACAAACTGCGTATCGCCACCCCAATCTTCCGGAACAACACCCTTGGCAACCAGCTCGTTTTTAACGCGATCCGGATCGGCGCTCTCTTTGTCGCATTTGTTAATCGCAACAACCATTGGCACACCGGCCGCTTTGGCGTGGTTAATGGCTTCTTCGGTCTGTGGCATAACGCCGTCATCGGCGGCCACCACCAAAATCACCACATCTGTACACTGAGCACCGCGAGCACGCATAGCGGTAAACGCGGCGTGACCTGGGGTATCCAAAAAGGCAATTTCACCCTGGCTGGTTTTAACCCGGTAAGCACCAATATGCTGAGTAATACCACCGGCTTCGCCGGAGGCGACTTTCGCTTTACGAATATAATCGAGCAGCGACGTTTTACCGTGATCGACGTGTCCCATAACGGTGACGACTGGTGCACGCGGGTGCTCTTCACCTTCCACCTTAATGTTTTCTTCGAGGTGGATCTCGATGTCGTTCTCGCTCACAAGCTTAGCGCTATGGCCCATCTCTTCGACCACAAACTGGGCGGTTTCTTGATCCAGCGGTTGATTAATAGTGGCCATAACGCCCAGCTTCATCAGCTGCTTAATCACATCACCGGCTTTAACGTTCATGCGCTGAGCAAGCTCAGACACAATAATCGTTTCGGGTACTTCCACCTCGTGCGTCATTTTTTGCGTGGGCCTCTTAAAGCCGTGTTGATTAGACGCTTTGTGCGCCGCACGTGCGGCTTTACGCCGTGCCATAAACGCCTGATCGACATCATCGTTAGCCATTTCATACAAATCGGCTTTAGATGATTTCTTCGGACCCATGCCTTTCTTGCCGGCTTTGCCCGCACGCTTCGCACGCGGGTTATCGTCGTCATCAAAACTGGTACCCCGGCGCTCTTTTTTGCGGCCGTGTTTAGTATCTGGCTTGCCCGCACCAGGCGCTTCAGGCGCTGCCGGTGCCGCAGGCTTAGCGGCGGGCTTAGGCTTGGCCGGTGCCGCTTCAGCGGCGGCTTTTTCGGCCGCTTTCGCATCTTCAATTTGTCGCAACTGCGCTTCGCGCGCGGCCTCTTCCGCCTTGCGGCGCTCTTGTGCAGCCTGACGCTTCTCTTCAATGTCATCCACAAACGAGCTGCGTTGCGGCGGCGTTGGCTCGACCACAGGTTCGGGCTCTGGAGCAGGCTCCGGCTCAGGTTCCGGCACAACTTCAGGCTCAGGCGCTTCGACAACAGGCTCTGGCGCCGCAACCGCCTCAGGCGTTTCTACCGGCGTATCGACTACTGCCTCTTCGGCCGGCTCGTCTTCCAACAAGTCGGCAGGCTTGCGCTTGACGTAGGTGCGTTTTTTGCGCACTTCAACATTTACCGTCTTACGTCCACTGCCACTACCCGTTTTGAGGGTTGTGGTGGTTTTACGCTTGAGAGTAATTTTGCTCGGCTCTTCTGACGCCGAATCGCCGTGACTGGTCTTTAAATAGGCCAGCAACTGCTGTTTTTCTTCATCAGAGACCAATGCATCCTCAGCGGTATGCGTCAGCCCGGCTTCCTGCATTTGCTTCAGCAGTCGCTCAACGGGAGTACCCACTGATTTGGCGAGTTCGCTAACTTTTACTTCTGCCATTTCATATCCTCAGTTTCGTATGTTGCCCACAACACCAATCATTGCTACTGGCGCTTAGGCAAACCAGGGCTCTCGGGCTTTCATAATCAATGCCGCAGCGCGCTCTTCATCCAAGCCGTCAATCCCCAAAAGATCATCCATCGCCTGCTCGGCGAGATCTTCCATGGTGACGATGCCACGACTGGCCAATATTACAGCCAACTCTTTATCCATACCTTCCATATTCAACAGGTCATCGGCCGGCGCTGCACCTTCGAGCTGCTCCTCCGATGCCAGCGCTTGAGTCAGCAGCGCGTCTTTAGCGCGCGCCCGCAGCTCTTCGGCCACGTCTTCGTCAAAACCTTCAATGGAGGCAATTTCTTCCAGCGGTACGTAAGCGACTTCTTCGATGGTGGTAAAGCCTTCTTCAACCAACACCTCAGCGACGTCTTCATCCACATCCAGCGCATTCATAAACACCTGAATGTAACCGCCGGTCTCGGCCTGCTGTTTTTCTTCCCAGTCGGCAATGCTCATCACATTGATCTTCCACTGAGTCAGCTCGCAAGCCAAACGCACATTTTGCCCGCCGCGACCAATGGCCATAGCAAGATTCTCTTCTGCCACGGCTAAGTCCATCGAGTTGCTGTCTTCGTCAACCACAATAGACTCGATCTCGGCCGGCGACATGGCGTTAATGACAAACTGCGCTGGGTTATCGTCCCACAAGACAATATCAACTCGCTCATTGCCCAGCTCGTTAGAGACGGCCTGCACTCGCGAACCGCGCATACCGACACAAGCACCAACGGGGTCGATACGGCCATCGTTGGTATTAACGGCAATTTTGGCTCGCAAGCCTGGATCGCGGGCGGCGCCTTTCATTTCGATAATACCTTCCGAAATTTCTGGCACTTCGATCTTAAACAGCTCGACCAGCATTTCTGAGCACGAGCGGCTTAAAAACAATTGCGGCCCGCGCGCTTCCGAGCGAACATCTTGCAACAGTGCACGCACTCGATCGCCCATGCGGAAAATCTCGCGGCCCACCAGCTGATCGCGCGGCAGCAACGCCTCGGCATTATTGCCCAAATCGACAATAATGCTATCGCGCGTCACTTTTTTAACCGTACCGCTTACCAGCTCACCCACGCGATCGAGATACTCATCAACCATTTGCGCGCGCTCGGCTTCGCGAACTTTTTGCACAATAACTTGCTTGGCGGTTTGCGCGGCAATACGACCAAACTCGACGTTTTCAATTTTTTCGCGATGAATATCACCGATCTGCAAGTTGGGATCTGCCTCGGCCGCTTCTTGCGTGGTTAACTGGGTGCCCAGCTCGGCCAGTACATCGTCGGCAACCACTTCCCAGCTACGGTAGGTGTCGTAGTCCCCAGTGGCGCGATCGATAGTCACCTCAATGGTCGAGTCTTCATCAAAACGCTTTTTGGTGGCCATGGCCAAAGCGCTTTCAATCGCCTCAAAAATTACGTCCTTTTCTACGCCTTTCTCGTTGGATACCGCGTCGGCGACCAGCAAAATTTCTTTGTTCATGAGTTTGCCTCGTTCAACTCCTGGGCTAATCAAATCGTCTGATTAGAACTGGGGGACAATATTCGCTTTTTCAATCGAGTCTACCGGCAGCAGATACTCTTCATTATCCACTACCACAACGACATCACCATCTTCGATGCCGATCATTTTTCCTTTAAATTTACGTCGCCCATCAAAAGGCACACGCAAACGAACCGCAATTACTTCGCCGATATAACGCTGAAATTGCTCTAGCGTATAAAGCGGACGATCCATCCCCGGAGACGACACCTCTAAGTTGTACTCGCCGGCAATAGGGTCTTCAACATCCATCAAACTACTAATCTGACGACTGACTTTTTCACAGTCTTCTAACGCAACACCGCCTTCTTTATCGATGTAAACGCGCAACACTTTACCGGGGCCACTGGTCATATACTCGACGCCCCAAAGTTCACACTCCAGCGCGGTAACCACGGGCGCAAACATCGCTAACAACTGCTCTTCTTTCGACGCCATAACTGCCCCCGACAACACTGATTACACAAAACGATTTAAATGAACATGTAGCGCCACCACAGTGCGGCGCTAAAATGGCAGCGGGTCAACCCCGCAAGTCGCCCGCAAGTCGGGAGGCGCAGAGCAGTCAATTTTCAGCGCGGGGGACGCCCCAGCCCAGAAACAAAAAATGGGCCCTAGGCCCACCTTGACATCTACACCACCGATAAAAGTGGCAGTGGCACGCCACTGATTTTTAGGTACAAAAAAGCCCCAGACAGGGGCTTTTAGGATTGCGCACACTCAGCGCAATGATCATTACATGCCTGCTTATAACAATGTACAAACAACACTAACGATCTGTATTTCCAGCAGCCCCGGCAAGCTGCCTGCACGCAAAAACGTAACGTGCCGACTATTGCTTAATTAAGCGTCTAGTCAAGTTTAACGATATTTTTACGGGATAAACACCCCTTTCAAAACAACGCCAAACTGTAATTTGGTAGCGGGGGCTGGATTCGAACCAACGACCTTCGGGTTATGAGCCCGACGAGCTACCAGGCTGCTCCACCCCGCATCATCAACTCGCTTCCGGGTATTCCCTGAACCGAGGTGGCGCATTATAGGGAGCACTTAGGCATCGGTCAAGCCCGATTCCAAAATACTTTTAAAATACCGGTAGTTAGCTCACTTAGCCGGCAATCTGGCTATAAGCTAACCGCATGGCGCCCAATATGACAGAGCAAGCTTGTCGGCTTATAATCAACCCCACAACAAATGACACCAATATGTGTCAGCATATGCCGCAACCGAAGCCTCCGGCGAGCCACAACAAAGGCGCGTCACACTCAGCAGTAGTCATGCTCAAAAACACACCCTCCACCGGAGGGGCATTTCACAACATTATGACAGAGGTAAACCTATGCTAATCGCAAAACTAAAGCCCCAACTTATTGGCTTGTCCCTCGCCAGCGCGTTACTCAGCAGCGCTGTGCTGGCCGCCGAGCCCAGCGTTTACTTTATTGAGCCCAGCGATGGCGCCGTCGTCTCGAGTCCGGTAACAGTAAAGTTTGGCCTCAGTGGTATGGGCGTAGCACCCGCGGGTGTCGAGCGCGACAACACCGGTCACCACCATCTACTGATTGACTTAGACGAAGCCCCGGACCTAAGCAAACCCATTGCCGCCGATGCGCACCACAAGCATTTTGGTGGCGGGCAAACCGAGACCACCCTAGAGCTAGCACCGGGTGAGCACACACTGCAACTACTGCTGGGCGATTACCTGCATCGCCCACACAAAACACCCGTCATGTCAGACAAAATTACCATTACCGTCAAGCCATAAGCGCGTTAAGATTGCCTGTAACGCTAGGTTGCAGGCAATCTTGTGCACGACCCTTAATATGAGCTTACACAGCTAAACGATTTTTAGGCGCCACTCGGCGCGAAGCTAAACCAAGGCACCACAACAAGCGTCGCACGGCTATGGCTATACCACCCCGTGATACCATGCAATGGCGTAACTCAACAGGCTCATCCCCGTCAGCAACAAAATCAATCCAAAAAATAACGTTTTGATCCGAAACGGTTTGCGCTCAGTACGGTGAATGCCGCTATTTATAACCCGGTCGACGCGCGCCTGATCTTCGGGCGATAACTTACTCGGCATGATTAAACCTCTCTCACTGTAGATTTGCACCGAGAATAGCAAGCCGCCGCAGTCGAGCCAACCGCGTCAAAACAATAAATGCCAAAGGGGAGTATTTACGCGCGAAGATCTACCGGCGTGTATGGCCCAGCCGACTGAGACGTCAAGCTATAAAGCAGCGAGCTGCTACTGGCCGGCTGTAACCCTGCAGCAACGCCAGCGCTATTCTCGGCACCATCGACTGGCACCGGTTTATCGTCCTTTTGATTTTGCGCCCGCTCTTTGACCGACTCAGTGTCCTGCGCTAAGTCCTCGCGCACTAATTGCGCCAGCTCGGCCCGCGCATCGGCGGCCATGCGTGAGGCCTCGGCCGCCACTTGGCGATCCTGCGCCGACGGCTCGGCCGGAGCCGTCGCGGCCGCATGAACCTGCAACGCTTTGGCTAGCGTAGCCTGCGGATCGCCCGCCACCTTGCTGGTATCGATATTTACCTCACCCGCCACTGCGTAGCTTACGCCATCGGGGCCACGGGTTGTCTCGTAGGTAGGCGCACCGGCAAACTGGCCGCCGGCGGCAGCATGGGCGCGCTCGTGGGCACGCACCTCGCGATCGCGCTTAGCCAGCTCAGTCACCTCTTCTTGGCGCTCTTTTAGCTGTTGCGCCTCGGCCGCCTTAGCCTGGGCATCGGCGCGGGTGCGCTCTTGCTCTTGTGTTTCATTGGGCTGATCTTCAGGGGAGCGGCGATTTTGGTTGCGCGCCGCCTCGGCGCCCTCTTCTAGCGGCTTAAAGCTAGACGCCTTTTGCTCGACGTTTTCTTCGCTTACCGGCGCCCGCCCCAGTGGGGTGTAGGGCGTAACGGCACTGGCAAAGTTTGACGGCAGCGTATTTAGCATCTGGGCTTACGCCTTTACATCCAGCAGCGCGCCAATGGTTTGGTCAGCCACCTCAAGCACACGGGCTGAGCTATCAAACACTTGCTGCTGCACCTGTAAATTCACCAACGGCGTCGTTAAATCAGCCGATTGGCTGCCGGTCACGGCAGGGCTGGTCGAGGTCGTGGCCTGCGCAATTTGTTGCGCCGATTGTGTCATCTCGGCGCGGGAGTTCTGCATGCCAATTAAACTTTGATTAACAACCGATCCGATATCCACGAGGGCACTCCGATTAATGAACGAGCGAAAAATTAATGCTTACTGCTATTTTAGCGCCAAAACCGCACAAAAAACAGCCAGCAACATCGCCAATTGCGCCATATGTAAGATTAGTTAGGGCTAAAAAGCGCCGCGTTATAGCCAAATAACTCATCCAACGAATCAAATAAGCGAATCAAGCGTTAAATACGGGGCTAGCGTCGCTGGTTTAGGCGCCGACAAATAGGGCACCACCCCCAAGCAAGGCGCGGTTATCCGCTGCTTTAATGCCGCAATATTAGCCTCTAGACGGCTGGTATCCGGGTCGATAACGTTTGCCACCCAGCCGGCCACCGCAAGACCATCACGCTCAACAGCCTCAAGCGTTAACAGCGCATGATTAATACAACCAAGGCGCACCCCCACCACGACAATAACTGGCAGCGACAACGCAACCGCTAAATCGGCCAAGGTCTCGGTATCATTCAGCGGCACGCGCCACCCCCCAGCACCCTCGACCAATGCAAACTCAGCGCCCGCCGCCAACACCTGCTCACACTGTGGCGCCAGCTGCGTCACACTCAACTCGGCGCACTGCTCGGCCGCAGCAATGTGCGGGGCAATAGGCGCCGCAAACGCGACCGGATTAACCACTTGATACTCCAGCGGCGGATAGCACTGCGCCTGCAACTGCAAGGCATCATCGTTAAGTAAGCGCTCACCATCGTGCTCGCAACCAGCAGCCACAGGCTTTACCGCCGCCGTCGTTAAACCCGTCTGCCGCGCTTTGTACAACAGCGCACTGGCGATTTGGGTTTTGCCCACATCCGTGTCGGTGCCTGTGACAAAAAAGTGCTTCATGAACTCAGCTCCGGCTTGCGTGCGGTTAGATACACCACCTCATAACTAGCGGGCAGCCCACGGGGCTCCCGGAATTGCTCGTAGGCGGCCTCCAACAATTGCAGTTGCCGGCGGCCGGTAAGCCCTTGGGGCCGGCCACGGTTCACATTGTGTGCACCTAAGCCTTTTAGCTCGCGGGTTAGCTCGCGCACATTAGCGCTAAACAGGGTTTCGGTGTACACGCTTTGGCACACCTCGCTTAAGCCTGCCGCCCGCGCCGTCTGTACCAAGTGCGCGGCCGGCACAAAATTATTGACATGCACGTACGCATCGACCGCCCGCCAAGCGCGTTGTAACTCGGCCAGAGTGCCAGGGCCCAACGTAGCAATATACAGCTGGCCACCGGGTGCTAGCGCCCGGTACAGCTCGGCAAATAGTGCCGGTAAGTTTTCGCACCACTGAATAGCCAAGCTTGAGAACACCAAATCGACACTCTCGGCCGCCAGCGGCAGCGCCTCGGCATCGGCGCACAGCCAGGCGGTCGGCTCCGGGTGGTGCTCGCGGCTATAGCGCAGCATGCCCTCGGCCAAATCCAGCGCCCAGTGATGATCCGCGCTTGTGGCACGGCGCAACCCGGCGCCAAACAATCCGGTGCCAGAGCCCAGATCAAGTACCCGCGCTGCGGGCTGGTTAATCGCACTCAATAGTTGCTCACCAACCGCGCGCTGCAAGCGGGCGGCCGATTCATAGGTAGCGGCGGCGCGGCTAAACGAGCGGGCGACTTGTTGCTTATCGAGGCGGTTAAGCGGCGCATTGCCCGCCTTAAAAAAATCGCAAATTGCCTGCGTAACCGCCTGTGGCTGATCTAGATGCATGCCGTGGCTGGCGCTTGCGATCACGCTGACTTGATGAGCTGGGTTAAGTGTTGCCAGCGGCAGAGCAACGGCCGCCGTCACCAGGGCGTCGTGTTCGGCCAGTAAATGCAATACGGGAATCTGTAATTGCTGCAACGCGGCGCGATTGTCACTTGTCGCTAAATAGTCGAGCGCGGCACACCAATTGTTTTTGCTAGCCGCTATAACATCTTGAGCGGGCAACCACTGACGCAACTGCTTTAAACGCTCGCGCTCGGCGGGGCTACCGCTCGCCACCAGCCCGGCAAAGCGTCGCGCGGCGGCGGCAGGCTGATCGCTAAAGGCGGCGTTAAATTGCGCGTTAACCGCCGGGGCCATGGCTTGCGGCCACTCGGGTTGAGCCACAAAACAGGCGTTGCTCGCAAGGGTGACTAAACGACTCACCCGCGCGGGATAGTATTGCGCAAACTGCGTGGCCAACATTCCACCCAACGACCAGCCCACCAACTGACAGCGCTCAGGCAGCGCCTCGGCAAGCTGCTCTAGCACGTGCGCTCCGCGCCACTCGCGAGGTGCGTCAGACTCACCAAAGCCCGGCACATCCACTAACCACACCTCGGCTACGGTGGTTAACGCCTCAGCTAACGGCGTCATAGCGCGCGAATCAAAGCCCCAACCGTGCAGTAACACGATAGGCTCCGGGTGATTCGCGGCCGATGGCAAACATTGAATATGAAGGGGCATGTTACGGTTGCACATCCTTTAAGGCGGCCAGCAACCCATCTACCTGCGCCACACTGTGGCCAGCGGTTAAGGTCACCCGCAACCGGGCGCTGCCCTCAGGTACGGTGGGCGGGCGTATAGCGCTCACCCAAAAGCCGCGCTGGCGCAACGCCTCGGATAAAGCCACGGCGTCGGCATCGGCGCCAATCACAATGGGCTGAATAGGGGTGGGCGAGTCCATCAGCTGGTAACCCAGCTCGCTGGCGCCTTTTCTGAAGTGTGCGATCAGCTCATCTAAATGCTCGCGGCGCCAGGAGTCGGTTTGCGCCAAGCGCAGCCCTACCCGTGTTGCAGCGGCCACTGCGGGGGGCATGGCGGTGGTATAGATATAACTGCGGGACAATTGAATTAACGACTCAATCAAACGCTCGGAGCCGGCAATAAATGCCCCAAAGCTGCCAATGGCTTTACCCAGGGTGCCCATCATGACCGGCACATCGGTCTGGTTTAAACCAAAATGCTCGCAACTGCCGGCGCCGGTGGCGCCCAAGCAGCCAAAGCCGTGGGCGTCATCCACCATCAACCAACCGTTATGGTCGTTTACCGTGGCGGCCAACTCGGGCAAAGGCGCCAAGTCGCCGTCCATACTAAACACACCATCCACCGCCACCAATTGGCGGTTACCCGTAAAACCCGCCATTTTGCTGTGCAAGCTTGCCGGGTCGTTATGCAAAAAGCGGCCAAAGCGCGCGCCCGATAGCGCGCCGGCATCCAGCATTGAAGCGTGATTAAGGCGGTCTTGCCAAATCGCATCGCCCTTGCCCACCAGTGCGGTAATAGCGCCAAGGTTGGCCATATACCCGGTAGAGAACAACAGCGCCCGCTCGCGCCCGGTGTACTCGGCCAGCTCGTGCTCAAGCTCATGATGCTCGCGCGAGTGGCCACACACCAAATGCGAGGCACCGCTGCCCACACCCAGCTCGCGGGCGGCGATACCCATGGCGTCAACCATCTCCGGGTGGGCGACCAGACCTAAGTAGTCGTTGCTGCAAAAGCCAACCAGCTCGCGGCCGTCGACCGTCAGCACCGGCCCCTGGGCCGAGCTAACCTCGCGCCGCTGGCGATAGCGATGCTGTAAACGGCGCTCATCGAGCACCGCCTGCAGGTGTTGATCAAAGGGGTTCATGGGCTGGGGTAGTGGCTTTACTGGGCAGCGTCGTAAAAGAATTTGTCGTTGTGTGCCGCTTCCAGCGAGGCGGCGATAGAGGCCTCGGCTTCAGAGTCGTCTTCATGCACTTCGCGCGACTCGGGCTTAATGCCCAACCGCTTAAACAGCTGCATGTCTTTGTTTGATTCGGGGTTGGCGGTCGTCAGCAGTTTCTCGCCGTAAAAAATCGAGTTGGCGCCGGCAAAAAAGGCCATGGCCTGCATCTCATCGCTCATTTCTTCGCGGCCTGCCGATAGACGTACATGGGAGTGCGGCATTAAGATACGCGCCACCGCGATGGTGCGAACAAACTCCAGCGGGTCCAGATCGGCCTCGGTCTCTAGCGGCGTGCCGGCCACTTTAACCAGCATATTAATGGGCACCGACTCGGGGTGCTCGGGCATATTGGCCAGCTGCTGCAGCAAGCCGGCGCGGTCGTCCGCCTCTTCGCCCATGCCCACGATACCGCCGCAGCACACCTTCATGCCCGCGGCACGCACGTTATCCAGCGTTTCTAAACGGTCTTGGTAAGTGCGCGTGGTGATAATTTCGCCGTAGTACTCGGGCGAGGTATCTAAATTGTGGTTGTAGTAATCCAGTCCGGCGGCGGCCAAATCGCCCGCTTGTTTCTCATCCAGCATGCCCAGCGTCATACAGGTTTCTAAACCGAGGGATTTAACCTCTTGTACCATCTTGGTTACGTAAGGCATGTCTTTGCCCTTGGGCGAGCGCCACGCGGCCCCCATACAAAAGCGCGTCGCACCCGACGCCTTGGCCGCACGAGCCTCTTCCACCACCTTCTCTACCGCCATCAGGCGCTCGCGCTCAAGCCCGGTATCGTAGCGGGCACTTTGCGGGCAGTAGGCGCAATCTTCCGGGCAAGCGCCGGTTTTAATCGAGCACAAGGTGCTTACCTGCACCTCATTAGGGTTAAAGTGGGCGCGGTGCACCGTCTGCGCCTGAAACAACAAATCGTTAAACGGCTGGGCAAACAACGCCATAATCTCGGCGCGAGTCCAGTCGTGACGTACAGGAGCAGGGGTAATAGAGGCGTTCATAAAGGCGTCCGGGTAACTTTTTAAGTCGTTTTGAATCTTAAATGCTACTGCCAGCTCGGCGGCCGGCAGCGGCTAATCTTGGTTAGTGGCTATAGTAATCTGTGGGGGGGATCTGTCAACCCAGAGAGAGAGTTTGGGTTAACAAGTCTGTGGGGTTAATTTTAGGCTTTTATCGACGCCAGGGCTTGATCTATACCGGGAATAACGGGCTTTATAAGAAGCTCGCTGCTGGGCTTGAGGGGGGGGGGCGATTAAGGGGTACTGCTTAACACCGACAGTATTTTGTGGACTTGCTCGGTGATTTCACTGCCCAAAGGGGTGAGATACCCGCCATCGGACTGGGTAACAAGGCCCCGCTGGTGTAACCGCTGCGCGGCGGCCACGGTAGCAGGCTCGGCGGAGTGTTGATGGACTTTAATGCCCTCCTGCGAAGACGATGAATGAAACGAGGCGAGCAGATTAAGTTCACTAAGTTGTTCTTGGGAAAATGGCATAACGTATCTCTTATTTTTTATTAGTAACAATCAAACCATCGTGCAGAGCGACACCTTAGATTGATTAGGATAGACCCAATCTAACCGACTGTGCCATTAATTTGCGTACCGATATTAAAATAATTAGCCGGGGGAACTAGTCCGATCTAGCATCCTTACCACCGCGCTTTATCCCACATATGCGGGTTGGCCCAAAATCTGGGGTTATTCCAAGGGCGCTGGTGGTTATAGCTGCTGATATTGTAGGTGTAGAGCATCAAGGCTTCACCGCCCTCTTCTGCCTCTAGCCGCGCCTCTCTTTTAAAACCCAGACCGATAAAGTCATTCAACTTCCAGCAACTTTGATCCCTCACCAGCACCGCGATCTGGCGAGTGCCGTAATTGCGCAACTGGCCGATCAGTATCTGCCCTTGCTGGAAACTCACATGCTCCAACGTGTCGGAGACCAAACCGAGATCCTGAACCCCACAGAGCGATAATGCCCCTTCGGTATCATCAGCGCTCACGCGCGTAACCTCACACTTGTGATGTTCAGACCACCGCTGCGCCAACCCCTGTGCCATCTCGCCCAGCGCGACGATCGTGCTAGGCTGGCAACTGTCGATAATAGCGGCAAGCGCTTGCTCGGATTCAGACATAAGGCGTAAAACATTTAAGAGATTCGGACGTTGAGCTTTAGTATCACATTCCTGCCGTGGTGCTAGCAAGGTGGGGCGAGGTGGCAGAGCAGCCGTGCTGTTTTATAAGCGGTATCTCTAGGCGAGCGAATGACTGTTTATTTGGTAAAAATCGGGCCCGACGGCAAGGGCAATGGCGCCGAATTACTGACCGTAGAGCTTTACTAAAATCAACAACGCTGAGCCCGTTGACCTGAGATCCGCGCTATACGACCAACATTTGGCTTTTCTTCAAGTTGTTTGCCCTCAGTCGCCGGGCGGGCGAGTCCCTTTTTGTGATACGACGAAAAAGGGACTCAGCCGTTCCTGCGCATCTCGACAACTGCTCCTGCGTTGTTCTACTTCCCCACATCCATGTGAACCACGTGCGCTCACGGCATTAGTAAACCCCTTCACGTCAAAAGCGCACCTCGGCCCTCGGCAACTGCTCCTGCGTTGCGCTATTCAGCTACATCCATGTAGCGATACGGATAGCCTCGCTCCAACCGATTTTAGCGGCACGGCTTGACAGGGCTTCCATGCCCCGACAAGCTATTTCGCGAAATCCCTTTCGCTCACCCCCTAAAATCGACCTCCACTCAGCGAGCTGCAAGGGACTTTTGCACCGTGCCACTATTTAACTTTTCCTTGGCGTGGGCCGAAAAACTTACACATTCCTACAAATGAAGCTTCATCTAACAACACCTGAAAGGCTAATTAAGTAAACTGTCCCCAGAATTCGAATTCCTGACACCATTCGGCTACAGGCCGACCCAGACTCCACACATCACTCTAGATAAACTTTTTTTACTTTTTCTATTGTACTTTCTGCGATTTTATAAAACACACTTTCATCACTCATACTATCTCTAAGATTATAAAGCCTACTCAAAACTTTTTCTGGAATCACCCCAACTAGAGGTACTACCAAGCACCCATTGACGCAAAAATTAATAGTTGGCCTATCGAAGTCTTTTGTTTCATCTAACACCTCAATTGCAGTTTCTGCATAGCTTTCATTCGGCGATAGCAATATCTCATTTGCCAGCTTCCGATATGAAATCAAGGCATCCCCAAGAGTTTTTCTAACTTTTCCGATATAAAAAAATGTGTGACTAACACCATCATCTTCTAGCTTTGCTATTGGGAATGTTTTTGCATCTCTATATATTTTAGATATTTCAAATTGAGACTCCGCAATATGACGATATACTTTCTTTCTGAACTCTGGAAGTATAGATACGCCTGAGTTCATACAGCGATATAGAAGACTTAAAACATCAATCCTCTTGCTCATAGCAGGATAAGTCTTAATTCCTTTTAAATTGGACTTTTCAATCAAAAAGTAAATTATTGGGGTAGGATCATCCATTAAAGCAACCATAAATATTATTACTGAAGACGCCCTTACATTGAAATAATTTTTCTTTACAAAATTAAACTCTACATGCTTAGCCACTAAAGCACAAGCCACGAAATACTCTTGAAAAGATACATGGCTAAAAGTATAAGATTCGGCACTATACTTTTCTAAAACACCATGATGGGACTCAATTTCCTCGAGAACACTTTTTGATCCCTACCATCAAAACTAGACACTCAATTTAGCGAGGGCTTCTTGCTCAAA